>NZ_JAQQEU010000020.1:0-117600 GCF_046026895.1 Paraburkholderia sediminicola
AAAATCGACACCGCGCAACGCCTATCCCGCCGAATCGGTCACGTTCCCGAAATCGGCGGTCACGTTCGCCGAAATATGCAGCAAGACTAAATCCGAGATATGCCCACTCCCTTATAATTACCAAGTCGCAGGGAAACACCCTGCGATCAGGTTTGACAGCCTGCACACTAAACCCGCACGCCTGCTCAGGCAGGCCGTGCGTCTGCTTCTGCACGTCCATTTTCTATGGGCGGGCCGTAGCGGGAGAGCCGCAAGGCTCGCTGGTTTGGTTTAGTGCCAGTCTGTCAATCCCGCTATCGTGCCCGCTCACCCCTCCCCCAAAAGGCAGCGTGTGCGGGCGACCCCAAGAACCAACAGGGAGATCGCACCATGCCCAGGTCCGTCAAAAATCAACCGGCTTCGCGTCCGCCAGTCGACGCACTCCAGTACGAAAAGCTTGCCCTTTCCGCGTTCGATTTATGCGACCGGCAGGTGGGTCAACTGGACACCTTGATCACACTCGCATCCTCAATAGTTAGAAATCCTGCCATTACGCGCGACGAAAGAAAACGCCGCCAAACGCTGCTCGAATTGCTATTGGACACAACCGAGCAGTATCAGCAGGAACTCGAATGCGACCGCGAGTTGTTCCAGGTGATTGCCCTCGACGCGAAGGGCGTGCCACGTAGTTGCCTCACCGCAGAACACGCAACGAACTTGCTGGCTGAAGCCTCGCAGAGAGCAAAAGCGCCCATCGAAGAAGCCAACGCGTCGCCCCGCAAAAAGCCATCCGCGAAAAGCGCGCTCACGTTGACCTCGACTGCCGTGCAGCAACCGGCCACTGCCCCGCACTAAGCGATCCAACCAGGCACCCCCCAACACGCAACCGCCAGCACAAAAACAAAATGGCCGCAGCAAAATCTGCGGCCATCGAGTCGCGATTCGAGAGGCTTAAAGCAGTGCGCCAGCAATCACGAACGCACGCACCGCCACCACCCAGCCCTCACACAATATTCATCGCCAACGCACTCTCCCGATAATGCTGGCTAGCCTTATCGCTATCGCCAAGCTGCTCATGCAACCGCGCCAACGCACGATGCGAGCGAATCCTCAGCGTCTCGTTATCCGCCAGCTTCAACGCCCGCTCAAGGAACGACTGCGCCTTCCCCCACAACTGCTGATGCAGGCACAACCGCCCCAACGCAAACATCAAATCCGCATCTTCCGGCCGATCCTTCTGCCACCCCTCAGCCTTCTGAATCAGCGGCAACGCATCCCCCGCCGTCGTATCAGGATAACGCCGCAACAACCGCGCATCCCAATTCTGCGCCAGCGCTTCCTCGACGATCTTGCGCGCTTCCTGCGGCCGATTCAGCGCCACCAGCAATTCAGCCGCGAGATCGGCAAGACGCGGCGAATGACGCTCGGTCGCCGACAGCGAACTCCACAACTCCAGCAACGCATCCGCGTTATGACGCCGGTCGCGCAACAGGTTCTCCGCCGCCAGTTGACGCAGACGCACCGCCACCGCCGGATGAATCGCCTCGCGCTTTTCCAGCGTCTTGACGAGCTTAAGCACTTCGGCCCAGTTCTTCAATTGCTGCTGCGCGCGCAACATGATCTGCTGCGCGTGAATGCGCCGCGCGCCCTGCGACTGCATTTCGGTCAGCGCGGTCAAGGCGCCGTCCGCGTCGCGGCCGTCGGCGCGCATGTCGGCGGTGGCCATCAGGCGCGCATCCTGCCAGTCGGCTTCGTCGATCTTCGCGAGCCATTCGTCGCGCCGCGCATATTCATGCATCCGATGCGCGGCGGTGGCCGCGATCAAACCGGCCGCGCCCTTGTTGTCGCCGTTCGCGAGCGCATCCTTCGCGGCTTTCTCGGCGCGCGAAAAACGTCCCGCGTACAGGTTGCCGATCGCGTCACGCAGCGCGGCGTGCGCCTTCGCGACACGCGAGCGCGCACGGTACGCGGCCACGCGCTGCGGCATGCGCCAGATATTGCGGACGATGCGCAACAGCGCATACAGCAGGATGAACAGCACCACCAGCCCGACCACGAACAGATTCAACGAAATGTCCACGCGGTACGGCGGATAGATCAGCAGCACCTGCCCGGTGTCGAAGCGCCCCGCCACCGCCAGCACCACCGCGATGGCGAACAGAAACGCCAGCCAAAGAAGTCCCCGGATCGCCATGATTAACCCCGGCTCCGGTATTGATTGACGGCTTGCAGGCTCGTGTCCAGATTCGGCAATTCGACCGCGGCCGAACCGGCATCCACCTGCTTGATCAGATCGAGCACGGTCTGCGTCTGTTTCGACGAGCTGTCGAAGTAGCGCGCGAGTGCGTTTTGCGCGGCCTGCAGGTCGGACTTCAGCGTGGTCTGGTTGCGCGAGAGCAGCGCGAGTCGCGCGGACAGCAAGCGCAGCTTGAGATTCTCACGCACGAAGTAGCCTTGATCGGGCGTGGTCAGCATCGCGTCGGCGTTATCGATTCGGCGCACCTGGACGAGGCTCGTCAACTGGTCGCCGATGCCGGTGGTCACTTCCTTCAACCACACTTCCCAGCGCGGCTTGCCGGTGGCCGCGGCCACCTTCTCGGTGTCGGCCCACGTGGCCGCGTGCGGTGTGGCGTGCGGGATCGGCGCTTCGCCGGAGAGCGGCAGGTCGTCGATGTGGTCGATCGCGTTGTCGAGCTTGATCGCGAGACCGGTGAGGTCGGTGGAAGGCGCGGCCTTCAGCTTGTCGATGTCCATCGCGATGGCTTTGCGCACGGCGACCGCCTGCGTGCTGTCCGACGCGGCGAGGCGCCTGTCCGCGCTTTGCAGCGCGAACAGCGCGAGTTGCGTGTTGCCGGTGAGCCGCAACTGCTGGCTCGCGGCCGACAGCATTTGCGCGACTTCGGCGAGCGTCCAGTCGTCGCGATTGCGCGCGAGGTCCGCGTATTGCTGTTCCAGCGCCTGCTGCGCGGCTTGCGTATCAGCCAGCTTGCCGGTCACCTGCGCGACCTGCGAATCCGCCTGATGCACGGCGGCAAGCGCCTGCTCGATCTTGATGCGCAGTTCGTTCGCCTGGGTGTCGTTGGCTTGCTGGCGTTGCGCGAGCTGCTGCTCGGTGCGCTCCAGCTTGCGGTTCAGCGCAAAGCCCGCCACGCCCACCGCGCAAGCGATGATCACCACCACGAACCACAACAACGGCATGCTCGCGTTGCGGCGCTTTTGCGCTTCGTATGGCGTGAAGGGTGGGTTCGGCGGCAACGGGGTGCTCCCGGCCGGCTGGGGAGAAGCGTTCTTGGATTCGTTCGTTTCAGTCATGCGTGATTTAGCCGGTGAATGAGCCGGGTTGGACGGTACCGGTTGAACTACGGGCTGAACGGCGGCAAGCAGCGCGCGGACAATGCGCTCGTCGCCCGCACCGGACACCGTAATCCTATCAAAACCCAATGCCCGCGCGGTTTGCGCAATTCGGGGATGCGGCGTGACGAGGGTCGCGCGTTTGAGCTGTACGATTTCGTCGGCGGTCAGGTGCTCCTGCGCGAGTTCGTGCAGGTTGCGCACGCCTTCGGAACTGGTCAGCAGCCACGCATGCGGCGCGCCCGCGAGCAACGCGTGCACGCGTGCCCAGCCGCCGATCGACGGTTCCGGCACGATGCGGCGGTAAGCGGCGACCGCTTCGACTTCGGCGCCCGCTTCGCGCAGGCGGTCGGCGAGCCATTCGCGGCCGCCGTCGCCGCGTACGATCAGCACGCGCTTGCCTTCGAGATTCGTCGCGCCTAGCGATGTCTCGATCGCGGCATAGAGGCCTTCGGAGTCGAAGCTCGTCGATTCGTCGTCGTTGGCCGAGGTGGGGCTGATTACTTGATGCGCCGGGGCGGCGACGCCGTGGCGTGCCAGCGCCTGCACGCTGCCCGGCCCAACCACGCCGACCGGCAACGCATGCGGCCAGATGCCGTCGCGGCGTGCGAACGCGTGATCGACGGCGTTCGGCGACACGAATACGACCAGCGCATAGCGTTCGAGCGAGGCGAGCGCCGCGCGCAAGGGGGCGTCGTCGGCGACGGGCGCGATGTCGATCAGCGGGAAGTCGAGCGTGGCGATGCCGGCGGCGGCGAGCTGCCTGATCAACTCGCTCGACTGACCGGCCGGTCGCGTAATCACGACCATGAACGCCGCGTTGTCGGCGGAGAAAGTAGCGTTGCCTGGGATGTCGGCTGCCATCACGCGCCGGTCGCCGCGCTGTCGTCGGGTGATGCGGCGGCGGGACCGCTGGCGGTGCTGAGCGCGCGCACGATGTCGAGCGCGCCTTGCTGTTCGAGCGCGCTCGCCACTTCCTGGCCGAGCGCAAGCGCACGTTCGACGGTCGGCGCGGGCGCCGAGGCCTGCGCACTCAACACGCGCTGACCATCCGGCGTAGCGACGATGCCGCGCAGATGCAGCGCGCCGTCATGCCAGCTCGCGTACGCAGCGAGCGGCACTTCGCAACTGCCGCCCAGCGCGCGCGACACCATGCGCTCCGCTTCGACAGCCGCCGCCGTGTGTTCGTGATGCAACGGCGCGAGCCACGCGGCCATGTCCGCGCGATCGGCGCGAATCTCGATGCCGAGCGCGCCCTGCCCCGCTGCGGGCAAGCTGTCCTCAGGATCGAGCAGCGCACGGATGCGCTCGCCCAAACCCAAACGCTTCAAACCAGCGGCAGCAAGAATGATCGCCGCGTAATCGCCGCGATCGAGTTTCGACAGACGCGTATCCAGATTGCCGCGCAATGGCCGCACTTCGAGATGCGGATAACGCATGCGCAGCATCGCCTCGCGGCGCAGGCTGGAGGTGCCGACCACCGCACCAGCGGGCAACGCAGCCAGCGAGTCGTATCCGTTGGACACCAGCGCATCGCGCGGATCTTCGCGCTCCATGATCGTGGACAACGCAAAGCCCTCGGGCAACTCCATCGGCACGTCTTTGAGCGAGTGCACCGCGAGATCGGCGCGGCCATCGGCCAATGCGGCTTCGAGTTCCTTGACGAACAAACCCTTACCACCGACTTTCGACAACGTGCGATCGAGAATTTGATCGCCGCGTGTCGTCATGCCGAGGATTTTTACGTCGCAAGATGGATATAATTTGTGCAGCGCACATCGCACATGCTCCGCTTGCCACATGGCGAGGCGGCTTTCTCTCGACGCAATCACAAGCGTGTGGGGTGGCGTTGAAAACGTCTCGGTGTTCATTAGCTTGCTGATCGAATGACGGGATGTAATAACAATCAATGTTAGCACGCGCCCTGGTGTCTTCCTTGCCTCTCAAGGCACAGCGGAGCGCCGTGCCGGTGCGGTATCGATGGAGGAGACGGGCTTCGCGCGGCGCGCGCCTGCCCCATCCCGCTCATGTTCACGCACGGTCGTTCGCGCACCGCGTCCCGGCATGCGGGATGATGCAATGCGGCGCAACCTGCGTCGCCTGCATGCGTACATGTCTTCGCGCGTGGCGCGTGGCGTGGGGTGTACTCAGCAAGTGCGCCTCGCGTGGTTCGCGCAGTTCGTGCGAACGCGTGGCCCCTTCTCCGGCGTATCGCCATCGGTCCAGACCGTTTCGTGCAGTTCACGTTGCAGTTCATAGTGCAGTTCCGCAGTAGCAGTTCATCACTTAACAGACCCTGGCTTCCCTGAGGAAACCCATCGTGACGTCTTCCGGATCGGCGCGCCCTGCCCGCCGCAACACTGCATCGCCCAACGCACGCGCGGCCGACGCCGCTGCGCCCAGGAATTCCGCCGCCACTGCTGCCGGGATCGGCAACGCAGCCCAGGCCGCGTCGACAGCCGGCCAACGCGTCGGCAAAACCGCGTTGGCCGCCAAAGCCCCCAAGGCCGCGAAGACCTCCACGCCGGTCAAGGCGAACAAAGCGCTGAAGACCGTCAAGGCGGATAAGGCAGACAAAGCGGACAAGCCGGCCAAGGCCGCCGCGTCCGCGAAGGTCAAAGCGGTCGCGACCAGCGCCGTCGCGGAACCTGCGAGCGCTCCGGCATTGCAAGCCGTGTCGGCCCACACGCCAATAGCCACGCCGAAAAGCAACGGCCGCACACGAGAGAACAAGGACCATCCGCTCTTCCAGGACATCCGTTACCTCGGCCGCCTGCTCGGCGACGTGCTGCGCGAGCAGGAAGGCGACGCGGTGTTCGACGTCGTCGAAACGATCCGGCAGACCGCCGTGCGCTTTCGCCGCGAGGACGACAGCGCCGCCGCGCAGACGCTCGACAAGAAGCTGCGTTCGCTGAGCCCGGACCAGACCGTCACCGTAGTGCGCGCGTTCAGCTACTTTTCGCACCTCGCGAATATCGCCGAAGACCGTCACCGCAATCGCCGTCACCGGATTCACGCGCTAGCCGGCTCGACTTCGCAACCGGGCAGCATCGCCCATGCGCTGGAGCGGCTCGTGGAAGCCGGCGCGGCCGCCACGCCGGTGTTGCAGCAGTTCTTCAACGACGCGCTGATCGTGCCGGTGCTGACCGCGCACCCGACCGAAGTGCAGCGCAAGAGCATTCTCGACGCGCAGCATGACGTCGCGCGGCTGCTCGCCGAACGCGACCAGCAATTGACCAATCGCGAACGCGCGCACAACGAAGCGATGCTGCGCGCGCGTGTCACGTCGCTGTGGCAAACGCGGATGCTGCGCGACTCGCGCCTGAGCGTCGCCGATGAAATCGAAAACGCGCTGTCGTACTACCGCACCACCTTCCTCGAGGAAATCCCGGCGCTCTATGCCGACATCGAAGAGGCGCTCAAGGAGCACGGCCTGGAAGCGCGCCTGCCGCCTTTCTTCCAGATGGGCAGCTGGATCGGCGGCGACCGCGACGGCAATCCGAACGTCACCGCCGAGACGCTCGAAAACGCGATCACGCGCCAGGCCACGGTGATCTTCGAACACTACATGGAGCAGGTGCACAAGCTCGGCGCGGAGTTGTCGGTGTCGAACCTGCTGGCCGGCGCGAGCGACGCGCTCAAGGAACTCGCGGCCGCGTCGCCCGACCAGTCGCCGCATCGCACCGACGAGCCGTACCGGCGCGCGCTGATCGGCATGTACACGCGGCTCGCCGCGAGCGCGCGCGTGCGTCTGGGCGAAGGCAGCGTGCCGGTGCGCAGCGCGGGCCGCGGCGCGGCGCCGGTGCGCGCGAAGCCCTACGACGACGCATCCGAGTTCGTGCGCGACCTGCACGTGCTGATCGATTCGCTCGCCGAGCATCACGGCGCGCCGCTCGCCGCACCGCGTCTGTCGCCGCTCGCACGCGCCGCCGAAGTGTTCGGCTTCCATCTCGCCAGCATCGACCTGCGGCAAAGCTCGGACATCCACGAAGCGGTGATCGCGGAACTGCTCAAGCGCGCGGGCGTCGAGGACGACTACGCGGCGCTCGCCGAAGAAGACAAGCTCAAGGTGCTCCTCGCCGAACTCGCGCAGCCGCGCCCGCTGCGTCTGCCGTACGCGGAGTACTCGGACCTCGTGAAGAGCGAACTCGGCGTGCTCGAAGAGGCACGCGTCACGCGCGAGAAGTTCGGTGCGCGCGCGGTGCGCAACTACATCATTTCGCACACGGAGACCGTCAGCGATCTGGTCGAAGTGATGCTGCTGCAAAAGGAAACCGGTCTGCTGCGCGGGCGTCTGGGCGACGTGAACGATCCGGCTCACGCAGGCCTGATGGTGATCCCGCTGTTCGAGACGATTCCCGACTTGCGCAACGCGCCGCACATCATGCGCGATCTGATCGCGCTGCCGGGCGTCGACGCGCTGATCGAACACCAGGGCAACGAGCAGGAAGTGATGCTCGGCTACTCGGACAGCAACAAGGACGGCGGTTTCCTCACGTCGAACTGGGAGCTGTATCGCGCCGAACTCGCGCTGGTGTCGCTGTTCAACGAGCGCGGCGTGACGCTGCGCCTGTTCCACGGACGCGGCGGCACCGTCGGCCGTGGCGGCGGCCCGACCTATCAGGCGATTCTGTCGCAGCCGCCGGGCACCGTCGACGGCCAGATCCGCCTGACCGAGCAAGGCGAAGTGATCGCCAGCAAGTTCGGCAATCCCGACATCGGCCGGCGCAATCTGGAGACGGTGGTGGCCGCGACGCTCGAAGCGTCGCTGCTGCCGCACGGCAATGCGCCCGATCAACTGCCGGTGTTCGAAGAGACGATGCAGCAGTTGTCCGACGCGGCGATGGCCTCGTATCGCGCGCTGGTCTACGAAACGCCGGGCTTCAAGGAGTACTTCTTCGAGTCGACGCCGATCGCGGAGATCGCCGAGCTGAACATCGGCAGCCGGCCGGCCTCGCGCAAATTGCAGGACCCGAAGCAGCGCAGGATCGAAGATCTGCGCGCGATTCCGTGGGGCTTCTCGTGGGGCCAATGCCGTTTGCTGCTGACCGGCTGGTACGGCTTCGGCGCCGCGGTGGCCGCGCATCTCGACAGCGCGCCGAGCGACGCCGAACGCGCGCGCCGTCTCGCGCTGCTGAAGAAAATGCACAAGACCTGGCCGTTCTTCTCGAACCTGCTGTCGAACATGGACATGGTGCTGGCGAAGACCGATCTCGCGGTCGCGTCGCGCTACGCGGCGCTGGTGTCGGACAAGAAGCTGCGCAAGCACGTGTTCGAACGGATCGTCGCGGAGTGGGAGCGCACGTCGAAGGTGTTGTCGGAGATCACCGGCAAGAGCGAACGGCTCGCGGAGAATCCGCTGCTCGCGCGCTCGATCAAGAACCGGTTCCCGTATCTCGATCCGTTGAATCACCTGCAGGTGGAACTGCTCAAGCGTCACCGCGCAGGCGACAGCAATGCGCGTGTGCGGCGCGGGATTCATTTGAGCATCAACGGGATTGCGGCGGGGCTGCGCAATACGGGTTAAGTGATGGGCTGAGTTCGCGCGCTACGGCGTGAACGACGCGCGAAGTCAGTGTCGGAGTCAATGCGACTCACAGCGGCGGGATGTCGGTTTCGGCATCCCGCCGTTCTCTTTGTGGCGTGCTCAGTGCGCGTCGATCATCAGCGCGTCGAGCTTGAACGAGCCGTCTTCCTGCACGTCGAAATAGTGCCGCACTTCATCCGGCGCATGGTCCCACAGCGAGCGGATCGCGACCACGCGCGGTTCCGGCGTGCGCATGCGCGCCACCCACGAACTGAACTCGATGTCGATGCGCCAACGTTCGCGAATCGACGCCTGGAAACCCGCCGCGGCGAACAACGCGACCCATTCGTCGGCGCAGTAGTCGCGGATATGCGAGCCATCGCGCAACAACTCGATCGCCTGAATATGCGTGTCGAGCAACGGATGATCGATGCCCGCGATATCGACGAACAACACCTTGCCGCCCGGCTTCAGCACGCGCCGCACTTCGGCGAGCGCGAGCGGCACGTCGTGCCAGTGGTGCGCGCTCATCCGGCTGATCACCCACTCGAACGAATCGTCGGCGAACGGCAGCGTTTCAGCCGCGCCCTGCTGCGTGCGGATGTTGGCGAGGCCGCGTTCGCGCGCCGCGCCGTCGACCGTCGCCAGCATCTGCGGCGCGATGTCGTAGGCGATCACCTCTTGCGCGTGCGGCGCGACCGCGAAACTGGCGTGGCCCGCGCCGCAGCCCATGTCGAGCACCGTCGCGTCCGGCGTCGCCGCGATCGAATCGGCCAGCATCCGCAGATCGGCGCCGGTTGCATGGGTCTGGCTCGTCAAGTACGCGGCGGCGGTCGAGCCGAAGGCGTCGGCGACCTGATCGTGATGCTTCATGGGGTGGCTCCGGTTAGTGATTAGGGGTAGCGCTGGAAGGCGTCGTGTTGTTCAAGCCGCTACTGCCGCTACAATAGGGCCCGTCGTGTACCAGTACAAGTTAAGCAATTATTCTGGTATGTCTATTACCACCCCACGCTCGACCCGATCAGAATGACCACCCCGTCTTCCGCCGATAACCCGCCGCCACTCGACGCCACCCCTGCTCGCGCGCTCGGCGACTTCATCCGCGCGCACCGCGAACGGCTCTTGCCGCAAGCGGTCGGCCTGCCGCCCGGGCCGCGCCGCCGTACGCCCGGCTTGCGGCGCGAGGAAGTCGCGCAGCTGTGCGGCGTGAGCCCGACCTGGTACACGTGGATCGAGCAGGGCCGGCCGGTCTCCGCGTCCGCCGACGCACTGGCGCGAATCGCGGTCGCGCTGCAACTGTCGCGCGCCGAGCGGGCCTATCTGTTCGAGCTGGCCGCGCAACGCGATCCGGCCGAGCCCGATCCGGCCGCCGCCGACGCCCCCGCCACGCTGCTGGAAACGGTGCAGTTGGTGAGCGCGCCGGCCTATGTGCTCGATCGGCAGTGGAATGCGCTCGCGTGGAACGAGCGCGCGGCCGATCTGTTCGTCGGCTGGCTGGACGGCGCGCATGATCGCAATCTGCTGCGCTACACGTTCACCGAACCGGCTGCGCGCGCGCTGATCGTCGACTGGGAAACGCGGGCGCGGCGCCTCGCCGCCGAATTCCGCGCCGACTCGATCCGCCATCTGAGTGACGCGCCCACCCGCGCGCTGATCGATTCGCTGACGGCCGCGAGCGACGCGTTCGCGCGCTTCTGGGCGTCGCAGGACGTCGGCGGCCGCGAGGGCGGTCGGCGCGAGTTCAATCATCCGCGCGACGGCCGCGTCGTCTACGACCAGATCACCTTCAAGCCCGCGCATCGCGAAGATCTGAAGCTGGTCGTGCTGGTGCGTGAGTAGCGGCCTCGCCGGCGCCGTCTTGAACGCAGGCCGCCAGTGTTAAAATCTCTGTCTTTCTGCGCTTCGGCGGCAGCTTTGCACGGTACTCGACGTGCATGACGCGCCGTCAGCCTCCTCACCGCTCGCTCAACTGCCGCTTAACTGCCCAACACCATGACGTCCCAACTGCACAAAAAAGGCGAAGCCTGGTCGGCTCGCTTCTCGGAGCCGATGTCCGAGCTCGTCAAACGCTACACGTCGTCGGTTTTCTTCGACAAGCGTCTGGCGCTCGTCGACATCGAAGGGTCGCTCGCGCACGCCTCGATGCTGGCCGCGCAGAAGATCATCGCCGCCGACGACCTCGCCGCGATCCAACGCGGCATGGCGCAGATCAAGGGTGAAATCGAGCGAGGCGAGTTCGAGTGGCAACTCGATCTGGAAGACGTCCACCTGAACATCGAAGCGCGCCTGACCGCGCTGATCGGCGACGCCGGCAAGCGTCTGCACACCGGCCGCTCGCGCAACGACCAGGTCGCGACCGACATCCGTCTGTGGCTGCGCGGCGAGATCGACCGGATCGGCGGCCTGCTCACGGACCTGCGCACCGCGCTGCTCGACATGGCGGAAAAGAACGCGTCGACCATCATGCCGGGCTTCACGCATCTGCAAGTCGCGCAGCCGGTCACGTTCGGCCATCACCTGCTCGCCTACGTCGAAATGTTCTCGCGCGACGCCGAGCGCATGGTCGATTGCCGCAAGCGCGTGAATCGTCTGCCGTTGGGCGCCGCGGCGCTCGCCGGCACCAGCTATCCGATTAACCGTCTCGCGGTGGCGCAGACGCTCGGCTTCGACGGCATCTGCGCGAACTCGCTGGATGCAGTCTCCGACCGTGACTTCGCGATCGAATTCGCGGCCGCGGCGGCGCTCGTGATGACGCACGTGTCGCGCTTCTCCGAAGAGCTCGTGCTGTGGATGAGCCCGCGCGTCGGCTTCATCGATCTGGCCGACCGCTTCTGCACCGGTTCGTCGATCATGCCGCAAAAGAAGAACCCGGACGTGCCCGAACTCGCACGCGGCAAGACCGGTCGTGTGAACGGCCATCTGATCGCGCTGCTGACGCTGATGAAGGGCCAGCCGCTCGCGTACAACAAAGACAATCAGGAAGACAAGGAACCGCTGTTCGATACCGTCGACACCGTCGCCGATACGCTGCGCATCTTCGCTGAGATGGTCGCCGGCATTTCGGTGAAGCCGCAGGCGATGCGCGATGCAGCGCTGCAAGGCTTCTCGACCGCCACAGATCTGGCCGACTACCTGGTCAAGCGCGGCCTGCCGTTCCGCGACGCGCATGAAGCGGTCGCGCTCGCTGTGCGCATCTGCGCGGACCGCGGCTGCGATCTGGCGGACCTGACGCTGGAAGAAATGCGCAGCGAGCTGCCGAACGTCGCGCATCTGATCGGCGAGGACGTTTTCTCGTATCTGACGCTCGAAGGTTCGGTGGCAAGCCGCAACCATCCGGGCGGCACGGCGCCGGAGCAGGTACTCGCGGCGGTGAAGGCGGCGCGTGCGGCGCTGAAGTAACCGAAGTCGCAAGCGCGGCAATAGCAGTAAAAGCAGCACGTGGCGCCGCAGTAGTGAGCGCCCGCTCACAGCCTGCATTGCACAAACCAAAGGAAGGCGGACTCGTCAGCGAGTTCGCCTTTTTCATTGGCGGACCCGGACGGCGTGCGCACGCAACGCGCACAAAAGAAAGCCCGCGCGAAGCGGGCTAAACAAAGACTTCCACCGATGCCTCTCGAAAGAGGCAATCCAAGTGTAGGCGTGTTTGTGCCGCCGACCAATCCGCTTATATTTCCGGCTATTACAACCGCGCGCGGCGCCGCATAGCGGGCGAACGCCAATTGCATCCTTGCGTTTTTTGGCTACCATCAAAGTAAGCTCTCTCCGTGCTTCTCGCCCTCATGCCCACCCATACGCGCCACCTTCTCCGCCTGTCCGGACGCTTCTCCGCGCGCGTCAGCGCAGAGTCGTCGTGCACGCTTCGCGCGCTGCTAAGCGCGGCATTAGCCGTCGCGGTGACCGGCTGCACGATCACGCTGCCGCCGCATGAGCCCGTCGTGAGCACGCCAGTGGCCGCCGTCAACAGCGCGACGCTCGACCAGTATCGCGACGCGGTCGCGAAGCGCATCGTCGAACGCAATCCTTCCTACGTGTTGCGCGGCACACCGCAGGCAATGCTGCGCTCGCTGGTGGTGGTGTCGTTCACGGTCGATCGTAATGGGCACGTGGTGCAGTCGTCGGTCTATCGCACCAATGGCGACGACGAGGCCGAAAGCACCGCACTCGCCACGCTGCGCCGCGCCGCGCCGCTGCCGCTGCCGCCCGGCAAACTGCTCAATGGCCGTGGCCAGCTCGAACTATTCGAAGACTGGCTGTTCAACGACGACGGCAAATTCCAGTTGCGCGAACTAGCGTCGCCGCAAGCGCAAACGATCGACTGAAGACGCCTCGTCGCTTAACGGTGACTGCACGGCGTGCGTCGCCGAGGCCTCGCAACGACCTCGCCGCCCGCCACCATCGTTACGCCGCCATTGCTGCCCAATAGCCGCGCTCGCTATAATTTTCCGATTCCCCGCGCCGGAGCCTTCCGGCATGGCTCACGCTGCCCGCATACCCGTCGGCGCGGCGCGACGCCGATTTCAGCGCCGCCGCGCCATCCGCGAGCGCCGCCCGCTTGATGCGCGATGCCTCACGCCCGACGGCTCATGCCCAACGGCCGGCGTGGCGGCCCATACCGGCCACCATGTTCTCCGCGCGCATCACGCAACCCGCCAGGCGACTCGCCCGGTAACCCGCGTTCGGCAATCCGCCGGCATGGCCGCGTTCGCGCGCGAATCACGCCGGCTGCCGTTGTAAGCTGTTGCACCGCCGCGCGCCACGCGTGGCTGTACATCAGCCCGCCAGCGGCGCCGAGCGTAGGAATGTAAACAAAGATGCCGCCACGGCATGCGCGACCGACCTCAACGCACGGCGCCCGGCGGCCTTACGACACACGGAGACCCTGCATGTCCACATCGCCGATTTCCTCGGCTCAGCCCAATACGAGCGGGCAAAACAGCAGCGCGCGGATCATCTTCGCGAGCTTCATCGGCACCGCGATCGAGTTCTACGATTTCTACGTCTACGCGACCGCCGCGGCACTCGTCATCGGACCGGTGTTTTTCCCGCATAGCTCGGCCACGGCTCAGGCCTTGTCGGCGTTCGTCACGTTCGGCATCGCGTTCGTCGCGCGGCCGATCGGCTCATTCCTGTTCGGCCACTTCGGCGACCGGATCGGCCGTAAATCGACGCTGGTCGCTTCGCTGCTGGTGATGGGCCTGTCGACCACGCTGATCGGCTTCGTGCCGGGCTACGACTCGATCGGCAGCCTCGCGCCGATCCTGTTGTGCGTGCTGCGCTTCGGCCAGGGCATCGGCCTTGGCGGCGAATGGGGCGGCGCGGCACTGCTCGCCACCGAAAACGCGCCGGCCGGCAAGCGTGGCTGGTTCGGCATGTTCCCGCAACTCGGGCCGTCGATCGGCTTTCTCGCGTCCAACGGGCTGTTCTTCGCGCTGGCCCTGTCGTTGAGCGACGAGCAGTTCCGCAGCTGGGGCTGGCGCGTGCCGTTCATCGTCAGCGCGGTGCTGGTCGTGCTCGGCTTGTACGTGCGTCTGAAAATCGCCGAGACGCCGGCGTTCCAGGCCGCCATCGAGCGCAAGGAACGCGTCAGGGTGCCGATCGCCA
Source organism: Paraburkholderia sediminicola (assembly GCF_046026895.1). Taxonomy (GTDB): domain Bacteria; phylum Pseudomonadota; class Gammaproteobacteria; order Burkholderiales; family Burkholderiaceae; genus Paraburkholderia; species Paraburkholderia sediminicola_C. The sequence goes on from NZ_JAQQEU010000020.1 coordinate 14,459, forward strand.
CGCTGCTGTCGCAACACTGGCTGCCCACCCTGCTCGGCGCGCTCGCGATGGTGGTCTGCTACACGCTGTTCTACAACGCGACCACGTTCTCGCTGTCGTATGGCGTATCCGTGCTGCACATTCCGCGGCAGACGTTCCTCGGATTGCTGTGCGTGGCGGTGGTGTTCATGGCGCTAGCCACGCCGCTGTCGGCGCGCGCGAGCGACCGTTTTGGACGCAAGCCGGTGCTGATCGTCGGCATCGTCGCGGCGATCCTGTCGGGCTTCACGATGGCGCCGCTGCTCGGCAGCGGAGAAACGCCGCTGGTGCTGCTGTTCCTCGTGATCCAGCTGTTCCTGATGGGCGTGACCTTCGCGCCGATGGGCGCGCTGTTGCCGGAGCTGTTTCCGACCAACGTGCGTTACACCGGCGCGGGCGTGTCGTATAACCTCGGCGGGATCCTCGGCGCATCGGTCGCGCCGTATATCGCGCAGGTGCTCGCCGCGCACGGCGGGCTGCCGTGGGTGGGCGCTTATGTGTCGGTGGCCGCGGCGGTGAGCCTGTTCGGCGTGCTGTGCATGCGCGAAACGCGTGACGCGCGCTTGATGTGACGATGCGAGCCGCGGCCGCGCTATGACGAGGCGACGCGGCAATGCATTGAATGCGTGGTGACCTGCGGCGGTGAGCGTTGCCGCTGGTCATCAGCGCTGAACGTTGCCCCTTGCTCCAGACCCGATGCCTGCCGGCGCATTCATCGCGCGTCGTGGCGGCATCGGCGGGACGCCTCCTTGCATGCTGCCTGTCCAGCGTGCCTACGTTAATCCCCTGGTATTGCGCGCCTTTTTGACTTGCCTATACTCGATTTCAATAACCCAAGGCAAGCAGGGAGGCTCGGGTGAGCGTTCATCTTCATAACGCGGACATCGTGATGATCATCACGCTGGCGCTGCTGGGCGCCTTGCTGCTGGCGCTGCGCTTTCGTCCGGCGAGCTGGAAGGGCATCGTGCTGGAAGCGCTGGCTGCGAACGCGGCTGCCATTGCCGCGATAGTCGCGTTCGAGATGCTGATGGCCTGAACGGCTTCAGCGGGGTCTTAGCGGTAGTAATAGCCGCCGTGGTGATAGTAGCCGCCGCCGTAGTAGCCAGGCGCCGGAGCGACGATGCAGCCGCCGAGTGCGGTGGCGAGGAGCGTGCCGGCGGCGAGAGTCAGAATCAAGCGTTTCATATTGTTCTCCATCGAGTCAGATTCATTCGAGCCAAACCCCGAATGACCCGATTGAACACGACAAGCCGTCGGACGAACGTTGCTATTTGTAAGGGAAGATCACCACGGTGTTACATCGCCTGTGGCTGAAAATCGCCGGCTAGAATGCCTTTGGGCGATGCATTCACGCCGGCCGCAAACACCGCCTATACTTGGTTTGAACGCGCCCATGCCGCGCATCGCTTGCTGGCGCGGTGTACACGGCTCGGGCGCCGCGCGTGAGTAACGGCCTCGAGCGGTGCCGAAGCCGTGATTCGTATGAAGACGGCGCGTGAATGTAACCGCGCGCTCAACGAAAAGCGACAGATTTAACAGGCGTGTAATGCGCGCTGCGAACCTCGCGCCAGTGCTTCGCGGGGTTATCGGCGCGGCGCCGAACGGCGCGATCAGGCATTTGCGTTCGTGCCTGTGGGATGAGAACCGTTGAATCCGACGGCCATCTACGGCCGTTGGCTTCGACCGCTCTTCGCAACAAACGATTTCCTCTCCGCCCGCTGTTCCCCGACACGGGCGCTTTCGGAGGCGTTACGTGGCAGCGCCCATCTGATCGGGCGATCTACGCGTCACGCCTCTTTTCTTTTTGAGCAAACGATTGCGCGACAGCGCGAAAAGCAGCGTTCAGCCGACCGCCGAGCACTGCTGCACGGCGGAATTCAGCGGCTCGGTGTGCACGTAGTTGATCGCCGCGAGCGTGGCACTGATCGGCGGCACCGACCGGCCGTCGCCGACCGAGATCGAACGGTACGGCGATTCGACGCCGCAATGCGACGGCGACGTCGCCACGAAGATCATCACGGTGCGCTTCTGCAACGCGTGGGCAAGATGGACGAAGCCGGTATCGGTGCCGACCACCAGCGAGCAAGCGTCGATCATCTGTGCGATCTCGGTCACGTTCATCTGCGGCAGCACGACCGAGTTGGGCACCTGCGCGGCGATCTGCTCCGCCTCGGCGCGCTCGCCGGCGGAGCCCCACGGCAAGACCACGCGAAAGCCCCGCCCGGCCAGCTCGCGACCCACCGCTGCCCAATGAGTCAGCGGCCACTTCTTGTCGTCTTTGGAGGTGGCGTGAAAGAAGGCCGCGACCGGCGCGCTCCCGGACTCGAACGGCCCGCGCACCGGTTCGGGCAGGCGCAGGTTGTAAATGGGCGGCCCTTCGACCTCGTAGCCCAGCGCCTCGCCTGCGCTGATCCGCATGCCGTGCCACGCATTGCCTTGCGGACGCGGGCCGAACCGTCCGGTGTACGCGAATGCGGCGCCGCGTTCTCCCAAGTCCTGGGACTGGTAGCCGATGCGCCGCGACGAGCGCGCGAGGAACGCGATGATCGCGCTCTTGTAGACGCCGTGAATGTCGATAATGAAGTCGTAGCGATACGCCCGCAATTCGGCGACGGACGCCCAGATCGCCTTCAGATCGCCCCAGCGGCGTGCCTTCTTGAAGCGCCGCAGCGGCGCGCACAGCACGCGGTCGACGCTTTCGCTCCAATGCACCAGTTCGGCGAATGCCTCGTCGGCCGCCCAATCGACCTGCACGCCCGGAAACGCGCGCTTGATATCGGCGACCACCGGCAGCGCCTGCACGATGTCGCCGAGCGAAGTGACCTTGACAATTAGGACTCGCTTCATTAATGACCTGCCAGTTGTTCGAAGATCACGCAATTTTAGCCGAAGATCGTAACTTTCCCGGTTGGATCGGGCAGCGCGCGCAGCGTCATCTCAATACGGCGCGTTACATGCGGCGGCTGATCCTTGCCGATTATGCGGCATTTCAAAATGCCTTCACAGCAGCCAGGCGGTGCGGCGCGCCTTTATACTTCACCCTTTGCGCCAACACACACGCCTATGTCCCGCCCCTTCTCCCTGGGTGCTTCCGCTATCATGCGTCGCGCGAGACGCCTTTGGCGGCAGTACGGCATCTTCTGGCTCGGCGCGATCGCGGTCGGCCTGGTCGCGGTGCTGTATGCGCGCTTGATCGACTGGGGCTACGCCGAGTTCCGCACGCTGCAGCACCGGTTCATATGGGCGCCGCTGTTCCTCACGCCCGCGATCGCGGCGCTCGCCGTGTGGCTCACGCGCACCTTCTTTCGCGGCGCCGAGGGCAGCGGCATTCCGCAGGTGATCGCCACGCTCCATTCGAAACCGGGCGAATACGGTGCGCGGCTGCTGTCGTTCCGGATCCTGTTCGGCAAGATCGCGGTGTCGTTTCTGGGGATTCTGGGCGGCTTCACCATCGGCCGCGAAGGACCGACCGTGCAGGTCGGCGCGGCGCTGATGTTCAATCTGCGCAGGCTCTATCCACGCTCGAACGCACTGATCGAACGGCAGCTCGTGCTGGCCGGCGCGGCCGCCGGCTTGTCCGCCGCGTTCAATACGCCGCTCGCCGGGATCGTGTTCGCGATCGAAGAACTGACGCGCAGCTTCGAGGCGCGCGCGAGCGGCGTGCTGATCACCGCGATCATCATCGCGGGCGTGGTCGCGCTCGGGCTGAACGGCAACTACACCTACTTCGGCACGATCCAGATCGGCGTGCACTTTCCCGACCTGCTCGCGCTCGCGGTGCTGCTCACGGCAGTCGTCACCGGTGTCGCGGGCGGCGTGTTCGGCTGGCTGCTGCTGAATACCGCGCGCTGGATTCCGGCGCCGCTGCGTCAACTGCATGGCGAGCGGCCGGTCGTGTTCGCCGCGTTATGCGGTTTCACGATCGCGGTGGTCGGGCTGATTTCGGGCGGCACGACGTTCGGCAGCGGCTATGCGGAAGCACGCGGACTGCTCGACGGACATGAACAGCTGTCGATGTTCTATCCGTTCCTGAAGATGATCGCGATGGTCGGCTCATACCTGCCCGGCATTCCGGGCGGCATCTTTGCGCCGTCGCTGTCGATCGGCGCGGGCTTCGGCAATCTGCTCCACATGGTGTTCGATTCGATGCAATTGCCGATGCTGATCGCGCTCGCGATGGTCGGCTATCTGGCCGCTGTCACGCAGTCGCCGATCACGTCGTTCGTGATCGTGATGGAGATGATCGACGGCCATGCGCTGGTGATTTCGCTGATGGCCACCGCGTTGATCTCGAGCCGCGTGTCGCGCTTCTTCGCGCCGCCGCTGTATGAGTCGCTGGCGCAGCGGTATATGGCGCCGCTGCCGAAACCGGCGCCCGCGCCGGTGCCCGAAGTGCCTGAAGTCGAGGCCCCTGAAGTGTCCGACGTCGAGGCGTCGGAAACGGCGGCGCCACACGTCGACGGCGAAACGCGCGCTGATGACGACGCCGACGCGCCGCGTCAGTAGACGACCACGCGCGGCACGTGCACATACATCGGCCGCGCCGGCACGACGACGCAGCCGGCCAGCATGACGGCGAGCGCGGCGAGCAGAAGCAGATTCTTTTTCATCGACGAGTTTCCTGGAATACATCGGTAAGCGCTGCGCCGCGCGAACGGGCGCACGCGTGAGGCCTGTGTTGGAGAACCGGTCGCGGCGATGGCAACGGCGACGCGCGGGCGTCGGGCGCATCGTGTCACGCGCCGCCGCCATCTGTCGCGGTTACGCCCAGTGGCCCTGGACCCAGTGGTAGTTCGGGCCATGCGAGACCCAGTGACCCGGGACCCAGTGATAGCCGACGCGCTCGGCCTGCCAGTGACCCGCAGCCCACACGTAGCGGCCGTGATCCCAACGCCAGTGACCGTGGTCCCATACATAGCCGACGCGCGGCGCGGGCACCGCTTCGTAACGCACGGGCGGCGGCGCGGACGGTGCGATCACGATCACTTCGGCGGCCGACGCGGATGCCGCAGCGGCGACGCCGGCTGCGATCAATACGGTGTTGGCAAGTAGCAAGCGAAAGTTCTTGTTCATGATGCCCTCCCTCGTTGAACACCGAATACGGCGTTATCCGTTTAATGCGCGAGGGCCGCTAGCGGCTGACTGCGGGCGTGTTACGGCGCAGGCTGAAGTGCAACGGATTATTTCGACGAAAGGCCGGAACGTGCGCGAAGGCGCGTGAGACCGCACACGAACGCAACGCAGTGGAACGAGGCCGCGAGTCGATGCAGAGAAAACCACGGGGAATAGAACTACGGAGACACCGCGCCTGGGGTCACGCGGCAAAGACAATAGCCTCGGCGCTCGCGCACCCCACGGCGTCGCGTCATTCGAACGCAACGCCGCGCGGCGCACTGCACATCAACATCAACATCAACTGAAACCAACCGCAAAACCGGACTGCGCCTGAACGATCAAGCCTGCGGTATTTCGATCTTGACCTCGAGCACTTCGAGGTCGTCCTGACGCTCGAGACTCACGCGTATATCGTCATCGGAAATCTTCACGTACTTCGAAATCACGGCTACCAGTTCGCGTTGCAACGCAGGCAGATAATCGGCGGGCGCGTGGCCGCCGGCGCGCTCGTGCGCGATGATCAACTGCAGGCGTTCCTTCGCTACCGACGCGGACTTCTTCTTCTCGCCCAGCAAAAACGAAAGAATCGACATTACGTGCGCTCCCCTTACTTGGTGCCGAAGAGGCGCTGCAGCAGCCCGGGCTTCTGGTAGTCGGTAAAGCGAAGCGACTTCTGCTCGCCGAGGAAACGCGACACGACATCCTTATAGGCTTCGGCCACGTCGGTGCCGTCCAGATGCACGGCGGGCAGACCCTGGTTCGACGCGTGCAGCACCGCTTCCGATTCCGGAATCACGCCGATCAGATCGATGCGCAGAATTTCCTGGATGTCGGTGAGCGACAGCATTTCGCCTTCGCTGACGCGCTTCGGGTTGTAGCGGGTGATCAGCAGGTGCTCCTTGATCGGCTCCTTGCTTTCGATCGCGCGCTTGGTCTTCGACGAGAGGATGCCGAGAATGCGGTCCGAGTCGCGCACCGACGACACTTCCGGGTTGGTCACGATCAGCGCTTCGTCGGCGAAGTGCATCGCGAGCAGCGCGCCCGACTCGATGCCGGCCGGCGAATCGCAGACGATGTATTCGAAGTCCATTGCGATCAGATCGTTGATGACCTTCTCGACGCCTTCCATCGTCAGCGCGTCTTTATCGCGCGTCTGCGACGCCGGGAGGATAAAGAGGTTCTCGCACTTCTTGTCCTTGATCAGCGCCTGGTTCAGATTGGCTTCGCCCTGGATCACGTTGATCAGGTCGTACACCACCCGGCGCTCGCAGCCCATGATGAGGTCGAGGTTACGCAGGCCGACGTCGAAGTCGATCACGGCGGTCTTGCTGCCACGCAGTGCGAGGGCCGATGCAAAACTCGCGCTCGTGGTCGTCTTGCCCACGCCACCCTTGCCCGAAGTCACCACAATGATTTTTGCCATTACCCTTACCTTGTGTTCGTCAAATTCATCAATTATGTGCGGCCATATTTGCCGTGAAACGCCGCGCGCCAGATTTGTTCAGCGCAGCTTCCGTTTCCTGGCGCTCAGGTGAGCCGCAGCGGTTCGATCATCAGCTTTTCTTCTTCGAGCCAGATCTGCACCGGCTTGCCGAGCACGTCGGACGGCAGCGGGTTCTCCGTCGTTCGATAGATGCCCGCGATCGAGATCAGTTCCGGTTCGAGACACGTGCAGAAAATACGCGCGTCGTGATTGCCCTGCACGCCGGCCAGTGCCCGGCCGCGCAACGGCGCGTAAATATGAATGTTGCCTTCCGCGATCACTTCCGCGCCGTAGCTCACGAGGCCGAGCACGACCAGATCGCCCTTCGCGTAGATGCGCTGGCCGGAGCGCAGCGGCTTGTCGACCACCATCGTTTGCGACGAGGTGGCGAGCCGCACGGGCTCGGCGGCGGGAGCGGGCTCGACTGCGGCGGCCGTGGCCGGTGTGCCGGCGACTGCGGGTGGTGCGGCGGCTGCCGTGGCCGCGTTCGGGCCGTTGACGGCTTGCGCGTCGGCAGTGGCGCTGTCCTCATCGGTCGGCTTCGAAGCAGCGCCGCGACGATCGCGCGCTTCGAGCAGCGGCAACGCCGATTCAGCCGCCCACGTCTGCTGCGCGTTGGCGACCACGCCGACCGGCCGCATGCGCACGCTGTCGAGCAGTTGCGCAATGTCGCCAAGCGGCACGCGCTCGTTCGCGGCGAGGCGGCGCACGTCGATCGCGACGACGTCGTTAGCGAAGAATTCGGGGGTCGCCTCGAAGCGCCGCGTGAGCTCGGCACGCATGGCGTCCAGGTCGGTTGTCTTGACCACGAACAGCAGCGTATCGACAGCGCCGCTGCGCAGTTCGAAAAAGGGCGATTTCTTGGGCGACATAGCGTTCGGCAAAAAATTTTGCGTATTTTACAGGCGTCCACGCGCGCGGCGAGCTTTTTTGCCGGAACAGTGAGCCACCTCGATTGCGGCGCGGCAGGCGCGCGCCATGAAGGCCACGCAGCCGCCGATGACCGTGCTCGATCGCTCGAGCAAGATCGTGGGACAGACGCGCAGGGGAATCGAGCGGCACGCTGTTGCGCCGCTCGCGAGATCACTGGTGGGACACCTGGGACGTGCCCGGCACATGGCGCACCAGCAGACTTTCGATCTGCTCGGGCGCACGTGCTACGCGGCGATGCTCGCCGGTCTGATTGAAACCGAGCGCCTCGTAAAAGCGCATCGCATTGCGATTGGCGTCGGCGACCCACGCGTAGATTTCCGTGGCGCCTTCGCCCGCGAGCCAGCTGCCGGCGGTGTCGACCAGCAGTTCGCCGCCGCGCAGATGACGCACGGCCGGCGCCACCCACAACTCGCAGACGAACGCGCGGCGCGCCGGGGTGTCGTCGAAGTGCGCTTCGATCAGGCCGGCTGGATGGCCTTCGGTGTACAGGATGAAGGTGCTGATGGAAACCGACACCGCGCGCTCCGCGGCGGTGGCGTCGAAACTGGCGACATCCGCCGACAATGCGTCCTCGAGTGTCGCGCCGAAGGCATAGGGCGCCTCCCGCAACGACGCAGTACGGAGTTCGCGAAAAACGGCGCCCTGGTCAGCGGCGATACGGCGAACGGTCAATGACGGACTCATGCAGACGAAAACCCCTTGAAACCCTAAGACGTAGCTTTAACCGAACCGGCGCGCGAGTCAAATCATTATTGACACGATTGGACCGCCGCACAAAAACGGATAGACGACACGCACAACCGGACGGCAGGTCTCTCGCCCCGCCGCGAGCTTCGCCAAGCGCGCGCTCGATCCGCTCACGGTGCTTCGTAGCGGCCGGTGCCGTCCGGCCACGGCGTTAGCAGTTCATAGCCGTCGTCGGTCACGGCGATCATGTGCTCCCATTGCGCCGACAGCGAGCGGTCCTTGGTGACCACGGTCCAGCCGTCGCGCTGCACCGTGGTGCCCGCGCGGCCCGCATTGATCATCGGCTCGATCGTGAAGACCATGCCCGGTTTCAGACGCACGCCCTGCCCCGGCTGGCCGTAATGCAGCACTTGCGGGTCTTCGTGATAGACCTTGCCGATGCCGTGCCCGCAGTAGTCGCGCACGATCGAGAAGCCATCGCGCTGCGCCACTTTCTGGATCGCGTAGCCCACGTCGCCGAGCGTCGCGCCCGGCTTCACTTCGCGGATGCCGGCGAGCATCGCCTCGTAGGTCGTGTCGATCAGCTGCCGCGCCACCGTACTCGGCTGGCCCACGCAATACATACGGCTGGTGTCGCCGAAGTAGCCGTCCTTGATGATCGCGACGTCGATGTTGATGATGTCGCCGTCCTTCAGGACCTCGTTGCGATTCGGAATGCCGTGGCACACCACCTGGTTGACCGACGTGCAAACCGTCTTGGGAAAGCCCAGGTAGCCGACATTGGCCGGAATCGACTTTTGCGTGTTGACGATGTAGTCGTTGCACAGCGCGTCGAGCTCCTCGGTGGAGACGCCGGCCTTGACGTGCTCGCCGATCATTGCCAGCACGTCGGCCGCGAGGCGGCCGGAAATGCGCAGCTTGGCGATGTCGTCAGGGGACTTGTAGGTAATGGCCATGAATTCAGTCGATATGGGTCGGATGGGATCGATGTTCAGCGCATGCCGAGCCGCCGCGAGCGGCCCGGCAAATCATGCTTACACCGGCGATCGCCCGGCCAATTGTACAGAGGATCGCCGCCGGACCCGGGCAAAACGGGCTGAATGGAGTCGCAGCGTGATTTTTTTGAACGCTGGGCCGGGGTTGGAAACTGCGACGCGCTGTCTGTCGAGGCGTGTTGCCGGTGCACGATGAAACCATTTGTGCTGCTTTGCAAGCCGCTTCGCCGCCGCTCACGGATTTGCTTCGTTGGCTTCGTGACGGCGTTGCGCACGAGCTTGTTCTTACCGGATCGCGCGGCTCCTCTCAGAAGAACGGGAGCTCGTTGAAGTCCGCGATTTGCGTAAAGGCGCGCGCGATCGCTGGCTGCTCATGCGTCGGCGCCGCGACCACGCGCTTCTCGGTGGGCGTCCCAGTCGACCTCTCAATCGGACTTCGCCAGAATGAACTGCATCACGTCGGTGCGTCCCTCGTCGAAGCCCGCTTCGCAGTACGCCAGAGACAATCGCCACGTGTGCACGAAAATCTCGTCGAAGCCCTGTACGCACTTTCCGGCACGTGAGCTGCGTGCCTGCGGTGATCGGCACGTTGCCTCGCGCGCTGAGCAAATAGCTGTGGCGCTCGCCGAAGGTGTTGCGCACTTCGGCGCGCAGCGCGCGCAACTGGCCGTCGCGCTCGTGACAAAACCACAAGCTGACCGGATTGAACGCGTAGCCGAACACACGCGGAAAAGCCTGCAGCCAGATGCGGCCCTCTGCTTCCTCGATGCCTGCCGCCGAGAGTTGCGCGCGCATCCATGCGGCCAGATCACTGCCGTCGCGCGGACCGTGGTCGCGTCGATGCAGGCTGAGAGGCCGCCAACGGTCGATGCCGAACCAACCGCGATCCAGCGACGCCAGCCGGTCCAGATCGCATCGCATATAGAACACCGGGTACGTGAAGCGATGCGGCTTCGGCCGCAGACGTTCGTGCATTACGTGGCCGGTCAGCAGCCCGCCGAGGGGGCGAGGTCTGCTCCGACGTTGGCCGCGACGTTGGCCGTGATGCTCGTCGCAACGCCGCTCACAGGTTTCGCGCGAGGGGTGGACTTCATAGCCTGGCCCAATCCGGCAATGCGTTGAAATCCGCAGCGACGCGCAATGCCGATTTCAGACCGTCCTCGTGAAAACCGTAGCCCGTCCACGCGCCCGCGAACCACGTGCGGCGCTTGCCTTGCAATGACGGCAAGCGATGCTGCGCCTCGATCGCGGCGAGATCGAACAGCGGATGGTCGTAGTGAAAGCGGCGCAACTCAGTGCCGGGCGCGGGCGGCGTCACGGGATTACGCGTGACGACGAGCGGCGTGCTGAATGGCAACGGCTGCAACTGATTCACCGGATAGCTGACGCAGACCGGATGCGAACCGTCGCGGCCGCGCGTGCCGAGATAATTCCACGCCGACCACACACGCCGACGACGCGGCAGCAGCGTCGTATCGGTATGCAGAGCACCGCGAGATTCGGCTGGTAACGCACCGCGCCCAATACGCTGCGCTCGTCCTGATCGGGGTCTTCGCGCAGACGCAAGGTGGTTGGCGCGTGGGTGCCGAGCACTAGTGCGTCGAAGCGCTCGGCGCCGTCGTCGGTGTAGACGTCGATGCCATCGGCCGAGCGCCGCAGGCTTCGCACGGGCATGGCGATGCGAACGTCATCGAGCGTATTCATGATGCGCGTCACGTACTCCCGTCCGGCGCCGACCACGGTGCGCCACTGCGGCCGGCGGTTCACCTGCAGCAGGGCGTGATTCAGACAGAAGCGCAGGAAGGTGATGGCCGTAAATGCGAGGATGTCGGCGGTCGCGCTCGACCAGATTGCGGCGGCCATCGGCAGCAGATAGGGCCGCTGGAACGCGCCGCCGTAGTCGCCGGCCGTCAGCAGTTCGCCATCGACGCGCGTGCGCGTCGCGATTTCGAGGTTCTGCTGGGCGCCCCGGTTGAACCGCACGATGTCGCGCAACACGCCGATGAAGGTCGGCGAAAACAGATTACGGCGCTGCGCGAAGACCGTGTTCAGACCGGTGCCGGCCCATTCCAGGCGGCCATCGTCGAGCGAGACCGAGAAGCTCAGGTCGCTCGGATGCGACTGGACGCCGAGTTCGCTGAACAGCGCGACCAGGTTCGGATACGTGCGTTCATTGAACACGAGGAAACCAGTGTCGACCGGATGCGTGTGGCCTCCCGCATAGTCGGCCGATTCGAACAGCGTGACGCGGTGCTGACGCGCCAGCTGCTGGCAATTACTCGCGCATCGTTGCATGCGCACCGGATGGTGACCGTCATGTCGCATCGGCGCACTGAACTGCTATACGGACGGCAGCGACCTTGCCGAAAACCACCCGACGATTCACCGCCGCAAAAGCAAAACCCCCGCAAAACTTTCGCTTTGCGGGGGTTTTAAATTTGGCGGAAAGGGTGAGATTCGAACTCACGGTACCCCTAAAGGTACACTGGATTTCGAGTCCAGCGCATTCGACCACTCTGCCACCTTTCCGTGTTTTCCAACACGCAGCGATGAAGCTGCTTCGTCAGAACCAAGCGGGTCGTTGCTTGGGAGAGAAATATTATAGAACAGCCAAATCGGATTTCCAAGCCCCTCATCAAAAATTTTTCAAAGAGGCCTGGCAGCCGGCGAGCGTTCAGCCCGCCTTCACTTCCAGCCGCTCGACACCGCCGAGGTAAGGCCGCAGCGCCGCCGGCACCGTCACCGAGCCATCGGCGTTCTGGAAGTTCTCCAGCACAGCCACGAGCGTGCGGCCCACCGCCAGGCCCGAGCCGTTCAACGTGTGCACCAGCTCCGGCTTGCCCTGCGCATTGCGATAACGCGCGTGCATCCGGCGCGCCTGGAACGACTCCGTGTTCGAGCAACTCGAAATCTCGCGATACGTGTTCTGCGCCGGCACCCATACTTCCAGGTCATAGGTCTTCGCGGCCGAGAAGCCCATATCGCCCGTGCACAACGTGATCACGCGATACGGCAGCTCCAGCTTCTGCAAAATCGCCTCGGCGTGGCCGACCATCTGCTCCAGCGCGTCATACGACGTTTCCGGCGCGACGATCTGCACCATCTCGACCTTGTCGAACTGATGCTGGCGGATCAGGCCGCGCGTGTCGCGCCCGTACGAGCCCGCTTCCGAGCGGAAGCACGGCGAATGCGCGGTCAGCTTGATCGGCAGCGCGTCCGCTTCGACGATGCTGTCGCGCACCGTGTTGGTCAGCGAAATCTCGGACGTGGAGATCAGATACTGCGTGACCGTGTTCTCTTCCCCACCCTTCTCGACGCGGAACATGTCGTCGGCGAATTTCGGCAACTGGCCGGTGCCGTACAGAATCTCCGGATTCACGATGTACGGCGTGTACACCTCGGTATAGCCGTGCTGCTGCGTATGCGTGTCGATCATGAACTGCGCGAGCGCGCGATGCAGCCGCGCAATCTGTCCGCGCAGCAGCGTGAAGCGCGCGCCCGACAGCTTCGCGCCGGTTTCGAAGTCGAGCCCGAGCGGCGCGCCGACGTCGACGTGATCCTTCACCTCGAAGTCGAACTGACGCGGGGTGCCCCAGCGGCGCACTTCGACATTGCCGGTTTCGTCGTCGCCGACCGGCACGCTTTCATGCGCGAGGTTCGGCACGCCTTGCAGCAGGTCTGACAGACGCTTCTGGATATCGTCGAGCCTGGCCGCCGACGCCTTCATCTCGTCGCCGATGCCGCCGACTTCGGCCATCACCGCCGAGGTGTCCTCGCCCCGCCCTTTCATCGCGCCGATCTGCTTCGACAGGCTGTTGCGGCGCGCCTGCATTTCTTCGGTACGGGTCTGGGTGTCGCGGCGTTCCGCTTCGAGCGCGGTGAACGCCGCCGCGTCGAAGGTATAGCCGCGGTCGGCGAGGCGCCTGGTGACGCCGTCGAGGTCTTTGCGCAGCAGCTGAATGTCGAGCATGGGATGGGACGGGTGTTCGTTGTATGAAGGGAGGATTTTAGCGCACCGGCGCGCACGGCCGGTGCGTTAGATGGTCGACGCGTGGCGGATCGCCGGCACGGCATTGAAAGCAAAGCAGCGCAAGTAGGACTCCATTTAACGCAGGCGCCAGAAAAACTCAGCCCTTCTTCCGCTTGTTCTCGCTGCGCCATTGCGCATCCAGCTCGGCCAGACGCGCCATCTTGTCGCCGATCTTGCCCTCCAGACCGCGCGGCGTCGGCTCGTACCAGTGCGGATCGCGCATGTTCTCCGGCAGATAGGTCTCGCCGGCCGCGTAGGCATCGGGCTCGTCGTGCGCGTAGCGGTACTCGTGGCCGTAGCCGAGTTCTTTCATCAGCTTGGTCGGCGCATTGCGCAGATGCACCGGCACCCCGCGCGACTGGTCCTTGCTGACGAAGCGGCGCGCTTCGTTGTACGCGTTGTAGCCGGCGTTCGACTTCGGCGCGACCGCCAGATAAATGATGGCCTGCGCCAGCGCCAGTTCGCCTTCGGGCGTGCCGAGGCGCTCGTAGGTTTCGGCGGCGTCCAGCGCGATGCGCGCCGCGCGCGGATCGGCGAGGCCGATGTCCTCCCACGCCATCCGCACGATGCGGCGCGCCAGATAACGCGGGTCCGCGCCGCCGTCGAGCATCCGGCAGAACCAGTACAGCGCGCCGTCCGGGCTGCTGCCGCGCACCGATTTATGCAGCGCGCTGATCTGGTCGTAGAATGCGTCGCCGCCTTTGTCGAAGCGGCGCAGATTTTCCGCGAGCGCGCTGCCGAGCAACGCGCCGTCGATCTCCGTGGTCTTTTGCTGCGCGGCCGCGCGCCCGACGATTTCGAGGTTGTTCAGCAGCTTGCGGCCGTCGCCGTCGGCCGAGCCGATCAGCGCGTCGCGCGCTTCGTCGGTGAACGTGAGGCCGCCCAGTTCCTGCTGCGCGCGTTCGAGCAGTTCGCGCTGCTCGTCGTCGGTCAGGCTTTTCAGCACGTAGACCGCGGCGCGCGAGAGCAACGCGCTGTTCACCTCGAACGACGGGTTCTCGGTCGTCGCGCCGACGAACACGAACAGCCCCGATTCGACGTGGGGCAAGAACGCATCCTGCTGGCTCTTGTTGAAGCGATGCACTTCGTCGACGAACACGAGCGTCTGATGACCGTTCGCGCGATGAATCTGCGCGGTCTCGACGGCTTCGCGGATATCCTTCACGCCCGAGAGCACCGCCGACAACGCGATGAACTCGGCGTGAAACGCATCGGCCATGAGCCGCGCGAGCGTGGTTTTGCCGACGCCGGGCGGGCCCCAGAGGATCATCGAATGAGCTTCGCCGGATTCGAATGCGACTCGCAGCGGCTTGTTCGGGCCGAGCAGATGCGTCTGGCCGATCACTTCGTCGATATTGCGGGGCCGCAGGCGTTCGGCGAGCGGAACATTGGCACGGGTTTCTTCAAACATGACGTTTTGGGGATAATCTCGGCTTTTCCGGACGCGGTCCCGTATGGTCCATAGGGTCCGTTCGGTCCGTTTGGTCCGTATGAAGGCGGCGTGCTGCCGGATGAGCGCAAAGACGGCCCGCGAAGCTGCGGGCAACGTCCTGCATTATGACAGTGACGGCGTGGGGACGACGGCCGCGTCTCACGGTTGAACGACCGGCGCGGCATCGCTCCGGAAAAAATTTGGCAATCGACGACGCAGCCCGCGCAGGCCGAGGCCGATCACAACGGCCAGCGCGGCTGCGCCAGCAACCTAGCACCCAGACCGTCAAGCGGCCTGGCAAGCAACACCAACAGGGACAAGACCAGATGGCACAAGATCCACTCGCCGGCGACGCCGGTTCGACCTACGCGCCGCTCACGCCGGTGCCCGACGCGCGCCGCGCGTTCCGCACCGGCGACGCGTTCGCGCTCTGGTTCTCGCTCGGCATCGGCCTGCTGGTCGCGCAGGCCGGCGCGCTGCTGGTGCCGGGGCTGTCGCTGCCGCACGCGCTGCTGGCGATCGTGATCGGCAGCGTGATCGGCGTGGTGCTGCTGGCGCTGGCCGGCGTGATCGGCACGGACACGGGGCTCGCGGCGATGTCGTCGCTGCGTCCGACGCTCGGCGTGCGCGGCGCGTCGGTGCCGGCGGTGCTGAACGCGGTGCAACTGGTCGGCTGGGGCTCGTTCGAAGTGATCGTGATGCGCGATTCCGCCGACGCCCTCGCCAAACAGGCGTTCGGCCTGTCAATGCCGCTGATCTGGACCGTGGTGTTCGGCCTGCTCGCGACGCTGCTGGCGATCAGCGGGCCGCTGTCGTTCGTGCGGCGTTTTCTGCGCACCTGGGGCATCTGGCTGCTGCTCGCGGGCGCGGTGTGGCTCACGTGGAATCTGCTCGCGCGGCACAACCTCGCGGAACTGATGCAACGTCCGGGCACGGGCGAGATGTCGTTCGGCGGCGCGATCGACCTGGTGGTGGCGATGCCGCTGTCGTGGCTGCCGCTGATCGCCGACTACACCCGCTTCGGCCGGCGTCCCGGCGAGACGTTCCGCGGCACGCTGCTCGGCTATGGGATCGCGAACATCTGGTTCTATGCGCTCGGCGCGGTGTATGGCCTCGCGGCCGGCGGCGGCGACGCGCTGCTGACCGGCGCGCTGGCCCAAGCCGGCGGCGGCTTCGCGCTGCTGCTGATCCTGATCGACGAAATCGACAACGCGTTCGCCGACATCCACTCGGCCGCCGTCTCGACCGGCACGTTCTGGACGCGCGGCAGCGTGCCGTGGTTGTCAGCCGCGTTCGGCGCACTGTGTACGCTGATCGCACTGCTCGTGCCGATGGCGAAGTATCAGAACTTCCTGCTGCTGATCGGCTCGGTGTTCGCGCCGCTATTCGGGGTGGTGCTGATGGATCACTTCATCGTGCGCAAGCGCCGCATCGAAGCCGCCGCGCTAGCCAACGTGCGTGGCCGTTATGGCTTCTCGGGCGGCTGGCATCTGAGCGCGTTCATCGCGTGGGCGATCGGCATCGCCGCGTATCAGGTGATCAATCAATGGCTGCCGAATCTCGGCGCGACGTTGCCGTCGCTGGTGATCGGCGCGGTGTGCTACTTCGTGTTCGTGTCGGCGCGCAAGACTGCTTACGCTTGACGCTTCGCGGCGCGTTGTCCGCGCTAGTCGGCTGACGAAGAAAAGGCCTGCGTTTGCAGGCTTTTTCTTGCACGTGACGCGCCAAAGATCACACGTCACGCGACGCGGATCACTCTACCGCGCGGCCACCCGATACTCGACGCCCGGCAGCACGCACAGCAACTCGAACGCGAGATTCGCGCCGAGCAGCGCGGTCGTGCCGAACGGATCGTACGGCGGCGCCACCTCGACCAGATCGCAGCCGACAATGTTCAACCCGCGCGCGCCGCGAATGATCTCCAGCGCCTGCGGCACCGTCAGCCCCGCGATCTCCGGCGTGCCCGTCCCCGGCGCGAAGGCCGGATCGATCCCGTCGATGTCGAACGTGATGTACACCGGGCCGTCGCCCATCCGCTCGCGCACGCGCGCCATCAGCGGCGCGAGCGACTGGTTCCAGCACGCCTCGGCCTGCACCACCTCGAAGCCCTGATCGCGGCACCAGTCGAAGTCTTCCGCCGCGTAGCCCGTGCCGCGCAGACCGATCTGCACGACCCGCTCGCAATCGAGCAGGCCCTCTTCGACCGCGCGGCGAAACGGCGTACCGTGCGCGATCTTCTCGCCCATCATCGTGTCGTTGACATCGGCGTGCGCGTCGACGTGAATCAGGCCGACCTTGCCGTGCTTGCGATGAATCGCGCGCAGGATCGGCAGCGCGATGGTGTGATCGCCGCCGAGTGTGATCGGCGTGCAATCGTGCTCCAGAATTTCGTCATAGGCGGTTTCGATTCGCGCGATCGAGTCGTGCAGGTTATACGGATTGATCGCGACGTCGCCGAGATCGGCCACGCGCAGCGAATCGAATGGCGCCGCGCGGGTCGCCATGTTGTATGGACGCAGCAGCACCGATTCGCTGCGGATCTGGCGCGGCCCGAAGCGCGCGCCGGTGCGGTTCGACGTACCGAGATCGAACGGCACGCCGACGAAGCACGCGTCGAACCCAGCGGCCGAGCCGACGTTCGGCAGCCGCATCATCGTCGCGATGCCGCCGCAGCGTGGCATCGCGTTGCCGGACAGCGGCTGCGGCCGTTCGCCGGCGTCGGGGGAAATGAAAGAGGAGGTATTCATCGTGGCTCGGCAATGAAAGAGGACGGCACGAGAAAAGTGCGGACCGGCCCGAGGATCGCATAAAAGTCGCCTCTTGCCGGGTTGAATCCCCATTCTCGAGCAGTTTTCCGGAACTTGAAATAGCGCGGCGCCGAACTTCACATCGATCGCAAGCGATGTATGCTGACGCATGTTCTCCCAACTCACCGACCTGGATCTGCGGCTGATCCGCGTGTTTCTCGCGATCGTCGACGCGGGCGGCGTATCGTCCGCCCAGGCGACCCTCAACGTCGGCCAGTCGACCATCAGCACCCAGCTCGCCACGCTCGAAACGCGGCTCGGCTACCGGCTATGCGAGCGCGGGCGCGGCGGCTTCAGCCTGACCGCGCGCGGCGAGCAGTTCATCGAGGCCGCCCGCGGGCTGATGTCGGCGGTGGACACCTTCGGCATGCAGGCGCGCAACGTGGGCCGCCAGCTGGTCGGCACGCTCGACATCGGCATGATCGGGCACACGCCGGTATCGGCCAGCGCGCGCATCAGTGAGGCGATCGGCCGCTTTCGCGAGCGCGATCAGTCGGTGCGTTTCTCGATCCTGGTGCGCTCGCCGGGCGAACTGGAAGAGTTGCTGCTCAACGGGCGGATTCAGATCGGCATCGGCTATTTCTGGCATCGCGTGCCGTCGCTCGAATACACCGAGGTGTTCGCCGAAGATCAGTTTGCCTATTGCGCGAAAGGCCACCCGCTGTTCGCGCGGGCGGGCGACGTGTCGGCGGAAGAGGCCGCGCAGAATGAATGGGCGTGGCGCAGTTATCCGCTGCCCGAAGCAGAGAGTTCGACTACGCCGCAAAACGTCACCGCCGTCGCGGACAACATGGAAGCGGTCGCGATGCTGGTGCTGTCCGGCCATCACCTCGGCTATTTGCCGGGGCATTTCGCGGCGCCGTTCGTCGAACAAGGGCTGCTTGCCGCGTTGAATCCGGCGCGGATGCGCTACCGGGCCGCGTTTCATATGGTCGCGCGGGCGCGGCAATATCGAACGGATATCGTCGAAGCGTTTATCGACGACATGAAAGCCGCCCATCCGGCGCAGGGTCTGGACGTGGACGAGTAGCGCATTCGGGGCGCTGTGGACGCACGCCTTTGACGAGCGCGCCCAGCAATGAAAAAGCCGCGCTCGAAGCGCGGCTTTCCTTGCCTGCAAAACGACACACCCGCAGCAGCCTTAGCCGTTGATCACATCCGCGCCCTTCGGCACCGTGAACTTGAACGCATCGGCCGGCAGCGGCGGATTCTTCTGAATGTTCGAGAATGTGAGCAGCGTCACGTTGCCGAACACGTCGTGCAATTCCATCGCTTCCAGATTGCCGTCCTTGAAGCCGATGCCGACGCGTTGAAACTGCGTGTCCTTCGCCTTCGGCGTCAGTTCGAGCCAGTCGATGCCGGCCTTCACGCCCGCATCGCGCAGCGTGAAGTTCTTGTCCAGATCGTTGCTGCCGAACAGGATCGCCGCCGGGCTTGCGCCGAGCGCGCCGCCGAGCGCGCGCACCGTCACCTGGTTCAGATCCTTGTCGTACACGTAGAGCTTGTCGCCGTCCGCCTGGAGCAGTTGTGCATAGGGCTTCTCGTACTGCCAGATGAACTTGCCGGGACGCGCGAACGTGAAAGTGCCGCTCGACGTGCCGGTCTTGCCCGCGCCGCCGGTGGAGAGCGCGCCGCTCGCGCCCTGCGCCTTGCTCGGCGCACGCACTTCCTGCTGCACGAAGGTGCCGCGCGCCGAGTGGACTTGCGCGACGAACGCCTTCAGTTGTTCGGTGCCGCTCGCGAATGCCTGCGACGCGACGAACACCGACGCGCCGATCGCCATGCCGGCGACGCTGCGCACGACTGTCCGCGCGAGTTGGCCGAAGCGGCTGGATTGAGTGCTCTGTCGAGCGCGCTGCTGCGCGAATCGCTGCATATGATTTTCTCCCTTGAGTGAATTCGTTGAACGGCCGCGATGGGCGATGACGAGAGGCGATGGCCGTTTGGCTTGGGTGGCGTGCTGCTGGGGGCGGCCCCGAGACTTGGCTCCAGGGCCGTATCGGACTGGTTAGGGAGCCGCCCTTAAACGGGCCTTATGTGTCCCGTGAGCCTCACTTGACCTCTGACTCACTGCACGAGCGGCCTCACACCCAGCGCAAGGCCCACCGGCCTATTCCGCTTCCCGCGCCGGCGCGAGAATCTCGCGATTGCCGTTCGACGACATCGCCGACACCACGCCCGAGTTCTCCATCTGCTCGAGCAAACGCGCGGCCCGGTTATAGCCGATGCGCAAATGCCGCTGCACCAGCGAGATCGACGCGCGGCGGTTCTTCAGCACCACGTCGACCGCCTGGTCGTACAGCGGATCCGACTCGCCGTCGGTCGAACCGGCGCCCGCCGCGCCTTCCTCGCCGCCCTCGCCGGTCACGCCGCCTTCGAGAATGCCCTCGATATAGTTCGGCTCGCCCTGCTCCTTGAGCTTCTCGACGACTCGATGCACCTCTTCGTCCGACACGAACGCGCCGTGCACCCGCACCGGCAAACCGCTGCCCGGCGGCAGATACAGCATGTCGCCCATGCCGAGCAGCGATTCCGCGCCCTGCTGGTCGAGAATGGTGCGCGAGTCGATCTTCGACGACACCTGGAAAGCCATCCGCGTCGGCACGTTGGCCTTGATCAGGCCGGTGATCACGTCCACCGACGGACGCTGCGTGGCGAGAATCAGATGGATGCCGGCCGCGCGCGCCTTCTGGGCGATCCGTGCGATCAGCTCTTCGACCTTCTTGCCGACCACCATCATCAGGTCGGCCAGTTCGTCGATCACGACGACGATGTTCGGCAGGCGCGTGAGCGGCTCCGGATCGTCCGGCGTGAGGCTGAACGGATTCGGCAGCTTCTCTTCGCGCTTGGCCGCATCGTCGATCTTGTGGTTGTAGCCGGCGAGGTTGCGCACGCCGAGCTTGCTCATCAGCTTGTAGCGCCGCTCCATTTCGGCGACCGCCCAGTTCAGCGCGTGACCGGCCTGGCGCATGTCCGTCACCACCGGACACAGCAGATGCGGAATGCCTTCGTAGACGCTCATTTCGAGCATCTTCGGATCGATCAGGATCATGCGGACCTGGTCGGCGCTCGCCTTGTAGAGCAGCGACAGGATCATCGCGTTGATCCCCACCGACTTGCCAGAACCGGTGGTGCCGGCCACCAGCAGGTGCGGCATCTTCGCGAGGTCGGCGCACACCGGCTTGCCGCCGATGTCCTTGCCGAGCCCCATGGTCAGCGGCGACGCGGCGTCCGCATAGACCGCCGAGCCGAGAATCTCCGACAGGGCCACGGTCTGGCGGCGCTGATTCGGTAACTCCAGCGCCATGAAATTCTTGCCCGGAATCGTTTCGACCACGCGGATCGACACGAGCGACAGCGAACGCGCGAGGTCCTTCGCCAGACTGACGATCTGGCTGCCCTTCACGCCGGTGGCCGGCTCGATTTCATAACGTGTGACGACCGGCCCCGGATAGGCGGCGACCACGCTCACCTCGACGCCGAAGTCCTTGAGCTTTTTCTCGATCAGACGCGAGGTGAATTCCAGCGTATCGGCGGAGATGGTTTCCTGTGCGGCGGGCGCCGGGTCGAGCAGCGAAATGGGCGGCAGCGTGGAGTCGCCGGGCAGGTCGGTGAAGAGCGGCACTTGGCGTTCTTTCTCGACGCGCTCCGATTTGGCCGGCGTGACGAGCGGCGGCACGATCACGACCGGCTCGTGTTCCTCGATCCGCACGCGGCCCTTCTCGACCTTGCCTTCGCGCTTCACCGCGGCCGCTTCGCCGAGCTTGCGGTCGCGGCCGGCCTCGCGGCGCAGCTTCGCGAAGGTCACGGCGGAGATGATCGACTCGCCGACCTTCTCCGATACCGACAGCCACGAAAAACGGAAGTACAGCGACAGGCCGATGGCGAGCGCGATCAGCAAAGCGAGCGTGCCGCCGGTGAACCCCAGCGCATGCGACACCCCGCGTGCGACGGCCTCGCCGACCACACCGCCCATGGTGCCCGGCAACTGCACCTTCAGCGACCACATGCGCAACGCCTCGATGCCGCTGCACGCGAGCAGCACCAGCACGAACGCGAACGCGTCCGCCAGCCAGCCCACGCCGCGCGGCCCGGATTCCTGATCGTCTTCGTGACGGGTGATGCGCCGGTAGTTGGCGGAAATGTGGCGCCCGAGCAGCACGATCCACCAGTAGGCGGACAGGCCGAACAGCAGCAGCATGATGTCGGAGGTCCGCGCGCCGACGCGCCCCGCCCAGTTGGCGATATGGTCGGTCTGCGCGGAATGGGTCCAGCTCGGATCGTGCCGGCTGTAGCTGACGAGCGCCATCAGCAGGAACACGCCGAGCGCCACCTGCAGGATCCAGCGGATTTCGGTGAAAAGGCGCGACATGCGGTGCGGCAATGCCTGCGCGCTCGCGGAATAGGGAGCTTTTGCCATTGATCCTGTTGCGTGGGTAGCCGATTGCCGGCCGCAAACGCGGCCAGAGCCTCACCCAGCTGGCTTCGGCTCCGATCCCGGCGACCGGAAACTTCGATCGGGCCTATTGTAAACGCAGTGTCCCGCGCAAGGCTGTAAATGACGGTAACGAGGCCGTTTGCCCACGGCGCCGCAGCGCGCGGGACCTGTGGCCACGCTATCGCGGCGATCGGAAAGCTTCATAAAGCAGCCGCCCGCCCCGCCCTTTATAATGCGGCACTGGCACCCATCTACAGTTTCAGCTCAAGTCGCACGGCCTCGCATGGGCGAGCCCGGCGCCGTACAAGGATTCAATCATGCCCGCAACTTCAACGAAACACGCCAAGGTTCTGATTCTCGGCTCCGGTCCCGCCGGCTATACGGCGGCGGTCTACGCGGCGCGCGCCAATCTCGCGCCGGTGCTGGTCACGGGTCTCGCCCAGGGCGGCCAGCTGATGACCACGACCGACGTCGAAAACTGGCCCGCCGACGCCAACGGCGTGCAAGGCCCGGAACTGATGACGCGCTTCCTGGAGCACGCCGAGCGGTTCAACACCGAAATCATTTTCGACCACATCCATACGGCCAAGCTCAATGAGAAGCCGATGCGCCTGATCGGAGATTCGGGCGAATATACCTGCGACTCGCTGATCATCTCGACCGGCGCGTCCGCGCAGTATCTCGGCCTGCCGTCCGAAGAAGCGTTCATGGGCAAAGGCGTGTCGGCGTGCGCGACCTGCGACGGTTTCTTCTACAAGCAGCAGCACGTGGCGGTGATCGGCGGCGGCAATACCGCGGTCGAGGAAGCGCTGTACCTTGCCGGCATCGCGAAGAAAGTGACGGTGATCCATCGCCGCGACAAGTTCCGCGCCGAGCCGATCCTGATCGACCGCCTGCTGGCGAAGGAAAAGGAAGGCGTCGTCGAAATCAAGTGGAACCACACGCTCGACGAAGTGACCGGCGACCAATCAGGCATGACCGGCCTGCGCATCAAGCACACGCAAACCGGCGAAACCACCGACATCGCGCTGCAGGGCCTGTTCGTTGCGATCGGTCACAAGCCGAACACGGACATCTTCGCAGGCCAGCTGGAAATGAAGAACGGCTACATCATCACCAAGGGAGGCCTGAACGGCTTCGCGACCGCCACCAGCGTGCCGGGCGTGTTCGCCGCGGGCGACGTGCAGGACCACGTGTACCGTCAGGCGATCACCAGCGCGGGCACGGGCTGTATGGCGGCACTGGACGCGCAGCGCTATCTGGAAACCATCAACGAGATGGCCGGCGAGCATGTGATGAGCCAGGAAGCCGAGCGTTGATCGGCGGCGCTGAACGGCGACGGTAAAATGGCGGTGGGCGTGACCTGGCCGCCTGTCTGAGAGAAGGCCGCGGCTGCAAAGCCAGCGGCTTTTTTTGTGTGCGGGCGGGTGAGGTTTGTGGCGGGTTTGCCTTGGGCTGCACTTATGTCAGCGCTGCCCGTGCTCGCATCGCACACCTGCCGCCCATGTGCAATGCACCTGCTGCGCGGACCCGTTGTCGAGCGCTTCGCCACAACACCGCAACATCCGTTTCAACGCCCGTAAAAAACCATCGCGCGACCGACCCACATTTTCTGCGTGTATTACCGATATGGCGAAGAATCACCCCCACCCAAGCGACCCGAAGCGCCCGCGAGCCGCCGCGAAGCCCGCGCCTGAACCGGCCGCGCGCGCCGCCCAACCGAAGCTCGATCGAGCGGAGGGGCTCGCCGGCCTCGGCGCGCTGCGCGACGCCTTGAAGGTCGATACGCAACGGCGCGAGCGCGAACGCACCGCCGCGGCGGCGGCGCAGCGCGAAGCAGCGGCGGACGCCGACCTGTTCCGCCGCGAGATCGGCGCGGTCGCGCCGCTCGCGACGCCACCGCGCGCGCCGTTGCCGCGCAATCCCCCGCCGCCGCTGCCGGTGCAAACCAGGCTCGACGAAGAAGCCGTCCTGCATGAAGCAATCTCCGACGAGTTCGATCCCGAAGTACTGCTCGAAACCGACGAAACGCTGTCCTACTGCCGCCCCGGCGTGAGCCAGGAAGTCGTGCGAAAACTGCGGCGCGGCGCGTGGATCGTGCAGGCGCAAATCGACCTGCATGGAATGCGGCGCGAAGAAGCGCGCGAGGCGCTCGCCGAGTTCATCCGCGAGTCGGTGAAACGCGGCTTGCGCTGCTTGCGCGTGATCCACGGCAAGGGTTTGGGATCGATCGGCAAGGAGCCGGTGTTGAAGGGCAAAGTGCGCGCGTGGCTGGTGCAGAAGTCGGAAGTGATCGCGTTCTGTCAGGCGCGGCCGCATGACGGCGGCGCCGGCGCGGTGGTCGTGCTGTTGCAGCCGGGCGCGTTGCCGACACCCCCCAAGCCCTGACGGAGCCGCAGTGATCCATCCAAGGCTGACGCTGGCGCTGACCATCATGGAAGCGCTGGCGATTTTCGCGTACGCGATTTCCGGGTTCATCGAAGCCAGAAGCCGCCGGCTCGACGCGGTGGGCACCTTCCTCGTGGCGATCGCCACGGCCTTCGGCGGCGGCACGTTGCGCGACGTGCTGCTGGAGCGGCGGCCGTTCTACTGGGTCGAGCATCAAGGCTATCTGATCGCGATCTTCGTGATGTCGCTGTTCGCGCCGACGCTGCTGAAGATGACCTCGCGCCTGCTCTCCGAGCGCGTGCTGCTGGTCGCGGACGCCGTGGGACTGGGCCTCTTCAGCATCGCGGGCACGTCGATCGCGCACGACGCGCAGATGCCGTGGTTCACGGCGGTGATGATGGGCGTGTTGACGGGCGTGTTCGGCGGCGTGATCCGCGACGTGCTGTGCAACGAAGTGCCGCTGATCCTGCGCGACTCGCGGCCTTACGCGACGTGCGCGTTCGTGGGCTGCTGGCTGTACGTGCTGCTGGACTATGTGAACTTCGACACGGTGTATAGCGTGCTGGTCGCGACCGCGTTTATCCTGCTGGCACGGCTGGTGACGTACCGGTTCGAGGTCCGCTTGCCGCATTGAGCGCGGCCGGATTGCCGGCGGCACTCAATGCGGCAAGCCCGATTCACGGCTGTCGATTTTCGCGCTCGCCGTTCGTCGTGACTTACACGGCCCTTGCGGCCGGCGTTGCGCCACGGCGCACCCGCAACCGCCCAAGGTGACCGCGATGACCCTGAAACTCTATGCCCACCCGTTCTCCTCGTACTGCCAGAAGGCCCTGACCGCGCTTTACGAAAACGGCACGCCGTTCGAGCTGCGCCTTGTGTCGCAAGACCACCCGCAAGTGCTGGCCGAATTCGCCGCGCTGTGGCCGATCAAGCGCTTTCCGGTGCTGGTCGACGGCAGCCGGACCGTGGTCGAGGCGACCATCATCATCGAATATCTCGGCCTGTATCATCCGGGGCCGAGGCCGCTGCTGCCCACCGACCCGCGCGCCGCGCTCGAAGTGCGCAGCATGGACCGCTTCTTCGACAATTACATCTCGACGCCGCAGCAAAAGATCGTCTACGACCGTCTGCGCCCCGAGGCGGAGCGCGACCCGCGCGCGGTGGCCGACGCGCGCGCGATGCTCGACACTGCGTACGCCTGGCTGAACAACGTGATGGCCGAGCGCGAATGGGCCGCTGGCGACACCTTCAGCCTCGCCGACTGCGGCGCCGGCCCGTTCCTGTTCTATGCCGACTGGACGCATCCGATCGACCCGGCCTTCGCGCACGTGCGGGCCTATCGGCAGAGGCTGCTGGCGAGGCCGTCGTTCGCGCGAGCGGTCGACGAAGCGCGGCCGTATCGTCCGTTGTTTCCGCTCGGCGCGCCCGACCGGGATTGAGCGGCGCGACAGACAGCCTTGAACGGCCACCACGCGGAAGCTGCCCGGAGCGAGAACCGGCGCCGGCCCGCCAGTCACGCTCCGCGCCAGGTTCCGGGCTGGGAGTCCAGCCTCTTCAGGACAACACTATTTCCACCCTGTAAACTCTCCTCGAAGGCCACCTCTGCCCATCACTTACAAGGCACAACATGGACCGTTTCGAAGCGATGGAGATATTTACGCGTGTCGTCGAGGCGAACAGCTTCACCAAAGTATCCGAATCGCTCGACCTGCCCCGCGCCAAAGTCAGCCGCACGATCCAGGCACTGGAGGAACACGTCGGCGTCCGGCTGCTGAACCGCTCAACGCGCCAGGTGAGCGTCACCGAAGACGGCGCGTCGTTCTACGAACGCTGCGTGCGCATCCTCGCCGAAGTCGCCGACGCGGAATCGTCGCTGTCGAACAAGCGCGAAAATCCGGCCGGCACGATCCGCGTCGATACGTCGGGCACGCTCGCCCGCGCGCTGCTGTTGCCCGCGCTCGACGATTTCTACCGGCAATACCCGCAGATCGACGTGCGGCTCGGTCTCGCGGATCGCAACATCGATCTGATCCAGGATGCCGTGGATTGCGTGATTCGCATGGGCACGCCGGAAGAGTCGAGTCTGGTCGCGCGGCGCATCGGCGAGGCGCGCATCGTCACGTGCGCGTCGCCCGCGTATCTGCAGAAATACGGCACGCCGACCACGCTCGAAGAACTCGCCGAGCATCGCGCCGTCAACTACGTGTCCGCGCGCACCGGCCGGACCTTTCCGTTCGAATACCAGGTGGACGGCGAGATCGCAAAGGTCGCGATGAAAAGCGTGCTCGCGGTGAACGACGGCTCGGTGTACATCGGCGCGGGCGCGCTCGGCCACGGGATCATCCAGCCATCGCGCTTCATGGTCGCCGAACTGATCAAGCAAGGCGCGCTCAAGGAAATTCTCACGCACTACACGAGCCCGGGCGCGCCGCTTTCGGTCCTTTACGCGCACCGCCGCAATCTGAGTTCGCGGCTGCGCGCGTTCATCGAATGGGTGACGGCGCTGGCGCGCAACAACCCGGACCTGCGCATCCCGGACGCGTGAGGCCGGCACCCTCGCGACTCACGCCATCAAAACAAAGCCCCACGCGTCGTAAAACGCATGGGGCTTTTCTCAACCGTCCAACAGCCAGGCGAATCGTTTCGCTCAGGCGATCCGCTCTTCGTTGGCCGGATCGAACAGCACCGCCTTCGATGTATCGAACAACAGCGTCGTATTGGACAGCGGTTGCGGATTCGACGCCGGGTGCACGCGGCTCACCACGCGCTTGCCGTTGACCTGCGCGAACACCAGCGTGTCCGGGCCGGTCGGCTCGATCACGTCGACCTTCACTTCGACCGGTTGCAACTGCGAGTCGTCGCCGTGCGCGCCGCGCTTGTCGGTGATGCGCTCCGGCCGCAGGCCGAGAATCACCTCGCGGCCGACATGCGACTTCACCTTCGCCGAGTCGAACGGCAACGCCAGCGCCTTGCGCGCAACGCCCGTGTCCAGCTCGATGCCGACGCCCGCGCCCTGCTCCACCAGCTTGCCCTGGATGAAGTTCATCGGCGGCGCGCCGATGAAGCCGGCCACGAACAGATTCGACGGCGAGTCGTAGATCTCCTGCGGCGCGCCGAACTGCTGCACGATGCCGTCCTTCATCACCGCGATGCGGTCGCCGAGCGTCATCGCTTCGATCTGATCGTGCGTCACGTAGACGATCGTCGTGCCGAGGCGCTGATGCAGCAGCTTGATTTCCGAACGCATCTCGATACGCAGCTTCGCGTCGAGGTTCGACAACGGCTCGTCGAACAGGAACATCACCGGATCGCGCGCGAGAGCGCGGCCCATCGCCACACGCTGACGCTGGCCGCCGGACAGTTGGCCCGGTTTGCGGTCGAGCAGGTGCGTGATCTGCAGCGTGTTCGACACGCGATCGACGATCTGCGTCTGCTCCTGCTTCGGCACCTTGCGGATGTTGAGGCCGAACGAGATGTTCTCGCGCACCGTCATGGACGGATACAGCGCGTATGACTGGAACACCATCGCGATGTCGCGATCTTTCGGCGACAGGTTGTTGACCGTCTTGCCGTCGATCTGGATCTCGCCCTTGGTCACGGTTTCGAGGCCGGCGATCATGTTGAGCAGCGTCGACTTACCGCAGCCCGAGCCGCCGACCAGAATCAGGAACTGGCCGTCTTCGATGTCGATATTGACACCCTTCAGAACGGGCACCCCGTTCGGGTAAGTCTTGAACACGTCACGGATGGATAGGCTTGCCATGCTGTGAATCCTCTTGTCTCTGGTACTGCTTGAAAACGTCTTGTCGGGTGACAGCGGCGCGGGTTCAGTGGCGCGCCGCCGCGCCCGGATGGTTTAGCCCGGGGTTAGCCCTTGACGGCGCCGGCCGTCAGGCCGCGCACGAAATAGCGTCCGGCGATGATGTAGACCAGCAGCGTCGGCAGCGCGGCGATGATGGCGCCGGCCATGTCCACGTTGTATTCCTTCACGCCGGTCGAGGTGTTCACGAGGTTGTTCAGCGCCACCGTGATCGGCATCGAATCGACGCCGGAGAACACAATACCGAACAGGAAGTCATTCCAGATCTGCGTGAATTGCCAGATCAGGCACACCATGAAAATCGGCAGCGAGACCGGCAGCAGGATCTTCGTGAAGATCGTGAAGAAACCCGCGCCGTCGATGCGCGCCGCCTTCACGAGTTCAGCCGGAACGCTCACGTAGAAGTTGCGGAAGAACATCGTGGTGAACGCGATACCGTAGATCACATGCACCAGCACCAGACCGGTCGTCGTGTTCGACAGGCCGAGCATGCCTTCGAAGCGCGCCATCGGCAGCAGGATCGCCTGGAACGGAATGAAGCAGCCGACCAGCAGCATCGTGAAGATCGGATCGGCGCCACGGAAACGCCAGTGCGTGAGCACATAACCGTTGAACGCGCCGATGATCGACGAGAGCAGCACGGCGGGAATCACCATGCGCACCGAGTTCATGAAGAACGGCTGCATACCGTCGCAACGCACGCCGGTACAGGCGCCGCTCCATGCCTTGACCCACGGGTCGAGCGTCCAGTGCGTGGGCGGCGTGAGCAGGTTGCCGCTGCGCAACTGATCGATGTCCTTGAACGACGTGGACAGCATCACGTACAGCGGGAACAGGAAATACAGGGCGAACAGAATCAAGGCCGCATAAATGACGGCGCGGCTGATCGTCATCTTAGGCTGCATTGCGGGTGCTCCTCGATTCCAGATACATCAGCGGCACGAGCACGGCCACAACGGTGGCGAGCATCATCATCGACGATGCCGCGCCGACGCCGAGCTGCCCGCGATTGAACGAAAACGTGTACATGAAGATAGCCGGCAGCGACGACGACGTGCCCGGACCGCCCGCGGTCAACGCGACGACCAGGTCGAAGGTCTTGATGGTGATGTGGCAGAGAATCAGCAGCACGGAGAAGAACACTGGCCGCATGCTCGGAATCACGATCTTGCGGTAGATGGTGGGCAGGTTCGCGCCGTCCATCTGCGCGGCCTTGAAGATTTCGGCGTCCACACCGCGCAGACCCGCGAGGAACAGCGCCATCACGAAGCCGGTGGATTGCCATACCGCCGCGATCACGACGCAGAAAATCGCCTTGTCCGGGTCGCCCAGCCAACTGAACGAAAAGCTCGTCCAGCCCCAGTCGTGGAACACCTTCTCGAGGCCGACACTCGGCGTCATGATCCATTGCCACGCCGTACCCGTCACGATGAAGGAGAGCGCCATCGGGTAAAGGAACACCGCGCGCAGCGCGCCCTCATTGCGAATCTGCTGATCGAGCAGGATTGCGAGGAACAGTCCGAGGCCGATACAGATGGCGATGAACGGGATGCCGAACCACCCGAGGTTCGCAGCCGAGGTCCAGAACACGTCGTTTTCGAACAGTTCGCGATAACGGTCGAGGCCGGCGAACTCATAACGAGGCATCAGCCGCGAAGTGGACAGCGACAGAAAGCCGGTAATTGCGATGAAGCCATACACGAAGATGAGGCTGATCACGACGCTGGGTGCGAGCACCAGCTTCGGAATCCAGCGATCGGCGAGGGCCGCCATGGGCGACGTGCGGCGGGTGACGGCGGCCGTTTTCCCGTTTCCGCTGATAGAAGCAGTCACTACTCGACTCCTGCTGAAACTGTACCGCCGGGGTGGTTGCGCGAGAACGGCGCGAGTTCCGACGACGGCATAGGTGTGACTCCATGAAACCAGGTGAAGCCGCCTGCAAACTCCGCACGCAGCGCGCGCAACGCGCGGACTGCCAGCGGCGGCCTGCGGAACACGCCCGGCGCTTCCTCGGGAAGCCACCGGGCGCGCTGCTTCGCTTACTTCACTTACTTGGTCTTCGCTGCCTTCGCGAGCGCGGCAACTGCGCTCTTCGAATCCTGCTGCGAGTTCATGAACTTCGTGACCACGTCGGAGATCGCACCGGCTGCTGCATCCGGTTGCGCCATGCCGTGCGCCAGCGACGGCACATAGCCACCGGCCTTGATCGCGACCTGTTCATCCGCGTACGACTTCTTCGCACAGTCGTCGAACTTGTCCATCGGCACGCCGAGACGCACCGGGATCGAGCCTTTGTTCAGGCTGAACTGCTCCTGGAACTCGGGCGACATGATCGTCTTCGCAAGTGCCAACTGACCCGGCGTCGCAGCCTTCTGGCCCTTCTGCTGGAAGAACACGAACGAGTCGACGTTGAACGTGTAGGCCTTTTCCGTGCCCGGCACAGCGGCGCAGATGTAGTCCGAACCCGACTTCTTGCCGGCGTTGGTGAATTCGCCCTTCGCCCAGTCGCCCATGAACTGCATGCCGGCCTTGCCGTTGATGACCATCGCGGTGGCGAGGTTCCAGTCACGGCCCGTGCGGCCCGCGTCGAAGTAGCCCTGGATCTTGCGGACCGTGTCGAACACGCCGACCATCTTGTCCGAAGTCAGGGTCTTTTCGTCGAGGTCGACGATTGCCTTCTTGTAGAAGTCCGCGCCTTGCGACAGCACGACGTCTTCCCACAGCGTCAGGTCTTGCCACGGCTGACCGCCCATCGCGATCGGCTGGATGCCCGCGGCCTTCATCTTGTCGGCCACGGCGAAGAACTCAGGCCACGTGGCCGGCACCTTGCCGCCTGCCTTCTCCAGTGCCGCCTTGTTGATGTACAGCCAGTTCACGCGGTGCACGCCGAACGGCGCGCCGACGTAGTGACCGTCCGCGTGCATGATCTTGTCGATCTCCGGCGGCAGGTTCTTCTTCCAGTCGCCCGCCACGGAGTCGATCGGCACCAGCACCCCTTGCGAAGCCCAATCCTGGATCAGCGGACCCTTGATCTGTGCGGCGGTCGGCGCATTGCCCGAGATCACCTGCGTCTTCAGAGCCGTCATGGCTGCCGCGCCGGCGCCACCCGCAACCGCGAAGTCCTTCCACGTGTAACCCTGCTTCGTCATGTCGTCCTTGAGGACGCCGACGGCTTTCGATTCGCCGCCCGAAGTCCACCAGTGCAACACTTCGACCGACTCGGCAGCCTGCACCGCCGAGACGCCACACATCAGACCCGCAGCGCACAAAGCGCCCATGATCGCGCGAAATTTCATTGCTTATCTCCTCCAGACACCTGAACAAAAAAACAAATGGCCCCTGATGTCGCCAGGGTGCTGTGGTTGGTTCAAACAGGCAAAACACTGGGCGATCGAGCACGGTCGGGCGCATGCGCGAGGCATGTGCCGGCGGACCGATGTCCGGCCGCTAGAAGCTCAAGAGATGAGTGGTTTGGGATGCAACTGTTTGTCTCCTCTTTTGATTTTTGCCTGCCCGCGTCGCGCGGCAGACTCGAGGTGCCTTGCATGTGAACCTGGACAACCGCACAGCGGGCCGTTACCAGATGCCGGCACGCAATGTCCGTTAACATGCAGGGGACGCCTGCCGATTCGGGAAAACGCGCATTTTGCCGAACAGCGCACGCTTTTTTCATCGAATTAGCGCTACCTCTTGATTTGGATTGTAGTTAAACTACAATTCAGTGTCAAAAAATATTTTATCGGACTACGGTCGCCTTTTCCGCACAGTGCGCGCTCAGCGCGGCGGCCCCCAGGACATCGACGGAGACTCATGCAAACCGACTCAAGCTTCACTTTCGTTCTCTTCGGCGGAACCGGCGATCTGTCGATGCGCAAGATCCTGCCCGCACTGTTTGAAGCGCACCGTGCAGGCGGCATGCTCGCCGACAGCGGCAAGATCGTCGCGGTGGCCCGGCATGCTGCGGATCGCGTCGAGTACCTGCAATGGGTGAACGAGCACGTCAAACCGCATGTGTCGAAGAATGGCGTGGACGAAGCGGCATGGACGAGCTTCCTCGCGCGCATCGAGTTCGTGAAGATCGATCTCGGCAATCCGGAAGACTTCGTGCAGTTGCGCGACGCCGTGCGCGACCTGCCCGGCATTCGCGTGTTCTACCTGGCCACTGGCCCGTCGCTGTTCGTGCCGATCTGCCATGCACTGGCGTCGGTGGGGCTCAACGAAAACGCGCGCATCGTGCTCGAAAAGCCGCTCGGCTACGATCTGAAATCGTCGAATGCGATCAACGACGCGGTCGGCGAAATCTTCGCGGAAGAACAGATCTACCGGATCGACCACTACCTCGGCAAAGAGCCGGTGCAGAACCTGCTCGCGCTGCGCTTCGGCAATGCGCTGTTCGAACCGCTGTGGCGCCGCGAGTGGGTCGAGAGCATTCAGATCACGATTGCCGAAGAACTCGGCGTCGAAGCACGCGGCGACTTCTACGACAACACCGGCGCGCTGCGCGACATGGTGCAAAACCATTTGCTGCAGTTGCTGTCGATCGTCGCGATGGAGCCGCCGCACTCGATGGATTCGGACTCGGTGCGTGACGAAAAGCTGCGCGTGCTGCGCGCGCTGAAGCCGATCGATCCCAACGAGATCGGCAAGGTCGCGGTACGCGGCCAGTATCACGCCGGCGGGATCCGCGGCACGCCGGTGCCGGGCTACGTGACCGAACCCGGTGTGAAACCGGACAGCACGACCGAAACCTTCGTTGCACTAAAAGTCGAGATCGAGAACTGGCGCTGGGCCGGCGTGCCGTTTTTCCTGCGCACCGGCAAGCGGCTCGCGGATCGCGTCGCCGAAATCGTGGTGAATTTCCGTCCGGTGCCGCATTCGGCGCTGGGCGTGTCCGCGTTGCGCGCGGGCGCGAACCGTCTGGTGATCCGCCTGCAGCCGAACGAAACCATTCGCCTCTACTGTCTCGCGAAGCAGCCCGGCGAAGGCATGAACCTCGCGAGCGTGCACCTCGACCTCGCGTTCGACCAGTTCTTCCGCGAAGGACAGATGGAGGCATACCAACGCCTGCTGCTCGACGTGATCAACGGCCGCCTCGCACTGTTCGTGCGGCGCGACGAGCAGGAAGCCGCATGGCGCTGGGTCGAACCGATCCTGAACGAATGGACGGCCTCGCGCAAGCCGCCCAAGCCGTATGCGGCGGGCACGTGGGGACCGGCCGCGGCGAGCGCGATGCTGGCGCAGCACGGCACCTGCTGGCTCGAAGAAGAGAATTGACGGACGGTGCCGCGCGATGTTCGATCGAATATAGCGCGGCGCCGGAGTAAGACCCACCGACGAACTGAACGGAATGGCGCCGGTATCGCCCAGGCGTCTGCAAGCCATCCCGCCTTGCAAACGCAGCGCGAGAGCAGTACGGCAGTTTCCGCAGATCAAACAAAAAAGCAGCACGGAGGAGAAGTGATCGAGCTTCACGCTTTCGACGATCAACGCGCCCAATCCGACGCGTTGGCGAAAGCGGTTGGCGACGCGTTACATGCGTCGCTCGCCGCACAGGCGGCCGCGTCAACCACTGGCACGCGCCCCGCAATGCTTGCAGTGTCCGGCGGCAGCAGTCCGCGTCCGTTCCTGCAAACGTTATCCACGCAATCCTTCGACTGGGCGCGCATCGCCGTGACTCTGGTCGACGACCGCTGGGTGCCGGAAACGGACAGCGCGAGCAACGCGCAACTGGTTCGCGCCACGCTGTTGCAGAACGCCGCGCGCAACGCCACGTTCTGGCCACTGGTCGACACCACCCAGGATCTGCACGCGCATGTGGCCGCGCTGAACGCCGACGCGCGCTTTAGCGCGGTGCCGGACGTCGCGGTGCTCGGCATGGGCGAAGACGGCCACACCGCATCGATCTTCGCGGACTCGCCCGAGTGGGATCATGCGATCACCACCACCGAACGCTTCGTCGCCGTGCATCCCGGCAGCGCGCCGCATGCGCGCGTGAGCTGGTCGCTTTCCGCGCTGAAGGAAGTGAAGCACCTGTTTTTGCTGATCGCAGGACCGCGCAAGATGGACGTGCTCAATGCAGCCGCCGCTTCGCTACAAAAAAATGCCATCTCACAGTTGGCAAACGACAAGGGAGTGAGACTCGATGTCTACTGGTGTGCAAACTAAGGCTGTTCCGGGCGCGGGCCAGCACGCCGACGGACCGAGGCTGCTGGCCGACATCGGCGGCACCAACGCGCGTTTCGCGCTGGAGACGGGTCCGGGCGAAATCGGCTCGGTGCTGGTCTATCCGTGCGCGGACTATCCGGGCGTCGCCGAGGTCATCAAGAAGTATCTGAAGGACACAAAAATTGGCCGCGTGAATCATGCGGCGATCGCGATTGCGAACCCGGTCGATGGCGACCAGGTGAGCATGACGAATCACGACTGGACCTTTTCGATCGAAGCGACGCGCCGCGCGCTCGGCTTCGACACCTTGCTGGTGGTGAACGACTTCACCGCGCTGGCCATGGCGTTGCCCGGCCTCACCGACGCGCAGCGCGTGCAGGTGGGCGGCGGCACGCGCCGTCCGAACAGCGTGATCGGCCTGCTCGGTCCGGGCACCGGCATGGGCGTGTCCGGCCTGATCCCCGCCGACGACCGCTGGATCGCGCTCGGCAGCGAAGGCGGCCACGCCACCTTCGCGCCCGTCGACGAGCGTGAAGACATCGTGCTGCAATATGCGCGCAAGAAGTGGTCGCACGTATCGTTCGAACGCGTGGCCGCCGGCCCCGGCGTGGAAGTGATTTACCGCGCGCTCGCGGGCCGCGACAAGAAGCGCGTGGCGGCCAACGTCGACACGATCGAGATCGTCAAACGCGCGCTGGACGGCGAGCCGCTGGCGGCGGAATCCGTCGACGTGTTCTGCGGCATCCTCGGCACCTTCGCGGGCAATATCGCGGTGACGCTCGGCGCGCTGGGCGGCATCTACATCGGCGGCGGCGTGGTGCCGCGTCTCGGCGAGCTCTTCGCGCGCTCGTCGTTTCGCCGGCGCTTCGAGGCGAAGGGCCGCTTCGAGGCCTATCTGCAGAACGTGCCGACCTATGTGATCACCGCCGAATATCCGGCCTTCCTCGGCGTCTCGGCGATTCTCGCCGAGCAGCTGTCGAATCGCGCCGGCGGCAGTTCGTCGGCGGTGTTCGAGCGGATTCGCCAGATGCGCGATGCGCTGACGCCGGCCGAGCGCCGCGTCGCCGATCTCGCGCTGAATCATCCGCGCTCGATCATCAACGACCCGATCGTCGATATCGCGCGCAAGGCCGACGTGAGTCAGCCCACCGTGATCCGCTTCTGCCGTTCGCTCGGCTGCCAGGGTCTGTCGGATTTCAAGCTGAAGCTCGCGACGGGTTTGACCGGCACGATCCCGGTGAGCCATAGCCAGGTGCACCTCGGCGATACCGCGACGGACTTCGGCGCGAAGGTGCTGGACAACACCGTGTCGGCGATTCTGCAGTTGCGCGAGCATCTGAACTTCGATCAGGTCGAGCGCGCGATCGATCTGTTGAACGGCGCGCGGCGCATCGAGTTCTACGGGCTCGGCAATTCGAACATCGTCGCGCAGGACGCGCACTATAAGTTCTTCCGCTTCGGCATTCCGACCATCGCCTATGGGGATCTGTACATGCAGGCGGCGTCGGCTGCCTTGCTCGGCAAGGGCGATGTGATCGTGGCCGTCTCCAAGTCGGGCCGCGCGCCGGAACTGCTGCGCGTGCTGGACGTCGCGATGCAGGCCGGCGCGAAGGTGATCGCGATTACGTCGAGCAATACGCCGCTCGCCAAGCGCGCCACCGTCGCGCTCGAAACCGATCACATCGAGATTCGCGAGTCGCAGCTGTCGATGATCTCGCGCATCCTGCATCTGGTGATGATCGACATTCTCGCGGTCGGGGTGGCGATCCGTCGCGCGGTGCCGAGCGCGGACGTGGCCGAGACGGTCGCCAAGGCGCGCGAAGGCGCCGACGACGACGCCACCGCCGTGCTGGACTGGTTGAGTCACGGCGCGGCTTCGTCGGCCCGCGATTGAAGCACTCAATCAGCCTGCGCCGCTCGACATCCATCGCGATGCGCGCGGCGCGGGTGTTCTGCTGCGCTGTTATGCCGCGTGCGCGATGATCTCGGGTCATTGCCCGCCGTCGTTGTCGCCCGGACAAACAGCGATAATAGATGCTCCATCGCCCGAGGCAGCACGCACAGCCCGATGATCATCCGCCCGCATCTCCACTGGTTCCGCATGCTGCTCGCGTGGCGGGGCTCGGTTCTTCCGCAGCTGCTGCCGCGGCTCTTCCTGATCTTCTGCATCTCGATCGTCGCCGTGGCCGCCCACGACCACCTGCTGCCGATCTCGTTGAACCTCAACACCACCGCGCCCTTCTCGCTGATCGGTATCGCGCTCGCGGTGTTCCTCGGTTTCCGCAACAACGCCAGCTACGATCGCTGGTGGGAAGCCCGCAAGCTGTGGGGCCAATTGCTGAACGAGTCACGCTCGCTCACGCGCCAGGCCATTACGCTGCCGACCCGATCGTTGCCGAAAGAAGAGGTCGGCGAATTGCTCGCCGCACTCGGCGCGCTTCCTCATGCGCTGCGTCATCAGCTGCGCAAAAGCGACCCGCGTGAAGACCTCGCCGCGCGGCTGCCTACGGCGCTTTTCGAGCGCGTCATCGCATCGCGCTACAAGCCGGCAACTTTGCTGCTCTATCTCGGCGAATGGGTGCAGCGCGAGGCGCAGGCAGGCGCGATCGATCCGATGGCGGTGCTCGCCTTCGACCGGAATCTGAATGGACTATCGGATGTAATCGGCGGATGCGAGCGCATCGTCTCGACGCCGCTGCCGTTCGCCTACTCGGTGATGATTCACCGCACGGTGTATTTCTTCTGCGCGTCGCTGCCGTTCGGGCTGGTGGACAGCATCGGCATCTTCACGCCGGTGTTCGCGGTATTCGTCGCGTACACGTTCATGGCGCACGAAGCCATCGCCGCGCAGCTCGAAGAGCCCTTCGGCACCGACGACAACGACCTCGCGCTCAACACGATGTCCGCGATGATCGAAGACGCACTGCGCGATCTGCGCGGCGAACCGGCCCTCACGCTGCCTGACCGGCAAGCGGAAAACTATCTGTTCGATTGAACCCGCGGGCGGCCCCCATGGCGCGCCGCTTCTGACGTGCGTTCAGTCGTTGCCGGCCGTTTCCGACAAACGCTTGAGCGTCGCCACGCGCGCACCGATGATGTCGATGCGGCCACGCTCATCGACCGCCGGCGTGGTAGCGGCGAGATACGCGCTCCAGGCGCGTTGCGCGCGCACCAGCGTCGCACGCGAGTTGGCCGGCATCTTCGACTGCAGGCGGCGGTAGTAGCGATTCAGATCGAACATCGCGTGTTCGCACTGCGCGTCGGCGCTGCACGCGCGCGGGCGGCGCGGCGGCGGACTACCCGCATTGGCGACCGCACTGCGCAACACGAGCGCGCGGTCGCGCACCGGTTGCAACTGCATGTCGGCTTCGGCCAGCACATACATCGAGCCGCGCGTCGTCGCGAACACCGCGGCCAGCAACTGCTTCTCAGCCTCGCGCGAGGCGAGCCACGCCGTCTGGCTCCTGTCCCACAGCTTGCGCCGCGCGGCCGGCAGCTTCGGCTGAAGCTGCTGCCACGCGCTGTCCAAGGCGGCCTTCCAGCCGATCCGCGCGTTGTCCATGCACTGCACCTGGCCCGTCGTGGTCGACATGTCGCTGCGCGCGAGACACGCGCGCATCGCCGCGTCGATCGGATCGGCGGCGGCGACTTCGGCGTGCGCCGCCGGCGACAGCGCACCGCACAGCGCCGCCGACGCCACGGCCAGCACGCCCAAGGCGCGCAACGTGCGCCGCCAGCGGCCGGCGCCGGTCGATGGCTTCAGCCAACCCATCGTCAAACGCGAACGCAATCGACGAAGTATTCGATGCGCCCGTTGATCATTTCGCCGACAAGCCCGTGGATGTCCGTGTGGAAACCCGGGAACCGCTCGTTGAATTCGCGCGCGAAACGCAGATAGTTGACGATGGTTTTGTTGAAGCGCTCGCCCGGAATCAGCAGCGGAATGCCCGGCGGATACGGCGTCAACAGGATCGACGTGACGCGGCCTTCGAGTTCGTCGATCGGTACCCGATCGATCTCGCGGTGCGCGAGCTTGGCGAACGCGTCGGACGGCTTCATCGCCGGCTCCATGCTCGACAGGTACATCTCGGTCGTCAGGCGCGCGATGTCGTTCGCGCGGTAGACGCTGTGAATCTGCTGGCATAGATCGCGCAGGCCGACCCGCTCGTACATCGGATGATGCGAAACGAACTCGGGCAGCACGCGCCACAGCGGCTGGTTGTTGTCGTAGTCGTCCTTGAACTGCTGGAGTTCGGTGACCATCGAATTCCAGCGGCCCTTCGTGATGCCGATCGTGAACATGATGAAGAACGAATACAGCCCCGTCTTCTCGACGATGATGCCGTGCTCGGCCAGATACTTCGTGACGATCGCGGCCGGAATGCCGGTCTCGCCGAAACCGCCGTCCATGTCCAGACCCGGCGTGACGATGGTCGCCTTGATCGGGTCGAGCATGTTGAAGCCTTCGGCGAGCGAGCCGAAGCCGTGCCACGGATCGTTCGGGCGCAGCATCCAGTCTTCGCGCGAGCCGATGCCTTCCTCGGCGAACTGGTCCGGGCCCCACACCTTGAAGAACCAGTCGTCGCCGTATTCGGCGTCGACCTTGGTCATCGCGCGGCGGAAGTCGAGCGCTTCGGCGATCGACTCTTCGACGAGTGCGGTGCCGCCCGGCGCTTCCATCATCGCCGCGGCCACGTCGCACGACGCGATGATCGCGTACTGCGGGCTCGTGGACGTGTGCATCAGATAGGCTTCATTGAAGCGATGCTTGTCGAAGCGGCTGTTCTTCGAATCCTGCACGACGATCTGCGAGGCCTGCGAAATGCCGGCCAGCAGCTTGTGCGTGGAGTGCGTGGCGAACACCAGCGCGCCGATGCGCGGACGGCCCGCGCCGATCGCGTGCATGTCCTGGTAGAACTCGTGGAACTCGGCGTGCGGCAGCCAGGCTTCGTCGAAGTGCAGCGTGTCGAGCCATTCGCCCAACATTTCCTTGATCATCTCGACGTTGTAGATCACACCGTCGTACGTGCTTTGCGTGATCGTCAGAATGCGCGGCTTGAGGTTCGGGTTCTTCGCGAGCGCTTCGCGCGCGAACGGATTCGCCGCGATCTTCTTGCGGATGTTTTCCGGCTCGAACTCGCTGCGCGGAATCGGACCGATGATGCCGAAGTTGTTGCGCGTGGGCGTGAGGAACACGGGGATCGCGCCGGTCATCGTGATCGCGTGCAGGATCGACTTGTGGCAGTTGCGGTCCACCAGCACGATGTCGCCCGGCGCGACCGTGCCGTGCCAGACGATCTTGTTCGAAGTCGACGTGCCGTTGGTCACGAAGAACACGTGGTCGGCGCTGAAGATGCGCGCGGCGTTGCGCTCCGAGGCCGCCACCGGACCCGTGTGGTCGAGCAGCTGGCCGAGTTCGTCGACCGCGTTGCAGACGTCGGCGCGCAGCATGTTCTCGCCGAAGAACTGGTGGAACATCTGGCCGAGCGGGCTCTTCAGAAACGCGACGCCGCCCGAGTGGCCCGGGCAGTGCCACGAGTACGAACCTTCTTCCGCGTACTGCACCAGTTCCTTGAAGAACGGCGGCGCGAGCGAATCCAGGTAAACCTTGGTCTCCCGGATGATGTGGCGCGCGACGAACTCCGGCGTGTCCTCGAACATGTGGATGAAGCCGTGCAGTTCGCGCAGGATGTCGTTCGGCAGGTGGCGCGAGGTGCGCGTTTCGCCGTACAGGAAGATCGGAATGTCGGCGTTGCGGCGGCGCACTTCGGTCACGAACGCGCGCAGCGCGACGATCGCGGCGGCCAGCTCCGGCGTCTCGCCTTCCACGACCACGTTGTCGACGTACGGCAGCAGCTCGTCGTCGTCGATCGACAGGATGAAGCATGAGGCGCGGCTCGACTGCTGCGCGAACGAGGTCAGATCGCCGTAGCTCGTCAACCCGAGCACTTCCGCGCCTTCTTTCTCGATAGCTTCGGCCAAAGCCCGGATGCCGGAACCCGAGATGTTCTCGGAGCGGAAATCTTCGTCGATGATGACGACGGGAAAACGAAACTTCATGGGCGATTCTCCAAAAAGAACGACCGCTGCCTCGCGTCAGTGCAGCGGTCACCCGAATAGCTGGTGGGTCAGTGCGCTGCCGGCGTCACGTCTTGGGCAACGTGACGCCGTGCTGACCTTGATATTTGCCGCCGCGATCCGCGTACGACGTTTCACATATTTCATCGCTTTCGAAAAACAGCACCTGGGCGACGCCTTCGTTCGCGTAGATTTTCGCAGGCAGGGGTGTCGTATTCGAGAATTCGAGCGTGACGTGCCCTTCCCATTCCGGCTCGAACGGCGTCACGTTGACGATGATCCCGCAGCGCGCGTACGTGGACTTGCCGAGGCACACGGTCAGCACGCTGCGCGGAATGCGGAAGTACTCGACCGTGCGCGCGAGCGCGAACGAATTCGGCGGGATGATGCAGACATCGCCCTTGAAGTCGACAAACGACTTCTCGTCGAAGTTCTTCGGATCGACGATGGTCGAGTTGATGTTCGTGAAGATTTTGAATTCGTCGGCGCAGCGGATGTCGTAGCCGTAGCTCGACGTGCCGTAGCTGACAATCTTCCGGCCGTCTTCGGAGACGCGAACCTGATCGGGCGCAAACGGCTGGATCATCTTGTGCGACTCGGCCATGCGCCGGATCCACTTGTCGGATTTGATGGTCATAGGTGAACGCTGCTCGACGTGAATGACAGATGTGTGACGGATAGCAACCCGGCGGTGCCGGGCGACTTGCGAATAATTGTGAGCGCCGGCTTCATCACGCGTTGCGGGGTTCGCGGCCCGCGCCGCATAACGCTCGAACGCAGCGCTCAAACGGACCGTGCCGCGGCCTTGGGCCTCGCGTTGAACGGCATCTTGCCGCCGGGCGCCTCAACGGAAGGCGCTTATTTTACGCGATCACGGCGATGCTGCTGCAGGCGCGCTATGAAGGGCTCGCGAGGAACCGGCAAGATGGACTGGGGAGCCGCTGCCCACCGGCTCACTGACGAATCACGCCGCACGCGATCGCGGCGCCCGCGCCATGTTGCGGATAGGCGTACGGGTCGGTCGCGTCGTGATGCAGCACCACCGCGCGCTGCAGCACCGAGCGGATGCCGTCGAGCGACACGTCCGGCGCGACGATGAAGCCGGTGGCCACGCCGTTCGCGTCCGCATGAATGTTGGCGAGATCGCCTTCCACCCGGGCGCCCGCTTTCAGACGCTCGGCGGCCGGCGAGAATACCTGGCCCGTGCTGGAGCCGTCGGCGGCATTGCAGTCGCCGCGCTCGTGGACTTGCAGCGCGTGGTCGCTATTGGGCGGCATGCCCGCGAGATTGTAGGTGACCTGCACGCCGTCCGAGCGCTCGATAAACGTCACGAGGCCGCGCGCCTGATTGCCCACGGTGGGCAGCAATTGCGCGTCGGCGCGCTTTTCCTGTGGTCTCAGGAACACGCTGCAACCGCATAACAGCACGCAGCTGGCAGTCAGGACGATGAACGCATGCACCGCCTGCCCGTCGATTCGTTTTCCCATGCGATCCTCTTGCCGGCCTGGCGCCCGCCCCTGCGGGCGCCGAGCCGAACCTGTGAAGTCGACATGATACCGCGAGACCAGGCGCAAAAATGCGCCTCGACCCCTTGTCCGAACGGCTGCTCAGGTGTTCTGCACAACGATGCTGGGAAACTTCGAGCTCATGTCGCGAGCCCGCTCGGCGATATGGATCGCCACCTTGCGCGCGATCGCGCGGTAGATCTGCGCGATCCGCCCGTTCGGGTCCGCAGCGACGGTCGGTTTGCCCGAGTCGGCCTGCTCGCGGATGCTGATGTCGAGCGGCAGGCTGCCGAGCACGTCGACACCGTATTCCTTGCCCATCCGCTCGCCGCCGCCGGCGCCGAAGATATGTTCTTCGTGGCCGCAGTTCGAGCAGATATGCATGCCCATGTTCTCGACGATGCCGAGGATCGGAATACCGACCTTCTCGAACATCTTGAGCCCCTTCTTCGCGTCGAGCAGCGCGATGTCCTGCGGCGTCGTGACGATCACCGCGCCCGTTACCGGCACGCGCTGCGACAGGGTCAGCTGGATGTCGCCGGTGCCCGGCGGCATGTCGACGATCAGGTAGTCGAGGTCCTGCCAGTTCGTCTGACGCAACAGCTGTTCGAGCGCGGACGTGGCCATCGGGCCGCGCCACACCATCGGGTTGTCCTGCTCGATCAGGAAGCCGATCGAGTTGGCCTGCAGGCCGTGGCCGGTCATCGGGTTCATCGACTTGTCGTCGGGCGACTCCGGGCGACCGGTGATGCCGAGCATCATCGGCAGCGACGGGCCGTAGATGTCGGCGTCGAGCACGCCCACCGAAGCACCTTCGCTCGCCAGCGCCAGCGCCAGATTCACGGCGGTCGTGCTCTTGCCGACGCCGCCCTTGCCGGACGCCACCGCGACGATGTTCTTCACGCCCGGCAGCAGCTTCACGCCGCGCTGCACGGTATGCGCGGCGATTTGCTGGGACACTTCGACGCGCGCGTTCGCCACGCCCGGCACGGCGCGCAGCGCCTCGGCGAACTGCGTGCGGATCGCCTCGAACTGGCTTTTCGCCGGATAGCCGAGCACCACCTGAAGGCTGACGGCGTCGCCTTCCACGGCCACGTTCCTGATATTTTTGGCGGCCGCGTAGGGCAAGCCGGTGTTGGGGTCAGTGACGGCTGCGAGGGCAGCGTCGACCAAAGCCCGATCGATACTCATTGACACTCCGTGGGGGACACGTCCTGGCGCGGTGCAAATCGCAAAATCAGCCCGCGCCGGAATTTGAAAGAAATTGTTAGACGGGATTGCGAAAACCAGGCGTGCCGGGCACCCTTCGGGCAGGCGGGACACCATGGGGGTCGCATCGCTCGGTACTTCAAGCCTTATTGTAGTGGCTGACGCCAAGCCCTGCCGGAAGACCCTTCTTCGCTGTCGGACCGGCGCGATGAAAAGCGTAGGATTCAGGTCGTTCGAGCGCTTGCAGTCATGCCGTCACGTTCGCCGAAAAGCTTGGGCCGCTCACTCCCGTGAACATGTTACCCGCTGGTTTGTTCGCTTCACTCAAGAGGAATTCAAAATGAATGCAAAAATCATGACTCGCGTGGCTGTGTTCGCCGTCGCCGGCTCGCTGCTGGCAGGCTGCGCCACTCAACAGGGCACCGACACCGCCGTCGGCACCGGCGTGGGCGCCGGTACGGGCGCGGCGCTCGGCGCCATTTTCGGCGGCGGCAAGGGCGCGGCGATCGGTGCGGGCGTCGGCGCGGCGGTCGGCGGCGTTACCGGCTACAACTGGCAAAACATTCACAACCGCCTGTCGGGCGCCACCAAGGGCACCGGCACGCAGATCACCGAGCAGCCGGACGGCTCGCTCAAGCTGAACATCCCGAGCTCGGTCACGTTCGACACCAGCAGCTACGCGATCAAGCCGTCGTTCGCGCCTGTGCTGGACCAGCTCGCGCAAACCTTGCAGCAGAATCCGGAAGTCGTCGCCGCAGTGGTCGGCCACACGGACAGCACCGGCTCGCCGCAATATAACCAGACGCTGTCGGTCAATCGCGCCCAAAGCGTGACGGGCTACCTCGCGCAACGCGGCATCCCGCCGCAGCGCCTGTCCGCGACCGGCATGGGCCCGAACCAGCCGATCGCCGACAACAATACCGAAGCCGGCCGTGCGGCGAACCGTCGCGTCGAAATCTATCTGCGCGCCACCGCGCAGCACACAACGCAATAAGGACGGGACTTCAGGAGCATGACGAAGGCGGGGGGCGGGGCTCGCCCGCGCCGCCCGCCGCGGCCGTAAAAAGCGCCAGAAGGAAATCTCGTACGAAGACGAAAAAAATTTCGAACTCTGCCGGAAATCCGCGGTCTGTCTTTACGGTACGTGGCTGGCGAAGCCGCCGCGTCACCATTCTCCTCTTGTCGTTGTTGCTCCGGGGTTTAATCACCCCGGTTTTTTTTGGCCGCGCGGTTTTCGCACCCCGGTTTTCGCACCTCGGTTTTCTCGCTTTCCACACCCGGGTGTCACGCCCGTCCACACCGCGACAACCCCGCCGCGCGCCCACGCAGCCCATCCGCGTCGGACGGCCGCCCTGCTAGAATCAACCTTTCGTCCCACCGCAGGCTCCCACCATCCTTATGTCAGCACCCGCAACCGATCTCTCCGCAGGCGCGCCGTCGAGCCGTCGCCAGATTCTCGTCACGTCGGCCCTTCCGTATGCGAATGGGCAAATTCATATCGGCCATCTGGTCGAATATATTCAGACGGACATCTGGGCCCGGACGTTGCGAATGCACGGTC
This sequence comes from Paraburkholderia sediminicola, assembly GCF_046026895.1. Classification (GTDB taxonomy): domain Bacteria; phylum Pseudomonadota; class Gammaproteobacteria; order Burkholderiales; family Burkholderiaceae; genus Paraburkholderia; species Paraburkholderia sediminicola_C. Next base: position 59,123 of record NZ_JAQQEU010000020.1, read on the forward strand.
ACGAGGTCTATTACGTGGGCGCCGACGACACGCACGGCACGCCGGTCATGCTGCGCGCGGAAAAAGAAGGGCTCACGCCGAAGCAGTTGATCGACCGCGTGTGGCAGGAACACAAGCGCGATTTCGACAGCTTTGGAATTTCGTTCGACAACTACTACTCGACCGATTCCGAAGAGAACCGCGTTCTCAGCGAAAACGTCTATCTGGCGCTCAAGGAAGCGGGCCTGATCGAGGCGCGCGAGATCGAACAGGCGTACGACCCGGTCAAGGAAATGTTCCTGCCGGACCGCTTCATCAAGGGCGAATGCCCGAAATGCGGCGCGAAGGACCAGTACGGCGACAGCTGCGAAGTATGCGGCTCGACCTACCTGCCCACCGAGCTGGTCAATCCGTACTCGGTCGTCTCGGGCGCCACGCCGATCCGCAAGACCTCCACGCACTACTTCTTCCGCCTGTCCGATCCGCGCTGCGAGAATTTCCTGCGTCGGTGGGTCGGGGGCCTGGCGCAGCCGGAAGCCACCAACAAGATGCGCGAATGGCTCGGCGACGCCGGCGAAGCCAGACTCGCCGACTGGGATATCTCGCGCGACGCGCCCTACTTCGGCTTCGAAATCCCGGGCGCGCCGGGCAAGTATTTCTACGTGTGGCTGGACGCGCCGGTCGGCTACTACGCGAGCTTCAAGAACCTCGCCGAAAAACGCGGCATCGACTTCGACGCGTGGGTTCGCCAGGGTTCGAAGGCCGAGCAGTACCACTTCATCGGCAAGGACATTCTGTATTTCCACACGCTGTTCTGGCCGGCCATGCTGGAGTTCTCGGGCCACCGCACGCCGACCAACGTGTTCGCGCACGGCTTCCTGACCGTGGACGGCGCGAAGATGTCGAAGTCGCGCGGCACCTTCATCACCGCGCAAAGCGTGATCGACACGGGCCTGAATCCCGAATGGCTGCGCTACTACTTCGCGGCCAAGTTGAACAGCACGATGGAAGACCTCGACCTGAACCTCGACGACTTCCAGGCGCGCGTGAACAGCGATCTGGTCGGCAAATACGTGAACATCGCAAGCCGCGCCGCGGGGTTCCTGATCAAGCGTTTCGAAGGCCGCGTGCAGGACAGCGCGATGCAGCACCCGCTGCTCGCCACGCTGCGCGCCGCGCTGCCGCAGATCGCCGCGAACTACGAGGCGCGCGAGTACAACCGCGCGCTGCGCCACACCATGGAACTGGCCGACGCGGTCAACGCGTACGTCGACACGGCCAAGCCGTGGGATCAGGCAAAAGACCCGGCGAACGCGGTCGCACTGCATGAAACCTGCAGCGTGAGCATCGAGGCGTTCCGCCTGCTGTCGCTCGCGCTGAAGCCGGTGCTGCCGAAGCTGGCCGAAGCGGTCGAGGCTTTCCTCGGCATCGAGCCGCTGGTGTGGGCCGACGCCAACGTGCCGCTCAGCTCCGCGCGCCCGATCAACGCGTACAAGCATCTGATGACGCGCGTCGATCCGAAGCAGATCGAAGCGCTGCTGGCGGCCAATCGCGATTCGCTGCAAGCCACGCCGGAAGCGGCGGCGCCCGCTGACGCGAAGACCAAGGCAAAGGCCAAAGCCGCGGCCACGGCGGCCGGCAACGACGAAACGCCCGGCGTGATCTCGATCGACGACTTCGCGAAGATTGATCTGCGCGTGGCGAAGATCGTCGACTGCAAGGCAGTGGAGGGTTCGGACAAGCTGCTGCAACTCACGCTCGACGTCGGCGAGGAGAAAACCCGCAACGTGTTCTCCGGCATCAAGTCGGCGTATCAGCCGGAGCAGCTGGTCGGCAAGCTGACGGTGATGGTGGCGAACCTCGCGCCGCGCAAGATGAAGTTCGGCCTGTCCGAAGGGATGGTGCTGGCGGCCTCGGCCACCGACGAGAAAGCCGAACCGGGCCTGTACGTGCTCGAACCGGACAGCGGTGCGAAACCGGGCATGCGCGTGAAGTAGCGCGCGCGGGCGTCGGTCGCGGGCTTTTGCGCCGTGAACCCTGCATGAAAAAACGGCACGCTTTGAAAAGCGTGCCGTTTTTTTTGGCGCGGGCTCTTGCCGGGCCGAGCGGCGGCGGGCCGAGCGGCGCATCCGGTGGCAGCATCACCACAACGACTTGAACCGGTCGAACCGCCGCGTGTACAGCACATCGGCCCCGTAGAACGTGCCGCCGTACGCCACCACCGACCAGTAGCGCGTCAGGTTGATGGTCGCCTTGATCGCGTTGCTCGCCGACTGCAATCCTTGCTCGTAACCGATCACGAGCCACTCGTTGATCGCCTTCGACACCATCACCACTTGCGGATCGGTCAGCCCGACTTCGCTGCGCCCAATCGAAAACTCGTCGAGCCCGACGGTCTGGGCGATCCGCTGGCCGGTCGTGCTGCCGAGCAGCGCGAGCGCCGTCGTCATCGTGCTTTGCTGGCCGAGGTTGTTGCCCTGATCGGTGCCGTGGCCGAACAGCAGCCACGAGAGCTTTTCGTTATCCGGCACGCTCGGCTCCGAGACCAGCCGCGCCACCGGCGACTGCGCCGTGCCCGACACCTGCACGCCCGCCTCGACCTGCTGATTGCGGCGCATCGCCAGAATGTTGATGCCGGGGTTGGTCACCGGACCGTTGAACGTGAAAAAGCCGTTCTCGATGGTCAGCTTGCGGCCGAACGCGGTGTAGGTCGAACCCTGCGTGACGCGCACGTTGCCGACCGCGCGCAGCGGCACGTTCGGCGCGCTCATCGCGGTGATCGTGCCGGTCAGGCCGAGATCGGCGCCCTTCCCGCGGAAGCGGAAATCATTGCCAAGGCTCAGTTCGACGTTGGCGCGCGGCGCGAACGGGCTGACCGGCTGATTGCCGCCCGCCACCGGACGGGGCTGCCCGCCCGATATGGTGCCGTCCGGACGGATCACCGCCACGTCGTCGCCCAGGCGCGGCGCGGCCTGCTCGGGCAGATCGAACAACGCGTGATCGACCACGAACTTGCCGTTGATCGCCATGCCGCGCTCCGCGCCGCCATTCGCAACGCTCGCGCTGCCCGACAGCGACAGATTGCGATCCGGCGCCGCGAACAGTTCGAGCTTGTCCGCGACGATGCTCGCGGTCACGTCCGGCTCCGCGCCGTCCAGGCGCACGCGGCCGGTGGCGCGCAGCGTGCCGCTGCCGCCGTGGAACTCGACCTGCTGGAAGTCCACCAGGTTCTGCGACAGCGCAATGCGCACCACGCCGTCCTTTAGCTGCACGCCCTGGTCGACCACCGTCGCGGACAGGCCGTCGCCGGTCAGCGCGCCGGTCAGACTCGGCCTGGCCACGGTGCCGCCGAGCGCGAGCTTGAGCGCGAGACGCCCGTCGAGCAGATAGCTCGGGCCGAACAGGCCGCCGGTCGTTTTCAGCGACGGCACATCGGCTTTCACGTTGCCCGACAACGCGCCTTCTTCGTTGAAAGTCAGCAGGCCGTCGCGCATGACCAGCGTGGTGTGCGCGTCGGCGTCGATCACGCCGAGCCGGCTCGCCTGCGCGTGCAGCGTTGCGTTGAGCCGGTTGCCGCCGGTGAATTCGGCGCGCGTGCTGATGTCGGCAATCCCCATCGACGCGAGGCCGCGGCCGATTTCGACCGTCACGTCGCCGCTGCGCCGCCGCAACTGGATGTGGCCAGTCGCGGTGGCGCCGAGCGAGAAGTCCCAGTCGCCGTCGAACACCAGATCGGTCCTGACGTGCGGCGGCTCGCCGGTGATCTCGTGGCGCAACTCCTGTAAGCGCGCGACCGAAACGTCCGTCAAGCTGCCCGCCGACTGGATTTTGCCGTAATCGAACGCGAACGATTTCAGGCTCAGCACCGCGCCTTCGATGCTCAGGCGGGTCGTGCCGAGTGTCAGCCGGCTCGGCGCGGCGCTCACGGCGAGCGGCGATTGCAGATTCAGCGCCGGGGTGCCTTTGTTTTGCAGACGCGTGACCGTGCCGTCCCAGCGCGTGCCGTCGCGCGCTTCGGTCAGCTTGCCGTTGGCGGCGAGCGTCAGATACAGCGGACGGTCCTGCAGCTTGCCGGTCGCGGCGGCTTCGAGCGTGTGATGGGCGCGCGTGCCGGACAGGCGCGCCGTGAGCGTGGCCAGATCGACGCCGCCCGCGCTGAGATTGCGCGCGTCGGTGGTGAAGGCGAGCGCGCCGTTCGCGCCGTCGCGCAACTCGGCGTGGCCTTGCGCATGGCCCAGCCGGTTGCTGCCGAACACCACGCTGTCGGCCTTGTAGTTCAGCACGACGTTCGGATGCGCAAACGAGCCGGTGACGTCGCCATCGGCGGCGACGACGCCCGCGAGGCCGAAGCCGAGCCGCTCGAGCTGCGGTGCATCGACGCGAAACCGCAGGCGGTCGCCGCTTGCGCCGAAGCTGCCCTGCAGATCGACCTGGTTGCCCGCCACCGACAGATTCGCGCGGCTCGGCAAGATCCGCGAGCCGGCCAGCTGGATCGTGCCGCCGCCGGTCAGCGGCAGGTTGTCGTAGACGCTCGGGCCGAGTTTGAATTCGGCCCGGGTGGTAAAGACCGGGCCGAGCATGCCGGCCGCGGTGAGGGTGCCGTTCACGCGCGCTTCGATCTTGCGCGCGGGCGGCGGCGTTCTGCGCTGAAGCACTTCGGTCTGCACTGCGGCTTTGGCGGTGTTTTTCGCCATCGCGGCGGCCTGATCGCCGGGCGCCGCGCTTTTCGCGCCGGCCGTGCTGCCCGCCTCGGCCACGGCCTGCGCGGCGGGCGCGGCGGGCGCGGCCCGCGCGCGTTGGGCGCTGCCCGCCGCGGGCGACGGCGCTGTCACCGGGGTGCGCGACGGCATCTGCGAAGTCAGCGTCAGCGGGTCGAAATCGGTCAGTTGCGCCTTCAGGTTGTAGGTGGAATTCGCGTCGTGCTTGAGCGCGCCGGACAGATCGATGCGGCCTCGGCCCGACGTGATGCGCACGTCGTTGAAGCTCATCCGGGCCGGGTCGAACGTCACCTTGCCCTGGGCGCGCAACGCGGCGCGCGGGTCGGCGAGATCGAGTGTGAGGCTCTGGATGTCGTCGTTCAGGCGGATGCCGACCGACCCGGATAACTGCGTGGGCCGCACCGTCGCTTGCAGCGCGTTCAGGTCCAGGCCGGCGACGCGCAGATCGAACTGCCCGCGCCGGCCCGTCAACGTGCCGCCGCCGGTGATCCGCGCGTTTTTGACGATCCGCACGTTCAGGTTCGACAGATGCTGCGCCTGGGCGTCGAGCCGCACATCGGCGTTGGCGTCGATCAGCGGCAGCAGGTGCTGGTCGATCGCGCCGGGCTTGGCGTTGACGATCGACACGTGCCCGGCGACCGCGAAGCCCGCCGCGCGTGGGCCGTCGGCGTGGGCCGCGGCGCCGTGTCCGCCGTGGCGGGTGGCGGGAGGCTGCGTGAGGCTGGCGGTGTGGTCGGTGGCGGCGGCGCTGCTTTGAACGGGCGCGCTGGCGGGGTGGCGCGCAGCACCCGCTACCGCGCCGCTAGCCGAACTCGCCGCCCCGACTCCGCTTGCTGCCGCGCCGCCCTGCTCCACCGGCTGCAAATCCGCGCGCACCGCCAGATCGGCCAGCGGCGCGCCGGGCGCAAAGGCTTGCGGATTGACGTGATCGAAGGTCAGCGTCGCGCGTTGCAGGGGCACCGCGCCGAACGGCGTGGCCTCGACCCGCGCATGGCCGGCGAGCTTCATGCCGGTGGCATCGAGTTCGGCGACCAGTTGTTCGAGCGAGCCGCTCAGATGGCCGCCCACGGCGACCGCCTCATCGTTGACCTTACCCGCATAGCCGACCTCGCCGGTCAGCGGAAACGGCCGCACGCCGTCGAGTTTCGCCGACGCCGTCAGCGCGCCGAACGGCGTGTCGAGCCGTTCGATCGCGGCCTCGTGATGGCGTCCGTCGCTGCGTCCATGAAACGCGAAGCGCGACAGCTCGGTCGTCGACGCGCCCTGATGCAGCAGCAGCGTGTCGACCCGCACGTCGCGAATCTCGAGCTGCATCGGCAAGCGCAGGTTCTGCGGCAGCTTCAGCGGCTCGCTGCTGGTCGACGACGACGCGCCGATCCGCGCGTCGATCGTGCCGACGTGCAGGTAGTCGACGGTGAAGCGCCACGGCTCGCGGGCGAGCGCCCAGCGGCCCGCCACACGGTCGATCTGGATATCGGTGCCGCTGCCGTCGAGACTGCGCCAGCGCACTTGCCGCAGCTGCACACCGTTGGCCAGCGTGCCGCCTTCCAGCGTGCCGCCGAGCTTACCGCCCAGCAGCTTGACCGCCGCCTGCCACGCATAGGCGGTGCCGCGCTCCGTGGTCAGCGCGCCGTATAGCAGGCCGACCACCAGCGCGAGCAGCAGCACCAGCATGGCCACCGTCGATGCGAACGTTTTCAGCAGCACGCGGCCGAGCCCGCGCCTGGGCGGTGGCCCGGAGGGCGGCTGCTGGCCGGGCGGACTGTCGCCAGGCGGCTGCGCGGAGGGTGGGTCGGCTGCGTCCGTGGTCATGCGCGATTCGAGTCAAAGCGGTTGTTCATCAGAAAGCGATGCCCAGCGTCAGATAGGGCCGCACGCTGTGGTTGCGGATCCCGTAGGCAAGGTCGACATTGACCGGCCCGACCGGGCTGCGCCAGCGCGCCCCGACGCCGACGCCGGGAAAAAAAACCTTTTCGCCCCAGGTGTCGGTGGCGGTGCCGATATCGAAGAATGCGGCCGCGCCCCAATTGTGCGAGAACCAGTGCTGATACTCGGCCGCCGCCGTGACCAGATATTTGGTCGGCAGAACCGACCCGCCGACGTCGTTACCGATGCTCTGAAACCCGTAGCCGCGCACCGAGTTCGAACCGCCCGCGCGAAACAGCAGCGAAGCCGGGATGCCGCTCGAACTGCCGCTCGTGAACACGCCGCCCAACTCGGCGCGGATCAGCACGATGTCGTCATGGCCGATCGGCAGGTACTGCTGACCGCGCGCATAGCCGCGGATGAACGTCTGGTCGGTCAGCACACCCTTGATCGCGAAGCCCGCCTCGACGTGGATCAGGTTGCCCCGGCGCGGGAACAGCGGGTCGTCGGTGTCGCGGCGGGTCCACGACCAGGCCGGTACCAGCGCGTGGGCCGTGGTGGGCGGCGCCGTGTTCTGGTCGAGCCGGTCCTGGTAGTACAGGAGCGAGTAGTTGTAGTCGAGGAACTGCGAGCTGCGGGAGCGCTGCACGCCGCCCCGGATGCTGTAGATGCGCGTGTCGGACACGTCGGTGGTGGTATAGGACGCCAGCACGCTATTGGTCCACGCGCGCGGCCCCGGCGGCATCGACAACTGGATTTGCCCGTACTGCTGGGTCTTGTCGGCGCGGCCTTCGACCGTGAACGGCCACGCCTTGCCGAACGTGTTCAGATACGAGAACGCGCCCTGCACCAGCGGGCCGTTGTCGGTCGAATAGCCGACGCCGCCGCGAAAGCTGTGGAACGGAAATTCGGACACCTTGACGTGGACCGGCGTGTCGATCGGCTTGGCCGGGTCGTTGTCGAGGTCGATCGCGACGCTCGCGAAGTACGGCGTGTTCTGCAACTGCCGCTGCAATTCGGCCACGCGGCGCGTGTCGTAGACATCGCCGGGGGAAATCGGATTGACGTTGTGGACGATCGATTCCGGATAGCGCCGCGTGCCCGACACATCCAGCTGACCCATCGTGAAGGTCGGTCCGCTGTCATAGACGACCGACAGCCTGGCTTCACGAGTGCGCGGATTGATCAGCGCTTCGGAGTGGTAAATCTTCGCGGCGAGATACCGGCGCGACTGCAGCACCCGCAGCGACGCGTTCTTAGCGTCGTCCCAGTCGCCCTGCGTGAACGGCTGGCCTTCGTGCAGCGAAAACGCGAAGCGGGTAGCGTTTTCCTGCGCCGTGTCCTCGGTAAGCACCGCGCCTTGAAATGTCAGCTCAACCGACTTGACGATGGTTTGCGGGCCGGGATCGACGTTCACTGTCACGTGGCGCGTGTTGTCGACAGTGCGCACGTCGGTGCGCACGACCGGCGTGAAATAGCCCTGCGTCGCGGCCAGATCGCGCACCTGCTGCGGCGTGGCGGTAATCAGGAAAGCGAACTGGTCGTCGCTGATGTCGGGGCGTTTGGCGAAGCGCGCAATATCCAGATGCTGCTCGAGCAGTTTGCGCAGCGAGCGCGGCGTGGCCACCACGTCGACCTTGTAGCTGGCCGGCGTGCGCGCGGCCTGCGCGGTGCCGGCGGCCAGCGTCAGCACGACGATGCCGAAGGCCAGCCACGCGCGCAAGCAACGCAATACGTGCGACAGGGGCGCAACCCGCCCGCGCCCCGAACCGGCGTTGCCGCGCCGCAAATGCGGCTTGTCGATCGCACACCCCGCCAAGCAGGACCTCCGGCCTTGGTTGATGAATTCTTTCTCGCGCCCGTCCGCGCGGCGGCGGGCAAGGCATGCTATTTGACCACATCGGCGCGCCGCGAACCCTCTAAACGAGGCGCCGCCGTCGTTTTTCGACCGCGCGCGGCGCATGCGGTAAAATTCCGGAATAACGGCGCCGCGCCCCCGGGTTTCCACCGGGCAGCAGCCACCTCACCCACCCACGGACGTCGAGCCATGTATCAATCGGACATCACCCAGTTCCTGAACCAGCTCAAGCAACAGAAGCCCAATCTGGAAGCCGAGCAACGCCGCGGCCGCGCGCTGCTGTGGGACAAGCAGCCGATCGATCTGGAAGAACGCGCCGAGCAGAAGGCGTCGCGCGTAGAACAGACGCCTTACTCGTACTATCAAAACTTCTAAGAGCGTGAGCCGCGCCGACGAGGCACACGGCGCGCCGGCGGCCCCCGCCGACGCCGCGCTGGCCACGCCCGCCACTGATTCGACGCCCGACACCGTCGACGGCATCGCGTTTGCGCGCCTGTACGGCGAGCCGCTCTTCAAGCTGCCGACGGACCTGTACATCCCGCCCGACGCGCTCGAGGTGTTTCTCGAAACGTTCGAAGGACCACTGGATCTGCTGCTGTACCTGATCCGCAAGCAGAACTTCAACGTGCTCGACATCCCGATGGCGGATGTCACGGTGCAATACCTCGGTTACGTCGACCAGTTGCGCCAGACCAATCTCGAACTCGCATCCGAATATCTGCTGATGGCCGCGATGCTGATCGAGATCAAGTCGCGCATGCTGCTGCCGGTGAAAAAGGCCGACAGCGGCGAAGAGGCCGAAGATCCGCGTGCGGAACTGGTGCGCCGCCTGCTCGAATACGAGCAGATGAAACTCGCCGCGCAGCGCATCGACCAGTTGCCGCAACTCGGGCGCGACTTCCTGCGCGCCGAGGTCTACATCGAGCAAAGCATCACCCCGCGCTTTCCCGACGTGAACAGCGAAGACCTGCGCGCCGCGTGGGCCGACGTGATCAAGCGCGCAAAGCTCGTGCAGCATCACAGGATTTCGCGCGAGGAGCTGTCGGTGCGCGAGCACATGAGTTCGATCCTGCGGCAGTTGCAGAACGCGCGCTTCATCGAGTTCTCCGACCTGTTCGACACCACCAGGGGCGTGCCGGTCGTGGTGGTGAATTTCATCGCCGTGCTCGAACTGTGCCGCGAGTCGCTCGTCGAAATCACCCAGGCCGAGCCGTTCGCGCCGATGTATGTGCGCCTCGCCTACCTGCCGGCCTGAAACCGGCGCGGCATCCGGCACCGGCGCGGCGGCACGCGCCGCGCCGGGTTGCCTCGATCTGGTGCGCCGCGTGCACAAATCCACTACAATCCCGCGCTCCAAACCCGTCATCCGTCACGAGACGGCGGCCCGCGCGATTCCTTGAAGTCTTGCGCCAACCGAGTCGCGCGCCGCGCGAGGAAATCCCAGTCCGATCATGAAAGTCATCAGCTCGATCCATGAATTACGCGACCAGTTGCGCGGCCAGAATCGCACGGCCTTCGTGCCGACCATGGGCAATCTGCACGAGGGCCATCTGTCGCTGATGCGCCTCGCGCGCCAGCACGGCGACCCGGTGGTGGCGAGCATCTTCGTCAACCGCCTGCAGTTCGGTCCGAACGAGGATTTCGACAAATACCCGCGCACGATGGAAGCGGACATCGAAAAGCTCCAGAAGGAAAACGTCTACGTGCTGTTCGCGCCGACCGAGAAGGATCTGTATCCGGAGCCGCAGGAATACCGCGTGTATCCGCCGCATGATCTCGGCGACATCCTCGAAGGCGAATTCCGTCCCGGCTTCTTCCAGGGCGTGTGCACGGTGGTGATGAAGCTGATGTCGTGCGTGCAGCCGCGCGTCGCCGTGTTCGGCAAGAAGGACTACCAGCAGCTGATGATCGTGCGCCGCATGTGCCACCAGTTCGCGCTGCCGACCGACATCATCGCCGCCGAAACCGTGCGCGACGCCGACGGCCTCGCGCTCAGCTCGCGCAACCGCTACCTGCAGGCCGCCGAGCGCGCCGAGGCGCCGACGCTGGCCGCCGAACTCAATCGCGTGCGCGATGCGGTGCTGTCCGGCGAGCGTGACTTCGCCAAGGTCGAACAGGCGGCGATGGCCTCGCTGGCCGCGCGCGGCTGGCAGCCCGACTACGTCGCGGTGCGCAGGCGCTCGGACCTGCTCCCGCCCGGCGCGCAGGACGCCGACGCGCAACTGGTCGTGCTGGCCGCGGCCAAACTGGGCGCGACCCGTCTGATCGACAACCTCGAAATCTGAAGCGGTCACTGAAGCCGTAACCGAAGCCACACAGGATTGGTCATGCAACGCAACATGCTGAAGTCGAAGATCCACCGCGTCGCGGTCACGCACTGCGAGCTGCACTACGAAGGTTCGTGCGCGATCGACGAAGACTTGCTGGAAGCGGCGAACATCGTCGAAAACGAACGGATCGACATCTGGAACATCAACAACGGCGAGCGCTTCTCGACCTACGCGATCAAGGGCGAACGCGGCAGCGGCATGATTTCGCTGAACGGCTCGGCCGCGCGGCGCGCGCAACTGGGCGATCTGGTGATCATCGCGGCGTTCGCGGTGGTGGATGAAGCGGAATTGAAGGCGGGCTGGAAGCCGGACCTGGTGTTCGTCGACGAGAACAACAGGATCAAGGGCAGCCGCGATCACGTGCCGACGCAGAACTGGACCTGAGCCAGGCGGGAGTTCGCCGGTTCAGACTGGCTCTTCGCGTTCGCCCGGCACTCTTGTTTTACACACCGGATCTGCGCGTTCACCCGGTTCGCCACGCGGGCGCCCGCGCGGCTAGCGGCTGGCGCGGGCGGCCACAGCCGCCTGCTGCCCCGCTTCAGCCCTTCTTGCTGCTGCCGTTGGTCCAGTCGAGGATCGGCTGCCATTGCTCCAGATCCTTCTCCACGCGGCTTTTCGCGACGTCCCACAACGTCAGGCCGTGGGCCGCCAGTTGTACATAGTTCTGCGTGTCGCGCAAAAAGCCTAGCACCGGCAGCTTCAATCCTTCGACGAAGCGGTGCAGTTGCTCCGCCGAGCGCGTGCGCGCATCGACGCGCATGCCGACCACACCGATTTCGATCGCGCCTTTCCTGACTGCTTTTTCCTTCGCCAGGCGCTCGAGAAAGTCTTGGGTGGCAAGAATGTCGAACATGGATGGCTGGAGCGGCACGATCACCTTGTCGGCGAGATCCAGCGCGATGGTCAGGCGGTTGCCGTGCAAGCCGGCCGGCGTGTCGACGACTGCGTGCTCCAGACCCTTGGGCGGTTTGGCGGGCGCGTCCTGATTGACTTCCCAGTTTTCGATGGCGGGCAGCGTAGCCGGCCGCAACGCCAGCCACGCGTGTGCGGACTGCTGCTTGTCGAGGTCGGCCAGCGCGACCCATTCGCCGGCCGCGGCGAAATAACCGGCCAGATTGGTCGATAGCGTGCTTTTGCCCACGCCGCCCTTCGGATTCGCCACCACGATCACCGTCATGAATTCTCCCGGAAAGAAGGCTGGGCACCGCCAGCCGGTTTGCCGCGCTGTTTACTCTGACTTGCGCCGGCGGGTTCCGATCCGTACCTTTCATGTTCACCCGCCGATCCAGCCGTTGATAATATCGACAAATGCAGCGCGGCGAAGCCCCCGGCGGCGAATCGACCGCTTTACCCTGCCGGTTTTTTCATCAAGGACCCCCATCTCATGACCAAGCTGCGCCCGGAATACACCATCGAACGCCTGCACGAACGCCAGCGAGGCAGGCTGCCTGGCTTGCTGGGCCTGCGCGTGCTGTCGCTGGAAGAAGGCATGCTGAGCGCGGAGTTGACCGTGCGCGACGAATTGCTCGCCCCGAACGGCTTCCTGCACGCGGCCACCGTGATCGGTCTCGCCGACACCGCCTGCGGCTACGCATGTCTTGCGCATCTGCCGGAAACGGCGCGCAATTTCACGACCATCGAGCTGAAGAGCAATTTTCTCGGCACGGCGACCGAGGGGACGATACACGCGGTCGCGAAGGGCGTGCACCTGGGGCGCAGCACGCAAGTGTGGGACGCTACGGTGACCGATCCGAACGGCAAGACGATGGCCCTGTTTCGCTGCACGCAGATGGTGTTGTATTGAGTGATGGGGACGGCGTGGGCCGTCCTCCTCCGCAGACGTGACGAAACGTTCAGTGTAGAAAAGCACGCGGCCTGATGGCGCGTGCTTTTTTTGTTGGCGCGGTGGGATCAGGCGGTAGGGGATATTTGGCTTCGCGGTCTGCGGTCGTCGGCTGGACCGGTCAAAGATCAGCGGCTTTTCCAACTGATCCGCCCGCCGCGAGCCCCGACCGATACCACTCTCAAACAACCGCCGCGCGCGACGCCTTCACGCTGCTCATCGCCAGCACCCCGCCGCCGAGCAGCGCCTGCACCACCAGCGTCACCGCCCAGAACGCCGGATATTCCCAGCCGCCGTTCGGCGACGCGAAACCCCAACCGTTGTGCATATGCGCCGACATCGCGCCGAGCATGAACGGCAGCAGCGCCAGCGCGACCCAGCGCACCTGCACCCCGAGCAGCAGCGCGATGCCGCCGAGCAGTTCGACGAACGCCGTCAGATAGCCCAGCCACCCCGGCAAGCCGAGCGAAACGAAAAACTGCGCGGTGCCGGGCAGCGTGAAGACGAAAATCTTTTGCAGGCTGTGGGCGAGATACAGCACACCCAAGGCAACGCGCAGCAGCAACGCGGCCAGATCGGGAAAGCGGTCCGAGTTCATGGAGAGTCCTTGATGGAGAGAACGGCCGGCAGCCGTCGATGGGATGAACTTTATTCGAACTAACTGAGCCGAAAAACCCTCTCCGATAGTTTGATTATTTCCCTATAAGAGTTAATCGCCACATTTTGCCGACTCCTATCAACCGATCGCCGCAAACAACTTCGCGAGATCGAGATGCTCGGCAAGCGTATCGGCCACCCTATCCAGCGACGCCTCACGCAGCGCCGGGTAGTCGATTTTCTCGGCATCGTTCAGCCCCGCCCACGCGAGCAATGCGGCGCACGCGGCCGGTGTGTCGAACAGGCCGTGGACGTAGGTGGCGAGAATCTGCCCGTCGGCGGAGATCGCGCCGTCCGGATGCGCGGCGCGCGTCCCCTGCGCGTTTTCCAACTGCAACGCGGGCGCGTCGAGCGCCGGGCCGCGCGTCTCGCCCATGTGAATCTCGTAGCCGGCCACTTCGGGCGAACCGGGCAACGCAAGGCGCCCAGTCACGTTCTTCAGCGTCTTCTCGCGCGTGAGCACCGTCGCGTAGTCGAGCCAGCCGAGCCCGGCCGACGTCCCCGGCGCGCCTTCCACGCCATGCGGATCGGCCACTTCGCGCCCGAGCATCTGCATGCCGCCGCAAATGCCGATCACGCGTCCGCCGTAGCGCAGATGCCTTTGCAGCACTGCGTCCCAACCTTGCGCGCGCAGAAACGCCAGATCGCCGGGCACGTTTTTCGACCCGGGCAGGATGATCAGGTCGGCCGGCGGCGCCGGTGTGCCGCTGCGCACGTAGTGAAAATCGACCTGAGGATGCGCGCGCAATGCGTCGAAATCCGTGTGATTACTGATATGCGGCAGCACCGGCACGATCACCCGCAACATCCGTCCCGGGCCGCCGCTGTGCGCCGCGCGCAACTCGGGCGGCAACATGTCTTCCGCGTCGAGCGTCAGCCCGTGCAGATAAGGCACGACGCCGAGCACCGGTTTGCCGGTTTTCGCTTCGAGCCAGTCCAGTCCCGGCTGCAGCAAACCGATATCGCCGCGAAAACGGTTGATGATGAAACCGCGCACCCGCGCCTGCTCGCTCGCCGACAGACACGCCAGCGTGCCGGTCAGATGCGCGAACACGCCGCCGCGATCGATATCGGCCACCAGCACGACCGGGCAATCGACGGCTTCTGCGAAACCCATGTTGGCGATATCGCGCTCGCGCAGATTGATCTCCGCCGGACTGCCCGCGCCTTCGACGAAGATCGTGTCGTAGGCCGCTTGCAGACGCGCATACGATTCCAGCACCGCCTCGAACGCGACGGGTTTGTAGTCGTGATACGCGCGCGCGTCGAGATTCATGCGCGCCTTGCCGTGGATGATCACCTGCGCGCCGCGATCGCTGGTCGGCTTGAGCAGCACCGGGTTCAGATCGGTATGCGCGGCAATCCCGGCGGCCACCGCCTGCAACGCCTGGGCGCGGCCGATCTCGCCGCCATCGACCGTCACCGCGCTGTTGAGCGCCATGTTCTGCGGCTTGAACGGCGCGACCCGCACGCCGGCGCGGCGTGCGAGACGGCACAAACCGGCGACCAGCGTGCTCTTGCCGGCGTCGGACGTGGTCCCCTGGATCATCAGCGTGCCGCGCGGCACGGGGGTGGCTGCGTGCGGGGTCGGGGTTGAGGGCGGAGTCGGGGTGGTGGTCACGGGAGTCGGGAGTCGGCGGTGAAAAGGTGGTGCGGCAAGTAGAAGAAGTGAACGAGGGCGAAGCGGCGAGCGGCCATGCAACCATGACGAAGCAATAACGCAGCCGCAGCAGGAGATCGACTGAGCAAGGGCGCTTAAGCGCAGCGTCTATTCCGGCGTCGCGAATCGCCGCGTCGCTACTCGATTGAACGCGGCAGATGCGGCAACGGCTTGCGCGCCAGCGAGCCGGCAAAAAGCAGCCCCCGCAACCCACCGCCGCGCATCATGCAGCAACAAAACATCGAGCCCGCGGCATTATCCCATCGCGCCGGGCCGCACTGCACGCCGGTACAATCACACGATGACTCCCCGCGACCTCACCTTCGTTCTCGGCGGCGCCCGTTCGGGCAAGAGCGTGCACGCCGAGCAGCTCGCCAGCGACAGCGCCCTCCCCGTCACCTACATCGCCACCGCCCGCGTCGCCGACGACGCCGAATTCAGCGCGCGCATCGCGCATCATCGCGCGCGGCGTCCCGCGCATTGGCGCCTCGTCGAAGCGGGTGTCGATCTCGCCGGCGCCGTCATGCAAAGCGACGCGCCCGGCCATTGCCTGCTGATCGACTGTCTGACGCTGTGGCTCGCCAACCTGCTATGCCCGGCCGAAGGCGAGGCGCTGCCGCTCGCTCGATATCACGCGCAGGTCGCCGCGCTCGAAGCCGCGCTCACCGGCGCGCGCGGCAAAGTGCTCGTGGTCAGCAATGAAATCGGCCTGGGCGTGGTGCCGCTTGGCGCGGCCACGCGTCTTTACGTCGACGAACTCGGCCGCCTCAATCAGCGCATCGCCGAGTTGAGCACAACAGCCACGATGATGGTCGCGGGCTTGCCGCTCGCATTGAAAACAGCGGGCCGCGCGTAATGCTGTCACTTCCTCTGATCGCGACGCTGGCGACCGCGGGCGTGGCCATCGACCGCTGGTTCGGTGAACCGCGCGCCGCGCATCCGCTGGTGGGCTTCGGCCGCTGGGCCGCGCGCCTGGAAAAGCGCTTCAACACCGGCCGCCGCTTGCGGCTCAAGGGGCTGGCCGCATGGGCGCTCGCGGTGCTGCCGCCGGTGCTGATCGCGTGGTGGCTGGTCGCGGTGCTGCCATTTTTCGCGGCTTGCGCGGTGCATGTCGCGTTGCTGTGGTTCGCGCTCGGCGCGCGCAGCCTGCACGATCACATCGCGCCGATCGCGCGGGCTCTCACCCAGCACGATCTCGTGCAAGCGCGCCAGTTGACCGCGCAGATCGTGTCGCGCGACACCGAGCAAGCCGATGAAGCCGCGCTGTCGCGCGCAGCGGTCGAATCGGCGCTCGAAAACGGCAACGACGCGATCTTCGGCGCGCTGTTCTGGTTCGCGATCGCGGGTGGTCCCGGCGCGCTCGGCTTTCGCCTCGCCAACACGCTCGATGCGATGTGGGGCTACCGGACACCACGCTATTTGCGCTTCGGCTGGGCCGCGGCGCGTCTGGACGATGTGCTCAACTGGATTCCCGCGCGTCTGACCGCCACCAGCTACGCGCTGCTCGGCGACACGCACACCGCCTGGCGTTGCTGGCGCGAGCAGGCGCCGCGCTGGGACAGTCCGAATGCAGGCCCGGTGATGGCGGCGGGCGCCGGCAGCCTGAACGTGCTGGTCGGCGGCCCGGCGGTGTATCACGGCGCGCTCGAACACCGGCCGACGCTGGGCTTCGGACATCCCGCGCAGGCGAGTCACGTGACGGCCGCGCTGGCGCTGGTCGAGCGGACGATCATTCTGTGGCTGGCGGCGCTGATCGTGCTCGCATTGCTGAGCGTGCCCTTTCATGGTTGATCGCATGGCAGACCCGATGAGCAACGCGGCAAACGACGGAGTGGTTCACGGCGGCAATCTGCACGAAGCGGCCGAGCGCTACGGGATTCCGTACGCGCAGTGGCTCGACCTGTCGACCGGGATCAATCCGCACGGCTATCCCGTGCCGCCGGTTCCCGCCGATGCCTGGCGCCGCCTGCCCGACGAAGGCGACGGCTTCGCTGCCTGCGCCGCGCGCTACTACGGCGCACCGGATGCGGCGCACGTGCTGCCCGTCGCCGGCAGCCAGGCGGCGATCCGCACGCTGCCCGCGCTACTGCCGCGCGCGACGGTCGGCATCGCGCCGCTCACGTACAGCGAATATGCACCCGCGTTCGCACGGGCCGGGCATCGTGTCGCGCCGCTCGACGTGCGCTGCGACGGCTTGCCCGACACGCTCACTCACGTGGTCGTCGTGAATCCTAACAATCCGACGGCCGCGCATCTGAGCGCCGGGAAGCTGCTGCATTGGCATGCCCAGTTGCGCGCGCGCGGCGGCACGCTGCTGGTCGACGAAGCCTTCGCCGATACGATGCCGACGGCCTCGCTCGCGGCAAGCACGCATCTCGACGGCCTGATCGTGTTGCGCTCGCCGGGCAAATTCTTCGGACTCGCCGGTGTGCGCGCGGGGTTCGTGCTCGGCGCGCCCGCGTTGCTCGACGCGTTGCGCCGGTCGCTGGGCGCGTGGACGGTTAGCGGACCCGCGCGTCACGCGGTCAATGCCGCGTTCGCCGACGAAGCGTGGCAACGGCACATGCTCGTGCGGCTCGACGGCGAAAGCGCGCGGCTGGCCGGCCTCCTCCATGCTCGGGGTTTCGCTACGCACCGCACCCCGCTCTTCGCGTGGACCGACGACGCGCGCGCCGCCGCCTTGCACGAAGCGTTGGCGCAACGCGGCGTGTGGACGCGGCTTTTCGCAGCGTCGGGCAGCGTGCGTTTCGGCTTGCCCGCGAGCGGTCGCGAATGGGCGCGCTTCGACGAAAGCTTGCGCGCGGCGGTGCAGGCCATCGACCCCACGCGAGCCGCTTGAGATGACGCAGCACACGCGGCCTCGCCCCGCTCCCTCGCGCTCATCATGTCCGCCACACGCCTAACGCGATTTCAACATCCCGGCCCGATGACCCGTCTCGCCCGCTTCGTTCCGAACCTCGTCGCCGCTGTGTTCTGCACGACCGCGCTGCCCACGCACGCCGCGATCACCGTCACCGACGACACCGGCGCAACCGTCACGCTGTCGGCACCGGCGCAACGCGTGATCAGCCTCGCGCCGCACGTCACCGAACTACTGTATGCGGCGGGCGGCGGCGCAAAAATAGTCGGCGCGGTGTCGTATAGCGACTACCCGCCCGAAGCGAAGCAACTGCCGCGCGTCGGCGACAACAAGGCGCTCGACCTCGAGCGCATCGTCGCGTTGCGGCCCGATCTGATCGTCGTGTGGCGGCACGGCAATGCGCAGCGGCAACTCGATCGTCTGCGCGAACTGCACGTGCCGCTGTTCTTCAGCGAGCCGCATCATCTGGACGACGTGGCCGTGTCGCTGACGAAGCTCGGCCACTTGCTCGGCACGTCGCCGAGCGCCGATACGGCGGCTGCCGCCTATCGCCGCGACATCGCGCGCCTGCGCACGCAGTATGCGAACCGGCCGCCCGTGAGCGTGTTCTATCAGGTGTGGGACAAGCCGTTGATGACGCTCAACGGCGAGCATATGGTCAGCGACGTCATCACGCTGTGCGGCGGGCGCAACGTGTTCGCAGGACTTCAGCCCCTGGTGCCGACCGTCTCGACCGAAGCGGTGCTCGCCGCCAACCCCGAGGCGATCGTCACCGCGGCGCCGGGCGCGACCCCGCCCGACACCCGCTTGCCGCAGCTCGACACATGGCGCGCATGGCCGGGGCTGACCGCGGTCGCGCACCACAACCTGTTCGCGATCGACGGCGATCTCATCAACCGGCCGGCGCCGCGCATCGCGCAGGGCGCGCAGCAGCTGTGCGAAGACCTGGAAACGGCGCGCTCGCGCAGAAAAGCTGCCGCACAGTGACGCGGCTCACGCGTTCCAGCGCGCCAGCACCCACTGCTGCGACTCGTCGTCACGACGCAGCCAGACGATCCCGGCCATATCGAGCGACCATCTCAAGCAACGCTCAAGCGCCACGTCCAGCACCAGCGACGCGATCACCCGCATCACGCCGGCATGCGTGACCACATACGCGGGCGACAGCTCGCGCGTTTGCGCGAACGCATCGAGCCACGCGCGCACCCGCCCGACGAATTGCGCGACGCTCTCGCCGCCATGCACGCGCGCGTGTTCGAAATTGGCGACCCATTCGTCGAGCAGCGCGCGATCAATCTGGTCCCAGCGCTGCGTCTCCCAATCGCCGAAGTTCATTTCCTTTAGCCGGTCGTCGTGACTGAGCACGCAGCCGAAATCGTTCGCCATCTCGGCGGCGAGCGCCGAACAACGCGTCAATGGACTCGACATCAACACGCGCGGCGCCGGCACCTGCAGTTTGGCGAGCTTCAGCGCGAGCACGCTCGCCGAGATCTCGGCGGCGTCGGCGAGCGCGACATCGCTGTGGCCGTAGCACACGCCCGCATCGAGCGCGACGGCGGGATGACGAATCAGGACGATATCCATGCAAGCCCCACCAGGTAGATGCTCAATTCGAAAATCTGCTGCGCGAAGCCAAGGCAGTCGCCGGTATAACCGCCAATGCGTCTAACGAAGTAACGGCCCATCACAAGACGAAGCGCGATCAGCACCGCGAGCATCGAGCCCGCGAAGCGCCAATCCGGCGCCCCTGGTCCGTTCGGCCACAGCAACCACGGCAGACCGAACAGCGCCGCGCACAGCAACGACGGACCGCTCAGACGCTGCGCGACCGGCTTGGCTTTGCCTTCGGCGCGCACGTAGTCGAGCGTGGCCAGATAGCTGATCGCGCAAGCACGGCTCGCCGCATGCGCGGCAATCATCAGACTTGCGGAGCGCAGCGGCGGCAACGCCGCTAGCGTCTGCCACTTCAATGCGAGCGCGATCACCAGCGCGATGGCGCCGAAAGCGCCGATGCGTGAGTCATGCATGATGCGCAATGCATCGTCGCGCTTATATGCGCCACCGAACGCATCGACGCAATCGGCGAGACCGTCCTCGTGAAAGGCGCCTGTCACCAGCAGCGATGCGGCCATCGACAGCAGCACCGCCACGCCCGCCGGAAACACATGCAGCGCCGCCAGGTATACGAGCGCGCTGAACGCGCCGACCAGCCCGCCGACCAACGGAAAATATCGCGCTGCCGCATTCAGATAGTGCGGCTCGAAGCCGACCCAGCGCGGCACGGGCACGCGCGTGAAATAACCGAGCGCCGTGAAGAAATAGCGCAGTTCCGCGAGGGGGTTCATGAGCGGCCGAATGCAGGTTCGTTGTGGTGAAGCGCGTCAAGCTTCGCGATTCGCGACGCCGGCCGAATCGAAGCTCGCCATCTCGTTGACGAACGCCACCGCCGCGCGCAGCAGCGGCACGGCAAGCGCCGCGCCGGTGCCTTCGCCGAGCCGCATGTCGAGCGAGAGCAACGGCAGCGCGCCGAAATGATCGAGCATGCGCCGGTGCCCCGCCTCGTTCGACGCATGCGCGAACACACAGTACTCGCGCACGTTCGGCGCGAGTACATCGGCGACCAGCAGCGCCGAACTCGCGATGAAGCCGTCGACCAGGATCGTCATGCGCGCTTCGGCGGCCGCGAGATACGCGCCCGCCATCATCGCGATCTCGAAGCCGCCGAAAGTGGCGAGCACGTCGAGCGGACGGATCGCCGCGGCATGCTGCGCGAGCGCCGCCGCGAGCACATTGCGCTTTTTCGCGAGCCCCGCGTCGTCCAGACCGGTGCCTCGGCCGACGCATTCGTCGATCGGCACGCCGCACAACCGGCTCATCAGGCACGCGGCCGACGACGTGTTCGCGATCCCCATCTCACCGAAGCCGATCACGTTGGTGCCGAGCGCCGCGTGATGCCGCACGCGCGCCGCGCCCGCCTGCATCGCGGCGAGCGCCTCCCCGGACGTCATCGCGGGCTCATGCGCGAAGTTGCGCGTGCCGCGCGCCACCGGCATGTCGACAAGTCCATCCGTCGACGCAAGCGGCGTCGCGATGCCCGCGTTGACCACTTCGAGTTCGAGCCCGGCGACCCGGCTCAACGCATTGATCGCCGCGCCGCCCGCGAGAAAATTGGCGACCATCTGCGCGGTCACCGCTTGCGGATACGGGCTCACGCCTTCGGCGGCAATGCCGTGGTCGCCGGCGAACACGATCATCGCCGGGCGCTGCACCGTAGGCCGCGTGGTGCGCTGGATCAGGCCCATCTGACGCGCGAGCGTTTCAAGCCGGCCAAGACTGCCGGGCGGCTTGGTCTTGGTATCGATGATGTGTTGCAACTCGGCGCGCAGCGATTGATCGAGCGCGGCGACTTCGGACAAACCGGCCGGGCGTGGCAAAGAAGTCATGGACGTGGTCTGGAAAGAGAGTGAAGGGAGGCAACGGCTAGCCTGCTGGCAAGTCATTGCCGGCAGGCGATTCGTGACGCGCACGCGGCGCGGGAATCAGCGCCTCGTGTTCGCCGTCGCGAATCAGGATCAATGGATAACCGAA
The DNA here is from genome assembly GCF_046026895.1 of Paraburkholderia sediminicola. Lineage (GTDB taxonomy): Bacteria > Pseudomonadota > Gammaproteobacteria > Burkholderiales > Burkholderiaceae > Paraburkholderia > Paraburkholderia sediminicola_C. Next base: position 80,482 of record NZ_JAQQEU010000020.1, read on the forward strand.
CGCCCGGCTCGTCAACGTGGGCGTGAGCACGTCGTGCACCGCTCCGGCATATGCGCCGCCCTCGCCGTCGAGCAGCAGCGCGTGCGTTGCGAAGCGGCGCGCCAGATTCAGATCGTGGCAGGAAAACATCACGGTGCGCCCCGGTTCGCGTGTCCAGGCGGCGAGCGCTTCGAGACAGTCGATCTGATGATGCAGATCGAGATGCGACAACGGTTCGTCGAGCAGCAAAAGCGGCGCGTCCTGGCATAGCACCGCCGCCAGCGCCACGCGTTGGCGCTCGCCGCCCGACAACGACAGCACGTCGCGTGCGGCGAATGCGCCGAGGCCCAACAGATCCAGCGCGGCGTGCGCGGCGGCGCGATCAGCCGCGCGCTCCCAGCCCCAGCCGCTCAGATGCGCAAAGCGATGCAGCAGCACGATGTCGAGCACGCTCGCGCTGAACGCGTCGGCTGCGCTTTGCGGCATCAGCGCGCGGCGCTGCGCGAGCGGCAGCGCACGCCAGTCGGACACGCGCACGCCGTCCAGTTCGACATGGCCCGCCGCCGGCGGCGACAGACCCGCGAGCGTCGACAGCAACGTAGTCTTGCCCGCGCCGTTCGGCCCGGCGACGCACCAGATCTCGCCCGCATAGAAGGTGTGCGTGAACGCGTCGAGCAAGGTGCGCGCGCCGGCGCGCAAGGTCAGATGTTGCACGCTCAGAGCAGGATGGGACACGGTGGCGGGTGATTGCATCATCGGCGCCTGCGCAACAGCATCCAGAGGAACACCGGCACGCCGACGATCGACGTGATCACGCCGACCGGCAATTGCGCCGGCGCGATCACGGTCCGCGCGATCAGGTCCGCGCCCATCACCGCGACGCCGCCGCCGAGCGCCGTGGCCGGCAGCAGCATGCGTTGATCGTTGCCGAACGCGAGCCGCAACATATGCGGCACCACCAGGCCGACAAAGCCGATGGTGCCCGCCGTCGTCACGGCAGCCGCCGCCGCGAGCGACGCCACCAGATACACGCGCAAGCGCAGCGGCAGCACCGCGACGCCCAACGCCTGCGCGGCTGCGTCGCCACGCAGCAGCACGTTCAGACGCGGCGCCGCCGGTACGATCGCCAGCAATGCCACGACGAGCGCGGCGAGCGCCGTCCACGGCATCGCGCCGCCGTTCAGATCGCCGGTCAGCCAGAACAGCATGCCGCGCAAACGGCTGTCGGGCGCGACGTTGAGCAGCAGGGTGATGAGCGCGCCCCACCCCGCCGCGATCACCGCGCCGGTCAGCAGCAAACGCGGCGACGTGTCCTGCGGCTCGCCGCGCCACAGCTCGCGGCGCGCGAGGCCGAGCACCAGCAGGATCGATACGAAAGCGCCAGCGAACGCGCTGGCGTCGACGAGCCACCACGCGCAGCCGGCGACCATCGCGAAGAGCGCGAACGTCGCCGCGCCGCCCGACACGCCCAGCACATACGGTTCGGCGAGCGGGTTGCGCAACAGCACCTGTAACAGCGCGCCCGCCAACGCGAGCAACGCGCCGCACGCGAAGCCCGCCACCGCGCGTGGCAAACGCAGCGTGCGCACGATCTCGCCGGCAAGATCGGACGATGCGGCCGACCCGGGCGGCAACGCGTGCGACGGCAGCAGCGCCGCCAGCACGCGCCCAGGCGCGAGCGGCACACTGCCCAGCGCGAGTGACGCCATCAGCACGGCCAGCGCGATCACCGCGAGCGCGAGCCAGATCGCGGCCGCGCGCCTCGCGCTCATCACGCGCAGGGTCGCGGGCAACGAGTTCGCATGACGGCTCATCCGCGCGACCTCAACGCGGCGCAGCCATCACTGCTGCTGCCAACCGACCGTGACATACGCACCGCGTCCCGGCGAGTTATACGAGTAGGCCGTTTCATAGTCCTTGTTGAACAGGTTCTGGATTTGCGCGGCCACGTACCACGCTTTCGTGATGTTGTAGCGCGCCGACACATTCACGATGCCGTAGCCGCCCAGCTTGCCGCTGCTGTCCTCGCGCGGGCCGCTCACGATCCACTCGCCGCCGACGCGCCATCCCGCGATGCTGCGATTCACCGCCAGCGAACCGAAACGCCGCGCGCGCCGCAAGAGGTCGGCATCGTTGTCGAGGTCGACGGGATTTTGCAGCGTCAGCGACGCGCGCACGTCCGTCTTGCCGACCTGCCCGCTCCACGATCCTTCGAGCCCCTGCACCTTCGCATGGCCGACGTTTTCGGCCAGATAGATGCTGGGCGTCACCTGCGCGTAGTCGATCAGATTCGAATAGCGGGTCTGGAATGCGCTCACACGCATCACGCCGAGTGCGCTCGACGCGAACTGCAACGCCGCTTCGATCGAGTGGCTGCGCTCCGGCTGGATCGACGGATTGCCGCTGATTGGATAGTACAGATCGTCGAAGCTCGGCGCGCGAAACGAATCCGCGTAGCTTGCGGTTGCCTTCCAGTGCCCGGTGATGTCGAAACCGTAGCCGAGATAGTAACTGTTCGCCCCGCCGAAATCGGAATACTGATCGTGGCGCACGTTGGCCTGGATCTGGTTGCGCCCGAAGCGTCCCGTATAGCCGACGAAGCCCGAATCCACACGACGGTCCGGCGCGGCGAACGTGTCGGAGTCGAGGCTCTGGTCGAGATGCTCGTAGCCGACCTGCAACTTCTGCTGCGCGGCGAACGCGAAATCGTTCTGCCATGTGTACTGGCGATTGTCGGTATCGAAGCGGCCGTTGTATACGCCGTTAGTGTTCGACACGCTGCGGTCATCGCCTTCGGCGACGATGAAGTGCGTGGTCCACCAGTCGGTGAGCTTGCCGTTCGCGAACACCGACGCCTGGCGCACCTTGCTGTACAGGTTGTTCAGATCGGTGGGCATGCCGTAGGCGTTGTCGTAGCTGTTGTTGCCGTTCGACTGCAAGTAGCTGATGCCGGCGTCCCATCGGTGGCTGAACTTGTGACGCAACGAAGCCGAGACGCTCTCGTTCAGATAGCCGTTTGCGTTCGGATTAGCGTTGGGCGCCTGCTGCGGATCAAGCGACGAAAAGCCGTCGTCCTTCGTGCGTGCGAGCGAGATGCTGAAGGTCGTGCGGCCGTCTTGATCCAGCGCGCCATTCACGCCCGCCTGCTGCGTCTGCGTGTGATAGCTGCCGTAGCCGAGCGAAAAGTTGAAACGCGGCGGATGGTCGCCGCCGACTTTCGTGAACACCTGGACCACGCCGCCGATCGCGCCCGACCCGTATAACGCGGACACGTTGCCGTTCACCACTTCGACGTGACCGATCTGGTCGAGTGGAATCTGCCCGAGTTGCGGCGCGCCGAGACTCACCGAATCGACCCGCACGCCGTCGATCAGCAACAGCGTTTGGGTCGACGAAGCACCGCGCAAATAGAGGCTCGCCGTCGATCCTGAGCCCCCTGTGCGCGAGATTTGCGCACAGGGTGCGAGTTGCAGCAGCCCGGGCAAGTCGGTGGAGGTGGTGTCGGCGATATCCTGCTGATCGAATAGTGAGGTCTGCGGAATCGCATCGGCGAGCGCTTGCGGCCCGCGTTCCGCGGTGACGACGACCGGCGACAACACGGTGAACGATGCATTCGCCGAGGCGGCATCCGCATCGGTTGCGGACAAAGATGAAGACGGCGTTGCAGATGCAGCAGAAACTGCGGGCGCAAACGCAGCAGCGGACGCTGAAGCAGCGGACGACGCAGCAGCCTGAGCATGCGCGACGAGCGGCAAGCCCGCGAAAGCGAGCAATGTCGCGCGGGCGATGGGGCACAGCATGGGATGGCATTCCTGTGAATAGCGGGCGCGGCCCGCTTCCCCGCAGGCCGATGCATAACGAGGCCACCCACGCCATCAACATTTTCGCGGGGACGTACCTCTCCCTCTGGCCGGTATCCGGGCTGGCGACACATCGATCCCGCCTTCCCACGCGTAACGCGCAGTGGCACACTCGCATGTTGAACTTCGAACACGCGCTGGGATCGACCTGCATGACGAATGCGGTCGCTTACCGTTGCGGGGGCAGCGCAGTTTCGCGGGTTCAGTTCATATGAACGGCGCGTTCTGCTTCCCGTTTAACTGCGCGCACTGTAGACAAGCGCGCGCGGGCACCAGAGTGCGCGCAGTGTATGAGCGGGCTCGAAGTGCGTCAAGAAAGGCCGATGCGCGCGCACCCTGTTTCTGTAAAGTGCAGGTTATTGTCCGACGGGCGAGTACTTTTTCATCATATGGTCGGTAAAAGCCTGCACAAAGCGATGTTGTTACGTCTCGAAACGAGACAATTGTCGGAACCTGCAATATTCCGCGCTAAAATGCGATGTCTTTAGAGGACGCAGCACATGCTCACCGAACTCGAATCACTCTCACAGAATATCGGCAAGCTGATTGCGATCAGCCAGCGCCACCATGAAGCGCGGCTCGCGCTCGAAGAGCAGCTCGCGCAGTCGCGTGCCGAAGCGGAAGCAACGCGCACGGAACTTGCGCTGTTGCGCGAGGAGCGCGACGCGCTGCAAGCGGAACGCGACACGCTGTCCGCCAAGATCGACGACGCTCAGGTGCGCCTGAATGCGATTCTCGAGAAACTGCCGCGAGCGCGCGCGAGCAGCGAGCCGGATAACCAGCTCGATCTGCTCGAGCCCGCTCAGCACGCAGTCGAAGCGGAGAGCGACGTTACCCGCCACGGAGAAAACGCATGACCACCAAGCAGATCGAAGTCTCGATCCTCGACGTGCCCTATCGTCTCGCGTGCTCACCGGAAACGGAAGGCGCGCTGCTCGAAGCAGTCGCTCGCGTCGACGCCGAAATGTCGAAGATCCGCAATAACAGCAACGTGCGCGGCACGGATCGCATTGCTGTGATGGCTGCGCTGTCGCTGGCATCGGAACTGCTTAGGCTGCAATCCAGCGTTCGACACGGAGAAGCATTTCCCGCTGAGGAAATCCGGCGTACAATGCAGCAAATGAACGAACAACTGGGTACTGTGATCGAGCAGTACAGCATGCAGTAACTATCTGCCGGCCGGTCCCGAGATCGGCTGCGGATTCAAACGAAGTACGCGAGCAAGTCTCGGCAAACGTTTGAGTTCAATCGTTAAAGCTTCATCGGTTTAGCTTCCCTGCCTGGTTCGCCAAGGTCATATATTCCTTGAACCAATGCCATGTGCACGGTTGCGGAAATTTGTAGCACGGGTGTGCGCGTCACTCTGTCTGATGTACCCGAAGTGTTGCTAACTGCGACCAATTCTGAACCCCCGGTTCAGGATGCCGGCCTAGCGGCTAAGGCGGGGACCTTATCTGGAACGGCATCGGACTTCGGTCCGGTGCCGTTTTTCTTTGGGCGCCGCTTTTGCTGGGCGTCTCGTTGGCGTTTCATTAGGCTGCGATTTTCTTGTGCATCGTCTAACCTCTAACGTTCAATTCGATTCATGCGCTACTGGCTAATGAAGTCCGAACCGGACGAAGCAAGCATCGACCATCTCGCCAATGCACCGCATCACACGTTGCCGTGGACCGGCGTACGCAATTACCAGGCGCGCAACTTCATGCGCGACATGATGCAGGTCGGCGACGGCGTGCTGTTCTATCATTCGAGCTGTCCTGAACCCGGCATTGCCGGGCTGGCGGAAGTCTCGTCCACCGCTTATCCGGACCCGACCCAGTTCGATAAGAAGAGCCCGTACTACGACGCGAAGTCGTCGCAGGAAACAACGCCGCGCTGGTTGCTCGTCGACGTGGTGTTCAAGAAGAAGATTCCGCTGATTCCGCTTGCCGCACTGCGCGAGCATGAAGAATTGCGGGACATGCGCGTGCTCGCCAAAGGCAATCGCCTGTCGATCACACCCGTGACCGAGGCCGAATGGCGCTTCATTACCAAGCGGCTCGTTTGACGTCTATTACGTTGAACTAGTGGAGGACGAGCCGTTGGCGCTGGGTCGTGTGTCGCGAATGAACACAGTACGCGCAAACGCAGCGCTCATGTCGGCGGCGACGCCGACCCAAGGAACCAAGCCCAGGTTGCGCACGCCTAAAGAAACGAACCGCAAACGTCGTGCCACTGCACGGCGTTTGCGCCCCTCGGGCACAACCCCGTTCAAGCAAGGAGTTCAGCCATGACGAAAACAACCGCACGGGCACTCGCACTCGCATTCGCGTGCACCACGCCTGTCGCGCTCGCACTGTTCCCGGCCATGGCGCGCGCCCAAGGCGTGATGCAGGCGCAGCCCGCGGGCGTACTGTCGCTCAACGCGCAGGCCAGCGCGGAAGTGCCGCAAGACGTCGTCAATATCACGCTGTTCTACGAGCAGGAAGCCAGCGACCCTTCCACGCTCACCGCCACGCTGAACCAGCGCGCCGATTCGGCGCTGCAAAAAGCGCGCGGCGTGAGTGGCGTCACGGCCCGCACGGGTGCGTTCTCGATCTTCCCGTCCACCGATCGTGACGGGCGCATTTCCACGTGGCGCGGCCGCACGGAAGTCGTGCTCGAATCGCGCGACTTCGGCGCGGCGTCCAAGCTCGCGGGCCAGATGGCCTCGATCATGCAGGTCGGCAACGTGCAGTTCTCGCTATCGCCCGAAGCGCAGCGCGCCGCCGAACAGAAGCTCAGCGGCGAAGCGATCAAATCGTTCCGCGACCAGGCTGCATCGTCGGCGCAGGCGTTCGGCTTCAGCGGCTATTCGATTCGCGAGGTCAACGTCAATCACAGCGGCGTGATGCCGCGTCCCATGATGATGATGAGCGCGCGCGCGATGGGCGCCGACGCCAAGGGCATGGCACCCATGCCGCTCGAAGGCGGCACGTCGACGGTGACGGTCAACGTATCGGGCTCGGTGCAGATGAAGTGACGCGCGGGGTGGTGCGGCGGGCATTCGCATGCGCCGCTGTGCTGCTGCAAAAGCAAACGCCACGGCATGCCGTGGCGTTTTTTCATCGAGCACTCTGACTACGATAAACCGTAGGTAGCCCTCAGCTCGCGCTGACCGCTTGCGCCGGTTCGCGGCGCGCACGGCGATACGACCACACCAGCATGCCGATGCCCGCGAGAATCATCGGCAGCGACAGCCATTGGCCCATCGACAGGCCCATCGCCAACAGGCCGAGGAAGTCGTCCGGCTCGCGCGCGAATTCGACCGTGAAGCGTGCGAGGCCGTAGCCGATCAGGAACACCGCGGAAATCGCGCCCAACGGCTTGGGCTTGCGCGAGAAGAAGAACAGCACGAAAAACAGCGCGACGCCTTCGAGCGCAATCTCGTACAGCTCCGACGGATGCCGCGGCAGCATGTGATATTGCGCGAACACGTCATTCAGATGCCATTGCGCGGCCAGTTGCGGATGCGCGGCGAGCCACGCGGCGTCGTCGGGCGCGGCACCGGGAAACAGCATCGCCCACGGCGCGGACGGATCGGTCACACGGCCCCACAACTCGCCGTTGATGAAATTGCCCAGGCGCCCCGCCGCGAGCCCGGTGGGCACCATCGGCGCGACGAAGTCGGTGACCTGCAGCCACGAGCGTTTGCGCTGATACGCGAACAGCACCATCGCGAGCGTCACGCCGAGGAAGCCGCCATGAAACGACATGCCGCCCTCCCACACCTTGAAGATGTCGAGCGGATGCGCGAAGTAAAAGCTCGCCTTGTAAAACAGCACATAGCCGAGCCGGCCGCCGAGTATCGTGCCGAGCACGCCGTAGAACAGCATGTCGTCGATGTCCTTGACGGTCCAGCCTTGCGCGGCGACGTACGGCAAACGCAGCCGCAGCCGGCCGACGACGATCGCCGCGACGAACGCGACGAGGTACATCAGTCCATACCAGCGCACGGCGAGCGGCCCCAGATGAATGGCAATGGGGTCGAAATTGGGGTGAATGAGCATCGTGTTGTTATGGGCAGTTCAGGTTCAGAAGCGGAGTTGTCCAATGAATTTTCCGGGGGCGGCCTGCGGCGCGCGCCCGTTCGGCGCATGCATTTGACGGCGCGGCCGGCGATCCGTTCACGGCGGCCCGCTAGACACGCGGCGCGACGGACTGCGCGTGACCGGTGGCGGCGTGCGAGCGCACGATGTCGATGAAACCGGCCAGCACCGGACTCACCTCGTCCGTTCGCCAGACCAGCCCCGTTTCGATCGCGGGCACCGACTCGGACAGCGGCCGGTACACGACGCCCGTGCGGCGCAGATTACGCAAAGATTGCGGCACCAGTGCGACGCCCATGCCGGCCGATACGAGGCTCACGATGGTTTGCATCTGGATCGCCTCCTGGCCGACCCGGGGTGCGAGGCCCGCCACGCCGTAGCAATCCATAATGATGTCATAAAAGCCCGGCGCCAGACGTCTGGGGAAGATCACGAGCGGCGCGTCGGCGACATCGCGCAGGCTGACCGGCGCGTCCAGCCACTCGGCGCGCGGCTCGCAGCCGCCGGCCCCGGCGGCGCTGCTCACGCGCGCGGCCATATCCGTCGACATCGCGATCACCAGCGGCTCTCGCGCGATCGGCAGCCATGCGAGCTGCGCGCTGTAGCGCGAGGGTAGCGGCGCGATCGCGAGGCCGGCGTCGATGCGCCCAGCCATCAGTTCGCCCACCTGCACGTCGCTGGTGGCCTCGGTCAGTTCGAGCCGCACCCGCGGATGACGCGCGCCGAAATCGCGCAGCAGCGGCGGCAACAAGCCGTAGTCCGCCGTGGACACGAACGCCAGCGACAAGACCCCCGCCTCGCCGCGCGCGAGGCTCTGCGCGAGCGGCCGCAGACCCTCGGCGCTCGCCAGCAGGCGCTCGACCTCGGGCAGCAGAGCGGCGCCGACCGGCGTGAGCTCGACCGAACGCTTGGTGCGCGCGAACAACGCAACGCCGAGCGTCTCTTCCAGCGCGCGGATGGCTTGCGACAAAGGCGGCTGCGTCATTGACAGGCGCGCGGCCGCGCGCCCGAAATGCTTCTCTTCGGCGACGGTGACGAAATAGCGCAACTGGCGCAGGTCAGGAGTGGCGGGCAGCATGATTAATACATTTTACGACCTAATCGCGCCTGAATAATATATTGGACACACGGTTCGCAAAACTCCATCCTTGCGCCACGAGCCGGAACTACACTGAACTGACGCGCTGACCCATCCGCCAGCCTCCGCAATACGGCCAGCCCCGGCCCGGCTCAAAACAAAACAGATTGGAGATCCCCATGGCATACAACCGTCGTTCGAAGAACATCACGCAAGGTGTGGCGCGTTCGCCGAACCGCTCGATGTACTACGCGCTCGGCTACCAGAAGGAAGATTTCGACAAGCCGATGATCGGCATCGCCAACGGCCACTCGACCATCACGCCGTGCAACGCCGGCCTGCAGCGGCTCGCCGACGCCGCCGTGGTGGCGGTCAAGCGCGCCGACGCCAATCCGCAGATTTTCGGCACGCCGACGATCTCGGACGGCATGTCGATGGGCACCGAAGGCATGAAGTACTCGCTGGTGTCGCGCGAAGTGATCGCCGATTGCATCGAGACCTGCGTGCAAGGCCAATGGATGGACGGCGTGGTCGTGATCGGCGGTTGCGACAAGAACATGCCGGGCGGCATGATCGGCCTCGCGCGCATGAACGTGCCGGGCATCTACGTGTACGGCGGCACGATCCGTCCGGGCAACTGGAAGGGCACCGACCTGACCATCGTGTCGTCGTTCGAAGCGGTCGGCGAATTCACGGCGGGCCGGATGTCGCAGGAAGATTTCGAAGGGATCGAAAAGAACGCGTGCCCGTCCACGGGTTCGTGCGGCGGCATGTACACCGCCAACACGATGAGTTCGTCGTTCGAGGCGCTCGGCATGTCGCTGCTGTATTCGTCGACGATGGCCAATCCGGACGAGGAGAAGGTCGACTCGGCGGCCGAATCGGCCCGCGTCCTGGTCGAAGCGGTCAAGCAGGACCTGAAGCCGCGCGACATCATCACGAAGAAGTCGATCGAGAACGCCGTGGCGCTGATCATGGCGACCGGCGGCTCGACCAATGCCGTGCTGCACTATCTGGCGATCGCGCACGCGGCCGAAGTGGAATGGACCATCGAGGACTTCGAGCGCATGCGCAAGAAAGTGCCGGTGATCTGCGACCTGAAGCCGTCCGGCCAGTACGTGGCGACCGATCTGCACAAGGCAGGCGGCATCCCGCAAGTCATGAAGATCCTGCTCGACGCGGGGCTGCTGCACGGCGACTGCATCACCATCACCGGAAAGACGCTCGCTGAAGAGTTGAAGGACGTGCCAGGCAAGCCACGCGCCGATCAGAAAGTGATCTTCCCGATCGATCAGGCGCTCTACGACGAAGGCCATCTCGCGATCCTCAAGGGCAACCTGGCCGAGGACGGCGCGGTCGCCAAGATCAGCGGCCTGAAGAACCCGGTGATCACCGGCCCGGCCCGCGTGTTCGACGACGAGCAAAGCGCCATGGAAGCGATTCTGGCCGACAGGATCGTCGCCGGCGACGTGGTGGTGCTGCGCTACCTCGGCCCGAAGGGCGGGCCCGGCATGCCGGAAATGCTCGCGCCGACTTCGGCGCTCATCGGCAAGGGTCTCGGCGAGAGCGTCGGCCTGATCACCGACGGCCGCTTCTCGGGCGGCACGTGGGGCATGGTGGTCGGCCACGTCGCGCCGGAAGCGTTCGCGGGCGGCACGATCGCGCTCGTGCAGGAAGGCGATTCGATCACGATCGACGCGCACAAGCTGCTGCTGCAACTGAACGTCGACGACGCCGAACTGCAGCGCCGCCGTGCCGCGTGGCAGCAACCGAAGCCGCGCTACACGCGCGGCGTGCTGGCGAAGTACTTCGCGCTGGCGCTGCCGGCGAACAAGGGCGCGGTGACGGGCTGAATGCGCCGGCAAGCTGCGTAAAAGCGCGTAGGAGCACGAAGGGGCGCACGGGAAACCGTGCGCCCCTTTCCTTCTATAATGCTCGCACCACGAGTCGGGCCCCTGCACCGACGGAGACCATAATGAAATCAATGTCGTATGCGGCGCTCGCGGCCGTGCTGCTGGGCGCGCTATCGAGCGCCGGCAGTCGGGCAGCGCATGCCGAGGCCTCCGCCGGCCTCGCGCTGGCCCAGCAGGAGAACTGCATGAGTTGCCATTCGGTCACGCGCTCGTTCATGGGGCCGGCGCTGCACGAGGTCGCGGCCAGATATGCCGGACGCGAAGACGCCGCGCTTTATCTGAAGCACAAGATCCTGGACGGCAGCACGGGGGTATGGGGTCCGGTGCCGATGCCCGCGAATACGCAGCTCACACCCGATCAGGCGGCCGCGCTGGCGGCCTGGGTGTTGACCCTCAAATGAAACGGGCGCCTCGCTGAAGGCGCCCGCTTCGGGCGTCCATCAGGACGCCGCCTCACTCTCACTCGATCAAGCGCGGCCCGAGCGCCGCGCAAGCTCCTCTTCCACCGCTTCGCGCACCCAGCCGGTCATTTCGCTTTCGAGCGTCAGCGCCACTTCGCGCGTGATTTGACTGACGAGCAAGGTGGTGTGCTCCTGCAACGCATCGCGGCAACGCGCTTCGACGATGCCGCGCCCATCGCCCGTGAGGAAGCCGGCAAAGCGTCTGCGCAGACGTTCCGCGATCGCGTCGGCGTCGAGATCCGCCTGCAACAACGCTGAGGTGTCCGTGTCGCGCGCGATATCCGGCGGCACGGTGGCGCCCGCTTCGAGCGGGGCCGCCGGTTCGGCGCGATCGAAGACGTCCGCCAGGACAGGCGCGGCTTCAGGGGCCGTCAGCGGTTCCGCCTCGACCGCGTGCGCGGTGCCGGGCTGGGTTCCGCGAGCGTCGTCGTGAGCGGGCTCGGGCGACAGAACGGGCTCAGGCGAGCGCAGCTCCTGCGGCGCAAGCACAGGCTGCGGAGCCAGCACGGGCTCCGCATCCGCGGGCAGACGAGGTTCGTCCGCATGCGCCGGCTGCGGCGCGAACACCGGTTCGGTCTTGAAGCCGGGTCCGCGCAGCGCCTCGGGTCCGGCTGCCGTTTGGCCCTCCGGCTCCGGATGCGCCGGCGCCGCGCGGCCGGGGACGAGAATCTCGTGCAGAACCGGAATCGAGTTATCGTTGGGATCGGACACGTGCTCTCTCCGTGTGTGAGTCGAAGCCGCAGCAGGCTGCCCGCGCCGCATCCGTCAGTCAGACGACGAACCCGGCGCACACGACCCGCTGCAGAGGGAATGAAGCCTAGCTGCCTTGCTTGTAGTTGTTCAAAGCATAGCCGCGATCGCGATAGAAGCGATAACGCTCGCGACCCGCAATCAGTTCGTCGTGTGTGTTACCGACCACTTCCAGCAATCTTTCGAAACGCGCGAATTGCGCGGGTACTGTCGCGCCGAGATTGAGCAGCACCTGGTGATGCGGGACGTCGTCGAGGCTCGTGGCCAGCACGATCGGCGTTTGCGCGGCGAGCGGCGTGCCCGCCATGCAGTGCGGCACGAAGTCGAGCGGCGCGAAGGTCCACAACTGTTCGTCGAACTCCCGCAGGCGTGCGGGCTCGGCCAGCACGATGGTCGGCTGGTCCGCTTGATACGCCTTGCGGATCAGGCGGCACGCATACAGCAGCGAATCGCCGACGTTCGAGTGAAAATCGATTCTCGTCATCGGCGGCTCCGCGCTGCTGCCGTCGCCGCGCTTGCCAGGCTTGCCGCGCCCGCGGGCTTACTGCAATGCGTCATTGCGCGGCGCGACCGTCCGCGGCCCGGTCGATCAGGAACTGCGCGAGCAACGGCACCGGCCGGCCGGTGGCGCCCTTCGCCGCGCCGCCCTTCCACGCGGTGCCGGCGATATCCAGATGCGCCCACGGGTACGCGTCGGTGAAGCGCGACAGGAAGCACGCCGCCGTCACGCTGCCCGCCGGCCGGCCGCCGATGTTCGCGACATCCGCGAAGTTCGACTTCAGCTGGTCCTGGTACTCGTCGTCGAGCGGCAGGCGCCAGGCCGGGTCGGACGCTTCGCGCGACGCGTCGAGCAACTCGCCCGCCAGCGCGTCGTCTTTCGAGAACAGCCCGCTGTTGTGATGGCCGAGCGCGATGATGCACGCGCCCGTCAGCGTGGCGATGTCGATCACCGCGGCCGGCTTGAAGCGCTCGGCGTATGTGAGCGCGTCGCACAGGATCAGGCGGCCTTCGGCGTCCGTGTTCAGCACTTCGATCGTCAGGCCCTTCATGCTGGTGACGATGTCGCCCGGCTTGGTGGCGGTGCCCGACGGCATGTTCTCGACCGCCGGGATGATGCCGACCACGTTGATCTTCAGGCCCATTTCGGCGACCGCGCGCAACGTGCCCAGCACCGAACCGGCGCCGCACATGTCGTACTTCATCTCGTCCATGCCTTCGCCCGGCTTCAGCGAGATGCCGCCCGTGTCGAACGTGACGCCCTTGCCGACCAGCACCACCGGCGCGGCCTTCGCAGCGCCGCCCTGGTACTGCAGCACGATGAACTGCGCGGGCTCGACCGAGCCGGCCGTGACGGACAGGAACGAGCCCATCTTGAGCGCCTCGCACTGCTTCTCGCCGAGCACCTCGACCTTCAGCTTCCAGTCTTTGGCGAGCTTCTTCGCGGTGTTGGCGAGGTAGGTCGGCGTGCAAACGTTGCTCGGTAGATTGCCGAGGTCGCGCGTGAGGTCCATGCCGTTGGCCAGCGCCGCGCCCTGCTTGGCGGCCAGCTTGGCGGTTTTCTCGTCACCGGTGTCGACGCTGAAGACGACGCGCTTCAACGCGCGCGCCGAGTTGTCCGGCTTGCTCTTCATCTGCGTGAACTTGTAGGTCAGCTCGCGCAGCGCGAGGATCGCGGCGCGCACGCCCCAATCGGCCGAGCGTTCGAGCACCGGCAACTGGGCCAGCGTGAACGTGACCTGAACGATCCTGGTGCCGAGCAGCGCGCGCCAGGCGGCCCGCACGGCGTCGCCGTAAGCTTTCTGGCTGAAGGCGTCCTGCTTGCCGAGACCGACCAGCAGCACGCGCGACGCGCCGATGCCCGACACTTCATGCAGGAACAGCGTGGTGCCGGCCTTGCCGTCCATGTCGCCGGCCTTGATGATGCGCGTCAAGAGCCCCTTGGTGGCGGCGTCGATCTCAAGCGCGGCGCCCGAGAGCGTTTGCGACTCGAACACACCGATAACGATGCAATCGGATTTGCCGGTCAGGAAACCGTTTGACGAGCCCTTGGTCCAATCACAGGCTTTTATGCTAAAGTCCATCGCGCTTGTCCTCGGATAAAATCTGGGCTTAGGATGAAAGCCGCAATTATCCGCTATTTTTCCCGCGGCGGCTGCACCGGAGGCGTGACGGGAAGCAACCCGCACATCGCCGAGAGCGCCCCCTCTCCTCATCAATAATGATCTTCGAACGCTCCCTCCAGCGCGAACTCGCGTATACGGCTGGTGCCGTGTTCCTGGTTCTCCTCACGCTCGTGCTGACGACGATGATGATCCGTATCGTCGGCTTCGCGGCCTCGGGCGAGATCGACCCGCGCGACGTGCTGGTCCTGATCGGCCTGACCGTGATCGGCTATCTGGCGATCATGCTCGTCGCGACGCTGTTCGTGTCGATCCTGTTCGTCCTCACGCGCTGGTACAAAGACTCCGAGATGGTCGTGTGGCTGTCCTCGGGTGTCAGCCTGACACGGTTCATCAAGCCGATCGGCATTTTTGCCACGCCGATCATCATTCTCATCATGTTCTTCGTGTTCGTCGGCTGGCCCTGGTCGAACCAGCAGAGCAAGCTGATCCGCGCGCGCTTCCAGCAGCGCGACGAAGTTTCGCTGCTCGCGCCGGGCCAGTTCCGCGAGTCGGCCACCACCCACCGGGTGTTCTTCATCGAAAAGATGTCACCCGACCAGGGGCGCGTGGAGAACGTGTTCGTGACCAGCACGGAAGGCGGCAAGGTCAACGTGGTGGTGTCGAAGTACGGCCATACCGAAACACACAAGAACGGCGACCGCTTCGTCGTGCTGGAAAACGGCCGCCGCTATGACGGCGAGCCTGGGCACCCCGACTTCCGCATCATGGAGTTCGAGCGCTACGGCGTGAAGATCCAGAGTCAGCCGGTCGTCAATACGCCGACCACCACCGGCACGCCCACGCTCGCATTGCTGCGCAACCCCACCAACGAAAACCTCGCCGAATTCGCATGGCGCGCGGGGCTGCCGCTGATCGCGATCAACCTGATGCTGCTCGCCATTCCGCTCGCGCATCAGAATCCGCGCCGCAGCCGCACTATCAATCTGGTGATGGCCGTGCTGATCTATCTGACGTATTCGAATCTGCTGAACGTGGTGCAGTCGTGGATCGAGCAGGGCAAGATGTCGTTCGGGGTGGGGCTCGTGATCCTGCACGTCATCGTGGCGGCGATCGTCGCGTTCATCTTCTGGATGCGCGTGCGCAACCGTCCGCTCTTCACGCGGGCCATGTTCAGCCGTTCGCAGGGAGCCTGACCGATGCGCATCTATGAGCGATATTTCGCGCGTCAGATCTATCTAACGTTCATCTTCATTCTGTTCGCGTTTTCGGGTCTGTTCTTCTTCTTCGACCTGATCAACGAACTGAATTCGGTCGGCCACGGCAACTACAAATTCCAGTACGCGGTGCTGCGCGTCGCGTTGCAAACGCCGTCGCGCTTCTATGAAATCATTCCGGTCGCCGCGCTGATCAGCGCGATCTACGTGTTCGCGCAGATGGCGGCGAACTCCGAGTACACGATCTTCCGCGTCTCCGGCCTCGCCACCAATCGGTCGTTGCGCTCGCTGCTGAAGATCGGCATTCCGCTCGTGTTCCTCACGTATCTGATCGGCGAAGTGGTCGGCCCGTACACGGATCAACTGTCGGAGCGCGTGCGGCTCGAGGCGCTGGGTTCGTCGGTGTCGAGCAACTTCCAGTCAGGCGTGTGGGTCAAGGACACGCTGACCGCGCGCGCGGACGGCGAGCAGGTGACGCGTTTCGTCAACGTCGGCGAGTTGAAGCCCGACGCGACGATCGCCAATGTGCGCATTTACGAGTTCGATTCGAAGTTCCGTCTGTCGAACGTGCGCACCGCCGAAAGCGGCCGGTATCAGCCGCCGGGCCATTGGCAACTGACGGGCGTGACCGATACGCAACTGCTCGACGTCCCCCCTCCTCCGGGCACGCCGGCCGATGCACTGAATCCGGTGTATCGCGCGAAGCAGGTGTCGTTGCCGGAGTATTCACTGCGCTCCGAACTGACGCCGCAGATTCTGTCGGTGCTGCTGGTGTCACCGGACCGCATGTCGATGTTCAACCTGTTCCGCTACATCCAGCATTTGACCGAGAATCACCAGGACACGCAGCGCTATGAAATCGCGCTGTGGCGCAAGCTGCTGTATCCGTTCGCGGTGTTCGTGATGCTGGTCTTGTCGCTGCCGTTCGCGTATCTTCATACGCGGGCTGGCGTGGTCGGTGTGAAGGTGTTCGGCGGGATCATGCTGGGGATGAGTTTCCAGCTGTTCAATACGCTGTTCTCGCATATCGGCACGTTGAATACGTGGCCCGCGCCATTGACCGCGGCGACGCCGGGGTTGGTGTATCTGGTGCTCGGACTGGTCGGGCTGAAGTGGGTTGACCGCCATTAGGAGCGGATGTCATGACAACGCACGGGCTGGTGCTGTTCGGGCATGGCGCGAGGGATGTGCGCTGGCGCGAGCCGTTCGAGCGGCTCGCGGAGAAGCTCAAGGCCGTGCGTGCGACGGGTGCTGCCGCCGGGCCGGTGACGTTGGCGTTTCTCGAGTTGATGGAGCCGGATCTGCCCACTGCGGTGAGTGGGCTTGTTGCTCAGGGCTGTGATGTGATTACCGTCGTGCCGGTGTTTTTCGGGCAAGGCGGGCATATCAGAAAGGATCTGCCTGATGCGATCGAGCGGTGTCGCGCGCTGCACGCGGGCGTCGAGATCAGGTGCGCGGTGGCGGTCGGAGAGGATGAAGCGGTTCTCGATGCGGTCGCGCAATATTGCTTGCGGCAGGTTTGATTCCGGTCGTCTTTTCTCAGACTGTGGCTTTGGCAGACGTGGTCTGCCACGTCATCAACAGGCGGCCGCCAAACGTGCCCCGGTCTGCGTCCATTCAAGCCGGTTACCACCCAGCGATTTCGCGCGATATAGCGCCTCGTCGGCGGCTGCCAGCAGGTCGGCAAGCGCGGGCGCTTCGCTTTCGGACTCAGCGAGGCCGACGCTGACCGTGGCCTGGATCGCCACGCCGTCCACCCTGTGAGCAACCGTCCGGGCGAAATGCGTGACGACGTTTTCGCCCACCTCTTTGGCGCGCGGACCATCATGGTCGGGCAACAAAGCCACGAACTCCTCTCCCCCAATGCGCGCGACCAGCGCTTGCGGCCCCACCACGCTGCGCACGACTTCCGCAAACGACTTCAGGACCTCGTCGCCAGCCTTGTGACCGTAGCGATCATTGATCGATTTGAAGTGATCGAGGTCGAACGTGAGCAGTGAAATGGGCCGGCGACCTGCCCTGTCGCGGATGACCTGCGCGCCCTCTTCAAAGAACCACCTGCGATTGCCGAGATGGGTCAGATAATCCGTTTGGGATTCCCGCAAAAGCTGGCCGTGCGTTTCCTCGCGGATTAACCGCAGCAGCGTCATCGGCAGAATGACCGAATACAGGACGCCCTCGTACATCGTGATCTTGCCGGCGATCGACAGCATGTTCGGCCCATACACGCTCGCCAGCCAAGGCAGGATGAAGGCCCGGAACGCATAGAAGACCGCATGGATGCCCGTCACCCACACGACGATATGCCGCGACTGCACCCACTTGATCCCGTCGCTTCGCAGCAGCTCGCGAGACGTCATGCCGGAAACCAGTGCGATGGGTATCGAGCTGACATAGTTCCAGACGGTATCCTGCCAGCGCGCGCCCACCACCCACGTTAGCGCCAGCAGGACCAGCAGCCCGATCGAACCCGCACGGTGTTGCCGGCCGCTCAAGGATGCGACGCCATGCAGGACCAGAAGATATCCGCCGACGATGATGAGATTGCTAATGGCGGCGCCTGACGCACCGGGCAGCACGCTACGCAAAGTCGCTGCCGCACAGCCGATGGCAAGCGTCGCATATCCCGCGGCCAGTATTCTCAATTCCCTGCTGCGCTTGGGATGAACGCGATGCTCCCAGAACGTCATGCCGGCGCTGGCGAGAAGAGTTCCGATCGAAAGGAAGTAGAGGGTGAGAAGGTCGACGTGCATTGCTGGCGTAAGGGCTCTACGCCGATATATAACGGCGGCGTTGCATTTTACGCTGAAAAATATCACAGCATGATCGCGGACTGAGTTCGGCGGTCACGCCGCCGCGCGAACTCCCAGCAACGCGGGAACACGTATGGGAAAGGAAACCGGCGCAGCGGAAACACAAGCTCGACCACCGCGCAGGCAACCACAAAAACTCAGGCGGCCACCAACATTCCATCCGCCGAACGAACCACCTCGAGCTGCCGGGCAGCGAATGCCTCACCGATCATCAGCAAGCTAGGCTGCGAAGCATCGACCCAACGCTGCGCGTCGCCCGCGGCAAGCGCCTCGAGCGTGAGCGTGAGCATGCGTTCGCGTTCCGTGCTGCAAGCCTCGACGATCGCCACCGGCGTGGAAACGGGCTTGCCGGCGTCGATCAACTGCTGCGCAATCTCAACGCCACTATCGCGGCCCATGTAAAACACCAGCGAATCCGCGTTCACCTGCTCGCGAATCTCATCAGACCCGGGCGCGCGGCTGAACGTAGCCAGCGCCACGCTGCGCGAGACGCCCCGCAGCGTCAACGAACGCTTCAGCGAGGCCGCGCTCGCGAGCGCTGCGGTAATGCCGGGCACGACCTCATATTCGATGCCCGCCGCTTCCAGCGCCCGCATTTCTTCATCGGCGCGGCCGAACAGCATCGGGTCGCCGCCCTTCAGACGCACCACCACATCGTGTTCCAGAGCGGCATCCACGATCTGCTTGTTGATGAACTGCTGCGCGGTCGACAGTTGACCGCAGCGCTTGCCCACCGCAATGCGCCGCGCGCGCGCCGGCGCATAGTCGAGCATGGCCGGCTCGACCAGCGCGTCGTGCAGCACCACGTCGGCGGCGGCGAGGAGCCGTGCGCCACGCACCGTAATCAGATCCGCGGCACCCGGCCCCGCGCCGATCAGATAAACCTTACCCATTTGCATCAACCTCTTGGTTAGGGCGCCGGCGCCGCGCTGCCACGCCGCGCGCCCATCGCCCGTTTTACGCCGAAAACGCCCGGATCATCCCGGCCGCGACGGTGTGGTGCGTCGCCTCGTCGATCAGCACGAATGCGCCCGTGCCCGGATGCGAATCGTACACGTCGCACACCAGCGGCTTCTGCAACGTCAACGCGACGCGGCCGATGTCGTTCATCGCGAGCTCCTTGCGATCGGTCGCCTGCGATAGCGTATGCACGTCGAGCACTTCCTTGATCGCACCGATGCGCGCGAACACCGTGTTGGTGGTCTGCTTCAGCAGATACTTGCGCTGCGTCGACAGCGGCGTGTCGTCGAACCAGCACAGGTCCGCTTCGAGCTTCTTCGCCGGCTCCGGCGCCGCTTCACGCAGCACGAAGGTGTCGCCGCGCGATACGTCGACGTCTTCCGCGAGACGGATCGTCACGGTCTGACCCGCGAACGCGCGATCCACCGCGGCCGTGCCGCCCACCACCGGCGCGATGATCTCGGCTACCGTCGCTTCGCGATTAGCCGGCAGCACGACGATCGTGTCGCCGAGCTTCACTTCGCCGGCTTCGACACGGCCCATGTAGCCGCGGAAATCGTCGGCCTGGCTGCCGTCCTGGCGCGCCACCCATTGCACCGGGAAACGCAGCGCCTGGCCGGTCGGAATCTCGACCGGCAACGCTTCGAGCAGGTCCAGCAGCGGCTCGCCCGCGTACCAGGGCATGCTCTCGCTCGCCGTCACGATGTTGTCGCCCTTGAGCGCCGACACCGGCACGAAACGCACGTCGGTCAGACCCAGCTGACGCGCGAGTTCGACATACGCATCGCGAATCTCGTCGAAACGCGCTTCGCTGTATTCGACCAGATCCATCTTATTGATCGCGACGATCACGTGCTGCAAGCCGAGCAGCTTGACGATCGCGCTATGACGCTTGGTTTGCGGCAGCAGTTGCGCGACGCCGTCGACAAACGTCACGCGCGTCGCGTCGACCAGGATGATCGCCGCATGCGCGGTCGACGCGCCCGTCACCATGTTGCGCGTGTACTGCTCGTGACCCGGCGTGTCGGCGATGATGAACTTGCGCTTGGCCGTGGCGAAATAGCGGTACGCGACGTCGATCGTGATGCCCTGCTCGCGTTCGGCTTCGAGGCCGTCGGTCAGCAGCGACAGATCGATTTCGTCGCCGACGGTGCGCTTGTTCTTCGCGCGCGACAGCGCCGAGAGCTGGTCGCTCAGGACTGCCTTGCTGTCGTACAGCAGGCGGCCGATCAACGTGCTCTTGCCGTCGTCGACGCTGCCCGCGGTGATGAAACGCAGCACGCCGAGGTCTTCTGGATGATGAATACTGCTCATAATTGTCTTACCCTCTGTCGACCAGAGTTAGCGCTTCAGCGCTTACTCTGGTCCCATGCAACTTGTTGCGGTCAACCGGATTTAGAGCGAAGCACTTACTCCGGTCCCCATGTGCGCTTAGAAATAACCTTGCTTCTTACGCTGTTCCATCGCGGCTTCGGAGACCTGATCGTCCATCCGCGTCGCGCCGCGCTCCGTGATTTCGGTCACGGCCGTTTCGGCGATGATCTTCTCGAGATCGTCCGCATCGCTTTCCACCGGGCACGTGCAGCTGATATCGCCGACGGTGCGGAAACGCACCAGCGCGGTTTCGCTGGTCTCGCCTTCGCGCATCGGCGTGAGCGGCGTGACCGGCACGAGCAGGCCATTGCGGCGCACGATCTCGCGTTGATGCGCGTAATAGATCGACGGCAGTTCGAGCTGTTCGCGGGCGATGTACTGCCACACATCGAGTTCGGTCCAGTTCGAGATCGGGAACACGCGCAGGTGTTCGCCGTTATGCAGACGCGCGTTGTACAGGCTCCACAGTTCCGGGCGTTGCGCCTTCGGGTCCCATTGGCCGAACTCGTCGCGGAACGAGAAGATGCGCTCTTTCGCACGGGCCTTCTCTTCGTCGCGGCGCGCGCCGCCGATCAGCGCGGTATAGCCGTGCTGTTCGATGGTTTCGAGCAGCGTCACGGCTTGCGCGGCGTTGCGCGAATCCGTTTCGCGGCGCAGACGCACGGTACCGCGCTTGATCGAATCTTCGACGTGGCCCACCACCAGTTCCGCGCCGATTTCCTGCGCGCGACGATCGCGGAAGTCGATCACTTCGTCATAGTTGTGGCCGGTGTCGATATGCACGAGCGGGAACGGCAGCACGGTCTTGCGATTCGCGCCGATGCCGAAGGCCTTCAGCGCGAGGTGCAGCACCACCACCGAATCCTTGCCGCCCGAAAACAGCAGCGCGGGCTTGCTGCATTCGGCGACCAGTTCGCGCAGGATGTGAATCGACTCGGCTTCGAGCCAATCAAGGTGATCCATACGGTTTGCCGTGTTGGCAAGCGGAGCGTTCACAGTGGAATCGAGCGTGGTGCTCATATCTGGGTCCTTCGTTGATTCGCCCGGCGAGCGGTTGCTCGCCCTGGCGGAACTATTCAAATCGGTATATGCGGCGTTCGGACTGCCAGCCGGGTCATCAGTGTACGAAACCTCAGACCGAAGCGTTTTCGCTGCGCTCGATCGCAATCGGGGTAATCGTCGTGATGTGCAGTCCGCATTCCTTCGTATCGCGCGACTCCCACCACCAGCGCCCGGCGCGGCTGTCCTCGCCAGGACGGATCGCGCGCGTGCACGGCTCGCAGCCGATGCTCGGATACCCGCGTGCGTGCAGCGGATTGACCGGCACGTCGAACGCTTTCAGGTAATCCCACACCTCGGCCTCGGTCCAGACCGTCAGCGGATTGAACTTTGCGATGTTGCGCGCGGCGTCGTGCTCTTCCTCGTGCAGTTCGGCGCGCGTGACCGACTGCTCGCGGCGCTGGCCCGTCACCCATGCGCTGACATCCGACAGCGCGCGGTTCAACGGCTCGACCTTGCGGATCTCGCAGCAACGCTTGCGCAGATCGACGCTTTCGTAAAACGCGTTCAGACCGTGCGAGCCGATGTATTCCTCGACCGCCGCAGTCTGCGGGTGGAACTGTTCGATCTCGTAGCCATAGCGCTCTTTCACGCGATCGAGCATGCCGAGCGTTTCCGCATGCAAGCGGCCCGTGTTCAGCGAGAAGATGCCGATCTTCACGCCGCGCGACAAGATGGCGTGCGTGAGCAGCATGTCTTCCGCGGCGAGGCTGCTGGCGAGCTTCACGTTCGCGTGACGCGCGGCGATCGAGTCGAGCAGCGCGTCGAGGCGCTCCACCTTCGCGGCGAGTTCAGGCGTGAGCGTGTGCACGTCGCTCATACCGACGCGTTTTGCAGTTCACCCGCCGCGCGGCGACGGAACAGCGGCGACGAATTCACCGCTCCCTGATAGTTGAAGCTGAATTCGTCGAACGCCTTGAGCGCGTCGTCGAAGTCCTTGTCCGCGCGCAGAGCATACGAATCGAAGCCGCAACGGAACATGAACGTCAGCTGGTCGCGCAGCACGTCGCCGATCGCGCGCAGTTCGCCCTTGTAGCCATAACGCTCGCGCAACAGGCGGCCAATGCTATAGCCACGCCCGTCGCGGAACACCGGGAAGTCCACGGCGATCAGCGCGAGCTTGTCGAAGTCGCCGGCGATGTCCGCCGGTTCGCTGTCCGGCGCGAGCCACACGCCGAGCTCAGCCGCACCGCGCGACGCGCTCAACGCGTCGCGTTCGGCTTGCCACAACGCGAGCGGCACCAGCAGCTTGCCGGCCGGCAACTCGTTCACCGCGGGCAGCGAGCCGTCTTCCGCCGGACGCACGAGCGTCCAGTCATCGTTGACGATTGCGCGGTTCTTGATGATAGAAGCCATCTGTTCAGTATCCTTTTCGCGGTTACGCGTGAGCCGGTTGACGCGAGGCGTACACGCGTTCCTTGAACGGGGTGATGCCGATGCGGTTGTACGTTTCGATGAAGCGCTCGCCTTCCTGGCGGTTCTCCACGAAGGTGTCGATCACCTTGCTCATCACGTCCGGCATTTCTTCCGCCGAGAACGACGGACCGATCACGCGGCCGAGGTGCGCGCCGGTGGCGCCCGTGCCCTGCTCGCCGCCGAGCGTCACCTGGTACCACTCCGAGCCGTCCTTGTCGACGCCCAGAATGCCGATGTTGCCGACGTGGTGGTGACCGCACGCGTTGATACAGCCCGAGATGTTCAGCGACACGTCGCCGAGGTCGTACACGTAGTCGAGATCGTTGAAGCGTTCCTGGATCGCGAGCGCGATCGGAATCGACTTCGCATTCGCGAGCGAGCAGAAATCGCCGCCCGGGCACGCGATGATGTCGGTCAGCAAGCCAATGTTCGGCGTCGCGAAACCTTGCGCCTTGGCCTTTTCCCACAGCGCGAACAGGTCGCGCTTCTTGACGTTGGCGAGAATCAGGTTCTGTTCGTGCGACACGCGGATTTCGCCGAACGAGTACTCGTCGGCCCAATCGGCGACCGCTTCCATTTGCGTGTCGGTGGCGTCGCCCGGAGCGATGGTGGTCGGCTTCAGCGACAGCGT
Source organism: Paraburkholderia sediminicola (assembly GCF_046026895.1). GTDB lineage: Bacteria > Pseudomonadota > Gammaproteobacteria > Burkholderiales > Burkholderiaceae > Paraburkholderia > Paraburkholderia sediminicola_C. The sequence continues at coordinate 104,180 of NZ_JAQQEU010000020.1, forward strand.
CACCGACGCGTAGCCCGACACCTTGTGCGGCCGCACGTTACGCTCGACCCAGCGCGCGAATGCACGGCTTTCCAGCAGATGGTTTTCGAACGAAGCGTCCGTGTCCGGCAGCTTGTCGTACACGGGCGGCTGGAAGCACTGGACCACGCGGTCCACTTCCGCCTGCGTGAGCGTGGACGGGCCGTCCTTCAGATGCTGCCATTCTTCTTCGACCTGCGCCGAGAACTTCTCCGGGCTCAACGCCTTCACGAGAATCTTGATGCGCGCCTTGTAGATGTTGTCGCGGCGGCCATAGCGGTTGTACACGCGCAGCACGGCTTCGCAGTACGTCAGCAGATGCTGCCACGGCAGATCGCGGCGAATCACCGCGCCGATGATCGGCGTGCGGCCCATGCCGCCGCCGGCGAGGATGTCGGCCACCAGCTCGCCCTGCTCGTTCTTGCGCAGATACACGCCCATGTCGTGAATCTGCACGGCCGCGCGGTCTTCCTTCGAACCCGACACGGCGATCTTGAACTTGCGCGGCAGCCACGCGAATTCCGGATGGAAGGTCGACCATTGACGCAGGACTTCCGCCCACGGACGCGGATCGACCACTTCGTCCGGCGCCACGCCGGCGAACTGGTCAGCCGTGATGTTGCGGATGCAGTTGCCCGAGGTCTGGATGCCGTGCATCTGCACGGCGGCGAGCTTGCGCAGGATTTCCGGCGTTTCTTCGAGCTTGATCCAGTTGTACTGGATGTTCGAGCGCGTCGAGAAATGGCCGTAGCCGCGGTCGTGTTCCCGCGCGATCTGCGCGAGCACGCGCATCTGGTCGCTGCGCAGGTTGCCGTACGGAATCGCGATGCGGTGCATGTACGCGTGGCGCTGGTAGTACAGGCCGTTCTGCAAGCGCAGCGGACGAAACTCCTCTTCGCTCAATTCGCCCGACAAGCGGCGGCGAACCTGATCGGCGTATTGCGCGACTCGTTCATCGACGATGGTCTGGTCGTACTGATCGTATTGGTACATTCGGGGACCCCAATTTTTTTGGCTGATACACGGCAGTCCGGTTCCGCCGCGCCTTGAACATCTGTCTTGGTCAGCAACCGCAAACGAGCGTTCAGACCGATCTCTCATTTGCTTACGACAAATACAGATATCCATATTGAAAAAGATGGACAGATCGTAATAAACTCCCCTTATATTTCAAACGACTAAAAAATTCTTTTTATATGCGGAGAGGTTATATATGAACCTGCATCAATTCCGCTTCGTCCGCGAGGCAGTGCGGCAGAACTTTAACCTCACCGAAGCTGCCAAAGCGCTGTTTACCAGCCAGCCGGGCGTTTCGAAAGCGATCATCGAGCTCGAGGACGAGCTGGGGGTCGAAATCTTCACGCGGCACGGCAAGCGCGTGCGTTCGCTGACCGAACCGGGACGCATCATTTTGCAGTCAGTCGAGAAGATATTGCAGGAAGTGGAGAGCCTCAAGCGCGTCGGTAAGGATTACGCGGCCCAGGATCAGGGCAATCTGGTGATCGCCGCCACCCACACCCAGGCGCGCTACTCGCTGCCGGCCGCGATCGCCGAGTTCAAGAAACGCTTTCCCAAAGTCCACCTTTCAATTCTGCAAGGCAGCCCGACCCAGGTCGCCGAGATGGTGCTGCACGACCAGGCCGATCTGGCAATCGCCACCGAGGCGATCGCCAACTACAAGGATCTGGTTTCGCTGCCCTGCTTCCAGTGGCACCACGTCGCGGTGATGCAGCCGGATCATCCGCTGCTCGAGCGCAAACTGTTGGCGCTGGATGATCTGACTCAATATCCGCTGATCACGTACGACAACGCGTTCGCCGGCCGCACCAAGATCAACGAGGCGTTCCGCCTGCGCGGGCTGCATCCGGACATCGTGCTGGAAGCGATCGACGCCGACGTGATCAAGACTTATGTGGAACTGGGCCTCGGCGTCGGCATCATGGCGGATATCGCGTTCAACGCCGAGCGCGACCGCCATTTGCGCGCGATGCCGGTCGGCCACCTGTTCGGCAGCAACGTCACGCGCGTCGCGCTGAAACAGGGTGCCTATCTGCGCAGCTACGTGTATACGCTCGTCGAACTGCTGTCGCCCAGCATGAACCGCAAGCTGATCGAACAGGCACTCAAGGGCGAACACGAAACCTACGAACTTTGATATCACCACGCTTCTTGCTACGGAGACCCTTATCGATGAAGTCGCATAACAACAAACTTCGCGGCGTAGCCGCTCTCGGCGCGCTGTTGCTCGCCACCGCAGCCCATGCCGACCTGAAAGTCGGCATCGATCTGTCGAGCACCGGCCCGGCGGCCGTGATCGGCATCACCAGCAAGAACGCGATGCTGATGTGGCCCGCGACGATCGCCGGCCAGAAAGCCGACTACATCTTCCTCGACGACGCGTCCGACCCCGGCGCGGCCGTACGCAACATCCGCAAGCTGATCAACGAGGACCACGTCGACGCGATCGTCGGCCCGAACATCACGCCGGCCGCGATGGCCGCGCTCGACCCGGTCGCCGAAAGCCAGACGCCGATGATCACGCTGATCGGCTCGGCCAGCGTGGTGGAGCCGCAGGAAGGCAAGAAGGTCTGGGCCTACAAGATGGCGCAGACCGACAGCGCGATGGCCGACGTGATGACGCGCTACATGTCGAACCACAACGTGAAGACGGTGGGCTTCATCGGTTTCGCGGACGGCTACGGCGAGAGCTGGCTCAACGAGTTCAGCAAGTTCGCGGCGCTGCGCCATGTCCAGCTGGTCGCGACCGAGCGCTATAACCGCACGGATGCGAGCGTGACCGGCCAGATTCTGAAGCTGATGGCCGCCAAACCCGACGCGATCCTGATCGCCGGAGCCGGCACGCCGACCGTGCTGCCGCAGCGCACGCTGATCGAGCGCGGCTACAAAGGGGCGATCTATCAGACCCACGGCATCGCCACACCGGAATTCATCAAGCTGGGCGGCAAGGACGTGGAAGGCACGCTGTTCCCGACCCAGCCGGTCGTGGTCGCGCGCTCGCTGCCGGCCGATCATCCGGCGAAGAAGGCGGCGCTCGCGTTCACCAACGAGTATGAGGCGAAGTACGGCGCGGGCAGCGTGACCCAGTTCGCGGGCGATGCGGCGGGCGTGTATCCGCGTTTGCAGGACGCCGTGGCGCGCGCACTGAAGACCGCGCAGCCGGGCACGCCGGCATTCCGCGTCGCGTTGCGCGACGAACTGGAGCACGCGCACGAACTGGTCGTGCCGAACGGCGTGGTCAACACGAGCCCGAAGGACCACGTGGGCCTGGACCAGCGCGCGAGCGTGATGGGTACGATCAGGAACGGCAAGTTCGTCTATCTGAGTCAATAGGCCGCCGAGCCGGGGGCCGCACCGCCGCGCCACGCCGGGCACCGGGCGCGACGTGGCGGCGGCGAAATTGTTAAAGTAGTAGTCTGTTCCCGATCAGCAGTCCCCCACCATGCGCACCACCCGAGCCATCCACGCTGTCGAACGGCTGAAAACGCGCAGCGGCAATCCGCAGTTCGCCGCGATCAGCCTGTCCGGTGGCCTGTTCTATCTGGTCGATAAATCGAGCGGCACGGACAAGAAAGTCTCCGATCCGTTGACGCTCGACGACTTCGTCAAGTTCGTCGATGCGTTCGGCCCGCAGAAACCGCGCAAGGCGAGCAAGCTCGATATCGCGTTTGAAGAGCAGATCAAGAAGAGCAAGGGCGGGTGACGCGGGGATGAGCACCACGGCGCCAGCCGCTGCGCGACGCGCAAGCGGCGAGAACAAAGCGTTCCGCACCTAGGCTCAAGCCCCTTCAATCTCGCGCCACTGCCCGTCCGCCGCGCTGCTCGCGAGCACCGCATCGATGAAGCGCAGCCCCGCCACACCATCATCCACTGTCGTGAGCAGAAGACTTTCCGCAGGCAACGCGCGGCCTTCGTCCAATGCTTCGATCTGCAACGCCGCGTCCTTGTACAACTGCGCGAACGCTTCCAGATAACCTTCGGGATGCCCGGGCGGCACACGCGTCGCGTGCGCGGCGAGCGCGCTTTTCACGCGCCCGCGCGTGAGCCGCTCGGTCAAGCCGCCCAACGGCGTGAACCACAATTCGTTCGGCTGTTCCTGATCGAAAGCGAGGCCGGCCTTGGTTCCATAGACCCGCAGCCGCAACCCATTCTCCGCGCCGCTCGCCACCTGGCTCGCCCATAACATGCCGCGCGCGCCGTTCGCATAGCGCAGCATCGCCTGCACGTGATCGTCGATGCGCCGTCCGGGCACGAAGGTATGCAGCTCCGCCGCCAGCGCCCGAGGCGTCATTCCCGTGACGAAGGCCGCGAGCTGATACGCGTGCGTGCCGATATCGCCGAGACAGCCCGCCGGCCCCGCCAGCGCGGGGTCCGTGCGCCAGCCGGCCTGCTTGTTCGCGCCCCCCGTCTCGACCGGTTCGGCCAGCCAGTCCTGTGCGTATTCGACCTGCACCACGCGGATCTCGCCCAGCTCGCCGCGCTCGACCAGCTCGCGCGCATGACGCACCAGCGGGTAGCCGGAATACGTATGCGTGAGCGCAAACAGCTTGCCCTTCTCGCGCGCGAGCTTCGCGAGCGCTTCGCCTTCGGCGAGCGAAATCGCCAGCGGCTTGTCACACACCACGTGGATGCCCGCTTCGAGAAACGCCGTCGCCACCGGCGCATGCAGATGATTCGGCGTGACGATCGCGACCGCGTCGATGCCGTCGTCGCGGGCGGCTTCGGCGCGCGCCATCTCGCGCCAGTCCGCGTAGCTGCGCGCGATGCCGGCCTCGGCTGCGCTCGCTTGCGCACGCTGCGGGTCGGACGATAATGCGCCCGCCACCACTTCGAAACGATCGTCGAGCCGCGCGGCGATCCGATGCACCGCGCCGATGAACGCGCCCTGGCCGCCGCCGACCATACCCAACCTGAGCCTTCTTTGTGGCATCGCCTTCACTCCTTTGGGTTTGACCGCCGCGCAGTTCGCGTGTGCAGCACGCTCCGCCACGCCGCGTGCTGCCTCGTAGCGCTGCAAACCGCGCCCGCGAAACTGCCGTCAGAGACCTAACACGCGCTTCAACTGCGCGTCGTCGACACCGCTGCCCGCGAAATCGTCGAACGCATGCTCGGCGACGCGAATGATGTGCCGCCGAATGAACTCCGCGCCTTCGCGCGCGCCGTCGTGCGGATGCTTGAGCGCACACTCCCATTCGAGCACGGCCCAGCCGGGAAAATCGAATTGCGCCATCTTCGAGAAGATCGCGCCGAAGTCGATCTGTCCGTCGCCGAGTGATCTGAAGCGCCCCGCGCGTTCGACCCAGCCGCTATATCCGCCATACACACCTTGCTTGCCATTCGGCCGGAACTCCGCGTCCTTCACATGAAACGCCTTGATGCGCTCGTGATAGATGTCGATGAACGCAAGATAGTCGAGCTGCTGCAGCACGAAGTGGCTCGGATCGTAGAGGATGTTGGCGCGCGCGTGCTGCTTCACCGCATCGAGAAAACGCTCGAAGGTCACGCCGTCGTGCAGGTCTTCGCCCGGATGCAATTCGTAGCACACGTCCACGCCGGCCTCGTCGAACGCATCGAGAATCGGCGTCCAGCGGCGCGCGAGCTCGTCGAACGCCGCTTCGACGAGTCCCGCCGGACGCTGCGGCCAAGGGTACAGATACGGCCATGCCAGCGCGCCGGAAAACGACACGTGCGTGCTCAAGCCCAAACGTCGCGACGCCTGCGCCGCGAGCTTCATCTGCCCGATCGCCCACTGCGTGCGCGCGGCGGGGTCGCCCCGCACCCGCTGCGCGGCGAAGCCGTCGAACAGCGCGTCGTACGCCGGATGCACGGCCACCAGCTGGCCTTGCAGATGCGTCGAGAGTTCGGTGATCGTCACCCCCTCGTCGTCCGCGGTCTCGCGCAACTGGTCGCAATAGCTCTGGCTCGCGGCGGCCTGCTCCAGGTCGATCAGGCGCGGGTCGCACGGCACCTGAATGCCCTTGAAGCCGAGACTCGCGGCCCACTCCGCCAGATGCGCGAGATTGTCGAACGGCACCTCGTCGCCCATGAACTGGGCGAGAAAAATTGCCGGCCCTTTGATGGTTTTCATCGTCAGGTTCCTCGTACGGGCGCGCGCCCGCCGCGCTTGGCCGGCGCAAAGTCCGGCGCCGGCACGGCGCGCGCGCGAGGACTCGGGCTCAGAACGGCGAGTCCGGGAAGTAGTACTGCTGCGCGTTTTCCTTCGTGATCAGCACCGAGGGAATGATCGTGGTCGGCGGCAGCTTCTCGCCCTTCAGGCGCGCCTCGGCGGTCAGCTTGATCGCGTCGTAGATGAACTTCGGCGAGTACGACACGTCGGCCTTGATCATCGGCGCGCCGTCCATCACATTCTTCACCATGCCCTTCGAGCCCGCGCCGCCGAACACGATCTTGATGTCATCGCGCTTGGCCTGATCGATTGCCTTCAGCACGCCGACCGCCATGTCGTCGTCGGCGGCCCACACGGCGTCGATGTGCTTGAAGCGCGTCAGATAGTCCTGCATCACCTTGAACGCGTCGTCGCGATTCCAGTTCGCGTACTTGCCGTCGAGAATCTTGATGTCCGGATAGTTCTTCAGCACGCCGGTGAAGGCGGCCCAGCGTTCGTTGTCGAGCGTGGTCGGAATGCCGCGCAGCGCGACGATGTTGCCCTTGCCGTCGAGCGCCTTGGCCAGATACTCGGCGGGGATCTTGCCGAACGCGGTGTTGTCGCCCGCCACGTACGCATCCTGCGCGCTCGTGTCGGTCAGGCCGCGGTCGACCACCGTCACGTACACGCCCTTCTTCTTCACCTGCGCGACCGGCTGCGTGAGCGAAGCCGATTCGAACGGGAAGATCACCAGCGCGTTGATCTTGTTGACCGTCACGAGATCCTGCAACTGGTTCGCCTGTTCGGGCGCGCCGGCTGCCGTCTTCACGATCACCTTCAGGTCGGGATGCGCTTTCTCCAGATCGGCTTTCGCCTTGTTCGCCCACCAGACGATGCCGCCCGTGAAGCCGTGGTCGGCTGTCGGAATCGCGACGCCCAGCGTGACCTTGTCGTCGGCACGCGCGAGCCCCGCCGTGCCCAGTATCCCCAACGCCAGCATGCCGGCGCCGACCGCTCGAATGACCTGCTTCATGGTTGTGTCTCCTTTAGTGAGGCGTTCGGGCGCCCCGATTCCCGGACTTGCCGTTGTTGCGACTTGAAGCACTAACACTATCGCCGTCCGCGCTGCACGAACGCGACGAAGATAATCACCACGCCCTGCACCGCCGCGTTCAGATACACGCTGATGATGCTGGTCAGATTCAGAATGTTGGCGATCACCGACAGCAGGATCGCGCCGATCACCGTGCCGATCACGCGTCCTTCGCCGCCCTTGAGCGCGGTGCCGCCGACCACCACCGAAGCGATCGCCTCCAGCTCCCACAAGAGGCCGGTGGTCGGCGTGGCCGAGCCGAGCCGCGGCACGTACAGCACGGTCGCGACGCCGACGCAAATGCCGAGCAGCACATACGTGACGATCTTCACCGTGTCGACACGAATCGCCGCATAGCGCGCGACCTGTTCGTTCGAGCCGATCGCCTGGACGTGCCGTCCGAAGGTGGTGCGATTGAGGATCAGCGCGCCGCCCGCCGCCACCACGAGGAACACCCAGATCGGCACCGGCACGCCGAACAGGCTCGCGTAGTAGACCGGCCCGTATAGATCGGATAACGAATTGTCGAGCGTCAGCGCGCCGCCGTCGGCGAGCCACGTGAGCACCGCGCGAAAGATGCCCAGCGTGCCCAGCGTGACGATGAACGGCTCGATGCGTCCTTTGGTAATCAACAGGCCGTGCGCGCAGCCGAACAGTCCGCCGAGCACGAGCGCCGCGACCATGCCGATCGTCACGATCACGAGCGGCGCGAACGTGTGACCGGCCGCGCCCGCCGCGAGCCCGTTCATCAGCCAGATCATGCTGCCCGCGATCAGCGCCGCCATCGAGCCGACCGACAGATCGATGCCGCCCGAGATGATCACGAAGGTCATGCCGACCGCGATGATGCCGATGAACGACGTGCGCGTGAGCACGTTCATCAGGTTGTCGAGCGTCGCGAAGTCGCGGTTCAGCAGCGTGCCGACGATGCACAGCAAAATCAGTCCGACGAGCGGCCCGAGCGCATACAGTCGATGCGCGAAGCGCAGCGCGCGGCCGGATCGCACGGCTTCAGTGGGTGCCGGTCGCATGAGCGATCAACTCCTCTTCGGTGAGATGGTCGAGCGTCAGCGTGGCTTGCAGGCGTCCCGCGCGCATCACGGCGACGCGGTGGCACAAGCCGATCAGCTCGATCAGTTCGGATGAAATGACGATCACCGCGCGGCCTTGCGCCGCGAGCCGATGAATCAAAAAATAGATGTCGCGTTTCGAGCCGACATCGACGCCGCGAGTCGGCTCGTCGAGCACGATCACGTTCGGCTCGGGCTGCAGGAACTTGGCGAGCGCGAGCTTCTGCTGATTGCCGCCGGAGAGCATGCGCGCGCGGCTCGACAGGTCGCCGGTGCGGATGCCGAATTCGCCGACCGCCTTCGTCAACGCGGCGCGCCCCGCCTTCATGTCGAGCAGCGGATGCGCGTAGCGTTCGAGCGTCATCAGCGTGACGTTGTCCTGCAGGCTCAGGTCCACGTGCAGGCCCTTGCCTTTGCGGTCCTCGCTGAGATACGTGAGACCGTGGCGCATCGCGTCGCGCGGGCTCTTCAGATCGGCGCGCCGCCCGGCGATCTCGATGCGCCCCGCGGTCCGCTTGCGCAAGCCGAGGATCGCTTCGAACGCCTCGGTGCGGCCCGCGCCGACGAGGCCCGCGAAGCCGAGCACTTCGCCCGCGCGCACGTCGAAGCTCAGGTCCTCGACCCACTCGGGCACCGCGAGCCCGTCCACCTTCAACGCGAGCGGCGCGTCGGCGGGCACGGTGAGCTTGTCGGGAAACATGTCGGACAGCTCGCGCCCGACCATCAGGTTCGCCATCTGCTGACGCGCGAGCGCCGCCGTCTCGCCGCGCGCGACGAAGCGGCCGTCGCGCATCACGATCACTTCGTCGGTGATGCGCTCCACTTCGTCGAGCTTGTGCGAGATGTAGACGATCGTCACGCCGTCGGCCTTGAGCTTCGCCATCAGCGTGAAAAGCCGCTCGGTCTCCGACGGCGTGAGCGTGGCGGTCGGCTCGTCCATGATCAGCAGACGCGCGCGGCGCGACAGCGCCTTCGCGATCTCCACCATCTGCTTTTCCGCGACGATCAGCTCGCGCACCCGCGTGTCCGGCGCTTTCTCCAGCCCGACCTGCGCGAGATAACGCGCGGCGTCGGCGCGCATCGCGGCGTCGTCGACAAACCAGCCGCGCCGCTTCTCGTGGCCGAGATACATGTTCTGCGCGATCGTCAGATGCTCGGCGAGGTTGAACTCCTGGTGGATCAGCACGATGCCCTGCGCTTCGGCGTCGCGCGATCCGGTGAACTGCCGCGCGTGGCCGTCGACCAGCAACGCGCCCGACGTCGCGGTTTCATAGCCGGCGAGAATTTTCATCAGCGTCGATTTGCCCGCGCCGTTCTCGCCGAGCAGACCGTAGATGCGCCCTGGCGCCAGATCGAAACTCACGCCGTGCAGCACGCGGACCGGACCGAAGTCTTTGCGGATGTCGTCGAAACGGACGGCGAGGCTCATGGTTCACGCGCTCCCGCGAATCACCAGCCGATGCGGCAGCAGCACGCCCGGCACGTTGGCCAACGGATTCGCGAGACGCTGCAACAGCAGACGCGCGGCGGTTTCGCCCAGCTCGCGCATCGGCTGCGCGATGGTGGTGAGCGGCGGGTCGATCTGCGCGGCGAGCGAGATGTCGTCGAAGCCGACCACCGCGACGTCGTCGGGCACCCGCTTGCCCACGCTGCGCAAGCCGTGGATCACGCCGATCGCCAGCGTGTCGGACACCGCGAAGATCGCGCTGGGCGCGCCCGGCTGCTGGATCAACGTGACCGCCGCCGACGCGCCCGCTTCGTAGTCGAGGCTGTTCAGGTTCATCCGCCAGCGCGCATCGGGCGTGATGCCGGCTTCGGCCAGCGCGTCCAGATAGCCTTGCTGACGCTGCCGCGCGTACAGGTAGGCCACGTCGGAGTTGATGAGCCCGATGCACCGGTGGCCGCGCGCGAGCAGATGGCGCACCGCGTCGCCCGCGGCGCGGTAATTGTCGATACCCACGTACGGCACGCCGACCGCCGGGTCGAACTCGCAGCACGCGACCCACGGCAGCGCGCCGGACGCGTCGCCGAGCGCCTGCTGGATGGTGGCCGGGTCGAGGCAGATCGCGCCGTCCGCGCGGCGGCGGCGCAGCAGGTCGAAGTAGCTGCGCTCGCGGCCCGGATCGGCGCCCGTGTCGCATAGCAGCATGAAGTAGCCGTGTTGACGCGCGACGCTGTCGATGCCGCGCACGATCTCCGCATAAAACGGATTGCCGACGTCCGGCACCATGGTGAGCAGCAGCCGGCTTTCGGCGGTGCGCAGATTGCGCGCGAGTTCGTTGACGCGATAGCCGCTCGCGTCGATCGCGGCGAGCACCTTGTCGCGCGTGGCGGGCCGCACGTTCTCGTGACCGTTCAGCACGCGCGACACCGTGGCCACCGACACCCCCGCCTGCTGCGCGACCCCGGCGATCGACGAGCCTTCGGCGGCAGGCAGCGGCCGGCCTTGCGGTTGGGAACGCGCGTTGGACAATGCCGCCGCAGGCGCCTTGGACGACGATCTGGACAAGGGATCTCGCATCGAAAATGTAATCGATTACATTCTTGGGCGATCAAAGCGGAAATCGCAAGGACGGATCGCTAGGGATTAACACGGGGATCGCGACGGGCCACGCGCAGCCGCTGCCTCTGCCGCCGGGCGCGGCACAGTGCCCGCGACGGCACGGCTGGCCGCCGCCATTTGGTACAATCCCGCAGTTACCCTGGCGCGGCTTGCGTCCCTTATCGCTGGAGTCTCGTTCGCGAGGTTCGGGCGAGCTTCGGGAAGCTGCCGGCCGGAGGCAAAAAAGTCAGTGGCGGCGTTTGCCAACTGCAATCAACCGCATCGTCAAACGCCTCGTCGAACTGCCGCCCACTCGCCAAACCAAACCGCCGAATCCACCATGAACATCGAGCAAGCGCGTTTCAACATGATCGAACAGCAGATCCGCCCCTGGGAAGTGCTCGACCAGGACGTGCTGAATCTGCTCTCGATCGTCAAGCGTGAGAATTTCGTCCCCGCCGTCTATCGCGAGCTGGCCTTCGTCGACTTCGAAGTGCCGCTGCCGGCCGGCCAGCATATGTTCGCGCCGCGCGTCGAAGCACGCGTACTGCAGGAACTGGCGGTGAAGAAACACGAAAGCGTGCTCGAAATCGGCGCGGGCTCGGGCTACATGGCGGCACTGCTCGCGCATCGCGCGCAGCACGTGCTGACGGTGGATATCGAACCCGAACTGGCCGAGCTGGCCCGCAACAACCTGATCGCCAACGGCGTGCTGAACGCCGAAGTCGCCACCGGCGACGCGTCGCGCGGCTGGGCCGGCGCGGCGCCCTACGACGTGATCTGCGTGTCGGGCGGCCTGCCGGTGCTGCCACAGGAAATTCTCGAACACCTGAAGATCGGCGGCCGCCTCGCGGCGTTCGTCGGCACCGCGCCGGTCATGAAGGCGCAAATCATCACGCGTATCGACGAGAAGCAGTTCCGCATCGCCGACGTGTTCGAAACCTATGTCGAGCCGCTGATCAACGCCGTGCAGCCGCCGCGTTTCAAGTTTTAAGCTTTACGTCGATCCGGACGGCCCGCGTGCGGCCGTCCTCTGAACTGGATGTCCGCTGATGCAAAATCTGACTGCTCCGGCGCTCGCCGAATGGCTCGCCGACACCTCGCGACCCGCGCCCGTGCTGCTCGACGTGCGTGAGCCGTGGGAATTGCAAACGGCGTCGATCGCCGGCGCCGTGTCGATCCCGATGCGTGAGATTCCCGCGCGCAGCGAAGAACTCGACGACGACGCGCAAATCGTCTGCGTCTGCCATCACGGTGCGCGCAGCGCCCAGGTCGCGATGTTCCTCGAATCGCGCGGCCATACCAACGTGTTCAATCTGCAAGGCGGCATCGACGCATGGTCGCGTCAGGTCGATCCGTCCGTTCCCACCTACTGAGACTGAGCGGCGCGTCGCGATGACGCGCCAACGGGCGCCGCGCCTTGCGTCCGTGGCCGCGCCGGCGTGCGCGCGCTCGCTGCGCTGCCTGCGCGGGCCGTCGGCATGTCCCTGCTCTACGACGAAGCGCTGTCCAGCGACGCGCAACTGCGAAGCGCGCGCGCCGAACACATCCACCGCGCGCATTGAAATAACCCCCCTTTCATCACGCTACTTCACGCATCGGCCGCGGAAACTTCGCATGGCTTCCTAAGCATCGCGTGAGCATCATGCTCCGACTCCTTACGATGACCGGCACGGCCAGGATCAGCCAGCGGACCGGCCCGTTAGTCGCGTTCTGACGACTGCGTCGACGGCGCGTTGATTTCGCCGCCTCACGCCGTTTCCCATCCTCTATTCAGAATTTTCCTGCAATCCTGATAACGGCCTGCGGGCACCATGCTCCGACCTGTTTTCTGGAGCAATGAGATGAAACTTGTGAAGCTCGCGCTGGCGATCGCGGCCCTGGCGCCGCTCGCCTGTTATGCGACATTGGGCGCAGCGCCAGCTACGCGGACACACGCGGCGGCGGGATCGCGGTCGTTGCTCACGTCGGGGAGTGGGTCGAGTGATCCGGCTGCGGCTGCGCCGTACACGATGCGCGAGGCGAACGACGCCGACGGCGTGACGATCCGCGAATACGTACTGCCCACCAACGTGGTGTTCGCCGTTACGTGGCATGGCCCGGTGCGCCCGGACATGAGCGAACTGCTCGGCAGCTACTTCCCGAACTTCGTGAGCCCGGGCGACGGCCGCCCGCGCGGCATCGGTCCGATGGTCCAGCACAACGGCGACTTCCATATCGAATCGGCTGGCCATACAGGCTATTTCTTCGGCAGGGCATTTCTGCCGCGCCTCGTTCCCGCCAATGTCCGCATGGAGAACCTGCAATGAAGCGGCGCGTGGACTCATCGAATACCAATACTATGACGACTCTAAACAAAAAGCTCTGCTGCGCGCTGTTGACCGCCGGCGTGGCGCTGTCCGCATGCGGCGGCGGCGGCGGTGATGATGGCGGCGCTAACGTGACGAATAATAGCGATAAGCCGGCGAAGCCGAGTCAGAGCCCGAGTCAGAGCCCGAGTCCGAGTCCGAGTCCGAGTCCGAGTCCGAGTCCGAGTCCGAGTCCGAGTCCGAGTCCGAGTCCGAGTCCGAGTCC
>NZ_JAQQEU010000021.1:0-117282 GCF_046026895.1 Paraburkholderia sediminicola
CCCCCGCCCCCCCACCCCCCCCCCCCCCCCCCCCCCCCCGCCCGCCGCGGGCCGCGCCCCCCCCCCCCCCCCCCCCCCCGCGACGGCGCCATCTTTGATAGCATCGGTCTCGACCCATAAACGGCGGGACCACAACCAGTGCGAGTCAACCATCAGGCATTTTTCTGCTCGTTGTTCATCGCGCGTCTCGCCGATCAGGTCCTGCTGTTTCTCGTCCCCCTCGTCGTATTCCAGACCACACGCCAGGTCTCGTGGTCAGGCCTGGCGTTTTTCATCGAAACGCTGCCGCGCTACCTGGTGTTCCCGTTCTTCGGCGCATTGTGCGACCGCATCTCGCCGCTCCGGCTGATGCGGGTCAGTCAGGCCGTGCGCGCGCTGGTGTGTTTCGGCGGCGTGCTCGCGTACGCGCTGTGCGGCGGGATCGGCTGGCTGATCGCGCTGTCGGCGGCGTGCGGCGTGCTCACGAGTCAGGGGCTGGTGGCGCGCGAAGTCATGCTGCCGCAAATCTTCAGCACGCGGCAGTTTCAGCGCGTGCTCGCCTACTCGCAACTGGCCGACCAGTCAGGCTTCGTCCTCGGCCCGCTGCTGGCCGCGCTGCTGCTCGGCTGGTGGCGCTGGGAAGCGGTGGTGGGCATCACCGGCGCGCTGTTTCTCACCGCCGATGGCGCCTTGCTGCTGTGGCATCGCACGAGCGGGTTTAACCCCGGCAATCCACCGCCCGAGGCCGCGGGCCACTGGAGCCTGCCGTTGCGCATCGCACTGCGCCATGTGCTGGTGCTGCCTGGTCTGAAGAAGGTCGTGCTGCTGGCAGCCGCCGAAAACCTCGTGATCGGCGTGACGCTGGCCACGTCGGCCGCCATGGTGACGGGTTATCACGCGCAGTCGAACCACTACTATGCCGGCCTGCAAACGGCCGGCGCCGTCGCCACGGTGCTGATTCTTTTGACGATCGCGCGCACTGCATGGCCGGCCCGCGTGCTCGGCCGGGTCGCTTTCGTGGCGATCTGCGCGGGCGGCGTGATCGCCGGCACGAGTGCGGCGCCCTGGGGCTATGCGCTCGGCTTTCTATTGATCGTCGGCTTCGACAAGATGTTCAACGTCTACATCCGCAGCGCGCGTCAGCGAATCATTCCGCCGGCGGACTACGGCAAGACGACCGGCGTGGTGATCCTGCTGAACAACATGACTCAGCCGCTCGCCGGCTTGCTGGTCACGCTGTTCTCCACGCGCACGCAAACGGGCCCGCTGATCGTGACGCTTGCGGTCGCGATGGGCGGCATCGGGGCGGCGGTGTCGATCGGCTCGGCGCTGTGGCGGCGCAAGCGTGCACTGGCGCTTGGGGAATGACGCCTTATCCGGTCCGATGAGCGCCGCCAGGTTCGCGGATCCGGAAGGCGATGCACACCATGTCGTCATGCCTTAAGCGGAGCTTCAGTACTTAACGCCGCAATGCGCGTGTTCGGTTGGCACGTCGCAGCGGACTTCAGCAATGGCTGATGGAATCAGCATACGCCCGCCATTTTTGAGTGAATTAATTCATTGGGCTGTGATGCGGCGCACGGAAGTTATCAACAGAAACTGGGCACAAATCTGTGCATAACTATCGGCCAAAATCCGCAAGCCGTTGAAGCGATTGCCATTTTCAGCGCGATGCCGAAGTTGGGCACGCGCTCCCTTCAATCCCGCGCCGCGCCCTACGCAACGCCGAGCTGCGCGTCCTGCGCCGCCGACGCATGACGCGCCTCTGCGCGCCATTGCCGACGCGACTGCATCATCCGGCGCACCGCAACGCGCGCCATCCTGGGCCAGCGCGATGGCCGCGGGTCGCCCAGCATGCTGAGCGCGAACGCCGACGCGCCTTCGAGCGCCGCCTCCAGCGCACGCGACACGCGTCCCGGAAGCGGCGCAGCCGTCTGATATCGAACCCGGCGCTTGAAGAAAAAAATCGCCGGCGCGATTTCGAGGCCGCCGCCGATCATCG
This sequence comes from Paraburkholderia sediminicola, assembly GCF_046026895.1. GTDB lineage: Bacteria > Pseudomonadota > Gammaproteobacteria > Burkholderiales > Burkholderiaceae > Paraburkholderia > Paraburkholderia sediminicola_C. The sequence continues at coordinate 1,982 of NZ_JAQQEU010000021.1, forward strand.
CGAGCCGCCACGAGCGACAGCGGCCCACTCGCGCGGAGACGATCTGCAACATATCAACAACCGGTCACGCCGCCGCAGCTTGCGGCATCGCCTCACCCTGCTCACCGCCCAACGCATCGAGCAGATCCGTCAGCATGCGGTCGAGCTCGGCGGTCATCAGCGTGAGGTCGGAATCGAAGCGCTCATCGTCGTTCTGCGCGGTCGGATCGCTCGCTTCCTTCAGCACGTCGAGCGGCGCGATGCGCTTGATCGTCAACGAAGGCGTCAGCACGAATGACACGCGATCGTTCCACGTCATCGCGAGACGCATGCATTGCTTGCCGGCTTCGATATGCCGGCGCATATCTTCGGTGTCCAAAGTATGTCCGACGTAGCGCACGGTGGCGTTGCCTTCCGTGGGCGAGCGCAATTCGGTGTCCTGGTCGAGCGTGAAGCCTGCCGGACCCTCGCCGGAGAGCAGCCATTCCGTCATCGCCGCGACCGGCGACTGCGTGACGCGCACGGTGCCGAGCGGCAACTGATCGATCGACTTCACCAGCAGGCCGCGCACTTCATCGGCGACGGCTTGCGAGGCCGCGTCGATCACGAGCCAGCCGTTCTTGCAGTCGATCCACACGCGGGTGTCGCGGCGAATGCTGAACGCGCGCGGCAGCAGTTCGTCGGTGACCTGCTCCTTGAGTTCGCGCATCTGCTTGCGGCCAGGCCTGAAGCCCTGCTGCTCTTCGAGTTCGAGCGCGCGCGCCTTGGTCACCTGGGTGACGACCGACGCGGGCAGCAGTTTCTTTTCGGTGCGGAACACCAGCAGCATCTGGCCGTTGAGCGCGTACACCAGCGAGTCGTTGTCGCGCGGCGACGCCCAGCCGTGGCTTTGCATCTCGACGCTGTTGCCGGGTGCAAACGCGTGCGGCGCGAGCCACTTCTGCATCTGTTCAGGGGTGACGGACCACGGAGCGGGAAGGCGGTGCAACTGAAGGTTTTTGAACCACATGGGCGAGGTCGTTTCCGGGCAAAGCGCGACATTCTATATGACGACCGGGCCGCGGCGCGCTCGTCGAGCCCCTCGACTCGCCGGCTATTTCCAACCGGGAAGCGAAATTCATTTAAGCGACAGACCGAATATCAGACACCACTTACTAGCCAGCGAATGCGTGTGGTCCGCTTCACGTTCACTTCGCCTTCTCTGGAGCACGCCACTGCCACCTCATCAGTTTCCCGCGTCGCCCGGCTGATGCCGCTCGGCTTGGTCAGGCCGTAATGGTTTTGTCCTATCCGTTCTGGAGCGCGCTTTACGCGCAAATCACCTAGACTTTTTGATAGATACGACCAAGACGGAGGCGGCCATGGCCGATGAAACCGCACACTGGCAAGTAGTGGAATACGAGGGCTTCGAAATTCACGTGTCACCTGTTCCCAAAAATGCACCCGACGCAGCGAACCCGTCAGCCGCGGCGGATAACCGTTACACCTATCTCGGCTACGTCTGCCACCCGGGCGCCGATCCCGCCATTCCCGGCCACGCGGTGCCGTTTCATGCGGATGGCGAAGAGAGCTTCGCCGGCGAGGACGAAGCACTTTACGAAGCCGTGCATGTGGGCCGCAGCATCATCGACGGCACGCATCCGGACTTGACGGTACTGCCGCTGGTGACGGGCGGGGTGTGATGCCCGTGAGCGGCACGGACGCTCACGTGAGCGCCCCGCCCGGACACCGGCACCCGTCAGCCGAACGCCCGCTTGATCCGCGACTTCAGCAGCGCGCGCCGCAGACGCCCGGTGCGCTCAGGCTCGGTGACCGCCGGCCCGCCTTCGACAGCGGTGCCCCGGCGCAGATAGTAACGATCGAAAGTGGCCTGCGTCATGCCCCACTTGTTGAGAAACTGGCGACGCCCGTCGTTCTTGACGACCTTGCCGGTGCTCTTCTGCTGGAAGTGATAGACCAGACTGTCGCCGACACCGAGGAACACGCGGCAGCCGGCGTCCCACAGCTTCATCGAGAAGTCGTTGTCGCTGCTCATGCCGGGACTCAGTTCGCTGCTATACCCGCCCACCTTATGCCACCAGTCGCGATGCACGAGCGTTGGCGGCCAGGTCGCGCCGCGCCAGTCGGCGCGCACGAGGCCGGGCGTCGCGGCGACCAGCTGCTCGGCGCTAAACGACTGCACGTCGCGGCCGAAATTCTGCACGACCACGCACGGATTGCCGGAGTCGACGGGTTCGATCATCGTGCCGGACAGCATGAACAGGTTGTCGGCGGGCATCTGCGCGAGGCGTTTGACGAGCGCGTCGTCCCAGCCGGGGCAGCAGTACATGTCGTCGTTCATGTAGACGATGTAGTCGCGCGTGGCCCGCGCCGCCGCGAGGTTGACCGCGTGACAGATACCGATGTTGCCGGGCGACGCCGTATGTTCGATGCCTTCGTCGCGCACCCAGGCGAGCGTGCCGTCCGAGCCGTCGTTGACGTGCACGATCATCTGATGCGCGTGCGTCGAATGGCGCCGCAGGCTCTCGATCACGAGGCGCAGGTAAGGCAGGTTGTTCCAGGTCGGAATGATGATTGAGAACATCGATGCGGTCCGTTGAGCTGCGTGCGGGCGCGGCGGGCGCCGCGCGCCGGTCATGAGTTTCGCGGCGATTGTACCGCCGCCGGCCCGGGCGACAAACCTTGCGGCGCCGGTTGCGAGGCTGGCGGCCGCGCTATCGCGCAGGCGGCAGGCTTGCGGCGCTCATGCGCTCAGTGGTCGCACGCCAGGCGGCCCGAATGACCGCGCGCCGCCCCGTCTCGCCGGCCGCCGCCGCGCAGACCACGGCCTGCGCCCGACAGCAAGCATTCTGCAAGGAGGGGCACGGTTATAATCGCGGTCGCTCTACCGTCTTGAAAATGTCACCAAATGGTCCGGCTTCCCAGCAACCCCACCACCGGAACGGTAGTGTTCATACAAATTGTTGCCCTATGATTTTTGCTTCCAGTCTGGTCTGGCTCAGCTCAGCCCTGCTGTTTCTCGCGCCCGCCGTCAATCTGATGTGGCGCGGGGGCACCGGCTACTGCTTCTTCGCACTTCTCGCGCTGGCGCTCGGCGCCGCTGTGGTCAACCGCCGCATGCCGGGCTATTTCTCCGCGCTGCGCACCTACGGCTGGTTCACCGTCGGCATGCTGGCCCTCGTCGTGGCGATCGGCGTCCAGCAACTGGTGTTCGGCTACTGGCTGCCCCGACAGTTCGACGCATTGTCGCGCTTCGTGCTGGCGTTGCCGGTGTTCCTGCTGCTGCGGCAATTGCCGTCGCGCAATTTGCGCATGATCGGCTGGGGCTGCGCGGTCGGCGCGCTGGCGGTCGGTGTTTGGGCGATCGTCGATCAGCCCCCCGGCGGATGGACCGATGCGAACCGTCTGAATAATTCCTACACGAATGCGATCCCGTTCGGCGATACCGCGTTGCTGCTCGCGTTTCTGTCGGTCTTCACGCTCGGCTGGGACAATCCGCGCGACTGGCGCGTGCTGCTGCCGCGCCTCGTGGCGCTAGTCTCGGGTGGCTATGCGTCGTATCTGTCGGGCACGCGCGGCGGCTGGCTGGCCGTGCCGGTCTTCGTCGTGCTGCTCGGCATGCAGTATCAGTGGTTTGCGCACAGGAAGCGTCTGTTGATCGCGATGCTGGCGATCGTGCTCGTGGCCGGCGCGCTGCTGTCGACCGAGCGCATCCAGAAGCGCATCTCCGAAGCGTCGACCGACGTGTCGATGATGCACAAGGGTGAGGACTCCACGCCAGTGGGGCTGCGTCTGCAATTGTGGAACGCATCGCGGCTGATCTTCATGCAGCACCCAGTGTACGGAATCGGCAAGGGGCGTCTGGTCGACGAGCTGGACGTGCTGGCCAAACGCGGCGAAGTGAAAGCCGAAATCGTCAACGAGCGCGCGCACAGCGACTTCTTCTCGACGCTCGCCGAGATGGGCGCGATCGGCGTGATCTGCCTGCTGCTGTTCTACCACGGGATCTCGGTGTATTTCTGGCGGCACCGGCGCTCGACCGATCCGGCCATCCGCGCGGCCTCCTATGCGGGCCTCGCGGTCGCCACCAGCACGGTGATTTTCGGCCTCACCATCGACGTGCTCGTGCCGATCATGGTCACCGTGCTGCTCGCGCTGCTGGTCGCGGCGCTGCTGGCGGTCGTCGATGCGAGAAAGCGCGAGCTGCGGCAAATGGCGCCAGCGCCCGCGTCGAACGCGACGCGCCGCGCGGCACGCGTCAAGGTCTGAGCTCGCGCCAGTTTCTTCGAGGCCGGCGCTGAGCGGGTTCGGCGAAGTTGCGAAGGCTACCCACGTTCCGCCCATCGGCCGGCTTGCGCTGCCCCGCTTCGGCCGCGCTGCGGCGCGCGGCGTTCATCGGTCAGTTCAACGCGTGAACAGCGCATACAGCGCGGCGACATGAGCATCGACACTCGGGTCGTACACCAGACAGTCGAGCGGCTGCGTGATCCGCGCGCCGCCGTCGCGCACCCGCTGCACCGCCTGCTCGATCGCCCGCTCGAAATTCCCCGCCGACTGGCGCGAAAACTCGATCTTCGCCGCCCCCGTCACCGTCTCCGCCGAGCCGACGTTGTCCGCGATCACGAGCGGCGTGCCGCACATCACCGACTCGACGCCCACCAGCCCGAACGGCTCATACGCGGACGCGACGACCGTGAAGTCGGCCGCCGCGAAAAGCTTCTCCATCTCCTTGCTGTAGCCGAGATAGCGAATCGTCTCGCCGGTTTTCGGCACGGGGCGCCCCGCCACGACGAGGCACACCGGCAGCGTGGTCCGTGCAAAGAATTCTTCCAGCAACGGATAGCCTTTGCGTTCGTGACTGGTCGACGAAAACAGGAAGATCACCCGGTCTTCGGGCAGGTCGAGCTGACGGCGCACCGCCGCGCGCGCCGCGTCGGCGAGCGGCTGGAAGCGCGCGGTGTCGACGGGCGGATAGAGCACGTCGATACGCCCGGCGGGCACGCCGTAAAAGCGCTGCAACTCGCGGCTCATCAATTGCGAATGCGCGACGATCGACCGCGCGTGCGTGTAGACGCGCCGCTCCATGTCGATCTGCCATTCGTCGCTGCGCCGCGCGCGGCGCCCGGCGGCTTCGAGCGAGCCCTGATGCGTGCCGCCGCACAACGCGACGTCGGCCTGGGTGGAGTGATTGATCGAAAACACGCAGACGGGCCTGTGCCGTTTGAGCCGCTGCTTCAGCCGCCAGTCGAACGCCAGATTGCGCAGCTTGCGCGGCGCCCAGCGCACGTTCAGCGGCTGCGCGTCGATCCACGCTGCCTCGGGCAGCGCGCGGTCGATTTCGCGGGCGAAGAGCGTCGGCCGCAAGCCCATCCGATGCAAACCGGCGATCACGTCGCGGGTGTAGCGCTCGGCGCCGCCGCTATTCTTCAGCGCCTGGGCGGTCAGCGCGATGTCGGTGAGTGGGCGGCGGGTCGGCTCGGACAAGGATCGGATCTCGGTGAGTGCTGATGCGGCCAATACGCGGCGCAAGGCCGCGCGGGCCGGTTTTTGCGTTGGTTCGCGTTGGTTGTGCGAAAGCAGCGGCAATTGTAAAGGATGCCCTGCTCGCGACGCGCATCGCGCAGCCCGCGCGCCACCGATTAGAATCTAGCCCAATCGCACCCGCCCCCACTTCATGACCGATAGCCCGTCACCCCACTCTTCCTCCGCCGCGCCGCCCGCCGAGCGCCCGCTGGTCACACTGCTGCTGATCGCGTACAACCAGGCCGAGCAGATCGGCGACGCGGTGCGCAGCGCACTCGCGCAAACCTATCAGCCGCTCGAAATCATCATCTCCGACGACGCGTCGAGCGACGCCACCTTCGCCGCGATCGAAGCGGCGCTCGCCGGCTACCGCGGCCCGCATCGGGTGGTCACGCGGCGCAACGCAACCAACCAGGGGATCAGCGCGCACCTGTCACAAATCGCGCAGAGGGCACAGGGCGAACTGCTGTTCGTCGCCGCTGGCGACGACATGTCGGCGCCCACGCGCTGCGAACGGGTGGTCGATCTCTGGCTCGCGCGCGAGCGCCGTCCCGACCTGATCGCCACCGATCTCGCCGACATGGACGAAGCCGGCAACGTTCACGAACGGCTCAGCCCGACCGAACTGGATACCTACCGCACGTTCGACGACTGGCTGGCCAGCCGCCCCTGGCTGATCGGCGCGGCGCATACGTGGTCGCGGCGTCTGTTCGAGCGTTTCGGGCCGATGCTGCCGGGCGCGGCCGCCGAGGATCAGATCATGGTGCTGCGCGCGATCCTGTCGGGCGGCGCGGTGAGTCTGCGCGAGCCGCTGGTGCGCTACCGGCGCGGCGGGCTGTCGCGCAAACGCCGTTACCGCTCGGTGGACGAACTGATCGCGCGGATGCGCCAAAGCAATCGCCATGGGCTGGCGGAACTCGCGCAACTGCAGCGCGACGCCGAGATCGGCGGCGTGGGCGAGCGCATGCGCGCGGCGATGGCGCCCAAGCTCGCACGTGAGCAGTTCATCCGCGCGATGTTCGAGGCGGGCAGTCCAGGGGAGCGTATTGGTTTGCTGATGCACGGTGCCGGCGTGAAGCTCGGGCTGCGCATCCGCATGTTTCTATGTGCGAGTTGTCCGGCGGTCTACGCGCCGGGGATCTGGCTCAAGCGCGTCGTGCGCAAAGACCACAGCTGAAGGCGCGCCTCGGTGCGCGCGGTGATGAGCGGCCAATGCCCGCCGCCGTCGCGCCGTCGGGCCGACGCCGCCGGACTATGAAAAAAGGGCCTCGCTCAGCAGCGTGATGAGGCGCGGCGCCCAACCTCGGGCCAGACGCCGCTCGAACCGGCCGGATCAGGCCGCGTTCTGCTGGAACTGGATGCGATGCAGATGCGCATAGAGCCCCTCATGCTGCAACAGTTCGCGATGGCTGCCGCTCTCGACGATGCGTCCCGCTTCCATCACGAGAATCCGGTTCGCGCGCTCGATCGTCGACAGGCGGTGCGCGATGACCAGCGTCGTGCGGCCCTTCATCAAGGTTTCCAGCGCGGCCTGCACATGGCGTTCGGACTCGGAATCCAGCGCCGAGGTGGCTTCGTCGAGGATCAGGATCGGCGCGTCCTTGTAGATCGCGCGCGCGATCGCCAGACGCTGCCGCTGTCCGCCCGACAGCATCATGCCGTTGTCGCCGATCAGCGTGTCGATGCCGTTCGGCATGGTTTCGACGGTGTCCCACAGATTGGCTGCGCGCAGCGCCTCCTTGACCTTCTCCGGATCGGCTGCCTGGCCGTACGCGACGTTGTTCGCCACCGTGTCGTTGAACAGCACCACTTCCTGGCTCACCATCGCGATCTGGCTGCGCAGCGCGTGCAGGTCGTATTCCGGCAGCGCCACGCCGTCGACCAGAATCGCGCCGCCGGTCGGATCGAAAAAGCGCGGCAGCAGGTTCACCAGCGTGGTCTTGCCGCTGCCCGACGGGCCCGCCAGCGCCACCATCTCGCCCGGCGCCACCTTGAACGACACCCGGTCGAGCGTGTGGCGGTTGTGCGTGACGCTCGTGCCGTAAGTGAACGACACGTCGCGGAACTCCACTTCGCCGCGCGCGCGCTCGAGCGGCTTGCCGCCGCCTGCCGGCTCGGACGGCTCGTCGATCAGACCGAAGATCAGCTCGGCCGCGGTCATCCCGCGTTGCAGCGGCTGGTTCACGTCCATCAGGTGCTTGAGCGGCGAGATGATCAGCAGCATCGACGTGACGAACGCGACGAAGCCGCCCACCGTGGTCTGATCCGACGACGACTGCACCACCGCGATCGTGATCACGACGGCGAGCGCAATCGACGCGAGGAACTGCGTCAACGGCTGCGCGAGGCCGCCGGAAACCGTCATGCGCATCGCGTAGCCGCGCAGGCGCTTGCTCATCGCCGTGAAGCGGTCGATTTCGTACTGCTCGCCGTTATGCACCTTGACGACCTTGTAGCCACCCACCGTCTCTTCGACGATGTACGACAGCTCGTTGGTGAGCAGTTGATGCTCGCGGTTCAGGCGCCGCAAGCGGCGGTTGATCTTGCCGACCAGCCAGCCGATCCCCGGCAGCAGCACCGCGACGATCAGCGTCAAACGCCAGTTCAGATAGAACAGGTAGCCGAGCAGGAAGATCACCGTCAGCGAGTCGCGCACCAGCGTCACCATCACGCTCAGCAGCACGTTGAGGATCTGGTTCACCTCGAAGACGATCGCGTTGATCACCGTGCTCGCGGTCTCGCGCTGGAAGAACGCGACACTCGTGTGGATCATGCGGTTGAACATCGTCAGGCGCAGTTCGAGCAGGATCTTGTTCGACACGTACGCGAGCAGATAGCCAGACACATATTGCGACACGCCGCGCACCAGCGCGAGGCCGATCACCGCGACCGGCACGAACCACCTGGCGTTGTCGCTGGCGTGCGCGCCGAAACCTTTGTCCAGCAGCGGCTTGAGCAAGGCGGGGATGGCCGCGTCGGTGCCGGCGCTGACGGCCATCGCGGCGATCGCGCCGACCACCACCCACAGCAGCGGCTTGATATACGGCCAAAGGCGCCGGAAGACGACCGCCGGCGACGACGCCTCACCTGAACCGATGGGTTTGCTTAACGTTGGCTTCGCGCTCAAGGAATCCTCTGGGAATGCGGGACGGCAACCGCGCGACGGGCGGAATGGCCGCCGCGGGGAATATCAAAAAGGAGCATTGTAATCGGTTGGCGCGGCGGCCCGGACGTGGTGGTCGGGTGCCGGCTTCGTGGCGACCGGCCTGGCGACGAACGACGTGCCGCATGGCCACGTGCCGCTGGACGTGAAGGCCGCCAGGCAAAGCGCGCGGTATCGGCCGCACGTCTGCCCTGGCCGCCCGCGACCAGGCATAGGGCCGGATGAGCCCGGCTGTGTATACTCGCGTGACCCGTTTGCGCCGCTCGCTTGCGCAACTCGTTTCCGTCACTTCGCCTTCGCAATCCAGGTATGCAAGAAACCACCCTCGGCGTCGCCATCATCACCCGAAACGCGGCGGCACGGCTGGCCGAATGCCTGCAAGCCGTGGCCTTCGCCGATCAGATTGTCGTCATCGACGGCGGCAGCACCGACGGCACCACCGAGATCGCCCGCGCGCACGGCGCCCGCGTGATCGCACAAACCGACTGGCCGGGCTTCGGCCCGCAAAAGAACCGCGCGGTGGACGCGCTCAGCACGAGCTGGATTCTGTCGATCGACGCCGACGAGATCGTCTCGCCGGAACTCGCGTCAGCGATCCGCGCGGCGCTGATGGCGCCCACCGCCGACGTCTACGCGGTGGACCGGCTGTCGAGTTTCTGCGGCCACTGGATTCATCATAGCGGCTGGTATCCGGACTGGATTCCGCGCCTGTTCAAACGCGGCGCCGCGCGTTTTTCCGACGACCTCGTGCACGAGCGCCTAGTGTTCGACACGCCCGCCCAGCGCCTGACGGGCAGGCTGATGCACTACTCGTACGAGGACTTCGAAGGCGTATTGCGCAAGCTCGACGCGTATTCGACGGCGGGCGCACAGCAACGTTACGTGGCGGGTCAGCGCGGCAGTTTCGGCAAGGCGCTCGGGCGCGGCGCGTGGGCGTTCGTGCGGACCTACCTGCTGCGGCGTGGCTTTCTGGATGGCCGGGCCGGCTTGATGATCGCGGTGTTCAATGCGGAAACGGTGTACTACCGGTTTATGAAGCTGGCGCGTTTGGGTGAACAGACGGGCGCGCAGACGCGGCGCTAAGTGGCCGGAAAAGGCGGTATGGAACGACGGTGATCAACTTCGCTGCCCGTTGGTTGACATGGAGCGACGCCGCGCCAGGTTGAGCACCGCCGCATCGCGCAACGCTCGCATTCGAATCGCGTCAGCCGCTTCGACAATACAACGCGCCGCCGGCATTCGCCGCCGCAACTTCCGACAGGGTCTTGCCCGCGCGAACCGAGCGACCCGCCCGGCCCGCGCGACCAACACCCAATCCTCAATACACGATCTCGATCGAGCTTCCCGCAAACTCGCCGCGCAACGCGGCAAGCAGCTCGTCGGTCGGCTTCACGCGCCAGGCGTCGCCCAGACGCATCTCCCCTTGCGCCTTCTCGCTGCGATAGACCACCTGCACCGCCAGGCCGTTCGGAATCTGCACCGCCTGACGCTGACGGCCATTGTCGCCGCCATAGCCGCCGCCGTTGCGCGCGCCGCCACCATTGCCGCCGCGCGATGAAGCCGCCGGCGCAGCCGCCGCTTGCGGCTCGTCCTTGCCCGCGCTATGTGCTTCGAGCACACGACGCAACGCCAGCGCGTCCGCATTGCCGTTCATCTGCACCTTCACGGCTTCCGCGTAACGGCAGCGCGCGCGGCCGAGGTCCATGACCGTGTCGACAGTGAAGCGGATGCCGCCCGTGAACGCGTCGTTACGTGCCTGGCCTTGCACGACCAGCAGTTCGTCTTCCTTGAACAACGGCTTGTGCGCCTCGAAAGTCTCGTTGAAGACCGTCACTTCGCACTGGCCCGTGCCGTCGTCGAGCAGTGCGATCAGCATCTTGCCGCGCTGGGTCATCTGCGTGCGCAGCGACGCGATCACCCCGGCGACCAGCTTGTCACGCCCTTCCTTCAACTCGCCGATCTTCTGCCGCACGAAGCGCCGCACTTCGTCCTTGTACGCGTCGAACAGATGGCCCGACAGGTAGAAGCCGAGCGCGGCCTTCTCTTCCTGCAGCTTCTTTTTTTCCGGCCATTCCGGCTCGTCGATCAGTTCGTGACCTTGCGACGGCGCGTCGCCCATGTCGAACAGACCTGCCTGCAACGCATTGGCGCTCGCCTGCTCGGCCGCTTCCATCGCGAGCGAGACCGACGCGATCAGTTGCGCGCGATTGGCGTGCAAGGTGTCGAACGCGCCCGCGCGAATCAACGCCTCGATCGTGCGGCGATTGACGATCCGGCGGTCGACGCGGTTGCAGAAATCGAAAATGTCGATGAACGGACCGTCCTCGCGCGCGCGCAGGATTTCTTCGATCGCGTTCTGGCCGCTGCCCTTGATCGCACCGAGCCCGTAACGGATGGTTTTGGAGCGCTTGCCGTCCGGCTCGGCAACCGGCTCGAAGCGATACGCGGACAGATTCACGTCCGGCGGCAGCACCGCCATCTTGTTCGCGAGGCAGTCTTCGAACAGGATCTTGACCTTGTCCGTGTCGTCCATTGCGAGCGACATATTCGCCGCCATGAACTCCGCCGGATGGTGCGCCTTCAGCCACGCGGTGTAGTACGCGAGCAGCGCATACGCGGCCGCGTGCGACTTGTTGAAGCCGTAGCCGGCGAACTTCTCCATCAAGTCGAAAATTTCGTCGGCCTTCTCGCCGGTCAGCCCGTTCTTCGCCGCGCCCTGCCGGAACAGTTCGCGATGCTGGGCCATTTCCTCGGCTTTCTTCTTACCCATCGCGCGGCGCAGCAGGTCGGCGCCCCCCAGCGAGTAGCCGCCGATGATCTGCGCCATCTGCATCACCTGCTCCTGGTAGACCATGATGCCGTAGGTCTCTTTCAGAACAGGTTCGACGCGCGGATCGGGATACTCGACCACTTCGCGGCCGTGCTTACGCGCACAGAAGCTCGGGATCAGGTCCATCGGGCCCGGACGGTACAACGCGACCAGCGCGATGATGTCCTCGAAGCGGTCGGGCTGCGCGTCTTTCAGCATGCCCTGCATGCCCCGGCTTTCCAGCTGGAACACGGCGACCGTGTTGGCCTTCTTCAGGATCGAGAACGACGCCGGGTCGTCCAGCGGCACCTGGCCGAGCGACCAGTCCTGCTTCGACGGGTCGAGACGGCGGATATAACGCTCGGCCCAGTCGAGAATCGTCAGCGTGGTCAGACCCAGAAAGTCGAACTTCACGAGGCCGACAGCCTCGACGTCGTCCTTATCGTACTGGCTGACGACGCCGCTTTCGTCGCCCTGCGTGTACAGCGGGCAGAAGTCGGTCAGCTTGCCGGGCGCGATCAGCACGCCGCCCGCGTGCATGCCGACGTTACGCGTGAGCCCTTCCACACGCTGGGCGAGTTCGAGTAGCTGATGCACTTCGTCTTCGTTGTCGAAGCGCTCCTGCAACAGCGGCTCTTCCTTCATCGCGTCGGCGATCGTGACGTGCTTGCCCGGCTTGAACGGAATCAGCTTCGCGATCCCGTCGGTGAACATGTAGCCGAGATCGAGCACGCGGCCGATATCGCGCACCGCCGCTTTCGCCGCCATCGTGCCGAAGGTCGCGATCTGCGACACCGCGTCCGCGCCGTACTTCTCCTTCACGTACTGGATCACGCGATCGCGCCCGTGCTGGCAGAAGTCGATGTCGAAGTCGGGCATCGACACCCGCTCCGGATTCAGGAAACGCTCGAACAGCAGGTTGTAGCGCAGCGGATCGAGATCGGTCACGCCGAGCGCGTAGGCGACCAGCGAACCCGCGCCCGAGCCCCGGCCCGGCCCGACCGGCACGCCGTTGTTCTTGGCCCAGTTGATGAAGTCCGCGACGATCAGGAAGTAGCCCGGAAAGCCCATCTTGATGATCGTGCCGCACTCGAATTCGAGGCGCTCGTAATACGTGGCGCGCTGCGCGGCGCGCTCGGCCTCGATCGGGTACAACTGTTCGAGACGTTTTTCGAGCCCCTCTTTCGACAGCAGCACGAGGTAGTCGTCGAGCGACATGCCGTCGGGCGTCGGGAATAGCGGCAGCTTCGGCTTGCCGAGTTCGAGCGTGAGGTTGCAGCGCCTGGCGATCTCGACCGTATTGGCGAGCGCCGACGGAATGTCCGCGAACAGCGCGGCCATCTCCTCTTGCGTGCGGAAATACTGCTCGGACGTAAAGCGCTTCTGGCGGCGCGGATTCGCGAGAATGTCGCCTTCGGAAATACACACACGCGCTTCGTGCGCGGTGAAGTCGTCCGGCGTCATGAACTGCATCGGATGCGTGGCGACCACCGGCAATTTCAGCGACGCCGCCAGCGCGACCGCCTGCTGCACATACTGCTCGCCGCCCGGCTGACCGCAACGCTGCAACTCGATGTAGAAACCGCTCGGGAACACCTTCGCCCAATGCAGCGCGTTGCGCTTCGCCGCTTCCTCGTTGCCGGCCGCGAGCGCGAGGCCGACGTCGCCCTGCTGCGCGCCCGACACCGCGAGCAGCCCTTCGCCGAGACCCGATTCGAGCCAGCCGGCTTCGACTTCCGCGCGGCCGCGATACTGGTTCGTGAGCGAGGCCTTGCTGAGCAGCTCGCACAGGTTCAGATAGCCGCGCCGGTCCTTGACCAGCAGCAGCAAACGGGAAGGCTTGTCGCGGTCGTCCGGATTGGTGATCCAGACGTCGCAGCCGGCAATGGGTTTGACCCCTTTGCCACGGGCTTCCTTGTAGAAACGGACGAGGCCGAACGCATTGCCGAGATCGGTGAGGGCGAGTGCGCCCTGACCGTCTTTGGCTGCCGCCTTGACGATGTCGTCAAGACGCACGATGCCATCGGCAATCGAAAATTCGGAGTGAACGCGGAGATGAACGAAGCGGGGATCTGACATGGGCGACATTGTAACTCCACCCTCCCGCCGTGTTCAGGCCAAAACCGCGCGTTAGCCATCCGGCTTAGGACGCGCAAGCGGAAGCGCCGCGCACGGCTTGCGGCGACGGGCCAAGCGCGCCAGTTGCGCCAATCGGCGCCGATCAGCATCAATCGTCACCGCAAGTTGCCCGGCGATTTGATCTGGGGCAACCGGCCGACCATTCGGCCGAGTCCGGCAAAACGCCGGGTTGAGGGATAATAGCGGTTTCGCCCTTTTCGACGTGGCCGCGACACCTTGGCTCAGCCCGGCTTCCCCACGCGCAACGCGGCGGCTCAACGCCCCCCGCTTTTCGCCACGCCGGCCACTTCTTACCGCTGGACACACATGAGTATCGTCAATCTCGCCGCGTATCACTTCGCGACCATCGAAGACACCGCCGCATGGCGCCCGTTCGTCACTGAACGCTGCAACGCGCTCGGCCTGCGCGGCACCATCCTGCTGGCGCCGGAAGGCATCAACCTGTTCGTCGCCGGCACGCGCGAGAACACGGACGCGTTCATCGACTATATCCGCCACGACGCGCTGTTCGAAGGCAAGTTCGCGAACCTGCAATTCAAGGAAAGCCTGTCGGAAAAGCAGCCGTTCACGCGCATGCTGGTCAAGCTCAAGCGCGAAATCATCACGATGAAGAAGCCGGCCATCCGTCCGGAACTCGGCCGCGCGCCGTTCGTCGACGCTCCCACGCTGAAGCACTGGCTGGACCGCGGTCACGACGACGAAGGCCGCCCGGTGGTCATGCTCGACACGCGCAACGCATTCGAAGTCGACGTCGGCACGTTCGACAACGCGCTCGACTACCGCATTACGAAATTCAGCGAGTTTCCGGAAGTGATCGAGAACAATCGCGCCGATCTCGAAGGCAAGACGGTGGTGTCGTTCTGCACCGGCGGGATTCGCTGCGAGAAGGCCGCGATCCACATGAAGGAAGTCGGCATCGAGAACGTGTACCAGCTCGAAGGCGGCATCCTGAAGTATTTCGAGGAAGTGGGCGGCGCGCATTATCACGGCGACTGCTTCGTGTTCGACTACCGCACCGCGCTGAATCCGCAACTGGAGCCGACGGCGACCGCGCAATGCTTCGGCTGCCGCGCCGTGGTCACGCCCGACGCGCAACAGTCGCCGCTGTACGTGGCGGGCAAGACGTGTCCGGCGTGCCATCCGGACAGCAAGGCCGCGCAAGCCGCGTAATGACGGCGGCGTACGGCGGGCGAATGAGGCCGCGCGCGCGGGTCCGGGCTGGCGGGTCGCATGCGTCTACAGGCGCCGCGCCTTGCCTGAAGCCCGTATCGGCCTGTGCGTGTGAAGCGGCATTTGCCGGCGCCGCGGCTGCCTCGGCGCCCTCGCCCTCTGCCGCCCTCATGCCCGTCGCGTTGCTGCCCGTACCCGCACCCACCTCGGCCATCCAACCATGACCTACCGCGGACGCTTCGCACCGTCGCCGACCGGGCCGTTGCATTACGGCTCGCTGGTCAGCGCGCTGGCCAGCTGGCTCGACGCCCGCGCGCATCGGGGCGCGTGGCTCGTACGCGTCGAGGACATCGACGGTCCGCGCACCGTCCCCGGCGCCGTCGAGGATATTCTCGCGACGCTCGCGCGCTTCGGCATGCTCGCGGACGAAACGCCCGTCTGGCAAAGCCAGCGCACGGCGCGCTACGAGCAGGCGCTGGAGCAATTGAAATCCACCGGCCTCGTCTACCCGTGCGGCTGCACGCGCAAGGAAATTGCCGACTCGCTGCTGCACGCGCATGCGCGCAACACGACGCTCGCCTACCCCGGCACCTGCCGCGCCGGACTCAACGGCAAACCCGCGCGAGCATGGCGCTTGCGCGTGCCCGACGGCGACGCGGCCGTGATTAGCTTCGAAGATCGCTGGCAAGGCGAGCAGACGCAAAACCTCGCCACCGAGGTCGGCGATTTCGTGCTGAAGCGCGCGGACGGCCAATGGGCGTATCAACTGGCGGTGGTGGTGGACGATGCGGACGCGGGCATCACGCACATCGTGCGCGGCGCGGATCTGATTGATTCGACGGCGCGGCAAATTTATCTGCAGCGCTGTCTTGGTGTGCGAACGCCGCACTATCTGCATGTGCCCGTCGTGACGAACGAGCATGGCGAAAAGCTGAGCAAGCAGAACGGCGCCACCGCGCTCGACACCGACAAGCCACTCGAAGCGTTGAGCGCCGCCGCACGGCATCTGGGACTCGATCTGCCCGGCGAGGCCCACACGACGCTAGACAGCTTCTATGCCGCCGCTACAGCGGCATGGGCAAAACGGATGGGGATGAATTTCTGAAAGCGAAAGCGTTGAAAGCGCTTCGCCGTTGCGGCCGCGAAGCGCCTGAGACTCTCAAGCGCTTACGGCTTTGCAGCGCGAATCAAGACGACGACGTCGACTTCCTGGGCATCCCGAACCCGCCCAGCAACGCCGCCAACGGCTGCTTCGAGCCCGACTTCTGCGGCGCCGCCGAAGCAGCAGACGCTTCTTCGATCTTGCGCACCGACGCAGGCGACGGCTCGTACGGCTTCAGGAAGAAATCATCCACAGGCTGCACGCGATGATGATGATGATGCGGCCGGTCGAACGACCCCGCCGACGCACCCGTGCGGCGGCGGCTGCCGCGCTCTTCACGGCCGTCGCCGCTGCGCTCGCGACGCGGCGGGCGCTCTTCATGATGATGCCGCACCGGCACATCCACAGTGAGGCGCAGCACTTCCAGCGGACGCTTGATCAGCTTCTCGATATCGGCAAGCTGCTTGCGCTCGTTCGGGCTGCACAGCGACAGCGCGTCGCCCGACGCACCCGCGCGCCCGGTACGGCCGATCCGGTGCACATAATCTTCCGCGTTGAACGGCAGGTCGAAGTTGATCACCGCGGGCAACTCGACGATATCGAGGCCCCGAGCGGCCACGTCGGTCGCCACCAGCGCTTCGATCTCGCCACGCTTGAACGCGTCGAGCGCCTGCATGCGCTCGTTCTGCGTGCGGTCGCCGTGAATCGCGGTCGCCACCACGCCGTCGCGCTCGAGGCTGCGCGCGAGACGGCTCGCGCCGATCTTGCTGTTGCAGAACACGATCACCTGCTTGAGGCCGCGCTCGCGGATCAATTGCACGACCGCGCCGGTCTTGTCGCCCTCGGCGACTTCATAGACGATTTGCGTCACGTTGGTCGCGGTCGAGTTGCTGCGCGCGACTTCGATGGTTTGCGGATTGCGCAGATACGTGGCCGCCAGCTTCTTGATTTCGCCCGAGAACGTGGCCGAGAACAGCAGCGTCTGACGCTCTTTCGGCAACAGGTTCAGGATGCGCTGCAGGTCCGGCAGGAAGCCCATGTCGAGCATCCGGTCGGCTTCGTCGAGCACGAGGATCTGCACCTGGCCGAGGTTGGCGGTTTTCTGTTGCACGTGATCGAGCAGACGGCCCGGCGTCGCGATCAGGATTTCGACGCCGCGGCGCAGTTGCTCGGACTGCGGATTCATGTCCACGCCGCCGAACACCACGGCGCTGCGCAGCGCCGTGTGCTTCGCATACGACTGCACGTTGGCGGCGACCTGGTCGGCCAGCTCGCGGGTCGGCGTGAGGATCAGCGCGCGCACCGGATGGCGCGCGGGTGACGCGCTCGTGCTGGCCTGCGGCAACAGCCGCTGGATGATCGGCAGCGAGAAGCTCGCGGTCTTGCCGGTGCCGGTTTGCGCGGCGCCCATCACGTCACGGCCGGCCAGCACGACGGGGATCGCCTGCGCCTGGATCGGCGTGGGCGTGGTGTAGCCCGATTCCTTGACGGCCTTCAGGATGTCGGGCGCGAGGCCGAATTGATCAAAAGTCTCAGTGCTGGGCGTGACGGCTGTGTCGGACATGGTGGCTTTCGCTAAAAATGCGCTTGGCGCGGTGCGCGCGGCAGCGGTCGGAACCGCAGAGGGCATCAGGATGAAGCGGAGCCACGGCGTTCCGCACGGGACCCGTCAGTATTACGGGAAAACTGCGGCCGGCTCCGGCCGGCGGAAACACCCGCCGGAAAGGCCGGTATTGTAGCACTTCAGCAAAAACACTCATGGCGCATGTGCGGGCTTTCTGCTTGCGCCGCGCAAAGCGCGCCGCGCGCGGGGCGCGGAGTGGCGGCGAAGCGGCGGCGAAGCGGCGGCCCGCCTCGCTCGCAGCGTAGTTCGCGCAGACGACAGTTGCGTGACAGGATGGACCTTGACGAGCGCCCTGTCCGGCGGCTGCGGATCGCAGAGCGCTGCCCGCGCGGGACTCCGGCGCAAGGCGGCGCACCACGCGTGCACCATGCGCCGGAGGGTTCGCCGGCCGCCCCGGTTGACCCCAGCCGCGTCGCCCCCTCTTACCACGTCTCCCGCATTACCATCAAACGCATCTCCGTCATGTCCTCGATCGCGTAGCGCACGCCTTCGCGCCCCAGCCCGGAATCCTTCACGCCGCCGTACGGCATGTTGTCGACCCGGAACGACGGCACGTCGTTGATCACCACGCCGCCCACGTCGAGCGCATCCCACGCGCGATGCGCATGCGCGAGCGAATCCGTGAACACGCCGGCTTGCAGGCCGAAGTCGCTGTCGTTGACGGCGGCGAGCGCGGCCTCGAAATCGTCGAAGCGCTCCAGGATCGCCACCGGCCCGAACGCTTCCTTGCGATACAGATCGGTGTCACGCTTCACGCCTTCGAGCAGCGTGGCCTCGAACATCGCGCCGTCGACCTTGCCGCCCGCGACGATCTTCGCGCCCGCCGCTACCGCGCCATCCATCCAGCCGGCGAGGCGCTTCGACTCCGACTCGGAGATCATCGGCCCGACGAAGGTCTTTTCGTCTTTCGGGTCGCCCATCACGAGTGACTTCGTCTTCGCGATCAGCTTCTCGCGCAGCGCGTCATAAACCTGTGCGTGCACCAAAATCCGCTGCACGCCGATGCAACTCTGCCCCGACTGATAGAACGCGCCGAACGCGAGCCGCTCGACCACGTAGTCGAGCTTGCCGCCCTGATCGCCGTCGACGATCGCGGCCGCGTTACCGCCCAGCTCCAGAATCACTTTCTTCTTGCCGGCCTTCTTCTTCAGATCCCAGCCGACCGCCGGCGAGCCGGTGAACGACAGCAGCTTGAAGCGCTCGTCGGTGGTGAAGAGATCGGCGCCGTCGCGATGCGCGGGGAGGATCGAGAACGCGCCTTTCGGCAGATCGGTTTCCGCGAGTATCTCGCCCATGATCAGCGCGCCGACCGGCGTGCGGCTCGCCGGCTTCAGCACGAACGGCACGCCCGCGGCGATCGCCGGCGCGACCTTGTGCGCGGTCAGGTTCAGCGGAAAATTGAACGGCGAAATGAACGAGCACGGGCCGATCGGCACGCGCTTCACATAGCCGTGATAGCCCTTCGCGCGCGCCGAGATTTCCAGATTGACGATCTCGCCGTCGATCCGCACGCTCTCCTCGGCGGCCACCTTGAACGTATCGATCAGACGCGTGACCTCGCCTTTCGAATCGTTGATCGGCTTGCCGGCTTCGATGCACAGCGCAAGCGCCAGTTCGTCGTAGCGCTCGCGAAAGCGCTTCACGCAATGTTCGAGCACCGCCTGGCGTTTGAACGGGGCAAACGCGCGCATCGCGGGCATCGCGTCGACGGCGTGGCCGATTGCCTTGTCGATTGCGCTCGCATCGGCCATCGCCACGCGGGTCGCCACTTCGCCGCTGAATTTATCGGTGACTTCGAGATCGGTGTTGGCGGCCACCGCTTCGTTCGCGAGATAGTACGGATAAGTCTTCTGCAACATGACGCGTTCTCCTTGATCCGATGCCTGACAGTAAGTAGCTGTAGCAGGAGCAGCACGGCCAGCGAGGCCCATGCCGCCCAATGACGCTTCAGATAAAGCTCACAGTTGCGCCGAAAGCCGCTTGATCTCGCGATTGAGCACACGCTCGTTGTCCGAATAGTCGATCGGCACATCGATCACGTGCACGCCGGGCGTCACGAAACACTCCCGCAGCAAGGGCGCGAACTGCGCGGCCGAGTCGATCCGATGGCCTTTGGCGCCATAGCTCTGCGCGTACGCGACGAAATCCGGATTGGCGAGCGTCATCCCGTAGTCCGGGAAGTTCATGTTTTCCTGCTTCCAGCGGATCATCCCGAACGCGTCGTCGCGCAGGATCAGGATCACCAGATCGAGCTTCAGGCGCACCGCCGTTTCCAGTTCCTGCGAATTCATCATGAAGCCGCCGTCGCCGCACACGGCCATCACCTTGCGGTCCGGGTGCACGATCTTCGTGGCGATCGCCGAAGGCAAGCCCGCGCCCATCGACGCCAGCGCGTTGTCGAGCAGCAGCGAATTCGGTTCATGCGCGCGGTAGTAGCGCGCGAACCAGATCTTGTACATGCCGTTGTCCAGACACACGATGCCGTCCACCGGCGTGGTCTCGTATACGTCGTTGACGATACGCACCGGGTACATCGGGAAGCGGTCGTCGTGCTGGCCTTTGACCAGATGCGCTTCCAAGTGCTGCTTGATCTCCTTGAAGCGCGTGAAGTCCCAATGCTCCTGGCGCTCCTTGAGGCTTTCCTTCAACTGCCACACCGCGTTCGCGATATCGCCGACCACTTCGATCTGCGGGAAATACACGGTGTCGACTTCCGCGCCGAGAAAGTTGACGTGAATCACCGTCTTCTCGCCCGCGTCGCCGCTGCGCATGAAGAACGGCGGCTTCTCGATCACGTCGTGGCCGACATTGATGATGCAGTCCGCATGGTCGATCGCGCGATGCACGAAGTCGCCGTCGGACAGCGTCGCGTTGCCGAGCCACATCGGATGCGATTCGTCGATCACGCCCTTGCCCATCTGCGTGGTGAAGAACGGGATGCCGATCTGGTCGACGAACTCGCGCAGCATTTTCGTGGTGGTCTTGCGATTGCCCCCCGCGCCGATCATCAGCAACGGATGCTTCGCGCCGCTGATCGCCTCGACCGCGCGCGCCACCGCTTTTTCCTCGGCAACGGGGCGGCGGCTGAAGCTCTTCGGAATCGGCTTGCCGTCGCCCTCCTCATGCGCGACGTCTTCGGGCAATTCAAGGTGCGTGGCGCCGGGCCGCTCCTCTTCGGCCTGCCGGACGGCCTCGCGCACCGCCGCCGGAATGTTGGCGACCGACACGATCTGCCGCGTGTACTTGGTGAGCGGCTCCATCATCCGCACCACGTCGACGATCTGGAAATGGCCTTGCTTGCTCGACTTGATCGGCTTTTGCCCGGTGACCATCAGCATCGGCATGCCGCCTAGCTGCGCATACGCGGCGGCAGTCACGAAGTTGGTCGCGCCGGGGCCGAGGGTGGCCAGACACACGCCGGCGCGGCCGGTGAGCCGCCCGTAGGTCGCGGCCATGAAGCCGGCCGCCTGTTCGTGCCGCGTGAGGATCAGACGGATTTTCGAGCGGCGCAGCGATTCGAGCAGATCGAGATTTTCTTCGCCGGGGATGCCGAACACGTACTCGACACCTTCGGCTTCCAGCGACTTGACGAACAGGTCCGATGCTTTCATTGAGGGTCTCGCTTGATGGTACGGCGATGGGCGGCGAGCCCAGCCGTTAGGGTCCGGAGACGGACGATCGAAGACGACGACGGCCACGCGGACAGCGCGCGGCATGGCATGACGGCACGGCGAATGCCATGCCGGACAGCTTACTACTCGGAGGGAAATGATGCGCGCAGCGGGGCGATGCCGTGCGGCTGGGATGACGGCAAGCGTCCGGCGCGAGCGGCGGTAGCACCGGCAACGGGAGCCGCCGCATCGGGCCTAGCGAATGATGGTGACGCAGTCGGACAGAATCGGCGGCGCGTTCGCGCCGGCCATCGCGTCGTAGAGGTCCGCGCGCGGGCCCTTGGTCCACCAGGTATAGCTGCCGGCCTGGTATTTCGCGCCGGACGCCGAGATCGTGTTGACGAACAGGAGCGGCTTGCCTTTGACGGGCACGAGCGCGAAGCTCTGGCCATTCGCCGTGTTCCAGTAGGTGACGTGCAGAATCTTGCCGGTCGCGCAGGTGTACTTGTGCGTCTGGCGGCTTTTGGTCTGGATCTCGCCGAACTGCAACGGCGCGGCCCACGCATTGGCGCCAAGCGCCGCGAGACCCGCCGCCGTGAGGCTTGCCACAAGCCATGTCTTCACTGGATGCCTCGAACGTTGCTGCATACCAAACTGGACAACGAAACCCGGACGGTGCGATGACAGGCCGGTCAGGGATCGATCACCGCGGCGCACGCATCGGTCGGCGCGGCCGCGACGTGCCCGATCACCGGCACGATCTTCAAGCCGGCCGATGCGACCCGGCACGGCGCAGCCGCGAGGCCGCACCCGGTCAGCGCCGCACATAGCGCGAACGACACGCCGACTGCGCCGAGACGCCCGGCCATGCCGCGCCGCGTGATCCTGCGCGATTCAAGCGCCATACGAATCCCTGCTTCAATCAGCTTCGATGAGCCCAACCGGCCCGGCGAGCCGCCGTCATTCGGAATGCGCGCGGCCAAACTGCCGCACGCGCGGTTCATGCATCGAAACACTCGCGAGCGCATCCCGCCGCGCCGCTTGCCTCGACCTTACTTCGACGACACCGGCCGCACCGCCGCCGCGGCCTGCTTCGCGCGCGAACGCGCGTCGTCGAGGTTCTCGCCGGTGGCGAGCGCAACACCCATGCGGCGCTTGACGAAGCTCTCCGGCTTGCCGAACAGGCGCAGATCCGCGTGGGGCACCGCCAACGCCGCCGCGACGCCTTCGAAGGCGATGCCGGCTTCGTCCAGACCGCCGTAGATCACCGCCGATGCCCCCGGCGCCCGCAGCGACGTATCCACCGGCAAGCCGAGGATCGCGCGCGCATGCAGCTCGAACTCCGAGAAGCGTTGCGAACACAGCGTGACGAGCCCCGTGTCGTGCGGACGCGGGCTCACTTCGGAGAACCATACGTCATCGCCCCGCACGAAAAGTTCCACGCCGAACAGGCCCCGCCCGCCGAGCGCAGCCGTCACCTTGCGAGCCACTTCGCGCGAACGTTCGAGCGCGAGCGGGCTCATCGGCTGCGGCTGCCACGATTCGACATAGTCGCCCGCGACCTGCACGTGGCCGATCGGATCGCAGAAATACGTGCTGACCGCGCCGCTCGCCGGGTCGATCGCGCGCACGGTCAACTGCGTGATCTCGTATTCGAAGTCGATAAAGCCTTCGACGATCACGCGGCCGTAATTCACGCGGCCGCCCGCCATCGCATACTGCCAGGCGGGTTCGACGTCGGCGTCGCTTCTGAGCACCGACTGCCCCTTGCCCGACGACGACATCACCGGCTTCACGACGCACGGATAGCCGACCTTGGCGATGCCGGCGCGCAGTTCGTCGAGCGAATCGGCGAACGCGTACGGCGAGGTCGGCAAGCCGAGCTCTTCGGCCGCGAGACGGCGGATGCCTTCACGATTCATCGTGAGCTGGGTGGCGCGCGCGGTCGGGATCACTTCGGCGAGACCGTCGGTTTCGATCGCGGCGAGCGCGTCGGTGGCGATCGCCTCGATCTCGGGGACGATGAGATGCGGGCGCTCCAGCTCGACCAGCGCGCGCAGCGCGGCGCGGTCGGTCATGTCGATCACGTGCGAGCGATGCGCGACCTGATGACCCGGCGCATTCGGATAACGGTCGACGGCGATCACTTCGACGCCCAGCCGTTGCAGCGCGATGATCACTTCCTTGCCGAGCTCGCCGGCACCGAGCAGCATGACGCGCGTGGCGGAGTCAGAAAGCGGCGTGCCGATCCGTTGGCCGATCTGCATGATGTCTCCAAAAAAGTCGGAATGAGAGTGGGATTGGTTAGAGCGCGATGTTAACATGCGGGCCCCTCGCCGCGCCTTGCTCGCGGCGGCCGCATTCGTGTGTCGCCAGCTGCGCATGGGAGGCCCGACGCGGCTCGACGGGACACGGCGGCGGCGCGCACGGGCACCGCTGCAATCTCATTAAAGTATCCGCACGCCGTTGCGCTCGCGTGCGGCAAGCTTAGTGCGTTACCCTTACGCCTTCGCCAGTTTGAAGAGGAACGACGCCATGCTCCAAAGCTCCTCCGCGCGAGGTGTTGCGCGCTTCACCACTCATGCGCGCGCGGCCCTCGCCGCGTTGAGCGTCGCCGCGCTGATGAGCGCCTGCGCGATCCCGAAACATCCCGACTCGGCCGCCGCGGCGCCCGATCCATTCAATCCCGCCGCCGCGCAGTTGCTCGACGACACCAGCTGGGTGTTGACCGCATGGAAGCAGAACGACGGCACGGCGCGCGCGCTGCCGTCCGCGGATCAGGGCGAGCCGATCACGCTGACGCTCTCCACCAAGACCGGCCAGCGTCACGCGAGCGGCTTTTCCGGCTGCAACCGCTACATGGGTTCGTATGCGCTGAAGGACGGCAAGCTGAGCTTCGGGCCGCTGGCCGGCACGCGCATGGCGTGCATGACGCCGGGCGGCAAGATCGAAGGCGCGTTTCTCGACGCGCTGACGCGCATCGACCGCACCGGCGTGCAGATGCGCCCGCCGCAACAGATGCAGCTGATACTCGATAACGGCGACACGTTGACGTTCGATCGCAGCGACAAGTGAACGGCGCTGACCAGGGCCGGCTGATGGCCGGCCGGCAGCGTGTCGCGTGATGCGGACGGCGTGGCTTGCGATGCGGCGGCGGCCCAACCTTCCGACGCATCATCGAGCGCGCGCGGCCGCGTTCGAGACGGTCTGCGCGAGCTGCGCGGGCCGCTCCGGCAGCCGTTGTTTTGCACCGATGGCGGGCCGCGCGCCGGTCCGCTTTCCCATCAGACGCAAGCATACTTGCGTCGGCCGTCGAAGCCTCGGGCTGCGCCGGTTAAACTCGACGGATTGCGTTTTCGCGCGTCCATCATTCGTTGATGTCTAGTATGCACACGGTAGTTTTCGGCTGGTTCGGCGGGTCGGCCGTCTGGTTCATTCCTCTTTTGTGGCGCCTCGTGAAGTCGGTGCTGCCGGGCGGCGCAGGCTTGCGCGGTCCCGGCACGATCCGGCTGTGGCTGGGCTTCGTCTGCGTGATGGCGGCGAGCTGCACGTTGGAGGCAGCGCTGATCGGCATCGCGGACGTCAATGGCCTGGGCCATGCGCTGGCCGCGGGCTTCGGCCATCTGCTCGGACATATCGGCACGCCGCTCGCGGCGCTCGCCCTGCTCGTGATCAGCCTGCCCTGGCTGATCGATTTCCGCTGGCGAGATTTCGCCGCGTGGGCGGACGGCGCGTTCGGTCTCGGTTTGTCGCGTGGCCTCGCGAGGCGCGACGAGCAGGCGCGCCGTCATCGCAGCGTCGAGGAGGGTTTGCCTTCGCCCGTTTCGCCGGCCACCAATACGATGGCGCCGAAGAGCAATGGGCGCTATGCGCGGCCGACAGTGTGGCGGCCACCGGTGAGCGGCCGCAGTGCGGGTGCGGGCGCCGGCGGGAATGCGGGCGCGGGTGCGGCGGGCATGGCGTCGGGTAAGGACGCGGGCGCGCGTGGCAGCAGGTCGAGCTGGCGTGCCGGCGCGCCCGCCGCGCGCGCTCTGGCGAAGCAGATTGAGCCGGTTTTGCGCACAGGTACTGCGGTATCGCCGCGTCAGGCATCAGCGTTGAATCCGGACAAGACTGCGTTCTTGCCGACCGAGCCGGTTGCGCCGGCGGGATGGCTGCGTGAGACCGCGCCGCGTTCCGGTGCTGCGGGACGCATGGAGGCGTCGGGTACGTCAGGTGGCGTGCCTCGCGATCCTGCCTTGCAGGTCGGCCGGCGCTCGGCCGGCGAGCAGCGTCCGGCGGGATCGTCTGGGGCCGGCGCGGGCCGGGCGGCTGCGGCTGGTGTGGCCGCTGCTGCGTCGGGTGCGGCAGGTGCGGCGGCGCAAGCGGCTTACGCTGGCGCGGCGGCGCGCACGGCGTCGGGCGCGCTTGCAGGCGGCGTGAGCGGCGCGGCTGCGCATTCGACGGCTCATCCCGCAGGCGGCGGCGTGAGCCGTGGGTCGACGATGCAGAGTTCGGCTGGCGCGGCAACTCCCCTCAACCGTACCGCGACGCCTCGTCAACCGTTTCCGGCCGCGCCGCTTGCGAACGGCGTCACGCCGGCGCCAGACTCGCGCCGCCCGGCACCGGCTTTCACTCGCCCGATGCCCACAGCGCAGAAAACCTCGCCGCCTGCCAGTGTAGAGGAAACGCTTCGCAGCATCGCCGAAAACGCCGCGCGCTGGACCGATCTGGCCGGCGTGAGCCTCGCGCGCAGCAGCGGCGCGGAAGGTGCGAAGGGCGTGGTTGCGGCGAACGCCGCGCCGTCTTTCGAGGTTGAGAGGTCCGGCGAGGATGCCCCGAGTATCGACCCGGTTCAGACAGCGTCGGCGACGAGCGCGTATGAGCCGGCGCGCGAGGGCGTCGAGCGGGCGGCGGCGCATCCATTGGCCTATGCGCCCGTCGAGACAGCGCCGATTGAACCGACGCGCGCGGACGCCGCGTTCGATGTGCCGCCGGTCGAGGTCGGCGCGGAGCCTGTCGTGCAATGGCCGATCCAGCCGCCGATCATTCACACGCCGCCGATGGCTGTGGCGGAGTCGACGCCGGATGGCGCGGCTGGCGATATCGCTGAGCGTGCGACAGCCGCGTTTGCGCGCCCGGGATCTGTGTCTGATGCGGTGGTGGCTGGTGTGGCTGGTGTGGCTGACGCGGTTGTGTCTGCACCCGCCGTGACTTCACCTGTTGTCTCTACACCAGCCCCGTCCACACCTCCCACACCTGCACCGCGACGCACGCCCCCTATCGCGACTCCCACACCCTTCCAAACTTTCGCGACCCAGTGGCAAGCGGGCGACAAACAAACAGACGAAGAAGCCGAAGACACCTCACCGTTCGAGGACGACTCGCCACAAGCGCCGGCACCGATCGACAGCCACCCGCGTCCCAACGTCGAGCCCGCTCACCCGCTCGATCGACCCGTAGCGCCTTCGCACGCCACCGCGTCGCCTGCGGTGGCACCCGCGCACGTCGAAGAAGCTGCTTCTATCGCTGCGCCGCGCTTCGCCGCTGCACCGGCAGCGCAGCCACCCAAACCTGAGGCCGAAATCGTCATCGATCAGGCGCCAGCGCCTTGGCAAACACGCACCGCGCCGCAGGCAACGCATCCCGCAGCAGCAACACAGAGCGCACCGCCTGTCAGCCACGCCCATACGGCCACGCCTGACGAATCCCTGCCACCGTCTGACAACACCCCGCCGCTGCAATCCACGAGCACGAGCAAGCAAGCGGCATCGGCCGACACGCAAGCAGCGAACACCCCTGCGCTTCCGAACCTATTGGAAGCCGCGAGCACATTCACTTCGTCGGCAGCGGCGCACGCAGCCAGCATCGCTCCTTCTATCGCGCCGCAAGCGTCGAACGTGGTTCGCTTCCCCGGCTTTGCCGCTCAACCCGCACCACCGGCACCCTGGTCCCACGCGGAAGAAGCCATCGGCGCGCAAGACCCTGCTATCACCAGCGCCCCCGCCATCGATTCGCCCATCGCCCCGATAACACTGACAACGTCCGCAATCCCGGCAACCTCAACCACGGCGATCACCCCACAAGCGCCCCACTTCACCCCCGAGCCGCCCGCCGCGGAACCCGCCGCCCAACGCCCGCCGCTGCGCGGCCACCCACCGGTCAACGGCTTCGAATTCCACGCGCCCGCCGCGTCGATGGTCGAATTGCCGACGCTCGATCTGCTCGCACCCGCGGACACCGACGTCGAACCGGTCTCCGAAGAAAAGCTCATCGAAACCGGTCTGCTGATCGAGCAGCGTCTGCAGGAATTCAAAGTGCCTGTCACGGTGGTCGGCGCGTCGGCCGGTCCGGTCATCACGCGCTTCGAAGTCGAGCCGGCGCTCGGCGTGCGCGGCAGCCAGATCGTCGGGCTGATGAAGGACCTGTCGCGCGGGCTCGGTCTCACGTCGATCCGCGTCGTCGAAACGATTCCCGGCAAGACCTGTATGGGCCTCGAATTGCCGAACGCGAAGCGCCAGACGATCCGTCTGTCGGAAATCCTCGAAGCCAGCGTCTATCAGAACTCGCACTCGCAGCTGACGCTGGCGATGGGCAAGGACATCACCGGCCATCCGGTCGTCGCCGATCTGGCGAAGGCGCCGCACATGCTGGTCGCGGGCACGACCGGCTCGGGCAAGTCCGTCGCGATCAACGCGATGATCTGCTCGCTGCTCTACAAGGCGACGCCCGAAGAAGTGCGCCTCATCATGATCGACCCGAAGATGCTGGAGCTGTCGGTGTACGAAGGCATTCCGCATCTGCTCGCGCCGGTCGTCACCGACATGAAGCTCGCGGCCAACGCGCTGAACTGGTGTGTCGGCGAAATGGAGAAGCGCTACCGCTTGATGTCGGCGGTCGGCGTGCGCAATCTTGCCGGCTTCAACCAGAAAATCCGCGACACCGAAGCGAAAGGCAAGAAGCTCGGCAACCCGTTCTCGCTGACGCCCGACGCGCCCGAGCCGCTCGCGCCGCTGCCGCTGATCGTGGTCGTGATCGACGAACTCGCGGACCTGATGATGGTGGCGGGCAAGAAGATCGAAGAGCTGATCGCGCGGCTCGCCCAGAAGGCGCGCGCGGCCGGCATCCACCTGATTCTGGCGACGCAGCGGCCCTCGGTCGACGTGATCACCGGGCTCATCAAGGCGAACATTCCAACGCGTGTCGCGTTCCAGGTGTCGTCGAAGATCGACTCGCGCACGATTCTCGATCAGATGGGCGCCGAGTCGCTGCTCGGCCAGGGCGACATGCTGTTCCTGCCGCCGGGCACGGGCTACCCGCAACGGGTGCACGGCGCGTTCGTCGCCGACGAGGAAGTGCACCGGATCGTCGAATACCTGAAGCAGTTCGGCGAGCCGCAGTACGAGGAAGGCATTCTCGACGGCCCGGCCACCGATGGCGGCGCGGCGCAGGACCTGTTCGGCGAATCGCCGGATGCGGAAGCCGACCCGCTCTACGACGAAGCCGTCGCGTTCGTGGTGCGCACGCGGCGCGCGTCGATTTCGTCGGTGCAGCGGCAGTTGCGCATCGGCTATAACCGCGCGGCGCGTCTGGTCGAACAGATGGAGACGGCGGGACTCGTGTCGGCGATGAGCATCAACGGCAGCCGCGAAGTGCTCGCGCCTGGGCAGGCGGAATAACGGCGCTCGGTGCGCAACCGTCTGCGCCACACAGTCCGCCGCGGAAAGACGGGCCGCTCGACGCGGCCCGTCTTTTCATCCGCCCGCGCGTTCAGCTCACGGGCATATCAAGCCATCCTTCAAGACGGCGACACCAGCTTGAAATCCACCGGCGAGCCGAGTTCGAAGTGCTGCTTCGGCGTCGGATCGAGCAGACCGGTTTGCTGATCGCGCTTGAAGACGTACACGGTATCGCTGTTCTGATTGCCGACGATCAACCAGTTGCCGCTCGGGTCGATCGCGAATTCACGCGGCGACTTGCCGAGGCTCGATTGATGCCCGATCTTCTTCAGACGCCCATTGGCGGGATCGACCGAGAAGATCACGATCTCATTCGCGTCGCCGCGATTGGACGCGTACACGAAGCGCCCGTCCGGTGACATGTGAATGGCCGCGGCGCCCACCGCGCCCTTGAAGCCCGGGTCGGTGAGCGACAGCGATTGCACCTGCGTGAGCTTGCCGTCGCGGTAATCGAGCGTGCTGACGGTGCCGGCCAGTTCGCTCGTCAGATACGCGTGCTTGCCGTCCGCGCCGAAAATCAGATGGCGCGGACCCGTGCCGGCCTTCTGCTGCGTATAGCCCCAGTCGGTCGGAGTGACCGGGCCGTGGCTGTCGCCCGGCGTGTAGCGGTACGCGTACAGCTTGTCGGCGCCGAGGTCCTGCGTGAACAGATACTGCCCATCCCGTGAGAACACCGTCGAGTGAACGTGCGAACTGTCCTGACGTCCCTTCACTGGACCGCCGCCCTCGTGATGCACGGTGAGCACCGACGTGCCGACCTGGCCGTCGCCCTGCAACGGAAACACCGCGAAGCTGCCGCCCGGGTCGGCCGCCACCGAGTAGTTCGCGGTCAGCAAATACTTCTCGTCCGGTGAGAAGCTGAGATAGCACGGATCATTGCCGTCCGACGACACCTTGTTGAGAAATGTCAGCTGTCCCTGCGCGGCGTCGAAGCGAAACGCGCTGATGCCGCCGCGCTGCGTGGCCGGGCCGTTGTCGCCGGGCAATTCGTTGACCGCGTAGACGAAGCGGCGGTCGCGGCTCACCACGAGGAACGACGGATTGACCGTCTGCGCCACCGACACCCGCGTGGCCGCGCCGGTCTTCGTGTCGAAGCGGTAGACGTAGATGCCCTCGCTCTTGCCGGCGGTGTACGTGCCGATGAGCATGTGGTAGACCCCATCCGCGGGGACCGGGCCGGAATCTTGCGCGTACGCATGCGACGCAACAATCGATACCATGAGCATGAAACCTTTTATGATCGAATGGGCGGTGCAAAGCGGAGCGGACCGCCGCGCGCGCCACGACGTGGAATCAGCGGCGCAAGCCGGAAAGGCAAGCAACGAAGGTGGAGCAGTAAGCGAAGCAGAACTCGAAACGGCAGGCACGGCGCCCCGGCGACGACGAAGCATAGAACCTCCTGACATCGGTTATTGGGTCGAAGCGGTTGTACTGGAGTCTCTGGTCTGCCGCGCGGTGGGTCGAGCGTTGTTCTTATCGAGGCAAGTATAGAAGCGTTACGCAGGATCATGCAGCGAATCCGGCTGCCGGCATCCGGCGCGCATCGGTAGCCATTGTCCAGCGTCGCGGGACATTTTTTCAATCGCGTCTCACGCGTTTCACACTACGGAGTCTTCATGAACGTCACACTCAGCCTGGGCCCGCTGGTTTCGTTGATCGCCGGTATTCTGATTCTCGTCATGCCGCGCCTGTTGAACTACATCGTCGCGCTCTATCTGATCATCATTGGCATCATTGGGATCTTCGACGTGGGATCGAAGCACTTCTGAGCGGCTGCGGTCGGCCGGCGCAAGCGGTAATGCACGCCTGGGCGGGCGCAGCGCGCGCCCGGCCAGGTTTTTGCATCGACGGGATGAAGGCGTGACGAAGCGCGCGCAAAGGCGCGTCCGATGAGCACCTACGGGCGACCATGCATCAGCGCGCAGTGCGGCACTGCGCGAACGCAATGCCCATCGCGAAGAAGCGCCGCCACGCGGTGCAAGCTCGATGTAGGGCGGCCGCTGGCTCGCGCCCAGCAGGTTCGCGAGTGACGAAGGCTTAAGTCCGCTGCCAGTCCCGGAGCCGCAACTCAGCCCTGCGACAGCTGTTCGAGCCGCAGCCGTCCCTGCAACGACAACGCGCCGACGGCATAATGGCCGTCACCTTCCTGATAACGCCGGAAGCAAGCCCGTTCGACCAGGAAAGACGCGGCGGTCAGCAAGCCGTTGCGGCTCAGGCCCAGCCGGGCAGGATCGAGCGGCAGCATTGAATCGCCGGCAAGTTCGCTGGCGGCCGAGAGAATCGTGATGCAATCGGATTTCGAAGGGTTCAGCATGGCTTTCGTCCTCGGAAACGGCGTCTGCATACGCCATGGGCAAGGCCGACTCGCAATCCGGGAGGGTCCGGACATCGGCTGGATTTTTGATTGTAGGCATTCGTTCGACAGATTACCAACCCGCGTTTTGCCGCATTGCGCGATGAACCAAACTGCATCGCGCGGGTCCGGTAGTAACCACGACTTTCGCGCGGCGGCCCGCGCCGCCCGTCATCACTGACACGCTCCCTCCATGCCCGCACTCATCGAAGACTATGCGCTCATCGGCGACGGCCACACGGCCGCGCTCGTTTCCCGCGAAGGTTCCGTCGACTGGCTCTGCTGGCCGCGTTTCGACTCCGGCGCCTGCTTCGCCGCCCTGCTCGGCACGCCCGAGAACGGCCGCTGGCTGCTCTCGCCGGTCTCCGACAGCGCGCCGACCATCACGCGCCGGTATCGCGGCGAAACCCTGATTCTCGAAACCGAATTCGCCACGCCCGAGGGCGCCGTCACGCTGATCGATTTCATGCCGCCGGGCAATGGCTGGTCCGAGCTGGTGCGCATCGTTGTCGGCAAGCGCGGCAGCGTGCGCATGAAGATGGAGCTGGTGCTGCGCTTCGACTATGGCTTTTCGATTCCGTGGGTCGACCGGCTCAAGCACGATAGCGGCATCAAGGCGATCGTCGGGCCGGACAACGCGGTGCTGCGCACGCCGGTCGAATTGCGCGGCGAGGACATGAGAACCGTCGCCGAATTCACGGTAAGCGAAGGCGAACGGGTGCCGTTTTCGCTCGCCTATGCGCCGTCGCATCTGCGCATTCCGCCCGCGCGCGATCCGCACACCGCGCTCGCACGCACCGAGAACCACTGGCTCGAATGGTCGGCGCGCGGCACCGTCGAAGGCCGATGGGCCGAACCGATCCGCCGGTCGCTGATCACGCTGCGCGCGCTCGCCTACGAGCCCACCGGCGGCATCGTCGCGGCGCCCACCACGTCGCTGCCGGAACAGCTCGGCGGCACGCGCAACTGGGACTACCGCTACTGCTGGCTGCGCGACGCCACCATCACCCTGCTTGCGATGATGCGTGGCGGCCACTACGACGAAGCGCGCGCGTGGCGCAGCTGGCTCGGCCGCGTGATGGCGGGCGCGCCGGAACAGTTGCAGATCATGTATGGGATCGCCGGCGAGCGGCGGCTGCCGGAATTCGAAATCGACTGGCTGCCGGGCTATCAGGGCGCGAAGCCGGTGCGCATCGGCAATAACGCGGTCGGCCAGCGCCAGCTCGACGTTTATGGCGAAGTGATGAACGCGCTGCATCTGGCACGCATGGGCGGCCTGCAAGCGGACGACACCGCGTGGAACGTGCAACGCGCGCTGCTGGGTCACCTCGAAACGATCTGGCAGGAGCCCGACGAAGGCATCTGGGAAACGCGTGGCGGCCGCCAGCATTTCACGTTCTCGAAGGTGATGGCGTGGGTCGCGTTCGATCGCGCGATCAAATCGGCCGAGATGTTCAAACTCGACGGCCCGCTCGACGACTGGCGCGCGATCCGCGACAAGATTCACGCGGAAGTCTGCGAGAAAGCGTGGAATCCCGCGCTCAACGCGTTCTCGCAGTACTACGGCAGCGACCAGCTGGACGCGAGCGTATTGCTGCTGCCGCTGGTCGGCTTCCTGCGGCCGCACGATCCGCGCATCAAGGGCACCGTGGCGGCAATCGAAAAGGACCTGATGCGCGACGGCTTCGTGATGCGCTATCGCACCACCGAATACGACGACGGCCTGCCGCCCGGCGAAGGAACGTTCCTTGCATGCTCGTTCTGGATGGTGGACAACCTGGCGTTGCAAGGCCGCGTCGGTGAAGCCATCGAGATGTACGAACGGCTGCTCGCGCTATGCAACGACGTGGGTCTGCTCGCTGAAGAGTATGATCCGCTCGAAAAGCGTCTGGTAGGCAACTTCCCGCAGGCGTTCTCGCATGTGGCGCTGGTGCACACCGGCCTGAACCTGATGAAGCACGAACAGGAAATGGCGCAGGCAACCGGCCATCCGGCCCATAACGGCAGCGGATCGGCGGAACTTAAGGCTGAGGCAACCCCGGATAGCGGCGCGGCAGCATCGCCAGTAGCATGATTTAATGACGCTTTGCGCGCTGCTCGCACGGAAATTGTTGCATTGCACAAACTCGAGTAGTTGGTTATTATCAGCGAGTAGTTGGTTATTATCATCCAGACTGTCGGCCGAAAATTAATGTGCCCACAACCAAAATGGCCTGCCGCAACGCCTCACGCGTGTTTGCGAAGCCCCATGCGAACCGCTTAAAACGGAGCACCCATGCTCTATCAATTCCACGAATTCCAGCGGGCTATGTTGAGCCCCCTTACCGCCTGGGCCCAGGCCGCGTCGAAATCGTTCGCGAATCCCGCCAGTCCCCTAGCCTATGTGCCCGGCGCCACACGCCTGTCTGCCGGTTACGAACTGCTCTACCGGCTCGGCAAGGATTACGAAAAGCCCGAGTTCAATCTCCATCAGATCGTCAAAGATGGTCACAACATTCCGATCATCGAACAGATCATCGTCGAGAAACCGTTTTGCCGTCTGATGCGCTTCAAGCGCTTCGCCGACGACAGCGATGCTGTTGCCCAATTGAAAGATGAGCCGGTCGTGCTGGTTTGCGCACCGTTGTCGGGACACCACGCCACGCTGCTGCGCGACACCGTGCGAACGTTGTTGCAGGACCACAAGGTCTATCTGACCGACTGGATCGATGCGCGCATGGTGCCGCTCGAAGCCGGCGAGTTTGGTCTGGAGGACTACGTCGCATATATCCAGGAATTCATCCGTCACATCGGCGCGAAGAATCTGCACGTGATCTCGGTGTGCCAGCCGACCGTGCCGGTGCTCGCCGCCATTTCGCTACTGGCGAGCCGCGGCGAGGACACGCCGCGCACCATGACGATGATGGGCGGCCCGATCGACGCGCGCAAGAGCCCGACCTCGGTCAACTCACTCGCCACGCAGCACTCGTACCAGTGGTTCGAGAACAACGTGATCTTCACGGTGCCGCCGAACTATCCGGGCGTGGGCCGCAAGGTGTACCCGGGCTTTTTGCAGCACACCGGTTTTGTCGCGATGAATCCGGAACGTCATGCGGCCTCGCATTGGGACTTCTACCAGAGCCTGCTGCGCGGCGACGAAGAAGATGCGGAAGCGCATCGCAGCTTCTACGACGAGTACAACGCGGTGCTCGACATGGACGCGGACTACTACCTCGACACGATCCGTGTGGTGTTCCAGGAGTTCCGTCTCGCCGAAGGCACGTGGGACGTCGCCGGCGAGCGGGTGAAGCCGCAGGACATCAAGCACACCGCGCTGTTTACGATTGAAGGCGAACTGGACGATATCTCCGGTGACGGTCAGACCTTTGCGGCGCACGAACTGTGCACCGGCATTCCGGAGAACAACAAGCGCCACTTCACCGCGGAAAAATGCGGCCACTACGGCATTTTCTCGGGACGGCGCTGGCGCACCATCATCTATCCGCAGTTGCGCGACTTCATCCTCGAGCACAACAAGACGCAGAAGGTGGTGAAGGAAAAGGCTGAAGCCTGATCTGATTACCACACGCGCAGCAGTCGATTGACCACAACGGCCTCTCTGGAGGCCGTTGTCGTTGGTGGATCACGTCTGGTTTCGATGCGTGCTCGGGATGCGTGCCGGCGAGCAGCGCCCGTTTGCCACGCGCCCACGCCGCCCGCCTACTTGCGCAACAGATACGCGAGCAGCAGCTCGGTGTTCATCTGAATCACTTCACTGCGTTCGGCGGCACTGCTGAAATCGCGGCCGAGCGTCGCTTCGAGCGTGAAGCGGTTCGACACGATGTAGTAGCCCATTCCCGACAGCGTCACGTAAAAGCGCAACGGATCGACGTTGGTGCGAAACAGCCCCGCGCGCTGCCCGCGTTCGAGGATCCCGCCGAGCGTGGCGACGATCGGCGAGATCATTTCGCGGATGCGCGACGACTTCTGCATGTAGCGTGCTTCATGCAGGTTCTCGTTGTTGATCAGACGCAGCAGTTCGGGATGATCGCGGTAGTAATCCCAAACAAAATGCGCAAGACGCGTAACGGCCTCGACCGGCGCGATGCCATTCAGTTCGAGCGTGCGTTCCGCTTCGTTGAGCGCGCTGAATGCGTGCTCGAGTACCGCGGTGAAGAGCTGCTCCTTGCTACCGAAGTAGTAATAGAGCATCCGTTCATTGGTTTCCGCGCGGCGGGCAATCTGATCGACACGTGCGCCGAACAGCCCCCCATTTGCAAACTCTTCCGCCGCCGCAAGCAGAATGCGGCGCCTCGTGCCTTCAGGATCTCTTTTGATTTTCGGCTGATTCATGGTGGCATCGTCTTCGTGAGCCGCGTTATCCGGATCGCGCCGCCGGCCTCTCCTCGGGCCTTGCACCGACAGCGTTGAACGGGCGCGCCATGGTTGGGGGACACCCTTTTCTGCGGTCTTTCGAAAAAGCGCTTCGATTATGGCACATGGATTGCGGATGGCAATTGGGGAAATCGGCGATAATGTGGCATTTAGTTCAAGCTGTGCGGCCGCAAGGCAAGCCCCCACGTCGTGACCGTAACAGACATCAAAATACTGGCAGATCGCATCGAAGATCTGCTGCCTCAAACGCAATGCACCAAATGCGGTTATCCCGCATGCCGGCCTTATGCCGAAGCCATCGCGAACGGCGAAGCCAACTACAACCAATGCCCGCCGGGTGGTGCCGAAGGCATCGCACGCCTCTCCGCGCTGCTCGGCAAACCGGTGATTCCGCTGAATTCCGCCAACGGCGTCGAACGGCCGCGTCCTTTGGCGGTTATCGACGAACAGGTTTGCATCGGCTGCACGTTGTGCATGCAGGCGTGTCCGGTCGACGCAATAGTTGGCGCACCGAAACAGATGCACACCGTGATCGCCGAACTCTGCACCGGTTGCGATTTGTGCGTGCCGCCCTGTCCGGTCGACTGCATTTCGATGCCGCCTGTCACGGGCGACGCAAGCGGCTGGGACGCATGGAGCCAAAGCCAGGCCGACGCCGCGCGCGCGCGCCATGACCGGCGCGAAGCGCGCCTCGCGCGCGAACGCGAAGCCGCCGAAGCGCGCGCGGCGGCGCGGCGGTCCGTTGGCGGCACTGTCGCCGCAGCGAGCCAGGTGGCGCAGGCGCATGCCGCCCCGGCCACCGAAGACGCCGAAGCGAAGAAACGCGCGATTATCCAGGCCGCGCTCGAACGCGCTCGCAAGAAGAAAGAAGAACTGGCCGCCAAAGGCGAGGGCCCGTTGAACACCGAGCGTGTCAGCGCCGACGTGCAGGCGCAGATCGATGCCGCCGAGGCGCGCCGCCGCCGTCTCGGACTGACCGGCGACGACAACGACACTTCGTCCACGCCTCGCTAAGCGCAACCGCACGCAACCGCACGCTCCGCATGAATGCGAACAAACGCCGCGCCATCTACGAAACGCTCCAGAGTCTGAACCCGCATCCGACGACCGAGCTCGAGTACACGACACCGTTCGAACTGCTGATCGCCGTGCTGTTGTCCGCACAGGCCACGGACGTGTCGGTCAACAAGGCAATGCGCAAGATGTTCCCGGTTGCGAATACACCGCAGCAGGTGTTCGATCTCGGCGAAGAAGGCGTGGCCGGCTACATCCAGACGATCGGCCTTTACCGGACCAAGGCGAAGAACGTCATCGCGACCTGCCGCATTCTGCTCGACCAGTACGGTGGAGAAGTGCCCGAGGACCGTGAAGCACTCGAAAGCCTGCCGGGGGTCGGCCGCAAGACAGCCAACGTGATCCTGAACACGGCGTTCGGTCATCCGACCATCGCGGTCGACACGCACATCTTTCGGGTTGCCAATCGAACCGGGCTCGCGCCCGGCAAGGACGTTCGCGCGGTCGAAGCAGCGCTGGAGAAATTCACACCGCCCGAGTTCAGGCAGGATGCGCACCACTGGCTGATTCTGCACGGCCGCTATGTCTGCAAGGCGCGCCGGCCGGAGTGCTGGCATTGCGTGATCGAGCCGCTATGCGAATTCCGGCCCAAAACGCCGCCGCCGGATCTCTGAGCGCGCGGGCCGCCAGCAGGCCGCGCGGCCCCGGCGTAAAATGCTGGCCTGCGAGCTTGCCTCGCACGTTCCACTCCAACGCACCGGTTCCATGATGTTCAATCCCAGCCGCGACGAAGTCCGTCTTTTTTTCACCGACACCTGGCGCAAGCAGCGTCAAGGCGAGATTCTGACGCCGCTGGAGGCGATCGCCGCCGACTGGATCGTCGAGCATCCCGAATATCATGCCGACCTGTGCGATACCGACGCCGCCAAGGCGCAGGACTACTCGCCCGAGCGCGGGCAGACTAATCCGTTCCTGCATCTGTCGATGCATCTGGCGATCAGCGAACAGTTGTCGATCGACCAGCCGCCCGGCATTCGCGCAGCGCACGAGCGGCTTGCCGCCCGCCTCGGCTCGACGCACGAAGCGCAGCACGCGATCATGGACTGCCTCGGTGAGACCATCTGGGAAGCGCAGCGCACCGGCACGCCACCGGACACGGATGCGTATTTGCAGCGGATCGAGCGGCGCGCCACGCGCGATTGAGGGTTGGGCCGAGGTCCGCCCGCATGCGCATCGCCCATAGCGGATTACCCCTAATCGGCTGAACCCAAGCGGGCCGCCCAAAACAAAACACCCCGCCGAGGCGGGGTGTCGTTGAATTCAATCCGGATGCGGCGCGCTTATTTCTTCTGCACCAGGTCGCCGCTCAGCGATTCGACATAAGCCGCGATGTCTTTCATGTCACTTTGCGACAGGCTCTGCACCTGCGCCTGCATGATCGCGTTGTTGCGGCCGAGGTGCGGGTTGCCGACGCCCATCTGGTACTGGCGCAGAGCCCAGTAGATGTAGTCGGCGTGCTGACCGGCGAGCTTCGGATACTCCGGGACTACCGGCTTGTTCAGGTTCACCCCGTGACAGGCCGCGCAGTTGTGGCTGTCGGCCAGTACCTTGCCGTTGGCGGCGTCGGCGGCGTGCGCGACGTTCGCTGCAACCAGACCGATCACTGCCGCCGACGCGCATGCAGCCTTGAACACCATGTGGAGTGCCTGTTGGGGCTTAATCATGAATTCTCCTATCCCGCGAATATTGATAGCCGGGTGACCGACGCCGATCACTTGTCGGGATTGCTCTTCGAAGAGGAATTTTGCGCCGCGTAGTAGGCAGCGATGTCGGCGATGTCCTGGTCCGACAGCGAGACGGCGATGGCATGCATCGTATCGAAATGGCGGTCGCCCTTCTTGTAGCCGCGCAGGGCATTTTCCAGGTACGTCT
Organism: Paraburkholderia sediminicola; assembly: GCF_046026895.1. Taxonomy (GTDB): domain Bacteria; phylum Pseudomonadota; class Gammaproteobacteria; order Burkholderiales; family Burkholderiaceae; genus Paraburkholderia; species Paraburkholderia sediminicola_C. Next base: position 40,493 of record NZ_JAQQEU010000021.1, read on the forward strand.
GATTCTGGCCGCCAAGCATCGGCACGCGATAGACCTCAGGGTAAGCCGTGCGGTACTCGGGGATGCCGTGGCAGCCAATACACATCGCGACCTTGTCCTGGCCCGCCTTGGCGTTGCCGACGACATCCGCTGCCTGCGCGCTGGCCGCAAGGCCCGCGAGCACCGACAGCGCTGCGATCACGACATGTTTGCCGACGAATTTATTCATAGCAGGTAACCTGGCTTGAGGGGAACGGGCGCCCAAAAAGGCAACGGCCCGCGCCGTTCTTCTTATAGGGTAGCCACGCAGGCCAAAAAAATCGGGCTAATTGTACCGCGACGCCGCGCCGAACGTCCACAGCGCGGGGCCAGCGGGCCGCCCGCCGACTGCAAAGCCACGGCCCACGCCGCTCTAGTCCTGCGCGACCGCCGCGCAATGCTAGCCGATGCCCGGGCGCCCGGTCCGCGAAGCCCAACTCCAACTCCGACTCCGGCTCCGACACGACGCGGCAAGCGCGGCGCGAGCAGACGCCGGGCGCACCGTGCGAACACCAAACGGGCACATCACCCGCTCGTGCGCACCACCTGCAACGCGGTGCGACACACGCGCTCGCCGTGCGGCAACCCGGGCGACACCGCGGCTCACACCATACGCGAGCCGGTTTCAGGCCAACAGGCCTTCTGACTTATACTGGGTTTTTTCCCGAACACGAGCACCACGCCATGCGTTTCGAAGGCTCATCGCAGTACGTCGCCACCGACGACCTCAAGCTCGCGGTCAACGCCGCGATGACGCTCAAGCGTCCGTTGCTGATCAAGGGTGAACCGGGCACCGGCAAGACCATGCTCGCCGAAGAGGTCGCCGCCGCGCTCGACATGCCGCTCCTGCAGTGGCATATCAAGTCCACCACCAAGGCCCAGCAGGGTCTGTACGAATACGACGCCGTCTCGCGGCTGCGCGATTCGCAGCTCGGCGACGAGCGCGTCAAGGAAATCCGCAACTATATCGTCAAGGGCGTGCTGTGGCAGGCGTTCGAGTCGGAACAGCAAACCGTGCTGCTGATCGACGAGATCGACAAGGCCGACATCGAATTCCCGAACGACTTGCTGCGCGAACTCGACCGCATGGAGTTCTACGTCTACGAGACCCACGAACTGGTGCGCGCCAAACAGCGCCCGCTCGTGATCATCACGTCGAACAACGAGAAGGAGCTGCCCGACGCGTTCCTGCGCCGCTGCTTTTTCCACTACATCAAGTTTCCCGAGCCGGTCACGATGCAGCAGATCGTCGAGGTGCACTACCCCGGCATCAAGAAGGAACTGCTCGCCGCGGCGATGCAGAGCTTCTTCGAACTGCGCAACGTCGCCGGGCTGAAGAAGAAGCCGTCCACCTCGGAGCTGCTCGACTGGCTCAAGCTGCTGCTCGCCGAAGACATTCCGCCCGAAGCGCTGCGCTCGTCGGACCAGAAGCAGATCATTCCGCCGCTGCACGGCGCGCTGCTGAAGAACGAGCAGGACGTGAGCCTGTTCGAGCGTTTGATCTTCATGAACCGCAACAACCGTTGAGCGACTGCTGAGCGGCGGACGAGTCGCAGCCCGAGTCACAACCCGGCTCCCGGCACCGACCATTCGCCGCTGCAGCACGTATCCTGGATAGGACACAGCATGCTGATCGACTTCTTCTACTCGCTGCGCGCCGCCAAACTGCCGGTGTCGGTGAAGGAATACCTGACGCTGCTCGAAGCGCTCAAGGCCAACGTGATCGCGCCGTCGCTCGACGAGTTCTACTATCTCGCGCGCATCACGCTGGTCAAGGACGAACAGTATTTCGACAAGTTCGACCAGGCGTTCGGCGCGTATTTCAACGGTGTCGCGGTAGCCTCGGAGCTGGCCTTCGACGTCCCGCTCGACTGGCTGAAGAAGAAGCTGCAGCGCGACCTGTCGCCGGAAGAAAAAGCGCAGATCGAAGCGATGGGCGGCCTCGACAAGCTGATGGAGCGCCTCAAGGAACTGTTCGACGAACAGAAGGGGCGCCACGAAGGCGGCAGCAAATGGATCGGCACGGGCGGCACGTCGCCGTTCGGCAATGGCGGCTACAACCCGGAAGGCGTGCGCATCGGCGGCGATGCCGCGGGCAACCGCACCGCCGTGAAGGTCTGGGAAGCGCGCGCGTATCGCGACTACGACGACCAGGTGGAAATCGGCACGCGCAACATCAAGGTCGCGCTGCGGCGCCTGCGCCGCTTCGCGCGCGAAGGCGCCGCCGAAGAACTGGACCTGCCCGACACGATCCGCAGCACCGCCGCAAACGCCGGCTGGCTCGACCTGAAGATGGTGCCCGAGCGCCACAACAAGGTGAAGGTGCTGATGCTGCTCGACGTGGGCGGCTCGATGGACGACCATATCAAGCGCACCGAAGAGCTGTTCTCCGCTGCGAAGGCCGAGTTCAAGCATCTCGAGTTTTATTACTTCCACAACTGCGTGTACGACTTCCTGTGGAAGAACAATCGCCGCCGTCACGCCGAGCGCATGCCGACGTGGGACGTGCTGCACAAATTCGCGTCCGACTACAAGCTGATCTTCGTCGGCGACGCGACCATGAGCCCCTACGAAGTGCTGCAGCCGGGCGGCTCGGTCGAATACAACAACGCCGAAGCCGGCGCGGTATGGCTGCGCCGTCTCGCGGATCACTTCCCGCATCACGCATGGCTCAACCCTGAACCGGAAGGTTTGTGGGCGTACCGGCAATCAGTCAGCGCGATCCGCGAAGTGCTCGGACACCGCATGTACCCGCTCACGCTCGCCGGGTTGGAGACCGCGATGCGCATGCTGAGCAAATGACGCTGTCGTAGCGCGACCGGATTGCGGGTTTGCCGTTATGCCGCTGCCAAGCACTACCCTCAACTATAAGAAAATATCTGCATGAGTCCTTCTTCATCGCCGGAGTTGTCCCCGGCCGCCATGCCACCCAGGCGCCTCAATCCGATCGCCGACACGTCGCTGTCCACCATCGTCGCCGGCTTCGTCGCGATGATGACGGGCTACACCAGTTCGCTCGTGCTGATGTTCCAGGCGGGCCAGGCCGCGCATCTGAGCAGCGCGCAGATTTCATCGTGGATCTGTGCGCTGTCGATCGGCATGGCCGTCTGCACGATCGGTCTGTCGCTGCGCTTTCGCGCGCCGATCGTGATCGCGTGGTCGACGCCCGGCGCGGCGCTGCTGGTGTCGTCGCTGCCGCACGTGGCTTATGCGGAGGCGATCGGCGCGTTTATCGTCTGCGCGGCGCTGCTGACCGTGGTCGGTCTGACCGGGTGGTTCGACACGCTGATGAAGAAGATCCCGGCCGGCATCGCGTCGGCCTTGCTGGCGGGCATCCTGTTCGAGATCGGCATCGAGATTTTCGGCGCCGCGCAGTTCCAGACCGCGCTCGTGCTGACGATGTTCTTCACCTATCTGATCGTCAAACGGCTCGCGCCGCGCTACGCGATCGTGACGACGCTGATCGTCGGCACGGCCGCCGCTGCCGGGCTGGGGCTGCTCGATTTCAGCCACTTTCGCGTCGCGCTCGCGCAACCGGTGTTCACGATGCCGGCGTTCTCGGTGGCAGCCAGCGTCAGCATCGGAATTCCGCTGTTCGTCGTCGCGATGGCGTCGCAGAACGTGCCGGGCATCGCCGTGTTGCGCGCGGACGGTTACACCACGCCGTCCGCGCCGCTGATTTCGACGACCGGCATCGCGTCGCTGCTGCTCGCACCGTTCGGCTCGCACGGCATCAATCTTGCCGCGATCACGGCGGCCATCTGTACCGGCCCCGAAGCGCACGAAAACCGCGACAAGCGCTACACCGCCGCGGTCTGGGGTGGCATTTTCTATCTGCTGGCGGGCGTTTTCGGCGCGACCATCGCGGCCTTGTTCGCCGCCTTGCCGAAGGCGCTGGTGGTCTCCGTCGCGGCGCTGGCGCTGTTCGCCTCGATCATGAGCGGCCTCGCCAACGCGATGCAGGACGTGAAGCAGCGCGAGGCGGCGCTGGTGACCTTCATGGTGACGGCCTCCGGCCTGACGCTGCTGTCCATCGGACCGGCATTCTGGGGGCTGGTGGCGGGCGTGCTGACGCAACTGGTGCTGAACGCGCGGCGCGCGTGACGGATTGATGGCGGACGCTCGGCGCGGCAACGCGAACGGCCTCGTGCGGACGGCCCGCACGGCCAGCCGCTCCCCCGCCACGCCGACGCGACGAGAGAGCCCCCCGCGACAATCCGCACCGCGCGACGCCACCGCCCGAAATCCCCGTGAACGGATCGCCGGGGCCAACTGTCCATACCGGATCAGGCGATCCGCCATAGAATAGAAGCATCCGGCAGCGCTACCCGGCCACCTCGCGGGCGGCGCTGCAGCGTGACCCGCGGCCGCTGGCGCTGATTTCGTCCCGTCAGTCCGGCGGCGACCTCATTTCTCCTGAACCACGGCGCGCACGCGCCCTGAAGGCCTGAACATGACAACCGCACTCGATCAACTCAAGCAATACACCACCGTCGTCGCCGATACCGGTGACTTCCAGCAGCTTGCCCAGTACAAGCCGCAGGACGCGACCACCAATCCGTCGCTGATTCTGAAAGCGGTGCAGAAAGACGACTACCGGCCGCTGCTCGAAAAGACCGTGAAGGCGCATGCGTCCAAGCCGGTCGGCGCGATCATCGACCAGTTGCTGATCGCCTTCGGCACCGAAATCCTCAAAATCATCCCGGGCCGCGTGTCGACCGAAGTCGACGCGCGTCTGTCGTTCAATGTCGAAGCCTCGATCGCCAAGGGCCGCGAGCTGATCGCGCTGTACAAGGAGCACGGCATCGGCCGCGAACGCGTGCTGATCAAGCTGGCCTCGACGTGGGAGGGCGTCCGCGCGGCCGAAGTGCTGCAGAAGGAAGGCATCCACTGCAACATGACGCTGCTGTTCTCGCTCGCGCAGGCCGCGGCCTGCGCCGAAGCGGGCGCACAACTGATCTCGCCGTTCGTCGGCCGGATCTACGACTGGTACAAGAAGAACGCCGGCAGCGCGTGGGACGAAGCGAAAGACGGCGGCGCCAACGATCCGGGCGTCAAATCGGTGCGCCGCATTTACACGTACTACAAGAAGTTCGGCTACAAGACCGAGGTGATGGGCGCGAGCTTCCGCACCCCCGGTCAGATTCTGGAACTGGCCGGCTGTGACCTGCTGACCATCAGCCCGGATCTGCTGCAGAAGCTGCAGGAAAGCACCGACAAGGTGGAGCGCAAGCTCTCGCCGGCGCTGGCCAATGACGCGAACATCGAGCGCGTGCCGGTCGACGAAGCGTCGTTCCGCTTCCTCGTCAACGACGAAGCCATGGCGACCGAAAAGCTCGCCGAAGGCATCCGCGCGTTTGCCGCGGACGCCATCAAGCTGGAAAAGCTGATCGAAGCACTGCGTTAAGCGTGGCTTGCGCCGCCGCGTGATTCACGCGGCCGGAGACAGGCAAGCGGCCTTGGACCTCACGGTTCAAGGCCGCTTGGCGTTTATGGGCCGCTTCGGGTCGCGCTTCGACCTGCGGCTCGCTCCCCGCTTCGGAGCCCGATTCCGTCCCCGTGCGCAGCCGGCGGAGCCGCGGTTGTCTCCTGCGCGATAACGTCACAATCGACGCCGCAACAGGCGACTACAATCGTCCCCAAGCACCTTCCCCGCCGCTGTTAGCGGGAAAAACGACGGTGCCACCGACTTTATATCCCCGGAGACGATCATGTACGTTCAGCCCTACGTATTTTTCAACGGCCGTTGCGAGGAGGCGCTCGAGTATTACTGCGAGAAGCTCGGCGCCGAAGTCACGTTCAAGATGCGCTACAAGGAAGCGCCGCCGGATACGGAAAACCGGCCACGCCCGGGTCTCGAAGAAAAGATCATGCATGCCAACGTGCGGATGGGTTCGACCGACTGGATGGCCTCCGACGGCAATTGCGATCCCGCCGCCAATCCGATGAACGGCTTCAGTCTGTCGTTGACGGCCGACGACAGCGCGTCCGCCCAGAAATACTTCAACGCGCTGGCCGACGGCGGCCAGGTGATGCTACCGTTCCAGCCGACCTTCTGGAGCAAGGGGTTCGGGATGGTGGTGGATCGCTTCGGTCTGATGTGGATGGTGACGCTGCCGCCGGAGGCCTGAAACTGCCCCCACCTACTCTTTCCGCAACCCCCGCCCATGCCGCTCGATATTCCAGTTCGACTCGGTCTCCAGCAACAGCGCGCGCAAGCGGTCCACCTGCTCCGCGAGCCGCTGCCCGAGCCAGTACGGGCCTTGCAAATCGGGCGGCAGCCCCGGCGCCGCATCGCCGCACGTCTGCACTAGCGGCGATGCCGCCGGGATGCCGAAGCGCGTCACGTGCCCGAAGCGCAGTGCACGCGCGATCGCGAGCAGAATCGCCCGCACTGAACGCACTTCGGCGCCGCATTGCCGCGCGTACGCGGTGCGGGCTGCGGCATCCGCCTGCATCAGCGGACCGGTCGCGAGCAACTCCAGCGCGCTGAGCACCGAGCGATGCAGCCGCTGGATCTCTTCCAGCTTCGCCTGCGGCACGTCGATTTCCTTCGCCACCGACGGCATCAGCGAGCGCAATTGCACCAGCCGCTTGTTGATTTGCAGAAAGCGCCTGACCTGCTCCTCTTCGCCGATGGTCTCGCCATCGAGCAGGCGCGCGTAGATCGACGCGCATTCGCGCAGATTGGCGGCGAGCCCGTAACGCCACGAATAGGTCGCGTGCAACGGCAGCGCGAACGAAAACGCCAGCGCGATCACGATGCCGATCAGCACGTTCAGCGTGCGCCAGAGTCCGACTTCGATCAGGTTGTCGCCATGACCCGCGACGATGCACATCGTGATCGCCGTCAGCAGCCCGACATAGCCCGCCGAGCCAATCGCGAACCACGCGCAGATCGACGCAACGATCGCCATCAGCACATAGGTGAGCGGCAGCGAGCCGATCAGGTTCTGCTGCAAGATCAGCAACAGCCCGATCGACGCCCCGAGCAGCGTCCCCGCCGCGCGCTCGGCCGCCTTCTTGCGGATATTGCCGTGATGCTGCAAGCCGCCGATCACCACCAGCAGCGTCACCGACGACCAGATGCCGTGCGGAATGTCGATACCGGTGGTTGCGAGAATCGAGAACAGCATCGCGAGGCCGACGCGCACGCTGTGCAGCGCCCTCGCGTGGCGATAGCGGTAGTAAGGCGAGGTCACCGCACGCACCATCCGGCTGAGCGCTGAACGGCGTGGAATCACGGTACGGGAATCGGCAGAAGCCATGGCGGCGTATCGGCCTCATGAAAGCCCCAGGAAGGCCCATGCAGGACCGACGAAGGACGCGTTGAAGGACGGTTCCGCTATCCTGCCCTGAGTGCCCGCCAAAGACAAACGCCCGCAAACTTTCGTCTGCGGGCGCTGCGTCGTTCAACGCGCCGCACCGGATGAAACCGGACGGCGCGCAGCCGGGCGATCAGCCTTCGACCACATCCAGATAATCTTCCGGACGGGTACGGTCTTCGGCGCGCTGCATGCCGAACACGCGCACCAGCAGGCTCACCACCACCGCCACCACCAGGTTCACGATCAGCGACCACACCGCCGCATAGCCCGGAATCGCGATGCCGAACAGATGGATCGTGAAGATCGAGCTGGCCAGCTTCAGCGAAATCGCCATCCACGTGCCGGTGGCGATACCGACCGCCCAGCCCGCCAGCAGGCCGCGATAGTCGAGCACCCGCGTGTACAGACCCAGCACGATGGCCGGCAGCGTCTGGATGATCCAGATGCCGCCGAGCAACTGCAACTGGATCGCATACGTGAGCGGCAGACCGAGAATGAACGCGACCGCGCCAACCTTGACGATCAGCGAGACCAGCTTCGCGACGTTGGTCTCCTGCTCGTGCGTCATGTTGCGGTTGACGAACTCCTTGTGCACGTTGCGCGTGTACAGGTTCGCTGCCGCGATCGACATGATCGCCGCCGGCACCAGCGCGCCGATACCGATCGCCGCGAACGCCACGCCGACGAACCACGACGGGAAGAAGTGCAAGAACAGCGCCGGCACCGCGAAGTTCGGCCCGAACGCCTTGAAGTACGGCACGAACTCCGGCATGTCCTTCACGCCGGCCGCAAGCGCCATGAAACCGAGCAGCGCGAGCAGACCGAGCACCAGCGAATAGGCCGGCAGCAGCGCCATGTTGCGGCGGATCGTGTTGCCCGACTTCGACGACAGCACCGCGGTGATCGAATGCGGGTACAGGAACAGCGCGAGCGCCGAGCCGACCGCGAGCGTCGCGTAGGCGCTGTAGCCGTTCAGACTCGACACGTCGGGCGACTTCAGCAGCAGCTTGGCCGGCGGCACCACGCCGAAGATATGGCCGAAGCCGCCCAGTTGCGGCGGAATCACGATGATCGCGGCGAAGATCGTCACGTAGATCAGGATGTCCTTGACCACCGCGATCATGGCCGGCGCGCGCAGGCCCGACGTGTACGTGTAGGCGGCAAGAATTGCGAACGCGATAATCAGCGGCAGATCGCCGACGAAGCCCGTGGTGTCGAAGCCGAGCGCGCCGATCACCACTTCGATGCCGACCAGTTGCAGCGCGATGTACGGCATGGTCGCGACGATGCCGGTCACGGCGATAGCCAGCGCGAGCATGCGGCTGCCATAGCGGGCCGACACGAAGTCCGCCGATGTCACGTAGCCGTGACGCTTGGCGATGCTCCACAGTTTGGGGAACACGACGAAGGCGAACGGATAGATCAGGATCGTGTACGGCAGCGCGAAGAAACCGGTTGCCCCTGCACCGAACACCAGTGCCGGCACGGCGATGAACGTGTACGCGGTGTACAGGTCGCCGCCCAGCAGGAACCACGTGACGATGGTGCCGAAGCGCCGGCCGCCGAGGCCCCACTCTTCCAGATGGGCGAGGTCGCCGCGCCGCCAATGGGCCGCGACGAAGCCGAGAATCGTGACGCCGATGAAAAACAGAACGAAGACGAAAGTCGCAGTGGCGTTCATTATTGCGCGCCCCCTTGCGAACGGCCCGTGTAGCGCGATTTGGTCTTGAAGTACACGAGTGCCGTGATGACCGCGCTGATCAGCACCCACAGCAGCTGGTACCAGTAGAAGAACGGGAAGTCGAACAACTGCGGTTCGATCCTGTTGTACGACGGCACCCAGATCATTGCGATCCAGGGCAGCAGCAGCAACCAGAGCCAGTGCTTGCTGGCCTTGTTCGCGTCGGCGTCGTGAGCCATGACGTCTCCTCTTTCCTATTTTTGAATTGTCGAGCCCGTGGTTGACGGGAGGTGATTCCCGCGGCGGGTGGCTACGGGCGCCCCGAAAGCTCCGAAAGAGTATAGGAGCGGCGAACTCGCGGTCAAGCAGGGACGACCCGAGGCGAAATCGCGCCTGGACGGCGGAAACGGCGAGAAAGATGCATGCTGGGTCAGTGCGCGCGGGGCTTGCACTGCCTGCGTCGGCGACGCACGTTATGCGCAATCGGATTGATTGGAGTCGAGCGCCGGGCCGGGCGAAGCAATGATTGGCAGCGCTTAATGGTGACGGGCGTGATTGCAGCGGCGGATGCGCTGCTGCCTGCGGTTTCAGTCGGGTTGGCACCACGACGGGGCGCCTGGAGCGGCAGCCGCTGAGCGTGCCTGACGCTGCTTTCGTGGTCGGCGAGTGTGGCGCGGCCGAGACACTCGGGCTATCCCGCGCACGCCGGGCGGCCCTTGAAACATTGCCAGCGGCCGCGAACCGGCATCCATACCGGCCCGGCCGCGGCGACGCTCAGATCGAGAACGACGCGCCCTTCTGACCGGTCGATTCCTGCAACCCCTTGATCCACTTGCGCGCCGGCAAGCCAAGTTCCGCTTCGATCAGTTTCGCGCGGGTCTGCAGCGCGGTGAACGGCACGTCGAGCGCCGGGCCCGAAAACGCAAGCGCGATGCGGTTGCCGTCGTGCACTTCCGGCAGCGCGATCACGCGGCCGTCGAATGCTTCGTTCAGACGCTTCATGTTGCGCACGAAGCTCGGATGATCGCCGAACAGATTCACCGTCACCATGCCCGTGCTGGTCAGACACGCGCGCGCCGCGCGATAGAAGCCGACGCTCTCGAGCACCGGACCACGCGCGGTCGCATCGTAGACGTCGATCTGCAACGCGCCGATCGTGCCGTGATTGGCGCTGTCGTTGACGAAGTCCCACGCATCGGTTTCGTGCACGGTCAGGCGTGCGTCGTCGTGCGGCAGCTCGAACATCGTGCGCGCGGCCACCACGACCGCCGGGTTCACTTCGACCGCCTCGACCTTCGCGCGCTTCAGGAAGCGGTGCGCGAACTTGGTCAGCGACGCCGCGCCCAGGCCGAGCTGAACGATGCGCTGCGGGGTTTCGATGAACAGCAGCCAGGCCATCATCTGCTGCGCGTATTCGAGTTCGATGTGATCCGGCTTGCGCAGACGCATCGCGCCTTGCACCCATTCCGTGCCGAAGTGCAGGAAGCGCACGCCGCCCTCTTCCGAGAACGTCACCGGCGCGAAACGCGGCTTGCGCGGCGCTTCGATTTGCGGCGCGTCGTGCAGGTCTTCGTCGTGCGTGGCGCGCTTGTTGTTGCGCGCGTTTTTCTGCGCGTTTTTCTGTTTGCCGCCGGTGCTTTCAGCGTCCCGGTTACGGAAGGCACGCGCCTCGGCCGAAGCGCGCTTGATCAATTTCGTCATGTGAGGATGTCGCGCCAGAGGCACAATTTTTGGTCGAACGAGAGCATAGCATTCGCCGGACTCGACGAAGGCAATACGAGGGTGGCGTAGCCCGCCGCGCCGATCACCGGCGCGAAGCGCCCCGCCGTCTTGCCGTTGAAGCAGACTTTCCGCAGTAGCGGCGCATGCGCATGCAACGACGCGAAGTCGTTCGGTTGCGCGTTGCGAATCGCCGAATCGAGGCTTCCCTCGCGATGGCATGCGTCGAGTACGTCCCAAATGCCGATGCGATGAGCGAGCACGCGCGTCAACCGCTCTTCGTACGGCAACTCGTGGAGCGCAGGCTCGTCGAACACCGCGCCGAGCAGGCGCCAGAACTGGTTGCGCGGATGCGCGTAATACTGGGTCGCGGCGAGCGACGCCTCGCCGGGAAAACTGCCCAGAATCAGCGTATGCGTATCGGCGGCGACGACTGGGGGAAAGCCGCGCAGCATCAGCAGCTCCGCTCGCCCGGCGCGCGCGGCGCGGGATGGGCGCGCGACGCGGTGTGCTCGAGCGCACGGCCGTGTTCGCGCGCGCGCGGCGGCGCGGCGTGAGGTGCATGCGCTTGTGCAGCCGCGCCGCCCTCGCTCGCATCGCCCGCCCCCGACGCCAGAAGTGCCCACAGCGCCGGCAACATGCACTCGGTGACCATCAACGGTGCGCCGTGACGCTCGAACACCGAGCGGCGCGCGACCAGTGCATGCGGCGGCGCACCGTTGACTTCACGCACAGCCAGCCGGTACAACGGATGACGCGCGCCCACCCTGCGGCTCACCAGCGACGAACGCGCGACGCTGCTGTCGCTATACAGCAGTTCGGCGAGCGGCCGCGTGCGCAAGCGCCGCGTAGCCTGCCACACGCCGACGCTTGCCGCGCGCGGCGTCACGCTATGCGCCGCGACAAACGGCACACCGTCCACCGACAACACCACTTCCCGCACCCACACCGGCGCGCGCGGCGCGAGGCCGAGCGCGGCGCACTCGTCGGGCCACGGCAGCGCGACGGATTCGCGCGTGACGCGCACCGCGACCGCACCGAGCGCGCGCAGATGCGCAGTCAGCGAACCACCACGGGTCAACCAGTCTTTCTGGGCGGCGCTAAAGCCGGGCAAGGGCGCGACGCGCCAGTGGGCGTCGGCGGCATCGAAACGGATAGGCATGGTGTCGGATTATAACGGCGCGGCCAGGCAAGGCTTTCCGCGCGCAGGTGCTTCGCTGCGTGGCGATCGAACGACAACGACACCGCCGCTGCCGATCCGCCGCAGCCAGCTTGCCGTTTTCGGACACATCTGATTCCCCCGCTCGGCGACGCGCGATAAAACCTTCGTGCTTTAGCCAAACCGGCCGTCCGTCCGCGTTCGAAGGACGCGCCGTCCAATCGCACAATCAACAAGGGAGAAAGAAAATGAAGACGATCCTGCGCACCATGTCGTGCGCGTTCTCGGTGTTGCTGGTGGCGGGCTGCGCCGCGCCGCTCAATCGCGATACGGAAGTGGCGCTGAACAAGGCGGCCGGCATCGACGTGACGTCGGTCGCGGACGGCGTCGCGGTCAAGCTGCCCGAAACCGCGTTGTTCGACTTCAACAAGTCCGAAGTGCGCGCCGATGCGAGTGCGGTGGTCAACCGTTCGGCGATTCTGCTCAAGCGCAGCAAACAGCCGATCGTCGTCGAAGGCTATACCGACAACGTCGGCACCCTCGACTACAACCAGCAATTGTCCGAAGCGCGCGCGACCTCGGTGGGTTACGCCCTGGTCGAACGCGGGGTGGCGCAGGATCGCATTCGCACGAAGGGCAACGCGTACAACAACCCGGTGGCCAGCAACGATACGCCCGAAGGTCGCGCATTGAACCGGCGCACGGAGATCATCGTGCGCGGTGAATCGATCGAGACGCTGATGGGCAAGCAGTAGGCAGCGGCGCACGCCGGAGCATTGAGGCCGATGTATTCGACAAAAAACACTTCGGAGTCCAACTTGAACACTGAAAATTTCAAAGAAACTTCTGCTCGTATCGCCCGCCTTGCGACGCTCATCTTGCAACGCGCCGAGGCCCCGTATCAGGAAAAAGAACTGGCAGGCTCGGCGCTCGCGCAGCACCACACGGTGAAACAGACCAGCCGGGCCATCGGCAGTCTCGCGGCGAGGCTGCTCGCAGACCCTGCGTCCAGTCACGAGACGAAGGAACTGGCAGGCTGCGTGCTCACGCAAGTACGTCGCTTGCAGGAACCGGGTTCCGCTGCGTGATGAATCACCGTCGAGCGTCTTGGCCTGACACGTCGGAACCGGCCGCCTGATCGGCGCCGCCGCGACGGGCAAAAAAAATGCGCTGCCGAAGCAGCGCATTTTCAACCACAAACGTCCGCGCGACGCTGTCGGCTCATGCCGACGTCCTGCTCACCGCACGCTCAACCTGCGCGCGCCAGCAGCAGCGCATTGGTCCGCTTCACGAAGCTCGCCGGATCTTCCAGCGCGCCGCCTTCGGCGAGCAAGGCCTGATCGAACAACAGATGGCACCAGTCGTCGAAATTCGCGCTGTCCGCGTGCAAGCCCTTGACCAGCGCGTGCTCCGGATTGACTTCGAGAATCGGGTGGTACGACGGCGCCTGCTGGCCGGCGGCCTTCAGCATACGCTGCAGATAGCCGCTCATTTCGCCATCGTCGGCGACGAGGCACGACGGCGAGTCGGTCAGACGGAAGGTCAGACGCACGTCCTTCGCCTTGTCCTTCAGCGCTTCTTTCATTTTCTCGACGAGTGGCTTGAACTCTTCGCCGACCTTTTCCTGTGTCTGTTTTTCCTCGTCGTTCAGCGCGCCCAGATCGAGGTCGCCGCGCGCCACGCTTTGCAGTGGCTTACCGTCGAATTCGTTGAGGAACGACAGCATCCACTCATCGACGCGATCGGTCAGCAGCAGCACTTCCACGCCCTTCTTGCGGAACACTTCGAGATGCGGGCTGTGGGTCGCGGCCTGCCAGGTGTCGGCGGTGACGTAGTAGATCTTGGTTTGCTCGGGCTTCATGCGCGCGACGTAGTCGGCCAGCGACACGGTCTGCTCGGGCGTTTCCGTATGCGTGGACGCAAAGCGCACCAGCTTCGCGATGCGCTCGCGATTGGCGAAATCTTCGCCGATGCCTTCCTTCAGCACCTGGCCGAATTCCTTCCAGAACCCGGCGTATTTTTCCTTGTCGGCGTCGTTCTCCGAGTTGGCCAACTCTTCGAGCATCGACAGCGAGCGCTTGGTCACGCCCTCGCGGATCGCCTTCACGTCGCGGCTTTCCTGCAGGATTTCGCGCGACACGTTCAGCGGCAGATCGCTCGAATCGACCACGCCCTTCACGAAACGCAGATACGCCGGCAGCAGTTGCTCGGCGTCGTCCATGATGAAGACGCGCTTCACGTACAGTTTCAGGCCGCCGCGCTGCTCGCGGTTCCACAGGTCGAACGGCGCGTGGCTCGGCACGTACAGCAGTTGCGTGTACTCGCTGCGGCCTTCCACACGGTTGTGGGTCCACGTGAGCGGGTCCTGATGATCGTGCGAGATGTGCTGATAGAACTGCTTGTACTGCTCTTCGCTGATGTCGTTCTTCGCGCGGCTCCAGAGCGCGCTCGCCTGGTTGACGGTCTCGTCCTCGTCCTTCGTGACCATCTCGCTCTTTTCCGCGTCCCATTCTTCCTTCTGCATCAGGATCGGCAGCGCGACGTGGTCCGAGTACCTCTGGATGATCGACTTCAGACGATGCGACGACAGCAGGTCGTCCTCATCCGCACGCAGATGCAGAGTGATGGTGGTGCCGCGCGCGGCGCGCTCGATCTGCTCCACCGCGAAATCGCCCTCGCCCGCGCTGACCCAGCGCACGCCTTCCGAGGCGGGCAAGCCGGCGCGGCGCGTTTCGACCCTGATCTTGTCGGCAACGATGAAACCCGAATAGAAGCCCACGCCGAACTGGCCGATCAGCGCCGCGTCTTTCTGCTGGTCCCCGGAGAGCTTGCCGAAAAACTCCTTGGTGCCCGAGCGGGCGATCGTGCCGAGATGCGAGATCGTCTCGTCGCGGCTCATGCCGATGCCGTTGTCGTCGAGCGTGACCGTGCGCGCGGCCTTGTCGTACGACACGCGAATCCGCAGGTTCGGATCGTTCTCGTACAGCGCGCTGTTTTCGATCGCTTCGAAGCGCAGCTTGTCGGCCGCGTCGGATGCGTTCGAGATCAGCTCGCGCAGAAAGATTTCCTTGTTGCTGTACAGCGAATGGATCATCAGTTGCAGAAGCTGTTTCACTTCTGCCTGAAAGCTCATGGTTTCTTGTGCCATGGTCGGACTTCCTCTCTGTTGCGAATGGGGTTCAGGCTGGGTTTGGCGCTCCGGCGGCGGCGTTCGGCGCGCCCTTGCGCGCTGGACAGCGGCGCCGCGCCGGACCGACTGCTTGCCGGTCGGCCAGCCAGCGGCCGCCGGCCCGCGCAGCGCCGGATCGTCCGCCTAACTGGGGGCGAACCGGCGCGGTTTCAAGAGGCGCGCCGCGCGACGCCGTCGAGATAGCGGCACAGGAACGCCGCCAGTTCAGGATCGCCGCAGTTGGCGATATTGAAGCGCATCCAGGTGGTCGGCGACTGCTGCGGCGAAAACAGACTGCCGGGCGTCAGCAGGAAGCCGGCTTCGTGACCCGCGGCCGCCAGCGCGCCGGCGTCGACGCCAGTGTCGGCCCACAGAAACATGCCGGCCGAAGGGGTCAGAAACAGCTTCATGCCGGTCTTTTCCAGCATCCGCACGGACTTTTCGCGCACCCCGTCGAGGCGTGCGCGCAGCCGCTCGACGTGCCGCCGGTAGTGGCCTTCGGTGAGAATCTTGTACAGCACGCGCTCGTTCAGCTCCGGGCTCGTCATGCCGACCAGCATTTTCTGGTTGCTGACCGCCGTCGCCACGTCCGGCGCGCACGCGATGAAACCCACGCGCAGATTCGGCGCGAGCGTCTTCGAAAAACTGCCGAGGTAGATTACGCGCTTCAACTGATCGAGGCTCGCGAGCCGCGTGCCCGGATTGCTCGTCGGGCACAGATCGCCGTAGATATCGTCTTCGACGACGATGAAGTCGTACGCTTCCGCGAGGCGCAGGATGCGGAACGCCTGGGCCGCCGTCAGCGACGTGCCGGTCGGGTTTTGCAGCACCGAATTGATGACCAGCATTTTCGGCCGCCACGTCTGCACCAGCGATTCGAGCGCGTCGAGGTCGGGGCCGTCCGGCGTGTACGGCACGCCGACCAGCCGCGCGCCTTGCGACGCGAAACACCCGAACATCTGAAACCAGGCAGGATCGCCGACGATCACCGCGTCGCCCGGCTTCACGTAGATGCGCGAGATCAGGTCGATTGCCTGCGTGATGCCGGACACCATCACGATCTGATCCGGCGACGCGCCGATCTCCAGTTCCTCGAGCCGCGTCTGCAATTGCTGGCGCAGCGGCAGAAAACCCTGCGGCGTGCCGATGCCGAGCATCTGCGCACCGCTTTGCCGGCCGAGCGTGCGCAGCGCGTTGGTGATCAGGTCGCCGTCGAGCCAGCGCGCCGGCAAATAGCCGAGGCCCGGGCTCCGCTCGGGGCGCGCGCCGGTGTACAGCATGTTGCGCAGCAGCCATACGACGTCGATCTTGGTCGGCGCGGGCGCCCCTTGCGCGTGCGGGCGCATCTCCGTCACCGTGGCGCCGCCCAGCCGCTCGCGCACATAGAACCCGGAGCCGCGCCGCGATTCCAGATAGCCTTGCGCCACCAGCCGCTCGTACGCTTCGACCACCGTGAAACGCGACACCCGCTTGTCGAGCGCGAGCTTGCGGATCGACGGCATGCGCATGCCGGGGCGGAACACGCGTTCCTCGATACGGCGGCGCGCCCACTGCACGAGCTGTTCGACCAGGGTCAGCGCGGAGGTGTCGTGCGGGGCGGGAATCTGGGCAAGCGGGACGGACATGGCGGGCTCCAACTGTACAGAACAGTATCGAGTCGATTGTACCGTTACTGTGCCGGTCGTCGCCGCTACATTCGAGAAGCAGCACCGGGTGGCGACGCGGCGCGCGCGCAGCCGGACAAGGGTCCAGCCGCTCGCGGGCGTCTCCGGAGACACCGGCCCCAACCCATCCGCATGGCCCGCCGATCCGGCAAGCGGTTATGCTTACGGCCCCGGGGCAGCGCCGCCCGCACCCCTGCGCGTGTACCCGTCTGCATAGAAACCGTCTTTCCTCGATCCGCCATGACAGCCCATCCGCTCCGTCTCGATCACCTCGTGATTTCCGCGCGCACCCTCGACGAGGGCACGCAGTACGTCGCCGATACGCTTGGCGTCGCCCCGGCGGGCGGCGGCGCGCACCCGCTGATGCGCACCCACAACCGCCTGCTGAACCTGTGGGACGGCGTGTATCTGGAGGTGATCGCCGTCGATCCAGTTGCCGCGGCCATGCCGGACGCCGCCGCCGCCGACGGCGGCACGCCGCGCCCGCGCCTGTTCGCCCTCGACGACCCGGCGACGCACGCGCGGCTCGAAAACGGCCCGTACCTGTCGCATTGGGTCGCACGCGTCGAGCGGCCGAAGCGGCTGTCGCTGTGGCAGGCGCAGTACCCGCAGCGCATTGCGCCGATCGTGCCGATGGCGCGCGGCGATTTCACGTGGGGCCTGTCGGTGCCCGACGACGGCGCTTTCCCCGGCTGGGAAGGCGCGGGCGACGGCGTGCTGCCCTCGCTGATCCAGTGGGACTCACCCCGCCATCCATCGGACGCGCTGCCGGCCACCGGCATCGCGCTGAAAGCGTTGAAAGCCGTGCATCCGCAAGCCGCGCGGATCGGTGCGCAATTGCAGTGGCTCGGCGCGGCGCATCTGCTCGATTTGCAGGCCACCGAGGGCGCCCCGGCGCTCGTCGCCGAGTTTGAAACACCTGATGGTCTACGGACCCTCAAATAAGCCAGCGCGCGCGGGTCGCCGACTCGCGCGATAATTACAGTTTTGCCCAGTTCCACAGATACCAGCCGAGGAGACCATGGACCAAAGCGACTTGAAAGCCCCTACGTGGCAATTGTCCGAACGCGCGCGCAAGCTCACCAGCTCTGCGATCCGCGAGATTCTGAAGGTCACGGAGCGGCCCGAAGTCATTTCGTTCGCCGGCGGCCTGCCTTCGCCGGCCACCTTCCCGGCCGAGCGCATGCGCGAAGCCGCCGACCGGATTCTGCGCGACAGCCCCGCCGCGGCGCTGCAATACAGCGCGACCGAAGGCTATGTGCCGCTGCGCGAATGGATCGCGCAGCGCTATTCGGTGCAGGGCGCGCAGATTCGCGCAAGCCAGGTGCTGATCACCACTGGCTCGCAGCAGGCGCTCGATCTGCTCGGCAAAGTGCTGGTGTGCCCGGACAGCGCGGTGCTGGTCGAAACCCCGACGTACCTCGGCGCGCTGCAATCCTTCTCGATGTACGAGCCGCGCTACGTGCAGGTGGCGACCGACGACCAGGGCCTGATCCCCGCCGCGCTCACGCCGGAGCTGACAAAGGGCGCGCGCCTCTTGTACGCGCAGCCGAACTTCCAGAATCCGACCGGCCGCCGTCTGCCGATCGAACGCCGTCGCGCGCTCGCCGAATTTGCGAAGACCGCGCCGTTCCCGGTGATCGAAGACGACCCGTACGGCGCGCTCGACTACGCGGGCGAACCGCTGCCCACCATGCTGTCGATGGCGCCGGATCACATCGTCTATCTCGGTTCGTTTTCGAAGGTGCTCGCGCCGGGCCTGCGCGTCGGCTTCATCATCGCGCCCGAGGAGCTGATCTTCAAACTCGTGCAGGCGAAGCAGGCCACCGACCTGCACACGCCGAGCTTTACGCAGCGCATCGTGCACGAGGTGATCAAGGACGGCTTCCTCGACACGCACGTGCCGACCATTCGCGAGCTGTACCGCGATCAATGCGCGGCAATGCTGGCTTCGCTCGAACGCTACATGCCCGAAGGCGTAAGCTGGAACCGTCCGGAAGGCGGCATGTTCATCTGGGTGAAGCTGCCCGCGCAGATCGACAGCATGAAACTGCTGGAAGAGGCTGTCGCGCAGAACGTCGCGTTCGTGCCGGGCGGTCCGTTCTTCGCGGACCAAGCGCAACACAACACGCTGCGTCTGTCGTTCGTCACGGTGCCGCCGGCGAAGATCGATGAAGGCGTCGCGCGTCTGGGCGCGCTGATCCGCGCGAAGATCTGAGCGCTCGTCGCGCGATCTTCACGCGGCTCGCGTGAGCGAATTCCACTACTGAATCGAGGACACACCATGGCTCAAACGAATGTGTACGACAAGCTCAAGGAACTGGGCATCGAACTGCCCGTCGCCGGCGCGCCCGCAGCCGCCTATGTGATGAGCGCGCAAAGCGGCAACACGGTGTACCTGTCCGGTCACATCGCGAAGAAGGACGGCAAGGTGTGGACGGGCAAGCTCGGCGCCACGCTCGGCACCGACGAAGGCAAGGCCGCGGCGCGCTCGATCGCCATCGACCTGCTCGCCACCCTGCACGCGCATGTAGGCGATCTGAACCGCGTGACCCGCATCGTCAAGCTGATGAGCCTCGTCAACTCGACACCCGAGTTCACCGAACAGCATCTGGTCACCAACGGCGCGTCCGAACTGGTCGCCGACGTGTTCGGCGAACGTGGCAAGCACGCGCGCTCGGCGTTCGGCGTCGCGCAGATCCCGCTCGGCGCGTGCGTCGAGATCGAGATGATCGCTGAAGTCGAGTAACGGACTCGCAACAGCAAAACGCATAGAAGAATCGGCGCCGGCAACTCAATCAGCATCGCTGGCGGTGTAACCCGGCAGTTCGTTCAGAACGCGTCGCGAAGTGTTGGCCACTCGCGGCGCGTTTTGCATTTGTGCAAAGGTGGATCGTTGCCGCGCCAGCGGATAGAATCCGCGAATCCCGTTCAACCGTTTGATTCGCTGGACCGAGCCCCATGCCTGCACGCACTGTTCGCTTCAAACAAGTCGACGTGTTCACGTCGGTGCCGCTCAAAGGCAATCCGCTTGCCGTCGTATTCGACGCCGACGCGCTCGATGCGCAACAGATGCAGGCCATCGCACACTGGACCAATCTGTCCGAAACGACTTTTCTCCTGAAGCCGACCGACCCGGCCGCCGACTATCGTGTGCGGATCTTCACCACGCACGGCGAATTGCCGTTCGCGGGTCATCCGACGCTCGGCACAGCGCATGCATTGCTCGAAAGCGGCTATCAGCCGAAACAGTACGGCAAGATGGTCCAGCAATGCGGCGTGGGACTCGTCGAACTCGAAGCGCTGACCGAAGCGGCCAATACGACCAACACGGCCGATCAGGCACACGGCACGTGGGCCTTCGCCGCGCCGCCCGCACGGGTCACGCCGCTCGCGGCGGATCGCTACGCGGCGCTGTCTACGGCTTTGCGTAGCGACGCGATCGACTTCAGCGCCGCGCCCTGCGCGGTCGACAATGGTGCGCCCTGGCTCGTGGTCCGTCTGAATTCGGCGCGCGATTGCCTCGCGCTCCAACCCGACAGCGCGGCGCTCGCCGAACTCGTGTACTCGGTCGACACGCATGGGCTCGCGGTATACGGCCCGCACGACGCCGATGGCCCCGCGACCTTCGAGGTGCGCTGCCTGATGGCGGGCGGCAGCTTCGGCATGGGTGAGGACCCTGTCACCGGCAGTGCCAATGCCGCGCTCGCCGGCCTTCTGAGCGCGCAGCAGCGGCGTCCGGGCAAACGCTACACCGCGCGTCAGGGCACCGTGCTGGGCCGTGCCGGACAGGTCTCGGTGCATTACGACGACGCACGCGGCAAGACGTGGATCGGTGGCTCGTCGGTGACGATTATCGACGGCACGTTTTTGCTGCCGTGACTGCGAAGAATCGCAAACAGCATCGATGAGATGCAATCAGCGCGGCGCGCGCAATGAATGCATATGCGCCCGCTGCTTGAGCCTGCGGATTCGAATACCGCGCGCCGCATCTCGCCGCGCTTGACCACAAAAAGCCGCATCGATTTAACGATTGATGCAACCGGCATTACAGCGGACCTTCGAGACTTGGCACACCTGAACACCGAACCCGATGAAATATTCAAAACGAGTGTCATGTCGCGAGCGCAAGACAGCTCGCGCCGCCTGCAAATCCAATCGCAGCGGGCGATCCGCCGCGCCAGCGTATACCCGATGCCCGGACCCTTCCTTAATCCAGTGGCATTAAGTAATATCGAAACGTACCCGATGACCTGTGGACGGTCAGGCCAGGCATGGCACCACGCCTGCTCCTTGCGCAGCAGTTCCGGCACCTTGGTCACCATGCAGCCATCCATGAAATCAGCGCAGTCGCAACACGTGTGTTTGCAGCCTGCTGGCACTCAGGTACGGACCGCCCAATGAGCCCATCCCCCCGCTTCGCCGACCAGCGCGAGGTCAAACCTCGCCGCGATCCGGTCGTGACGCGCCGGCGGGCTTTGCTCGTCATTCCCGCACTCGGCGTGCTTGTCCTGATCCTGCTTTGGACCGTGATCTTCGCGCGCCTGTCGGTCGAAAAAGAAGCGACCTATCGTGAAGCAATGGCCTCCGCTGCCATTCTGTCCGCGGCGCTGGAGCAACACACGATCAAGGCCATTCACCAGGTCGACCAGATCACCCGCTTTGTCAAATACGAGTTCGAGAAAACGCCGGATCAATTCGATCTGTCCAGCACGGTCGAAAAAGGCGTCGTGCAAAGCGAGACTCTGGTGCAGGTTTCGTTGATCGATGAGCACGGCAAGCTGATCGCCAACACGGCCGAACTCAACCCCAAGCACATCGACCTGTCCGACCGCGAACACTTCAAGGTCCACGAACACGAGAACGACGACCAGCTGTTCATCAGCAAGCCGGTGCTCGGCCGTGTGTCCGGCCACTGGACCTTGCAGATGACGCGGCGTCTGAATCATCCGGACGGCTCCTTCGCCGGCGTCGTGGTGGTCTCCGAAGACCCGAGCTACTTCACCTCCGACTTCTACAACAACGCGGCGATCGGCCGCGAAGGCGTGATCGCGGTGATCTCGGACAACGGCACCGTGCTCGCGCGGCGCACCGGCAGCGCTGAAATGGCCCACGGCACATTCTCGGCGAGCGGCTCGTATCCGACCTCGGAACATGTATCGGGCACCTATGTCGATTCGATCGACAACGTCGCGCGCATCGTCTCGTACCGGCACATCGATGGCTATCCGCTCGGCGTGCTGGTCGGTCTTTCGCAAGCCGAAGAATTCGCGGACTACAACCACACGCGCAACGTCTATCTGCTGATGGCGGGCTTCATCTCGCTCGCGATGCTGAGTTTCTTCGCGGTCGCGACCGGCTTGATCGGCAAACTGCTCGGGCGCGAGCGCGAGATGACGCATCTGGTCGAATACGATCTGCTCACCGGCTTGCGCAATCGCTATGCGACGCTGCAATCGCTGCGGCACGACGTGGCGCAACCGGCCAACCTCGGCCACCTCGCGATCCTCTTCATCGATCTCGACAACTTCAAGACCGTCAACGACACGCTCGGCCACAACGCCGGCGACATCGTGCTGCAAATGACCGCCTCGCGGCTCGCCACCGCGGTTGGCGACGGCGGTGCGTTAAGCCGCATCGGCGGCGACGAGTTCGTCGTCGTGATCAAGGGCGATGACGTCGAGAAGCGCGCGGTCACGCTGGCCGAGGCCGCCGCCGAAGCCTTCGCGAAACCCTTCGAAGTACGCGGCAGTTCGTTCGTCCTGCATGCGAGCATCGGCATCGCGCTGTATTCGGTGGCCAACGAGAGCGAGATCGACCTGCTGAAAAAAGCCGACCTGGCGATGTACAGCGCGAAGGACGCGGGCAAGAACTGTTACCAGTTCTATTCGCCGCACCTGTCGCATCGCGCGGATCATTTGATGAAGTGGGAGCAGCAGCTGCGCGTGGCGCTCGCCGAAGGGCAACTGTTCCTCGCCTATCAGCCCAAGATCGATCTGACCGCGCGCTGCATCACCGGCTTCGAGGCACTGGTGCGCTGGAATCATCCGCAACACGGCCTGATTCCGGCGAACGAATTCATTCCGGTTGCTGAATCGACCGGCCTGATCGTGCCGATCGGCGACTTCGTGATCGACACCGCCTGCCGCCAGCTGGCGCTCTGGCAACAGCAGGGCTACGATACATTGTCGCTCGCCGTGAACATCTCGGCGGTGCAGTTCTGGCGCGGCGATCTGTACGAAACCATCTCGCATGCGATCGAGGAAACCGGCATCTCCGCGCGCCGCCTCGAACTCGAAATCACCGAGACGGCGATGATGGAATATCCCGAACTGGTGTCGGAGAAAATCTTCGCGTTGAAGCGCCTCGGCGTGCGTATCGCGCTCGACGACTTCGGCACCGGCTATTCGTCGCTGTCCTATCTGAACCGCTTTTCAGTGGACACGCTGAAGGTGGATCGTTCGTTTGTCCAGGCAATTCCCGGCGACCGCAGCGTCTGCGTGATGGTCACCGCAATCGTCAATCTGGCGCGTTCGCTCGGACTGACAGTGGTGGTCGAAGGCACCGAAACCGAGGAGCAGATCGCATGGCTCGCCGCGCTGGGTCATATCGAGGCGCAGGGTTTCCTGTTTTCGCGCCCGGTGCCGGTGGAAGCGATCCCCGCGCTGCTCGACCGCTTCGGTGTATGCGGGATGACGGGCCGCCGCGCCGCGCATGAAACCGACCGCACCCGTAGCGTCTCGAGCACCAACGACTAGCGCGGCCCCGCTCGCCCTTGCGCCGGAAAACCGGCTACGTTCGCGCTGTACTACGTCACAGTGTGATGCCGGCCGCGAGCCGCATCATGCCAGACACCAATCATCCAGAAGGCGGGCGCCCGCGTGCCGGGCCCCCGTGGCGCCATGCAGACGATCACGAGCCAGGATGCTGTCAGACGAGGAGAACGAGAACCGCTATGGACGCTGTTTCGGGTCGTGTTCGGCCTGTCGGCGTTGTCGTGGGGCGGTCTCGCGCTGATGGCGCAACTCGAACATCACTACGTCGAACGGGAGGGGCGGCTCTCGCGGGTCGCGTTCTCCGATCTGATCGCGCTGGCGTGGATGGTGCCCGGCCCGGTAGGATGCAACGTCGCCGTGCAACTGGGACACGCGCTGCGCGGACGTTCCGGCGCATGGGTCTCGGGCATCGCCAGCGTGCTGCCCTTCTTCATGCTGATGACGCTGTTCGCGATCTTCTACCGCTCGCCGCTCGTACGCGTAGCCGCTTCGCAAACGCTGCTCAATCACTTCAGCGTGGTGCTGGCCACGCTGATCGCGATCACCTGGTACAAGCAGACGCGCGCGCTGGTGCGCGGCAAGCTCGAATGGATCGCGGCGGTGCTGGGCTGCGTGGCGCTCTTTTATGCGCACAGCGCCGCCGCTTATGTCGTGATGCTGGGCGCGGCCTTCGGCGCCGGATGGTTCGTGAGCCCGGTGCGCGACAGCCGCCTCGTGGTATCGCTGCGGCGCGGCGACTGGCAGATGCTGAGCGCGCTATGCGTGTTGCTGATGCTGTTCGCGCTGCCGTTGCCGAATCGCTATGAACTGGCGCTATTGTGGCCGCGCCTCGCCGGTGCCGGCATGACCTTGTTCGGCGGCGGCTTCTCGGCGTTGCCGGTGCTCAAGACGCTGTTCGTCACGCCGGCGGTCGGCATATCGGATAACGACTTCACGCTGGCGTTTTCTCTGTCACCGCTCTCGCCCGGACCGCTGTTGAACGTGGTGCCGTTCTTTGGCTACCTGGTGGACGGCTGGGCCGGCGCGGTGCTTGCGACGCTCGCGCTGTTCGTGCCGTCGGGCTGCCTCGTCGTGCTGGCGCAGCGGCATCTGCATCAGTTAAAGGCGAATCCGCGCTTCGAGCACGGCATGAGAGTTCTGCGTGCGATGACCACCGCGTTCCTCGTGGTCGCGGTGCTGCGCCTTGCCGCGCATGTGCCGTTCAAACCGGTTTATCTGCTGACCGCGCTGTTCTCCGCGATGTGCTTCGGCAAGCTCAAGGTGCCGGTGTACATCGTGTATGGAACGGTGGCGGTGGTGTGCGGGCTGTGGCTGGCCTATGGCGCGCTGCCGTGAATAGCAGCGGCGTTAGCAGTGACAGAGACAGCGGCAGCCAAAGCCAAAGCGGCAATGGCAACGCCCCCGCACAACCCCAGCCTCAGAACCCGCGCGACAGCACCGCGACGCCGATCGTCACGACGCCGAGCACGATATTGATCAGCACCAGACGCCGCACCGTGCCCACCGCCCGCGCGCCGTCGGGCCATTTCTGCGCCTGCACCGCGCGGCGAATGCGCGGGAAAACCGCAAAGCGGATATGCCCGAAGATCAGCATCATCACGATGCCGAGGCCAGCCATGGCGTGCAACGGCCAGGTGGCGTGACCGCCGCCGAACTGCATCAGCAGAAAGCCGCCGCTGAGGAGAATCACCAGCACCGCCGCGGCGACCCAATTGAAGAAACGGCCGAACACCGACTCCCACAACGGCAGGCGCAACTGCGGCGAAAGATCGGCAATGGCCGGGCGCAAGCAGAAATGCGCGAACACCATGCCGCCCACCCACACCGCAACCGCGAGCAGATGCAGAAAGAGTGCGAGTTCGATAGCCTTGATCATGTTGTTTTCCTCTCCCGACGACGCCGCACCGCCTCGGCGATTGCTATGGATTGGCAGCGGCTGTTGAGCGCGTTCGACCGCGCACTGTGCACGCAGTTCCGGGCGCCCGCGGCTTTCCCGTCGATTTGTAGTTGTTATTGCAGCGCGCCCGATGCCGCGACGCCACCGCCCCCCGCTCTTTTACTACGCACCACGCTCTTTATCTACCGCGCATGACGAGCGCCTTGCATGCTATCAGACGCTCGCCGCGCACCAGCATCAATTTCGTCAAGCCGCCGGTACCGGACGCATGCCGTCGAGCTTCATCTTGCTCTCCGGCGCACGACCCTTGCGCGCGCGCTTACCGACATGCGGCGCGAGCGCGGCGCCGCTCAGCTTCTCTTCGTCCACGCGGCCGCCGCGGCGCGTGCCGATCAGCATTACGCCCGCCTGGTTGATCGCCAGCGCCTGCAGCAGCGTTTCGTTGTCGTCGAGCGCCATCAGCGTGACGCCGCGTCCGCCGCCCGACAGCGTCTTCATCTCGTCGAGGCCGAACACCAGCAAACGCCCGCCCGACGACAGACACGCGATCTGCACGGCGTCGGGCAGCATCGGCATCGGCGCGAGCGGCGCGGCGCCGGCGTCGATCGTCATGAACGACTTGCCGGCCTTCACACGGCTCACCATGTCGCCGACCTTCGCGACAAAGCCGAAACCGTTGCTCGACGCGAGCAGCAGCGCCTGCTCCGACGAGGCCGCGTAGTAGTGCATCAGGTGGCTGCCCGACTCCAGTTCGATCAGCGACGTGACCGGCACCCCGTCGCCACGTCCGCCCGGCAGCAAGGCCACCGCGACCGAATAGACGCGCCCATTGCTGCCCCACGCGACCAGCGTGTCCGGCGTGCGGCACTGAAACGCCGCGTACAGCCCGTCGCCGGCCTTGAACGTGAAGCCCGCCGTATCGAGCCCGTGGCCCTTCAACGCGCGCACCCAGCCCTTTTGCGACACCACCACCGTGACCGCTTCGTCGACCACGCGCGCTTCGAAGGTCGCGCGCTTTTCCTGCTGGATCAGCGTGCGGCGCTCGTCGCCGTATTGCTTCGCGTCGCCCTCGATTTCCTTGATGAGCAGGCGCTTCATCGCCGATTCGCTGCCGAGCAGTTCTTCGAGCCTGGCTTTCTCGTCGCGCAGTTCGGCCAGTTCCTTCTCGATCTTGATCTTTTCGAGCCGCGCCAACTGACGCAGGCGAATTTCGAGAATATCCTCGGCCTGGCGATCGGACAGCCCGAACGCGGCCATCAACGCCACTTTCGGCTCGTCCGACTCGCGAATGATGCGGATGACTTCGTCGATATTCAAAAAGACGATCATCCGGCCTTCGAGGATGTGAATCCGGTCGTCGACCTTCGACAGACGATGACGCGTGCGGCGCGTGACCGTGGCGAAACGGAACGCGATCCACTCGTGCAGGATTTCGCTCAAGCCCTTCTGACGCGGACGGCCGTCGCCGCCGACCATCACCATGTTCAGCGACGCGTTCGACTCCAGGCTCGTATACGCGAGCAGCGAATTGACGAACTCGGTCTGATCGATGCGGCTCGACTTCGGCTCGAACACGAGACGCACCGGCGCGTCCTTGCCGGACTCGTCGCGCACCGCGTCGAGGAGGGCCAGCATGGTCTGCTTGGTCTGCAACTGCTCGGGCGTCAGCGTCTTCTTGCCGAGTTTGATCTTCGGATTGGTCTGCTCTTCGATTTCCTCGAGCACCTTCTGCGCGGCCGTATTCGGCGGCAGTTCGGTGATCACCAGTTGCCACTGGCCGCGCGCGAGGTCTTCGATCTTCCAGCGCGCGCGCACTTTCAGACTGCCGCGGCCGGATTCGTAGGCCGCGGAGATTTCCGCCTCGCTCGAAATGATCTGGCCGCCGCCGGGGAAATCCGGCCCCGGAATGTGTTGCATCACCTCGGCATGCGAGAGCTTCGGATTGCGGATCAACGCAACCGCCGCCGCGGCGACTTCGCGCAGATTGTGCGACGGGATTTCCGTCGCCAGCCCGACCGCGATGCCCGACGCGCCGTTCAGCAGCACGAACGGCAAGCGCGCCGGCAGCGTCTTCGGCTCCTGGAACGAGCCGTCGTAGTTCGCCATGAAATCGACCGTGCCCTGGTCGATCTCATTGAGCAGCAGTTTCGCGATCGGCGTAAGACGCGCTTCCGTGTACCGCATGGCCGCCGCGCCGTCGCCGTCGCGCGAGCCGAAGTTGCCCTGGCCGTCGATCAGCGGATAGCGCATCGAAAAGTCCTGCGCGAGACGCACCAGCGCGTCGTATGCCGACTGATCGCCGTGCGGGTGATACTTGCCCAGCACGTCGCCGACCACGCGCGCGGACTTGACCGGCTTCGCGTTGTCGCCGAGACCCATCTCGTTCATCGCGAACAGGATGCGGCGCTGCACCGGCTTCTGGCCGTCGCAGACGTCGGGCAACGCGCGGCCCTTGACCACGCTGACCGCGTATTCGAGGTACGCGCGTTCCGCGTAGTTGCCGAGCGTCAGAAAGTCGCCTTCCGGGGGGGGCGGCTCGGTGAAAAGGTCGAGAGTGTTGTCGTCGTCCATCTAGATTCCGTATCCGTGTTTGGCTTGAAGTGTGTGCGGAGGCAGAGCGCGATGGCGCGCTCAGATGTCCGCTTCCACCTCGTTGCCCTTTTCTTCCAGCCAGCTGCGCCGCGACGCCGCTTCACCCTTGCCCATCAGCATCGTCATGCGCGCGACCGTGGCGTCGTAGTCGAGCTCGCCCAGCGCGACCGGCTGCAAGCGCCGCGTGTCGGGGTTCATCGTGGTGTCCCACAGTTGCTCCGCGCTCATTTCGCCGAGGCCCTTGAAGCGGCTGATCGACCATTGCGTGTCGCGCACGCCGTCCTTGCTCAGCTTGTCGAGAATCGCTTCGAGTTCGCCTTCGTCGAGCGCGTACAGCTTCTGCGCCGGCTTCTTGCCGCGCGCGGGCGCGTCGACGCGAAAGAGCGGCGGACGCGCGACGCACACATGGCCGCGCTCGATCAGTTGCGGAAAATGTTTGAAGAACAGCGTGAGCAGCAACACCTGGATGTGCGAACCATCGACGTCCGCGTCCGACAGAATGCAGATCTTGCCGTAACGCAGATTCGACAGGTCGACCTTGTCGTCCGGGCTGTGCGGATCGACGCCGATCGCCACCGAGATGTCGTGCACCTCGTTGTTCGCGAACAGGCGGTCGCGCTCGGTTTCCCACGTGTTCAGCACCTTGCCGCGCAGCGGCAGGATCGCCTGGTATTCCTTATCGCGGCCCATCTTCGCGGAGCCGCCCGCCGAGTCGCCCTCGACGAGGAACAGTTCGTTGCGGCCGATTTCCGTCGACTCGCAATCGGTCAGCTTGCCCGGCAGGACGGCGACGCCGGAGCTCTTGCGTTTCTCGACCTTCTGCCCGGCGCGCGTGCGCGCCTGCGCCTGCTTGATGACCAGGTCCGCGAGTTTCTTGCCGTGCTCGACGTGCTGATTGAGCCACAGCTCGAGCGCCGGCCGCGCGAACGACGACACCAGCTTGACCGCGTCGCGGCTATTCAACCGCTCCTTGATCTGCCCTTGGAATTGCGGATCGAGCACCTTCGCCGACAGCACGAACGACACGCGCGCGAACACGTCTTCCGCGAGCAGCTTCACGCCCTTCGGCTGGAGGTTGTGCAACTCGACGAAGCTCTTGACCGCCTGATACAGACCGTCGCGCAAACCCGACTCGTGCGTGCCGCCCGCGGGCGTCGGAATCAGGTTCACATACGACTCGCGCATCAGCGTGCCTTCCTCGCTCCACGCGACCACCCAGGCGGCGCCCTCACCTTCGGCAAACGTCTCTTCGCTCGCGCGGGAGTTTTCGACGTAACGCTCCCCCTCGAACAGCGGGATCAGCAGGTCGCTGCCGTTCATCCCTTCGAGCAGATAGCCGCGCAGGCCGTCCTCGTATTTCCAGCTTTGCTGCTCGCCGGTTTTCTCGTTGATCAGCGTGACTTCGACGCCCGGCAGCAGCACCGCCTTCGAGCGCAGCAGACGTTGCAGTTCGCCGAGCGGCAGGTTCGGCGAGTCGAAGTATTTCGGGTCGGCCCACGCGGTGACGCGCGTGCCGGATTTCTTGTCGCCCTTCGCGGCGGCCCGCACTTCGAGCTGCTTCGCGACGTCGCCGTGGGCGAAGCTCAGTTCGGCGACCTTGCCGTCGCGCCACACGGTGACGTCGAGGCGCGTGGACAGCGCGTTGGTGACCGACACGCCGACACCGTGCAAGCCGCCCGAGAACGTGTATGCGCCGCCGGCGGCCTTGTCGAACTTGCCGCCCGCGTGCAGGCGCGTGAACACGATCTCGACGACCGGCACGCCCTCTTCCGGATGCAGGCCGAACGGAATGCCGCGGCCGTCGTCTTCGACCGAAACCGAATGGTCCGCGTGCAGCGTGACCGTGATTTGCCGGCCGTAGCCGCCGAGGGCTTCGTCCGACGCGTTGTCGATGACTTCCTGAATGATGTGCAGCGGATTCTCGGTGCGGGTGTACATCCCGGGCCGTTGCTTGACCGGCTCCAGGCCCTTCAACACCTTGATCGACGCTTCGCTATACGCGGCGTTTGGCTTTTTCGTAGACATGGTTGACTCGGGTGCGTCGGTTCATCGTTGTCCACAGGTCCTGTGGACAGGTCCGTGGACAATGCGTTGAGTTTTCAAAAAAAGCGAAACGAAACAACGGGGTTAGGTGGAGTGCCCGCAGTGCGGGCAAGCTGTTTTGTCGCGCGGCTTCCCGTTGGCGCGCCCGACGGCGCTCACTGCCACCACAAGGCCGTTGCGAACGCGGGGGGAAGCCTGTTCGCGGGGTATTTTACTGATTTCGATAACGGCGGCAATTGACCATTCGGGGGATTGGCCGTCTGGATAAGGTTCGGCGGGCGCTATGCACGGACGGGCGGCGGCCGGCGCGACACGACTCGTTACCTGCCGCGCCGCTATGCTGCCCGATGCTCCGCATGGCTTTTGTACCTGTGATTCAGCTTGCTGTCGCGGCGCGCCGAGCCCGCGCCGCGCTTCACTTGCGCCGGTTTTCCAGCTCGTCCCAACGCTCGAGCGCGATCAGCAGCTCTTCTTCGATCTCGGCGTAGCGCTCGGTTAGACGGGTACCTTCGCGCGGGTCTTTCGCGAACACCGAACCGTCTTCGAGTTGCGCGCCGATGGCTTTCTGCTCGGCTTCGAGCTCGGCAATCGCCTTCGGCAGCGCATCCAGTTCGCGCTGCTCCTTGAACGACAGCTTGGCCGCGCGTTGCTGTGGGTTGCGGGCCGCGGAATTGTCTTTGGCCAGCGCCGCGTCTTTGGCCGCTTCCTTGCCGGCCGCTTTCTGCGCGTCCAGCGCGAACTGCTGCGAGCGGTCGCGCTGGATCTGCCAATCCGTAAAGCCGCCGACGTACTCGCGCCACTTGCCCTCGCCCTCCGACGCGATCACCGAGGTCGCGACGTTGTCGAGAAACGCGCGGTCGTGGCTGACCAGCAGCACCGTGCCGTCGTATTCGGTCAGCAGTTCTTCGAGCAGTTCGAGCGTGGGAATGTCGAGGTCGTTGGTCGGTTCGTCGAGCACCAGCACGTTGGCCGGACGCGCGAACAGACGCGCGAGCAGCAGGCGGTTGCGCTCGCCGCCCGACAGCGACTTGACCGGCGAACGCGCACGCTCCGGCGCGAACAGGAAGTCGCCGAGGTAGCTCATCACGTGCTTCTTCTGGCCGTTGACTTCGACCCACTCGCTGCCCGGGCTGATGGTGTCGGCAAGGCTCTTTTCCAGATCGAGCTGCGCGCGCATCTGATCGAAATACGCGACCTGCAGATTGGTGCCGACGCGCACCGTGCCCTCGTCCGGCGCGAGTTCGCCGAGGATCATCTTGAGCAGCGTGGTCTTGCCGGCGCCGTTAGGACCGACGAAGCCGATCTTGTCGCCGCGCATGACCGTGGCCGTGAAGCTGTCGACCACCGTGCGCGAGCCGTAGCGCTTGGTCACGTCGGTCAGCTCCGCGACGATCTTGCCGGACTTCTCGCCCTGGCCGACGTCGAGCTTGACGTTGCCCTGCACGTTGCGGCGCTCGGCGCGCTCGTTGCGCATCTGCACGAGCCGCGCGATCCGGCCGACGCTGCGGGTGCGGCGCGCTTCGACGCCCTTGCGGATCCACACTTCTTCCTGCGCGAGCAGCTTGTCGGCCTTGTCGTTTTCGACGCGTTCAATTTCCAGTTGCTGCGCCTTGCGCGTCTGGTACGCGGAGAAATTGCCCGGATACGACAGCAGACGCGCGCGATCCAGTTCGACGATGCGCGTCGCGACGCGGTCGAGGAACGCGCGGTCGTGGGTGATGAACAGCAGGCCCGCGCGCAGCGAGACGAGCAGTTCTTCGAGCCAGCGGATGCCGTCGAAGTCGAGGTGGTTGGTCGGCTCGTCGAGCAGCAGCACGTCCGGCTGCACGACCAGCGCGCGCGCCAGCGCGACGCGTTTTTGCATGCCGCCCGACAGCGAGCCGACCCGCGCCTCGCCGTTCAGGCCGATCTGCTGCAGCGTGGTGGCCACGCGGGTGCTCCAGTTCCACGCGTCCGACGTGTCCAGCGACGATTGCAGCGTGTTCATGCGCGCCATCAGCGCGTCGTGCTGCGCGCCTTCGGGCTCATCGGCGAGCTGGTTGGCGACCGCGTCGTATTCGTCCAGCAGCGCGCGCGCGTGCGTGAGGCCGGCGGCGACCGCATCGAACACCGTGTCGTCAGTGTCGAACTCGGGCTCCTGCGGCACGTAGACCGTGCTCAGATTCTGCTGACGCGAGATG
Organism: Paraburkholderia sediminicola; assembly: GCF_046026895.1. Taxonomy (GTDB): domain Bacteria; phylum Pseudomonadota; class Gammaproteobacteria; order Burkholderiales; family Burkholderiaceae; genus Paraburkholderia; species Paraburkholderia sediminicola_C. Next base: position 72,719 of record NZ_JAQQEU010000021.1, read on the forward strand.
AGGCCGTCGTCGGGCTTCGTGAGGTCGGCGACGATCTTCAGCAGCGACGACTTGCCCGCGCCATTGCGTCCGATCAGCCCAACGCGTTCGCCCGCTTCGAGAGAGAAATCCGCGTGATCGAGCAACGCGACGTGACCGAACGCCAGTTGGGCGCCGGTAATGGTGTAGAGCGACATGGAGAATTGGAGAAGACAGCGATGAGTCGGAACTGCCCATTGTACCGGGCGCGCGGCCGGGTGCCTGTCTGCCGGAAGAGATAGGCCGAATGGTCGGCTTGTGCGGCACGCACGCGGCAGTGGTGAACGTCGGCGGCGGGCTCGGCGGCGGACTGAGGGCGAACCTCGCGCCAGCCGCCCGGGACGCCGACTGGCCTAACGGACGGCTGGCTGTCGCCGCGCGCGCCCGGTTGGTGATCCAGGGCAGCGAGGCAGCTTACTTCACGTGCACCGTGATGGTCTTGCTCATTTCCGGACCGTACGACCGATGCGCGCCGTCGCCGAATTGCAGCGTCAACGTATGGTCGCCCGGCGGCAGGGTTAGATCGGTCGCGGTCTGGCCCTTGCCGAAGTGCAGCGACTTGTCGTTGGCGGGAATCACCTCGCCCTTGGGCAGCGGCTTGCCGTCGATCAGCAGATGATGATGGCCCGTGCCTTCCGTCATCGTGCCCGCCGGAGCGATCTTCATGCCCTCCACGCCGAACACGACGTGCACCGGATTGCTGACGCTCGCGCCATCCGCCGGCTGCACGAAGGACACGCTCGCGGCCTGTGCCACGCCCGATACGGCGAGCAATCCGGCCAATGCGGCACCAGCCAGCCACTTGTGGTTGAACATCGTTGTTCTCCTTTCAGGAAACGGGAGCCAGACGCGGGATCTGCCGGTGATGGCAAGCGCGACGCGCCTGTTGCGGTCGACTGAGACCGATCGTCGCATTTCATGCCGGATGCGATGCGCGCCTGTCTATTCACTTAGCTGCGGATCACAGCATACATCCTGTATGCGACGTGGTCCGTCCAGTGGGTGCCGGAGGGTTCCAGACCCGTTGCGGCGGCGCCGCAACGGTCGCTCAAGGGCGGATTGACAAACTCCGGTAATATTGCAGGTTGCCGCGCTGCCTAAAAAAGGGGCAGATTGAGCGGAACATTGCATTGAATTATAGAAGAGTGCGTCGTGAACGAAGTAATTGAAGTGACAGAGTACAAGAGCTGGGTCTGCCTGATTTGCGGCTGGATCTACAACGAGGAAGAAGGCCTGCCCGAAGAAGGCATCGCGCCGGGCACGCGCTTCGCCGCGATTCCGGAAGACTGGCGCTGCCCGTTGTGCGATGTCGGCAAGGCCGAGTTTACGGTTGTGGAGTTTTGAGGTGGGTTGATTGGAATGGGAGTGGCAATGCCGCCGGGCCGTTTGCCCGGTAGAACGGCCTCGCCGCCCTCCTCGCGGGCGGGCGTGTTTGATATACTCTGCGCTCGCTGGCGAATTTGGGCTCGCCCAATCTGCGCGGACCTCGTCCGGTTGCAGGGTTGCCGCGAATAGTCCGGTTCGGTCCTCTCCCTGTAGTTCAATGGATAGAACAAGTGCCTCCTAAGCGCTAGATACAGGTTCGATTCCTGTCAGGGGGACCAACCCACCACCCTCTCAACGTGCGCTGACGCATCTAAGCCTTGCGCCATGCCGTGTCGCGATCGGCGCAACCCAAAAATCTCACCAAAAACCGGTCCGCACACGTAGACCGCGCCGCGAATGCAAGACTCGCAACAGGTCAGCGCAGTTCAGGCAAGAACGCCTCAGCTTCCTTGAGCAACTTGCAAGCAGCGCGACCGGCCCTACCAAGTCACCTCATCCGGCCACGCCACCCCGTCAGGACATCATCAAGACGGCCGCTTCGGAATATTCAGCCCCCTCTCCACCGCCGGACGCGCAACGAATGCAGCCAGCGCGCGCGTCACATTCGGAAAGTTCTGAATGCCGACGAGTTCACCCGCTTCATAGAAGCCGGTTAGGTTGCGCACCCACGGAAAAGTGGCGATATCCGCAATCGAATACGAGTCGCCGAGAATCCAGTCACGCCCTTCGAGCTGCTGTTCCAACACACCTAGCAGCCGCCTCGCTTCGGCGACGTAGCGGTCGCGCGGACGCTTGTCTTCGTATTCCTTGCCGGCGAACTTATGGAAGAAGCCCACCTGGCCGAACATCGGGCCGATGCCGCCCATCTGGAACATCACCCACTGGATCGCTTCATAACGGCCCGCGGCGTCGTGCGGAATGAACTGGCCGCTCTTGTCCGCGAGGTAAATCAGAATCGCGCCGGACTCGAACAGCGGCAGCGGTTTGCCCTCCGGGCCATGCGGATCGAGGATCGCCGGGATCTTGTTGTTCGGATTGAGCGACCGGAACTCCGCCGTCATCTGATCGTCGCTGTCGAAGCGCACGAGATGCGGTTCATACGGCAGACCGGTCTCTTCGAGCATGATCGAAATTTTCACGCCATTGGGTGTCGGCAGCGAATAGAGCTGGATCCGGTCAGGATGCTCGGCGGGCCATTTCCTGGTGATCGGAAAAGCGGATAAATCGGTCATGGAACGGTGTCACCCTTGTGCGTGAGTCGTGCGAGTTGGAACGCGGAACGGGCGCGAGGCAAACGTCGTCGTGGGACGACCGGACTCGCAGAGCCGAACGCGGGACCGCCCAATATAAACCGACTCGCGTTCGCGCGTGCGAGGCCGCGTCAGCGGGCGCGAGGCGCGCACGCGAGCAGGTTGTGCTTCGCCGCCGCCTTCCGTCGAGGCCGATGAACGGGCCTCACAAAGGCAGCCCATTGACGCGATTGGACGACTCAGCAGTTCACCCAATCCGGCGCCTGAATCCGGCGCCTAACCCAGGCGGCTCAGCTACACCCCTCGCCCACACGGCCGAAAATCCCGCCTCGCTCGGCCGCAAATCGCACCCGGCCAAAAACGCTCACCACAGATCCTTGGTCGCCGTGCCGGCGCGCAAGTTATACCCTTCACGCCACAATGCCGCGCCGACCGTCAACAGCAACGTCTTCTGCTCACCGTCGAGCAATTCCCACGCGGTCGCGAGCCAGGTGGCAAAACTCGCGCAGGTGGGTTCGAGGTCGGCGGGTGTTTTGCCTTCCAGGTACTGCCGTTCGAACATCGAAAGTATCTTTTCGGGTGTCATTGGCGCTACCTCCGTGTGGGATGCGCCAAGTCTAAAGGCGACACCCGACACACGGAATGCCTTACAACGCCGATCGCGGGTTACTCCCAGGCGAAAACCGCCAGGCATCCACCGCTAGGCACCGCAAGCGACAGTAGTGTCCTCATGCATCCGCCACCCGCCCACAGAAAGCGGAAAGACAACCGGAAAACGAAAATGCCAAACAGAAAGAGGCGCCGAAGCGCCTCCTTCCGCCACCGGGCAACCAACACGCCGGCAGCAGCAATCGCGACCGCCCTTACGGCATGTTGCGCTTGGCATTGTCCTTGGCGTCTTCCTTGGCATCGCCATAGGCCTTCTGCACCTTGCCCGCGCCTTGCTGCAGGTCGCCCTTCGCTTCTCTCGCCGGGTTATTGGTAGCCTTGCCAACGGCCTCGTTGATCTTGCCCTTGACCTGTTCGCCCACACCCTTCACCTGGTCCTTGTTCATGTTCGGCTCCACTTTTCGGAATGCCGGCGCGACATTACGCCAGTATCCGTATTCAGCAACGGGTATGCCCGAGGTCGTCGGCGGCCCGATTGGCAACCGCAGCCGTCGAAAAAAAATTAATAAAACACCTAAAGTCTGACGAAACGGTGCCGTAAACGGTCCCATGGAGGAGCCATGGACCGCACACCCACTATGCTTTCCGGATCATCTCAAGCCACGCTGCACGATCGCGACATCGCGCATATTGCGCGTGTGATGGGGATATCTTTACGCGGCGACCTTGCCGGGCCGATTTTGCCGCCCGGATATTGGCGCAAGCGGCTGCACCAGTTGCTCGACAGCGGCCATCTTTCCAACGCGCAGCTCTGCACAGTCGACAGCCTCCTGCTGCAGCTCCACCAGTTCGAGATCGCGGCGCAACCCGCATTGGACGAGCCGGCGCCGAGCGCCACCGCGCTCGCGTCGCCGTACCCTTCCCGCGCCGGCTGACGCTCGCCGGGCATTTGCGCGCCGGGCTGACCGGCTGCCATTGCATCGGTCAAAAAAAGCCGCGAATGACATCGCGGCCTCAAACACACGTCGCAACGCGGAGAATTCGCGTCACGCCGACAGTCTCACATTCCGCTGTGACAAACAGATTTACCTGCCGAAATGCCCGATGCGGCGGGAAATATTCCGCCCGTGCGCGGTGAAAAACAGGAAATACGGGACGACCTTAGGTCATAATGTCCGCAAAAATTCCCAGCAAGGACGCCTGTGACACTCGCCGCATCGCTCAACCTGCTCCGGCAGGCGCGCGCCCGCTTCACTCAACGCGAAATCGCCGCGCATGTCGGCAAGGACATCAAGACGGTGCGCCGCTGGGAAAAAGGCGAAACACCCTGTCCGGCCATGCTGGAGCCGGCCTTGCGCGATCTGCTGCAGCAAGGCGCGCGGGCGACGGGCGGCGCCGCGGCCGACGCGCAGTTTCGCTTCACCGATCTGTTCGCCGGAATCGGCGGAATCCGGATGGGCTTCGAAGCGTACGGCGGCGATTGCGTGTTCACGAGCGAGTGGAACGATTTCTCCATCAAGACGTATCGCGAAAACTATCCCGGCGGCGACGCGCACACGATGATCGGCGACATCGTCTCCTTCCCCGCCGAAGACGTGCCGAATCACGACGTGCTGCTGGGCGGCTTCCCGTGCCAGCCGTTTTCGATCGCCGGCGTCAGCAAGAAGAACGCGCTGGGGCGGCCGCACGGTTTCGAATGCGCGACGCAAGGCACGCTCTTTTTCGACGTCGCGCGGATCATCGCGGCCAAGCGCCCCGCCGCGTTCCTGCTGGAGAACGTGAAAAATCTGCTGTCGCACGACAAGGGCCGCACGTTCGACGTGATCCTGCAAACCTTGCGCGACGAACTCGGCTACGAGGTGCATTACCGCGTTGTCGATGGCCAGCATTTCACGCCGCAGCATCGGGAGCGCATCATCATCGTCGGCTTTCGCGGCAAGACGGCGTTCTCTTGGGACGACCTGCGGCTGCCCGAACAGGGCCCGCGGCTCGGCACGATCCTGCATCGCACGGACGGCAGCGAACCGGTGCTGCCGTGGGACCACGACCGCTTCTTCGACCACACCGCCCAACGCGTGCAGCCGAAGTACACGCTCACACCGAAGCTGTGGGCCTATCTGCAAAACTACGCGGCGAAACACCGCGCGGCGGGCAACGGCTTCGGCTTTGGCATGGCATATCCGGATAGCGTCACGCGCACGCTGTCGGCGCGTTATCACAAGGACGGCTCCGAGATTCTGGTCTATCAGGGCGAGGCGCTGCGCCCGCGCCGCCTCACGCCGCGCGAATGCGCGCGGCTGATGGGCTTTCCCGACACCTTCAGGATTCCGGTCAGCGATACCCAGGCCTACCGGCAATTCGGCAATAGCGTCGTCATGCCGGTGATGCGCGAAGTGGCGCGCATCATGCTGCCGCATGTGCAGACTTTGCTCGCCGAGGACAACCACCATGGTTCGAAGCAGGCCGTTTCCCTGTACGCGTGAGCGGCGCCGCGCGATGGCCGCCCGGCGTCGCGGCCACCGCGCATTGCGGCACTGACACATGGTCGATATCGTCGATAGCGCGACGCGCAGCCGGATGATGTCCGGCATCCGGGGCCGCAATACCAAGCCGGAGATCCTGATCCGCAGCCTGCTGCATCGGCAGGGCTTTCGCTTCCGTCTGGACGCGCGCGATCTGCCGGGGCGCCCCGACATCGTGTTGCCGCGTTATCGCGCGGTGGTGCTGGTGCACGGCTGCTTCTGGCACGGCCATGACTGCCATCTCTTCAAATGGCCACAAACCCGGCCCGAGTTCTGGCGCGAGAAGATCGGCCGCAATCGCAGCAATGACGACAAGGTTCGCGACGCGCTGCTCGCCGGCGGATGGCGCGTGGCCGTGGTATGGGAATGCGCATTGCGCGGCGCCAATCGCGACATCGGCGGCGTGTTGGAGCGGCTTGTCGAGTGGTTGAAGAGCGACGCGCCGAGCTTCGAGGAACGCGGCTGAAAGGCGCTGGTAGCGTTGCCCGGCGCGAACGAATCCGACAGCCGCTGGTGATACACTCGACGAGCTAACCCGGAGTCTCTTTGCGTGCGGTCACGCCCGCGCAGGCCGCATGGTCCGCAGCGAAATCACCCGCTGCGACGATCCCAGAACCAATCAACAAGGGAGGCACATCATGGCTGATTTCCGTCTCTGGTCCGACGACTTTCCCACCAACGGCTTCATGCCGAAAGCTCACGAATATAACGACAAGGCGTTCGGCGTGGACGGCGAAAACATCTCGCCCGCGTTGCAGTGGGACGCGCCGCCGTCCGACACTCAAAGCTTCGCGCTCACCGTGCACGATCCCGACGCGCCGACCGGCAGCGGCTTCTGGCATTGGGTGGTGGTGAACATCCCGGCCGACGCCCGCTCGCTGCCGCGCAACGCCGGCAAGGCGGACGGCTCGCTGCTGCCGCAAGGCGCGCTGCAGGTGCGCAACGACTACGGCACGGTCGGCTTCGGCGGCGCCGCGCCGCCGCGCGGCGACCGCACGCATCGCTACATCTTCCGGCTGCATGCGCTGAAGGTGCCGCATCTGCCCATCAACGCGGACACCACCAACGCGGTCGCGCGCTTCATGACGCATCTGAACGAGATCGACTCGACGACCCACACGGGACTATACGAACTCAAATAGACGATCGGCAGCGCTGCCGGCGCGCGGTCCGGCGCCGGCGGCTTCGCCGGTCCGGTTCGCCGGTTGGCGGTTCGAGAGCGCCCAACGCAGTCTTTCGACTACGGCTTGCAGCGCGCGTGAGCCATCTCATCACCCGAGCGTCGCGCCGTCCCCCTACAAATCAAACAAGCGATGCACGTCAAACCCTCGCGCAACGACAACCCCAAGCCGGCCGAAACAGCCGGAGCGGTTCCCCCCGACGCCCCCGCGCACGCGGCCGAACAAGGCCTGCCGATTCCGCAGCGCTACTGGGCGATGCTGGTCATCGCGCTCGCGCTCACGCTCGCGGTGCTCGACAGCGCGATCGCCAACGTGGCCTTGCCGACCATCGCGCGCAACCTGCGCGCGAGCGCGGCCGGCTCGATCTGGGTCGTCAACGCGTATCAGCTCGCGATCACCATTTCGCTGCTGCCGCTCGCCTCGCTCGGCGACCGCATCGGCTACCGGCGCATCTATCTGAGCGGGCTGATTCTGTTCACGGTGGCTTCGTTCGGCTGCGCGCTGGCCACGTCGCTGCCGACGCTCGCGCTGGCTCGCGTGATCCAGGGCTTCGGCGCGGCGGGCATCATGAGCGTGAATACCGCGCTGGTGCGCATGATCTATCCGCCCACCCAACTCGGGCGCGGTGTCGCGATCAATGCGATGGTGGTCGCGGTGTCGTCGGCGGTCGGTCCCACGGTAGCCTCCGGCGTGCTCGCGGTCGCGTCGTGGCCGTGGCTGTTCGCGATCAATGTGCCGATCGGCATCGCGGCGATCATCGGCGGCTTCAAGGCGCTGCCGATGAACCCCGGCCACGAGTCGCCGTACGACTACCTGAGCGCGGTGATGAACGCATTCGTGTTCGGCCTGCTGATTTTCGCGGTCGACGGCCTCGGACACGGCGAGCGGTTCGGCTATATCGCGCTCGAAGCGATCGGCGCGCTGGTGATCGGTTACTTCTTCGTGCGCCGCCAGTTGACGCAGCCCGCGCCGCTGCTGCCGATCGATTTGCTGAGGATCCCGGTGTTCGCGCTGTCGGTCGGCACGTCGATCTGCTCGTTCTGCGCGCAGATGCTGGCCTTCGTGTCGCTGCCGTTTCTGCTGCAGGAAACCCTAGGCCTGTCGCAAGTCGAAACCGGTCTGCTGATGACACCGTGGCCCGCGGTCATCATCATCGCGGCGCCGCTTTCGGGCGTGCTGTCGGACAAGGTATCGGCGGGATGGCTGGGCGGCGCCGGACTCGCCGCGCTGACGGTCGGCCTGCTGCTGCTCGCCACGCTCGGCGCGCATCCTGAACCCATGCAGATCGCGTGGCGCATGGCCTTGTGCGGCGTGGGCTTCGGCATCTTCCAGTCGCCGAACAACCGCACCATGCTGTCCGCCGCGCCGCGCGAGCGCAGCGGAGGCGCGAGCGGCATGCTCGGCACCGCGCGCCTGACCGGGCAGACGCTCGGTGCGGCGCTGGTCGCGCTGATCTTCGGCGTTGCGCCGCAGAATGGGCCGACCGTTGCGCTATATGTCGCCGCGGGATTTTCGGCGGTCGCGGCGGTGATCAGCACGATGCGGGTGATGCAGCGAGTGACCACGCAAGCGGCCTGAGGCACCCCGCCACGCAAAGACACGAAGGGCGCGCATCGCATGATGCGATCCGCGCCCTTCGTGCTTCATTATCTACTCGACGCTGCGCAGACGTGACAGCAAGCGCGCCTCTCGCCACCTGGCAACAGGCGCTGACCGGCTACGACGACGATGACGCCGTCACGTCAGCGAGCTTTACCGCTTTGGCCGTCACCGAAGATGCCGTCGCGACATTGCGCAGATCGGCGAGGAAGGTATCGCGCCACACTGACAGATTGTTCTCGCGCATCGGCGCCATCATGTCGGCATGGCGCGCCTGGCGCTCGGCGAGCGGCATCGACAGTGCACGCTCCAGCGCTTCGGCCATCTGCGACAGATCGAACGGATTGACGACCAGCGCGCCCGGCAATTGCTCGGCGGCGCCGGCGAACTGCGACAGCACCAGCACGCCTGGATCGGCCGGATCCTGCGACGCCACATACTCCTTCGCGACGAGATTCATGCCGTCGCGCAGCGGCGTCACGTAGCCAACCTGCGATTGACGGAACAGCGCCATCAGCAGATTGCGTTCGTACTTGCGGTTCAGGTACTGAATCGGTGTCCAGTCGAGCTGCGCGAACCGGCCGTTGATGCGGCCCGCCTCGCCCTCCAGCGTCTGACGAATCCGTTGATAAGTCTGAACGTCCGCGCGCGTCGGTGGCGCGATCTGCACTAGCGAGACGCGTCCGTGCCATCCCGGCGCATTCAGCAGCAAACGCTCGAATGCCTGGAAGCGCTCCACCAGCCCCTTCGAATAGTCGAGCCGGTCGACGCTCATGATCAGCTTGCGCCCGCGCATTCCGTCACGCAGGCTGCGCACCGGCTTGCGGTCGGTGAACTGCTCGGCGGCTTTGGCGATCGCGTCCGGATAGATGCCGATCGGATATGCGCCGACTTTGAGGAAGCGGTTGAACGCATGCACCATACCGTCTTCGCTCGACGTGCCATGCTGGCCGCGTTCGACATAGTCGACGAACGACTGGCGATCGGCCTCGGTCTGAAAACCGATCACGTCGTAGCTGCACATCGCCTTGACCAGTTCGTCGTGCGGCGGAATCGTGCGCAGCACTTCCGGCACCGGAAACGGAATATGCAGGAAAAAGCCGATCGGATTCTTCACGCCAAGCTCGCGCAGGCAGCGCGCAAACGGCAGCAGGTGGTAGTCATGCACCCAGATGATGTCGTCGGGTTTGAGCAGTTCCTTCAGCTGCTTGGCGAGCGTCGCATTGACACGCTGATAGCCCGCGTATTCCTGCCGGTCGTAGCGCGAGAGATCGTTGCGATAGTGGAACGTCGGCCATAGCGTCGCGTTGGAAAAGCCGCGGTAATACTGGTCATAGTCGCGCTTGGTGAGGCCCACCGTCGCGTAGGTCACGTTGCCCTGCTTCTCGATGACCGGCGCGGACGGCTCGCTCACCGTCTCGCCGTTCCAGCCGAACCAGACGCCGCCGGTTTCCTTCAGCGCGTCCAGCACGCCGATCGCGAGGCCGCCCGCTGCGGGACGCCCTTCCTGGATTGGTGCGACACGGTTCGATACCACGATCAGTCTGCTCATTGGGTCTCCACCTAGTTCAGTTGTTTCGTTGCATCCGGATATGTGCCGAAAAGGTGCACGCAAGTCGCGTGCCGTTTTTTGAGATGCTGGAAATAAAAATGTATGTAAATGTGACAGGCGAGTAAAAACCCGCGATGAACTCGCATCGCGAAGGACTTTCTACTGCCTCATGCGACAAAACCGGAATAGATGCTACGGCCGTCAAATTGCTCGAATGGGGTTCGAACGAACTCAGGCATCCTGTTCCGAACCCAGATCGCGCTGGTATTCCAGCCCTTCCTGGCGCACGCCGCCCTGGTTGTGCTCGCCATCGGGCGGCGCATCGGGGGCTACGCGATTTTGCGCCGCCGGGTCCGGCGAGGCCGCCGGTTCGGCCTTGCTGCTGCCCGGCCGGGCATCGCGCTTCGAATGGCGCGCGGAACGTCGCAATGCGGGATGTCTCATGATCGATGCCTCCGGAGGAAGCCCGCCGCCAACCGGCGGCATCCCTACAGTCTAGGGTTCGTGAAGGTAAATTGCCGGTAAAAGATGCGCCGGCTTTGTAACAAATACATCAATTCGCTGCACCGGACCGCGGTGCGGCGCACAGCGGAGGTCAGAGTTGCATTCGCCGCTGCGCGCGCTCCCCCGCTTGCGGTGTTTGGGTGGGCTGGGGCGGCGGATCGCCGATCGGCGGCGCCACCGGCTCCACCGGTTCGATTGGCTGCGGAGCTGGACTGGGGATGGTGTCGGGCTCCGCAGGGTTCGGCGGAGGCGAAGGCGGCTCGATCGGCTCGGGACGGTGAGCGTGCCGCGGTGGCGGAAGATCGGAAGCGGCGGCGTATCGCGGCATGTCGGTTATCCTCGTATGCGTTCCGGCGGATAGCAGCAAGGCTTGTGCCGTTGCGCGTTACACCGCGCCCCCTTTGCTCGCGCGCGGCGTCAAACGCCGGCGTCGCCCAGCGCGCGCGATTCGTCGGCGGCGTCGCTCTCTTCACGCGCGTCGTTGCCGTACTCCACCAGGCGGTTGTACAACGTCTTCAAACTAATGCCGAGAATCTCGGCGGCGCGGGTCTTCACACCGCCGCATTGCTCGAGCGTGGCCAGAATCAATTGACGGTCTGCTTCGGCGAGCGACGTGCCGAACGGAATGGTGATGGCCGTGCCGGCGGCGGGCTTCGACAGCGTGATCTGCAACGGCACCGTCGCGGTGCTGTCGGAATCCGTACCGGACATGATGTGCGCGCGCTGCACGTAGTTCTTCAGTTCGCGCACATTGCCCGGCCACGGATACGACATCAGCATTTCCTTCACGGCGCCCGGGAAATGCTTCTTCGTGCTGTGGCGCTCGTTGAGTTCGTCGAGGAACGCCTGCGCAAGCAGCTCCACGTCCTTGCCGCGGTCGCGCAGCGGCGGCAGGCTGATCGGGAACACGTTCAGCCGATGGTACAGGTCGAGCCGCAGCTTGCCTTCCAGCACCGCCTGCTCGGGGTCGCGGTTGGTGGCCGCGATCAGGCGCACGTCGGTCTCGATTTCCTTGGTCGTGCCGACCCGCATGAACATGCCGGTTTCCAGCACGCGCAGCAGTTTCACCTGCAACTCGATCGGCATTTCGGTGATTTCGTCGAGGAACAGCGTGCCGCCGTTCGCCCGTTCGAAATAGCCCTTGTGCTGACGGTCCGCGCCGGTAAACGAGCCGCGCTCGTGGCCGAACATTTCCGATTCGATCAGATTCGGCGAGATCGCCCCGCAATTGACCGCGAGGAACGCGTGCTTGCGGCGCAAGCTCAGTTGGTGCAGCGTCTGCGCGGCGACTTCCTTGCCGGTGCCCGACTCGCCGACCAGCATCACCGAGGCCGCCGTCGGCGCGACCCGGCCGATCTGGTCATAGACCTCCTGCATCGCGGGCGAATTGCCGAGCATCAGGCCGAAGCGGCCCATGCGGCGCAACTCGCCACGCAGCGTGCCGATTTCCGCCTTGAGGTCACCGGCGCGCGGCAGGCGCGACAGGATCGCCTTCACGCGCTGCATGTTGATCGGCTTCACGAGATAGTCGGTGGCGCCCATTTTCAGCGCGTTGACCGCCGATTCCACCGTCGCGTGGCCGGTAATCACGATCACTTCCACGCCCGAGCGGGGATCGAGATCTTCGAACAGGTCGACCCCGCTGCCATCGGGCAGCTTCAGGTCGGTAAAGACGACATCCGGCATCTGCCGGACCAGTTGAATACGCGCTTCGCGCAAATCGCCCGCGGTGGCGGTGGTCAGGCCGTCTTCCCCGATGATGGCGGAAAGCGCCTCGCGGGTACCGGCATCGTCATCGACTATCAGTACATGTGGCATCGCGTCTCGAAAGCCTGCAAGCGTGGTGGGGAAACATGCGAACGCGCATGCGGAAAAGCGAAACCGGCGGCATCGTGCGGTGCTGCGGCGCGCCCGGTTATGGAAGCGCATCTCACTGCTCGCAAACGCGATCCGCCGGTCACTTCATACAATATTGCAACAATGCCCGGTTAATCACCGGCCATTACCGCGCCATTGTTGTGCATTTACCTATTATACGGCCATCCAAACACAAAATTAACAATCGAGGCCAACCGGTGCCCGCCAACGCGCTGCATCAGCGGCGCGCCCCCGGCCGTGCTTCAGCTACGCGGAAACGGCCACGCGCGCCCATCGCCATTCGAGTGTGCAGAGCCGTTGGTCCCCTGCGCGCCCGGGCTTGCGCCGCCCGCGCCAAGCGCGCCGGCCGGCGCGGCGGGGGTTGCCACGGCGCCGCCCTCGCCTTCCCAGCGGCTCAATTCGCGCGCCGTTGGAAGCTGGGTCGCGCGCTTGTTCTGCACGTAACGGACCGCCAGAAAGCCGCCGAGTGCCATCAAGACACCGAAGATGCCAATTGGTCGTGCCATCGTGAACTCCTTATCGTCGTGAAGCGGATGGGATGCCGGATCGCGCGCCTACCTCTCAGCGCGCGCTCAGGACGCCCAGCAGAAAGCCTATACCCGCGGCGATCGCGATCGAACTCCACGGGTTGTGCCGCACGTAGCGCTCCGTGCTGGCGGTGGCCGCCCGATAACGCCGCTGCGCGTTCTGCTGCGCGTCGCCGAGTGCCGATTGCAGGCTTTCGACATGCGTGCCCAGCTTGTCGCGCAAGGCGTCGACGCCTTCGCCCGGCACGCTGGCGGCGAGCCTCAGCATTTCTTCCGAGTCTCTCAGCAGCACTCGCAGGTCCTCGACGATCTTCTGGCCGCCCAGTGCAATTTGTTGCGTGGTGTCAGTCATCATTCACTCCTCATCCAGGTTCGGCGTTCGCGTGTGTTCGGGTGCCCCCTCGGTGCGGCTTTCGCTCCAGTCTAGACTCGCCGACGCTGACCGCGCGAAAACCACATGCGTGTCGGGCTTGTGGCGCAAACGGCATGCCCGGTAAATTCGCCGCATTTACTCAACAGAGCGCCCCTGCGCGGCACTTTCGACCGATCGTGCGCCCGCGCAATTAGCCGCCCGTCACTTCGATTGCCGCAAACCGCGCCGAAGTGGTTAAATCGAGATTTGTGGGATGTTGGCGCACCAGCCAATATCGCTCCCAAGGCCTGCGCGCCGCAACAACACACTCATTTGCACAGGACCCCCGCATATGGCGTCAATCGATCTGGACTCGCCCACCGTCTCCGCCGGCGGCACCGCTTCGGCTCAGGCGAAGCAGCGCGTCGCAGACGGCATCGCGGGACTGAATTCGTATGGGCTGCTGTACGGCTCGTCGCCCGTGATGCTGGATCTGTACGAGCAGATCGAGCGCGTCGCCAGCACTGATGCGACCGCGCTGATCATCGGAGAATCGGGCACCGGCAAGGAGCTGATCGCCCGCACGATTCATGATCAAAGCAGCCGCAAGGACGCCGCGTTCGTCGCGGTGAACTGCGGCGCGATTCCCGACGAACTGATCGAAGCCGAGCTGTTCGGCCACGAAAAAGGCAGCTTCACCGGCGCGGTCCAGGGCCGCGTCGGCTACTTCGAACATGCGAACGGCGGCACGCTGTTTCTCGACGAAATCACCGAAATGGCGCCGGTGCGCCAGGTCAAACTGCTGCGCGCGCTCGAAACCGGCACCTTCTATCGGGTCGGCGGCAACGAGCTGATCAGCGGCAACGTGCGCGTGATCGCCGCGACCAATCGCGATCCCGCGGTGGCCGTGAAGGAAAACGGCTTGCGCGAAGATCTGATGTACCGGCTCGCGGTTTTTCCGTTGCGCGCGCCGCCGCTGCGCGAGCGCGAGAACGATCGCGAGCTGCTCGCGCAACACTTTCTCGCGCAGCTCAACCAGCAGGAAGGCACGAGCAAGAGCTTCAGCAAGCGGTCGCTCGAAACCCTGCGCACCTGGTCGTGGCCGGGCAATGTGCGCGAGCTGAAGAACGCGGTGTATCGCGCGTTCATTCTCGCGGAGAAGACCGTCGAGCTGCCGCATCCACATCTCGCGTCGCGGGTCAAGAAAGCGGTCACGCAAGGCGATGCGATGAGCGTCTGGATCGGCACGCCGCTCGCCGACGCGCAAAAGCAGATCATTCTGGGCACCCTCAAGTATTGCGGCGGCGACAAGCGGCGCGCGGCCAAAGCGCTCGGCGTGAGTCTGAAAACGCTGTACAACCGCTTGAGCGCGTACGGCGACGAAGGCGCGGAAGAAGAAGCGGAACAGTAGGCGCAACACACTCGAAACCGGACGGTCAGTTTTACTTCACGCTCACGCGAGGTCTTCGCGTGCGCGCATCGCACCCTCCCGCTATCGCGACAGTGCGCGCTCCGCTGCGAGAATCGGCTCACACGAGATGCTTCGCGCATTGCTTCGCGAATTACCTGGCATTGCCAAGCAAATGCAACGTGCCGTCAAACAGAAACCGATTTGCGACGCATCATGTTTTGCAATTTCTTGCATTTTTTCGCTGCCAATTACAAAACGCATGCTGCAAAATGCGGCAGCGTATTGGGAAGACGCGGCGCTTGTTCACAAGCTCGCTGCACGCGTGAACGAGCGGTATCGGCAAGAGCAGAGAAAGGGAAATGCAAAAAAACAGGGTGTGGGCCGACATGACAAAACAACCGGCCAGATGTGGACGTCACGGTGCAACGGCGCTCGTCGCATTCGCGCTAGTCGTGTCGTCGGCGTTGAGCGGCTGCAGCTCGCTTTACTCCGAAGGCGCCGTGGCCGGCGCCGGTATCGCGGGCGCGGCGGTCGCGACGAAAGTCACCAGCAATGCGGCGGTCGCCACCGGCATCGGCCTTGGCGCGGTAGCCGCGGCCCGCGCCGGCGTGCAGTACTCGGAGCGCGTGGTCCATAGAAATACGCAGGACAGCATCGCCAGAGTGGCCGGCCCGCTCGAGGTGGGCGCGGTCGCGCCGTGGAGCGTGACCCACTCGTTCCCGATCGAAGACGACGAGCATGGCCGCGTCACCGTCAGCCGCGCGATCAGCACGGGCGCGCTCGACTGCAAGGAAATCGTTTTCTCCGTCGACCAGACCGCCACCAAAAACGTCCCGGCGAGCAGCGCGTTTTTCGTCGCGTCGGTCTGCCGTGACGGCGACAACTGGAAATGGGCGTCGGCCGAACCGGCCACCGAACGCTGGGGCGCGCTGCAATGAAGACGCTTTGGCTTGGCGTCTCTCGTGCGGCGGCTCGCACACGTGTCGTGCGATTTTCCGGCAACCGTCTGCGGCTCCTCGCGGCCGGCGCGCTATGCGTCGGCGCGAGCCTGCTGACGAGCGGCTGTTCGTCGGTCGGCGCAGCGAGTGGCGCGGCGGCGGGCATTGCATCGGGACTCGTGACCTCGAATCCGGCTGTCGCGATCGGCGTCGGCATTGCCGTGCAGGCCGCGACCGACGAAGCCGTCGGCCGCTACATGCGCAGCATGCACAAGGACCAGCAGGATCTGATCGCCGCGCTGGCGGGTGCGATGCCGGTCGGCGAGACGCGCCCGTGGTCGGTCAAGCACACGCTGCCCATCGAGAACGGCCACGGCCAGGTGCGCGTGACGCGCGCGTTCGGTTCGACGCTGGCGCTGTGCAAGGAATTCGTGTTCTCCGTGCAGGACGGCGACGGCCCGAACGCACCGACGGCCTGGTTCACGGCGAGCGCGTGCCAGCAGGACAAAGGCTGGAAGTGGGCTTCCGCCGAGCCGGCCGTCGCACGCTGGGGCAATCTGCAATAAAAAAGCGGCAGGGTCTGCCCTGCCGCTTGATGCCTGAACGGTCTGTCCTGGCTAGCCAAACCACCCGGCTACGCTTTAAGACTCAACGTCTTCCAGGCTGAAGATTTCGGTCTGGTCGTTATACGAGAAAATCTCGCCATAGCGGCCCCAGTTGATGACCGCGTCGAGCGTCTCTTCCGCCGCGCTGTCCGACAGAAAATCCTCCAGTTCCTGCTCGAAGCGCACGCGCGGCGCGCGATGTCCCGGCCGCTCGTTCAGCACTTTCTTGATCCGCGCCGCGAGCGGCACGTGCCGCAGCAGATGCTCGGCGAACATCATCTTGCGCTCCTGAGTACCGAATTCGGAGAACACGCGCGCCGGCGGCGTCAGGAAAATATCGCCTTCGCGCACGTCGGCGAACCCCAGATGCTGCAGCACTTCGGCCACCGGGAACAGGTCGTCCACCTCCAGATGCAGCGAGCGGGCGATTTCCGGCATGTCGGCGCGGCCGTGGTACGGCGCCGCGGCCAGCGTCTCGATCAGACCCGCCATCAGGTTGGTCGACACATGCGGCAACCAGCTGTGCAGCTCCAGCCCCTTCTTGGTCTTTTCGTCGGTCTGACGCGCGGTCATCTTCGCGTAGATCTCGTCGACGAGGCGCCGGAACGCCGGGTCCAGCCGGTTGCGCGGATGCTTGAACGGCACCTTGATCTCGGCGATCACGCGGCCCGGATTCGACGACAGCACCAGGATCCGGTCGCACATGAACACCGCTTCCTCGATGTTGTGCGTGACGATCAGCACCGCCTTGATCGGCATGCGGCCTTGCGTCCACAGGTCGAGCAGGTCGGTACGCAAGGTTTCGGCGGTCAGCACGTCGAGCGCGGAGAACGGCTCGTCCATCAGCAACAGCGTGGGGTCGACCACCAGTGCGCGCGCAAAGCCGACACGCTGACGCATGCCGCCCGACAGCTCGCGCGGATAGGCGTTTTCGAAACCGTCCAGACCGATCAGGTCGATTGCCGCGAGCGCGCGCGTGCGCCGCTCGCTCGCGCCGACACCTTGCGCTTCGAGTCCCGCTTCCACGTTTTGCAGCACGGTCAGCCACGGGAACAGCGCGAAAGTCTGGAACACCATCGCGACGCCCTTCGCGGGGCCGTCGAGCGGCTTGCCCATATACGTGACTTCGCCATCGGTCGGCTCGATCAGACCGGCGATGATGCGCAAAAGCGTCGACTTGCCCGAGCCCGAACGGCCCAACAAACCGACGATCTCGCCTTCGCGCAACGACAGATTCGCGTCGTCGAGGACGAGCAGCTCGCCCTGCGACTTGTTGAAACCGCGGCACACGTCCTTGACGCGCAAGATCTCTTCGCCGAGGCGCGGCGGCTTCGGCGGTGTCTGGATCGGCGCGGCGGTCATAGCAGCTTTCGGATTTTGCATCGCTTAGGCCTTCATTTCTCAATCGAGCCGGAGCTTGGCTTCGGCGTAGGCGTACATCGGACGCCACAGCAGGCGGTTGAACAGGGTGACGAACAGGGACATCACGGCGATGCCCACGATGATCTTCGGATAGTCGCCCGCCGCGGTGGTCTGCGCGATGTACGCGCCCAGTCCGTGCGCCGCCACCTTCGTATCGCCCCACTGAACGAACTCAGCCACGATACTTGCATTCCACGCGCCGCCCGACGCAGTGATCGCGCCGGTCACGTAATACGGGAAGATGCCCGGCAGCATCGCCTGACGCCACCATTGCCAGCCGCGGATGTGGAAATTCTTGGCCGCCTCGCGGTAGTCGTTCGGGTAGGAACTCGCGCCGGCGATCACATTGAACAGGATATACCACTGCGTGCCGAGCACGATCAGCGGCGACAGCCAGATATCCGGGTTCAGATGGAAGCGCACGATCACGATCACGAACACCGGGAACAGCAGGTTCGCCGGAAACGCGGCGAGGAACTGCGCGAGCGGCTGGATCTTTTCCGCCAGTGCCGGCCGCAGGCCGATCAGCACGCCGACCGGCACCCAGATCACCGAGGCGATCGCGATCAGCACCACCACGCGCAGCAGCGTGATGAGCCCGAGCACCAGCACGTGGCCGACCTCGTCGAGCGTCACGCCGGTGCGCACATACAGAAACACGCGATACACCACGTAGACCGTGGCGACCAGCACCAGCGCGGCCCACAAGGTGTCGCCGAGCTTCGAGTTCTTCTCGCGCTGAGGAATCTGGAAGCGCGGCGCGCTGAATGCCGGCAACTGGAAGCGCACCCGCGCCGCCCTCGCGAACATCCAGCCGATCGGCACCAGCAGCCGGTGAATCAGACGCGTGCGGCGAATCAGATCGAGCAGCCAGGACTCGGGCGCGTCGCCCGAACTGGTGGTTTCCATGCGGAACTTGTCGGCCCATGCGACGAGCGGGCGGAACAGGAACTGGTCGTACGCGAGGATCACGACCGTCATCGCGAGGATTACCCAGCCGATTGCGTGCAGGTTCTTCTCCGAGATCGCCTGCGCCAGAAACGCGCCGATGCCCGGCAGCGTGATGGTGTTGTTGCCGACCGTGATCGCTTCGGAGGCGACCACGAAGAACCAGCCGCCCGACATCGACATCATCATGTTCCAGATGAGGCCCGGCATCGAGAACGGCACTTCGAGCTTCCAGAAGCGCTGCCATGAAGTGAGATGGAAACCGCGCGACACTTCGTCGAGATCGCGCGGCACCGTGCGCAGCGACTGATAGAAGCTGAACGTCATGTTCCACGCCTGGCTCGTGAAGATCGCGAAGATCGCCGCGAGTTCGGCGCCGAGCACGCGGCCCGGGAACAGCGCGAGGAAGAACGTCACCGTAAACGAAATGTAGCCGAGCACCGGCACGGACTGCAGAATGTCCAGGATCGGCACCAGCACGAGCCCAGCGCGCCGGCTCTTGGCCGCCATCGTGCCGTAAACCAGCGTAAAGATCAGCGAGGCGACCATCGCCGCGAGCATGCGCAACGTGGTGCGCATCGCATATTCAGGCAGGTTCGCCGGGTCGAGCGAGATCGCCTGGGTCTTGAGCGTCGACATCGGCGCGAGCGTCTCGTGAAAGCCGATCGCCGCCATCGCGATGATGCAGATGATCAGCGGAAAGGCCACGAAGTCCCAGCGGTTGGGCAGCACCCGCCATGCGGACGCATTGGCGGTGCGCTTCAGGTCGAAACTGAAATCCATTAGATACCCTCCCCTTCGACGCGGATGTGGGTTTGCTCGAAGGAGGCCGCGGCTTCGGCGCTGCGGTCGGAAGATCGGTCCGGAAAGCGGAAATCAGACATGGCAAAACGCGTGTGCGCGGTAAATCGTTAGCGTTGGAAACACGTGGACCGGCAACGGAGGTGTCCGCGGACGCGCCGTCCAGGACCACCACCATCACGCCGGACTCCTGTCGCCGCAGGCGCCGCCCGAAGGCTGGCGAGCTTTCCTCGTTTTGGACGGCACGACACTACACCATCCTATGTTTCAGGCACAACCTTTCGCGCCAAATCGCGATAATCAGCGGCGCGGGCACGACGAATCGGACCGCAGCGGCGTCGCCGCCAGACTACGCGAGTCGCGGAGCGTGGCGCATGAACCACAACGCCGCTGTTCGCGACAGCGGCCGGGATCGTGAAAAACCGCCGGAAAAACCCGTATAGCTATCAAGAATTCCGGCTAGCTTGCCGTTAAGAACCCGATGGGCGCGGCACATGCAGTTCGCATTCCCGCAATAACGGTGGCGTCTGGCCCCATGCCGGTTAAAATCAGGGAACGACGCGCATGTTTGTGCATGTTTGTTAGCGGTTTATCCCGGGCCACAGCGGCGGCAAATCGTCAGCCGCTTCGAAACGGTCGGCACAGCGCCGGTGCGCTGCCACGAATGAGCTAGTTGCATGTCACAGCCAGACGGATCAGAGGGTCGATGAACAGGACAACCTTGCGCCAGGCAACCTTGCCGATCAGCTTCTTGCTGATCGTGCTGGTTTGCTGGTTCGTGGCGGGCATCGTCGCGGACCGGATGGTACAGCAAGAGCTGGACGCGGCGCTGCGCGCGCAGCGTCAAATGTCTGCGTCGATCGTCGACAACATGGCGGAAGTGATCGCCAGCGACCTCGCCATGTCCCGCGCCATCCCCGCAACCATGGCCGAACTGGACGTGGTCCAGCGCGCCCTGGTGCAATCGCAGAATTATGCCGCGAACAGCGAGGCGGCGGAACCCGCCCTGCGCGCCGCGTTGCTGAAAGACGCGCAAATGCGCTCGGTGAGCAACTTCCTGCACGACGCCCAAGGCTTCTCCGGGCTCGACCAGATCTGGCTCGTCAATACGAACGGCGTGTGCGTGGCGTCGAGCGACTCGGCCAACAATCCGTACGCGGCGGAACATTCGTTCATCGGCGTCGACATGCGCACGCGCACGTATCTGACCAACGCGCTGCTCGGCGCGTTCTCGGAGGCCTACGGCGTGGGCCGCCTGAGTGGCGAGCCGGGCATCTTCATCGCCGCGCCGGTGTATGCGGACGGGCTTTTGGTCGGCGTGGTGATCGCGAAAGTCGGGATCGCGCGGCTGCGCCACTGGGTCGCGCACGCGGGCACCTTCGTCGCCGACGACAACGGAGTAATCATCATGGCGCACAACAGCGAGCTCGAAGGCCACGCGCTGCCGAACTCGCGCGTCGCGCAGATGAGCTCCGCCGAGCGCACGACCGTCTATCACCGCGACACGTTCCCCGACATGCGGATTCGCCTCAACACGGCAGTGCGCGAGCAGGCGCCGTGGTTGCCCACGGCCGTCGCCGGCCAGCTGTTCGGCATGTCCGAGCAGCCGGCGCCGTCGCTCTACCAGGACCGCGTCGGCCTGAATTCGGGGCTGTCGGCGCATCTGGTCGATCCGCTCGCGGCGTGGCCGGAACTGCTGCGCAATCACAAGCGCGATCATCTGCTGGTGTTTCTGACGCTGGCCGGCACGGTCGCGCTGGCGTGGGTGATCACCGTGTCGTATGTGCGCGAGCGGCGCCATCATCGCGCGACGCGCGATCTCGCCGAGCAACTGCAGGCGGCCAATACGCTGCTCTCGGCCGAGGCGCGCCACGACGCGCTGACCGGCGCGCTGTCGCGACGCTACTTCCTCGACCTGCTGCGCCACGAGATCGAACGCGCGCGTGCAAACCACGAGCCGCTGTGCATGGCGATCGCCGACCTCGACCACTTCAAGCAGATCAACGACCGCTTCGGCCACGCCGCCGGTGACCGCGCGCTCGAACACTTTGTCGACACTTGCCGCGCCGAACTGCGCGGCGCCGACGCGATCGGCCGGCTCGGCGGCGAAGAGTTCGGCTTGCTGCTGCCCGCCACCGATCTGGCCGGCGGCCGCGAAGTGGTCGAACGCTTGCGCCTGCGTTTGAAAGCGGTGCCTTCGCCGAAGTTGCCGCCTTCGGTGAACCTCAGCGTAAGCATCGGGATCACCCAGCTATCGCCCGACGATCTGCCCGAGCGGCTCATGAGCCGCGCCGACACCGCGCTCTACGCGGCGAAGAGCGGTGGCCGCGATCGCACCGAAGCCCTGCCCCCCGACGACACCGCGCCGCCCGCGCGCACGGTAGCGAATGCCTGGTAAAGCGTAAAGGCGCGCGCCATACGCATCCCTTCCCGCCTCGCATCGACCGCGACGCCCATGACGCCCGTATTCGATGCGCGCGCAACCTCCACTCAATGCAAGCGCGCCTCGGGCTTCCCGTAACGAAGCAGGTATGATCGAACCTGATATCAAGGTTGCCGCTACCGCTCTAACGGGAGATTCGCATGAAGGGAAATCTGGTCATCGTGTGTCGCGATCAGGATGCTGACGCATTCGACCATCTGCTGGCTGAATATGGCGCGTTCCAGACACGCCTGTCGTCTACCGCGTGGTATCTGAAACTGGCGGTCGCGCCGGAACTGATTCAGGAGGAGATACTGGCGCGTCTGGGCAAATACACCACGCATTACATTTTCGAGGCCGAAACGGTAACCTGGAATACGGTGGATAGCGAAGCGGCGAATGCGCTGAATACGCTGTTCTCGGACTAGCGCGCCGGGTTGCCGCCCCCCTCCGGACGTTGCGTCCGGATTTCAAGCCAGTCATGCAGACGCGTCGCATGCGCACACACCACGTAGCGCCTACCAGGCGCTCTCCGAGGCCGCCGCAGCCTTCGGCAAGACCTCGAACGGAAAGCTCATCAAGACGCGCAAGCCACGGCCGCCGTGGTTGCCGATCTCCCACTCCCCGCCCGCACGCCGCACCAGCCGCTCGACGATCGCGAGCCCGAGCCCGCTATGGCCGTTACCGCCGCGCGCCGGATCGAGCCGCACGAAAGGCCGGCTTGCGTTGATCAGATCCTGCGCGGCGATGCCGTTGCCGGTATCGCTGACCGACAGCGTGAAGCCTTGCGCGGTGCGCGCGGTGGCGACGGTAATCGGCGGTGCGCCGTATGCGTGGGCGTTGTCCAGCAGGTTCGACAGAATGCGGTCGAGCGTGGCGGCGGGCAGCAGGAACGCCGGCCCCGCGCCGAGCTCGGTCTGCACGGTGGATGCACTGGCGGCCACCGCGCGATACGTGCGCACGATCCGCTCGCACTGCGCGTCCACTTCGACCGCTTCGCTGCGATCGGCGCCGTCGTGCGCGAACACCAGAAACTGCTCGACGATATGTGTCATGGAGTCGACGTCGCGCACTACCCCGTCCCGCATCTTCGGCTCGTCCATCATTTCGGCGCGCAGCCGCAAACGCGCAAGCGGCGTTTTCAGATCGTGCGCGACGCCGGCGAGCATCACGGCGCGGTCGTTTTCGGTGCGCGCCACTTCCTGAACCATCTGGTTAAAGCCGTGGGTCAGCTGCCGCAGCTCGCGCGGACCACGCTCCGGCACCGGCGGCACCGGCAGGCCGCGGCCGAAGCGCGACACCGCCTGCGCGAGCGAGCGCAACGGCTGCTGCAACGCCCACGCGGCAAACAGCGCCGCCATCACCGCGAACGAGAAGATGATCGCGAGCCACAGCACCGTGCGGTCGAGCGAACGCGGCATGCGCAAAGGCTGCACCGGCACGACGATCCAGCTGTGATCGGTGGCGGCGCGCACCCATAGCGTGGGTGGGTGGCCCGGCATGCCGACCCGTACCTGCGTGCCGGACGGCATCCGGTCGCGCACGTCTTCGACGAAACGTTCGAGCGGCGGCGGCATTTCCGTGCTCTCGGGCGGCACGTCCGTGCTCGCCGGGTCCACCAGCTTGACTCGCGACGGCAACGGCTGATCCGGAGTGCGGGCGACGTGCTGGCGCACCGCGTCGACGAGGAAGGTGGCTTCCTCGACCGCATAGCGCGTTTGCAGCTGGCTGCGTTCGAGCCGCATCAGCGCGTACCACGCGAAATGCGACAGCATCAGCACCGCGACGACTAGCAGCGCCAGCCGCCCGAACAGCGAATCAATGGGCCGGCGCATGTTGCTCGCCGTCCGGCACGAACACGTAGCCGCGTCCGCGCACGGTCTGAATGAAGCGCGGTGTGGACGGGTCGGTTTCGAGAATGCGGCGCAGGCGCCACACCTGCACGTCGATGCCGCGGTCGGTGCCGTCGTATTCGGGACCGTGCAGCAGTTCGAGCAGACGTTCGCGCGTGAGCGTGCGCATCGGGTGATTGACGAAGATCTTCAGCAACGCGAACTCGCTGCCCGACAGCGTGAGCGGCTTGTCTTCCAGATGCAGCGTGCGCGACTGGAAATCGAGCGTGAAGCGGCCGAAGTTGAACGGCTCGCGCTGCTCCGGCGCCGCCGCCGACGGCAGCGTGCGGCGCCGCCGCAGCACCGCCTGCACGCGCGCCAACAACTCGCGCGGATTGAACGGCTTGCCGAGGTAGTCGTCCGCGCCGAGCTCCAGCCCGACGATGCGGTCGACGTCGTCCGCACGCGCCGTGAGCATGATCACGGGAATGTCGTCGCCCGACGCGCGCAGCTTGCGCAGCGCCGTGAGTCCGTCGACACCCGGCATCATCAGATCGAGCACGATGAGATCGGGGCGCTCGCGTTCGAGCCTGCGTTCGAGCGAGCCCGCGTCATGCAGCACCGAAACTTCGATGCCCTGACGGGCCAGATAGTCGCGCAGAAGATCGCGCAATTCGACGTCGTCGTCGACAACAAGGATTTGAGTAGCCATGGAATGAAGTTTAACGCGCAGCAGGAAGGGTTTTCGTTAACCGATGCCCCTCAAGGGTTACCGGGTGTTACGGTGAAAGGCGCGCGTAATGCTCGGTAATAGCCGCATCAAGACGCGTAACACAGCAACCGGCCGGCTTCTCTACGCTGTGTCTTACCGAATGCAGGCAGTCCACATGACCGGTTGCATCGTCGGCTATTCCATTACAAGGAGCCTTATATGTCCACCAAAAAAATGTCGCGCGTCCTCGCCGTTGCCGCCACCGCTCTCGCCATCGGCGCGGGCGCCGCTTATGCCGCACAACCCGCCACGCAAGGCGGTCCCGGCGGCTGGCACGGCCACTTCATGAAGCAACTGACGCAACTGCACGACCAGTTGAAGCTGAACGCGGATCAGGAAAAGCAGTGGCAAGCCGCGCTCGACACGATGAAGCAAGGCCACGAAGCCATGCGCGCGAATCACGAGCAGATGAAGAACCAGTTCAAGGCTGCGCAGCAACAGCCGATCCTGGATCTGAACGCAATGGCCGCGGCGCATCAGCAAATCGAGCAGAAAGACGCGCAGTTGCGCCAGCAAACCACCGACGCATGGCTGAAGTTCTACAACGGCTTGAACGACCAGCAGAAAACCACGGTCAGCACGGCGCTGAAGCAGCGCTTCGCGAAGATGGAATCGCGTCACGAGAAGATGCGCGAGCACTGGGAGCACCACAAGGGCGCGGCGTCGGCACCGGCCGCCAATCAGTAAGCGGCGCGCCGTGATGACGAGGCGGGCCTGTGCGCCCGCCTCGCGGATGCGAAAACGCCACGAAGTTTTCCGTGGCGTTTTCGCGTTTTTGCATGGACTGCGCGGTTGACGTTGCGGCACGCGGGCCGCGTTGGATCAGTGTGGCCTGCTCGTTGCACCGTCATCCTTCACTGAAATGAGCGCGCGCGAACGATCCGGCAGTCAGCCGTTGAGTTGTCCGAGATCAAACAGCAGCACTTCGGCGTTCTCACCGTGGTCCAGCGTCACCGTATCGGTGTCGCTGAGCTTGGCGGCGTCCCCCGCCTTCAGCGCCTGGCCGTTCACGCTCAGCGCGCCGCGCGCCACGTGCACATACGCGAGCCGCGCTTTCGGCAACGCGAACGTCACCGCTTGCGCACCGTCGATCAACCCGGCGTAAATGGATGCGTCGGCATGGATCGTCACCGAACCGTCGCGGCCGTCGGGCGAGGCGACCACGCGCAGACGACCGCGTTTGTCGGCGGCGTCGAAATGTTTTTCCTCGTAGCCCGGCTGGTCGCCCGCGCGTTGCGGGATTACCCAGATCTGCAGCAGATGCACGGGTTCGTCCTGCGACGCGTTGAACTCGCTATGCTGCACGCCGGTGCCCGCGCTCATGCGCTGCACGTCGCCGTGGCGGATGGTCGAGCCGTTGCCCATGCTGTCACGGTGAGCCAGCGCACCTTCGAGCACGTACGTGACGATCTCCATATCGCGATGCCCGTGCGTGCCGAAACCCTCGCCGCCGGCGATGCGGTCTTCGTTGATGACGCGCAGCGGGCCGAAATGCACGTGTTGCGGATCGCGGTAATCGGCAAACGAGAAGCTGTGATACGAGTCGAGCCAGCCGTGGTTGGCGTGGCCGCGTTCTTCGGAACGGCGAATCTCGATCATGAAGGTACTCCCGGTGAATAAATAGCGATGCTCGGAATGTATGGGCGGCGCGGACGAGAAACAATCGGCATGGGCGCACCGGATCGTTCCATAAATGCGCGCAATGGGGCGTGGATGCGGCGGGCCGGCGCTCGCGCCCTTTGAGAATGCGCCGCGCCACCTCCTGCGACCCGCGCAAAGCGAAAGAAAAAGCCACGCAAATGCAAAACACGCATCGCGCCGTCACGCGACCACCGCGCTCCAACGCAGCCGGGAAAACCATGCCACAGCGTCGCGCCCGCACAACGCCTGCCGCCCTCAGTGCGCCTTCGCCAAGGCGGCGGACTGGCGCCTCGCCGGTGTTCGGGTAAAATACCGCGCTTTTTGAACACGCGTGGGCGCCAGGGCGCGCCGACGGGCCTGGACAGCCGGCCGCGATGAATCGCGGCGAACCTCACAACCTCGGGCTCGCGCCTGGCTTCCTCGATGCGTCAACCTGGCCGTCGGCCGGCCCGACGCACCAGAGCGCGCGGCGCAACAATTTTGACCGCCTAGAATAGCGACCGTCGGCCGCGAGCCGATAGTCGCCGGGTCGAACCACGACGATCAGTTTGATCCAGGAGAAACATGAGGAAGTTCGCACTGTGCGTGGCCCTTGCAGTCATGGCCACCAGCGCGCTGGCGAAAGAGTGGAAAACCGTGCGCATCGGGGTGGACGCCAGCTACCCGCCGTTCGAATCGAAAGCGCCTAGCGGCGAGATCGTCGGCTTCGACGCCGACCTGACCCGCGCGCTATGCGCGAAGATGAACGTGAAGTGCGTCTGGGTCGAACAGGATCTCGACGGCATCATTCCGGCGTTGAAGGCGAGGAAGTTCGACGCGATCGTGTCGTCGCTGACCATCACCGACCAGCGTCGCGCGCAGATCGACTACTCCGACAAGCTGTTCGACGCTCCCGCCCGCATGATCGCCAAGGCAGGCTCGCCGCTCCTGCCCACGGTCGAATCGCTGAAGGGCAAACGCGTCGGCGTCGAGCAGGGTTCGACCCAGGAAGCCTATGCAAAGACCTGGTGGGAGCCCAAGGGCGTGACCGTGGTGCCCTATCAGAACCAGGATCAGGTGTACGCCGACCTCGCTTCGGGCCGCCTCGACGCCGCGTTGCAGGACGAAGTGCAAGCCGATGCCGGCTTCCTGAAGACGCGGCGCGGCAAGGGCTTCGGCTGGGCCGGCCCGGAAGTGAAAGACCCCAAGACGATCGGCGAAGGCACCGCGATCGGCCTGCGTAAAAGCGACGCCGACCTGAAGGCGATGTTCAACCAAGCGCTGGCGCAGGTCCACGAGGAGGGTACGTTCAGGAAGCTCGAGAAGCAGTACTTCGACTTCGACATTTATCCCGGACGGCCGGCAGCGCGCTGAGGCGGACACCGGCCCGGATGCCGCGCAAGCGGCCGGCACCATGCAACACGCAATACGCAATACGCAACACGCAGCATTCAGGAGACTCGGGGCTCGCCCGCATGGGCATTCCCGGGGCTTCGTAATACAGTCGCCAGTAGTCTCAACGCAGTAGATTCACCATCGTTTCGAGACGAGAGTCCCAAAAAGCGCGCTGCAAGGCCGGCAACGTCCATGCAGTCTGATTTGCACAGCGGTGCGCTGTGCGCCGCAGGTCACAGCGAGCTCAGGCTCGCGGCAAACGCGGTGCAGAGCTGGCCGCGTCTTTTGCGGTGCGTCGCAAACGCATCGTCAAGGACCCCATATGTTCCTTCAAGGCTACGGCCCGCTGCTTCTCAACGGCACCTGGCAAACCGTCAAACTGGCGGTGTTGTCGCTGGTGTTCGCTTTCGTGCTGGGTCTGCTCGGCGCGGCGGCGAAACTGTCGAAGAATCGCATCTCCTACGGCGTCGGCACGGTGTACACGACGCTCGTGCGCGGCGTGCCCGACCTGGTGCTGATGCTGCTGCTGTTCTACAGCATCCAGATCTGGCTGAACGACCTCACCGACGTGCTCGGCTGGGAACAGATCGACATCGATCCGTTCGTGGCCGGCGTCGCCGTGCTCGGCTTCATTTATGGCGCGTACTTCACCGAGACTTTCCGCGGCGCGTTTCTCGCGGTGCCGCGCGGCCAGCTCGAAGCGGGCGCGGCGTACGGCATGACGGGCTGGCAGGTGTTCTCGCGCGTGATGTTCCCGCAGATGATGCGCTTCGCGCTGCCGGGCATCGGCAACAACTGGCAGGTGATGGTCAAGGCCACCGCGCTGGTGTCGATCATCGGCCTCGCTGATGTCGTCAAGGCCTCGCAGGACGCCGGCAAGGGCACGTTGCGGTTCTTCTTCTTCACCCTGCTCGCAGGGGCGATCTATCTCGTCATCACCACAGTGTCCAACTTCGTGCTGATGTACCTCGAAAAGCGTTACTCGACCGGCGTACGAAAGGCGGACCTATGATCGCGATCATTCAGGAATACTGGCGCAACTATCTGTTCACCGACGGCTACCGCTTCACCGGTCTCGCGATCACGATGTGGCTCCTGGTCGTGTCGATCGGGCTCGGCTTCTGCCTGTCGATTCCGCTCGCGGTGGCGCGGGTGTCGAAGAAGAAGTGGCTCGCCAGATCGGTGTGGCTATACACGTACATCTTCCGCGGCACGCCGCTCTACGTGCAGCTGCTGCTCTGCTACACGGGCCTCTACAGCCTCGAGATCATCCGCAATAACGAGCTGACCAACGCGTTCTTCCGCGACGGCATGCATTGCACGCTGCTCGCATTCACTTTGAACACCTGCGCGTACACCACCGAGATTTTCGCCGGCGCGATCAAGGCGACCGCATACGGTGAGATCGAAGCGGCACGCGCCTACGGGATGTCGTCGTTCACGCTGTACCGGCGCGTGATTCTGCCGTCGGCGCTGCGCCGCGCGCTGCCCTACTACAGCAACGAAGTGATCCTCATGCTGCACGCCACCACGGTCGCCTTCACCGCGACCGTGCCGGACATCCTCAAGATCGCCCGCGACGTGAACTCCGCGACGTATCAGTCGTTCAACGCGTTCGGTATCGCCGCGCTGCTCTATCTGTGCATTTCTTTTGCGCTCGTGTGGCTGTTCCGCCGCGCCGAGCGCCGCTGGCTCGCTTACCTGCGGCCGCAAGGCAAGTAACTCCGGGCGCCATCGCGCCCCTGGCAAGCAAGCTCGTCAAGGATCCTGATGAACACCAAGAAGCAGAAGCTCTTCGTCGACGAGCTTCACAAACAGTACGGCGACAACGAAGTTCTCAAAGGCGTCTCGCTGAATGCCAACGCCGGCGACGTGATCAGCGTGATCGGCTCGTCCGGTTCGGGCAAGAGCACCATGCTCCGCTGCATCAACTTCCTCGAACAGCCGAACGCCGGCCGCATCTTCGTCGACGGCGAGGAAGTGCGCACGCAGACCGGCAAAAACGGCGCGCTGCGCGTGTCGGACCCGAAACAGTTGCAGCGCGTGCGCACCAGACTGTCGATGGTGTTCCAGCATTTCAATCTGTGGTCGCACATGAACGTACTCGAGAACATCATCGAGGCGCCGCTCAACGTGCTGGGTCTGAAGCGCAAGGAAGCCGAAGAGCGCGCGCGTGAATATCTGGAGAAGGTCGGCCTCGCGCCGCGCCTGGAAAAACAGTATCCGTCGCATCTGTCGGGCGGGCAGCAGCAGCGTGTGGCCATTGCGCGCGCGCTGGCGATGCATCCCGACGTGATGCTGTTCGACGAACCCACCTCCGCGCTCGATCCCGAGCTGGTCGGCGAAGTGCTCAAGGTGATGCAGACGCTCGCCGAGGAAGGCCGCACCATGATCGTCGTCACGCACGAGATGGCGTTCGCGCGCAACGTTTCGAATCACGTGATGTTCCTGCATCAGGGACGCGTCGAAGAAGAAGGCCATCCCGACGAAGTATTCAGGAACACGAAAAGCGAACGTCTCAAGCAGTTTCTTTCGGGAAGTCTCAAATAATTAAAAGCGCCCAAAAACCTAATATTTGGGCTGCATTCGAAATAGCATTACAAGGCGCTTACGATCGCCTTTTTTGTTTTCTCACGTGCGCTTTGCGGCCATCGAGTCCGCGAAAGCCGCTCCAGGCGGGGCTCCGGTCTTTTACGACGGCCCTACTCCGTCACTTCCAAAGCGTCAATAGTGGCAATCCTTAAGAGCGCCTGCTTCAGACCTTGATTCCCTTGTCGGATAAGGATTTGCGCGCTTTCCCGGGGTGCGGCAACGGGTCATTGCACACATTCTTATTGCAATTTGGAGACACCCGGTTAAGCAGGTACTAATTTCTTCTCCCACTGAATGTTATTTTTGATAAATTAGTAACCAAAGTAGCAAAACAAAGTTGATTAAAAGTAGTTTCACTTCAAAGCACAGAGGAGAACCGGTCGGCGAGGGATCGGCATGACGAGCGGATAGCCGTAGGTTACGGCGTCACGGCAGGAGACCCAATCCACCCGCTAATCTCCCTGGTACCGATTTCTGTTCGGCACGGCTCGTGTCCGAACACCATTCGCAGTACTGGGTTTCACTTTTTGACAGGGTATGGAGGAGAAGATGAAGAAAGCTTTGCTCGCCGCTGCGCTGATGTCGGCCGGCGTTGTTGCACACGCTCAAAGTAGCGTCACGTTGTACGGCCGCCTCGATGCGGGCATCGAATACATGTCGGGCGTCCCGTCCGGTGCCAATGTCAACGGCGCGGCAACCCAGAGCAACAACCGTTTCAGAGCGGAAAGCGGCGACTGGGGTACCAGCCTGTGGGGCTTGAAGGGCGTTGAAGACATTGGTGGCGGCAACAAGGTCCTGTTCCAGTTGGAAGGCTCGTTCAATACGATGACGGGCGCGGGTCCTGGCGGCGGCGGTCTCTTCAATCGCTGGGCAACGGTTGGCCTCGCAAACGACCAGTACGGCACGTTCACGATGGGCCGTATGCTCTTCATCTCGAACGGCGTGTGGGACTTCGATCCGTTCGGTCAGTCGAACTGGTCGTCGGCATCGCTGGTGCGTGGCCGCAACTGGCCGCAGTCGAGCAACAACTTCGCGTACCAGTCGCCGAAGATCGCGGGCTTCGACTTCTACGGTCAATATGCGCTGTCGAACGCAACGAACTGGAACGGCAACGGCACGACCCCGCAAGGTCGTGAAGCTGGCGCACAGATCACGTACACGAACTCGTTGTTCCAGATCCGCGGCATGTACGACGAAATCCGCAACCCGCTTAACGGCGGCCTGTACGGCCCGCAAGTCGGCACCATCAACACGGCCAACACGGATGGCGGCGTATTCTCGGCATCGCGTGAATACTCGGCCATGTTCAACGTGTTCCTCGGCCAGTTCAAGATCCAGGGCGCTTACCAAGCAGTCCGTTCGGCAGGTGCAACTGGCGTTCTGCCGGGCCAGCCGACCACCCTTGATCACGAATGGGGCGGTGTGACGTGGCAAGCAACGCCGGCTGCAGCGCTGATCGCAGCGGTCTACCACGTGAACGGCAACAATGGCGCAGGCAATGCGACGATCTACACGATCGGCGGTTCGTACAACCTGTCCAAGCGCACGCTGCTCGACCTCCAGGCAGCGACGGTGCGAAACAGCCGCAACGCGAACTTCGGTCTGAACGCGAACAACCCGGGGCTAGCCACTGCGACGGATAACCCGCTGCCAGGTCGCGCGCAATCCGGCGTGTACGCAGGTATTCAACACTCGTTCTAAGCGAACGGGGGGCCCCGAAGGGACTTTCTTCGGGGCCTACCTACAGGTTTCTGCAAGAGAATCTTTTTCACGCTGCTGCGAGAGGCGCGTATCGGTGCAATGTCCGCAAGGGTATTGCACCGTTTTTTATTTGAGGGCGCGTTTCTGCCGTGGCCCCGGCGCACCGTGCCGGTGCGTACGCGGCTCAGGATCGGATCAGATGGATGGGACGATACCGGCGCCAACCGTCGGCGCTCGATGTTGCGAAGCGGCGCGCGTTACACCGCTGCTTCGTTTTCTTCGCCGGTACGAATACGGATCACACGCTCCACATCTGCGACAAAAATCTTGCCGTCGCCAATCTTGCCGGTGCGTGCCGCGCCGATGATCGCGTCGATCACCTGATCACACTGGTTGTCCGCGATCACCACTTCGATCTTTACCTTCGGCAGAAAATCGACCACATACTCTGCACCACGATAGAGCTCGGTATGGCCTTTCTGCCGGCCGAAACCCTTGACCTCGGTAACGGTCAGCCCCGTCAGGCCGACTTCAGCGAGCGCCTCGCGCACTTCGTCGAGTTTGAACGGTTTGATGACTGCGGTGATGCGCTTCATGGCGAACCTCGTCTCGTGATGGGAAGAGTGAAAGGGAAATGGATGATTTTTATTCTACGCCGCGCCGGATGCATTGCGGCATTCCGGCGCGTGCTTCGAGCCTGCTTCGAATGAGGGCGGCGGCGCTGCGCCTCTCACTCCACCGGCTCGGTGTAGCGCGACGTGATCGGATAGCGCCAGTCGCGGCCGAACGCGCGATGCGTGACGCGAATGCCGATCGGGGCCTGGCGGCGTTTGTACTCGTTGACCTTGATGAGGCGCGTGACGCGCTTGACGTCGTCGACCGCATAGCCCGCGGCAATGATTTCGGCGAGCGAACGATCCTCTTCCATGTACATGCGCATGATCGCGTCGAGTACTTCGTATTCCGGCAAGCTGTCCTGGTCGGTCTGGTTCTCGCGCAGCTCCGCCGACGGCGCGCGCGTCAGAATGCGCTCGGGAATCACGTCCCGCCTGCTGAACGTGGCGGCCTGATTGCGGTAGCGGCACAGCCGGTACACGAGCGTCTTCGCGATGTCCTTGATGACCGCGAAGCCGCCGGCCATATCGCCATACAGCGTGCAATAGCCGACCGCCATCTCGCTCTTGTTGCCGGTGGTCAGCACGATCGAGCCGAATTTGTTCGACAGCGCCATCAGCAAGGTGCCGCGAATGCGCGCCTGGATGTTCTCTTCGGTCGCGTCTTCGGCGCGGCCCGCGAACTCCTGCGCGAGCGAGCCGCGGAACGCGTCGAACATCGGTGCGATGGCGATTTCGTCGTAGCGCACGCCGACGCGGCGTGCCATCTCGGCGGCATCGGTGGTCGATATGTCGGCTGTGTAGCGCGACGGCATCATCACTGCGCGCACCCGGTCCGCGCCGAGCGCGTCGCACGCGACCGCGAGCACGAGCGCCGAGTCCACGCCGCCCGACAGGCCGATCAGCGCCCCCGGAAAACCGTTCTTGTCGATGTAGTCGCGCACGCCCATCACGAGCGCCGCGTACACCTGCGCTTCGAGCGACAACTCCGGCGCGATCGCGGCGGGCAGCGGCTTGCCGTTGTCGAATTCGACGATCGCGGTGGCTTCCTCGAACTGCGCCATCTTCGCGATCAGCTGGCCTTGCGCGTCGAGCACGAACGAGCCGCCGTCGAACACCAGTTCGTCCTGCGCGCCGACCATGTTCACGTAGACCATCGGCAGACCGGTTTCGCGAATCCTGGCGCGCAGAATGTCGAAGCGCACCGCTTCCTTGTTCAGGTGATACGGCGAGCCGTTCGGGATCAGCAGCACTTGCGCGCCCGCCGCCTTCGCCATTTGCGCAGCCGACGCATGCCACGCGTCCTCGCAGATCACCACGCCGTACTTCACGCCGTCGAGTTCGAACACGAACGGCTGCGGGTCGGACGCGAAGTAGCGCTTCTCGTCGAACACTTCCGTATTGGGCAGATCCTGCTTGCGATAGGTGCCGGCCACTGCGCCGTCGACGAGCAGCGACGCCGCGTTGAACGTATCGACCGGCGGCACGCCGCGCTCGATCGGCGCGTTTGCATTACCATGGCCCTGCGTCACGTCGCGCAGCGGATGGCCGACGATCACATGCAAGCCGGTGAACGGTTTGAGTTGCGTGGCAAGATCGGCGAGCGCCGCCGCGCTCGCCGCATAGAAAGCGGGACGCAGCAGCAGGTCTTCGGGCGGATAGCCGGATAACGCGAGTTCGGGTGCGATCAGCAGCTTCGCACCATCGTTGTGCGCCGCACGCGCGGCAGCGACGATTTTCGCGACGTTGCCGGCGAAGTCGCCGACAGTGACATTGATTTGAGCAAGAGCGATTCGGGTCTTCATGGCAGGATCGACAGGCAAGCCGGCGTGGCTCGCGAGTACCGCGGCTGGTTGGCTGGACGGAACGGACAAATCGGATAAACAAACGACGCGGCGCTCACGGCGCAGCGCCGCTCATTGGAAACAGTCACACAGATTGAACCAGGAACGCTTTGATTATCGCACGGGCATTCTGGCATCGCCCTCCGAGGTGGACGCCGCCGAATGGAATGCCCTTCTCGCGCAGCAGGCGCAACCCACGCCGTTTCTGCGGCACGAGTTTCTGAGTGCACTGCATGCGACCCGCTGCGCGGTCGCCGATACCGGCTGGGCGCCGCAATTCGTCACGCTCGCCGACCCGCGCACGGGCAAGCTCGTGGCGGCCGCGCCGGTGTATCTGAAGGGGCACTCGTACGGCGAGTACGTGTTCGACTGGGCATGGGCCGATGCGTACAAACGCAACGGCTTGCCTTACTACCCGAAGCTGTTGTGCGCGGTGCCCTTCACGCCCGTGCAGGGCAGCCGGCTGCTGTCGGCGGACACGCATGCGTTGCGGCATCTGGCGGCCACGCTGATGGCGTTTGCCGAGCAGGCCGACGTGTCGTCGCTACACGTGCTATTCCCAACCGAGACGGAAGCGGACACGCTGACCGACATGGGCATGATGCAGCGTGAAGGCGTGCAGTTTCACTGGCTGAACGACGGCTATCGCGACTTCGACGATTTCCTCTCCACGCTCGAACAGAAGAAGCGCAAGAACATACGCGCGGAACGCCGCAAGGTCCGCGAAGCCGGCGTGACGATGCGCAGAATTCGCGGCGAGGATATCCGGGACGCCGACTGGCGCTTCTTCAGCAAGTGTTATCGGCAAACCTATCGTGAGCACTTTTCGAGTCCGTATCTGAACCTCGATTTCTTCCGGATGATCGGTGCTTCGATGCCGGAGAATCTGCTGCTGGTGATTGCCGAATACGAAGGCAAGCCGATCGCCAGTTCGCTGGTGGTGTATCAGCGCGATGCGAACACCGGCGGCACGTTGTACGGCCGCTACTGGGGCGCGTTGGAACACGTGCCGTGTCTGCACTTCGAAACCGCGTATTACCAGCCGCTCGAATTCTGTATCGAGGAGAAGCTCGGCGCGTTCGAAGGCGGCGCGCAAGGCGAGCACAAGATGGCGCGCGGTTTCCTGCCCACGGTGACGCGCTCCGCGCATTGGCTAGCACATCCGGCCTTCGCCGATGCGGTCGGCCATTTTCTCGACAACGAAAAGAACAGCATCCACGCATACGTGGACGAGCTGCGCGATCACAATCCATTCAAAGGCTGACGCGCGTTCATGGCGTGGTTTCTCTATCTGCTCGAATGCTCGGACGGCAGCGTCTATACCGGCATCGCGGTCGACGTGCAGGCCCGCTTCGACAAACACGTGAGCGGCGCGGGCGCGCGTTATACGCGCTCGCGCAAACCGGTGCGGGTGCTGGCGTCGTTCGAGCTGGCGGACCGGTCGAGCGCGTCGCGTGCGGAGTATTGGGTCAAGCGCTTGTCGCCGGTCGATAAGCGGGCGCTCGCGGCGGGGTTGCGTGCGCTGGAGTCGGTGTTGCCGGTCGCTGAGCCGCCTGCGGTTGATGAGACGCACGAAGAGACCGGAGCTTCGTGACGGACTCACCGGGAGGCACGCGCTATCCCCTCGCCTCCCGCATCCTCTCGCTCAACAGGCGATGCATCCGCGCCAGCTCGCCCACCGCGTCGGCCTCCAATGACGTCAGTCCCTTGCGTGCCGGAAGCTCGTGCCCGATCGGCCGCAACTTCCGGTCCAACGCCCCGTCGATATCGGCGCTCACCAGTTCGACCCATGCGCCGAGTTCGTCGTGCCTCTCGCGCCGGTTCGTACTCAGGCGCAACTGCGTCGCGGTCCCCGCCATTCTGCGCAACAGGCTCAGCACCGTGAGCGTCACGGTGTCGGCCATCGAGTCCTCCAGTTTTTCGAGGCGCATCCGGCCGACGGCCTCCTCCGCGTTGTTGCTGCCGAGACCCGCGGCGCGGCGCAAGCGCTCCATGTCCTTTTCGCTGCGACGGGGCGACTCCAACGCCGCGCGCAGATACGCGATGTTCGCGCGCACCGCGTCGCTCAGATAAGCGCGGTAGTCGATCTTTTCACGCGTCGGCCATAGATAGAACGTGGCGAGCAGCGCCAGCACGCAGCCGAGCACGTTGTTGCCGAGCCGCGTGAGCGCGAACGCGAACTGGTTGGCGCCCGGCGTCGCGAAGTCGGCGACCAGCACGAAGGTCGGCGTCAGGAACAGCACGAAGAGGCTGTAGCTGACGGGCCGCAGCGCCATCGTCGCCAGCACCAGCGGAAAGACCGCAAGCGAAATGCCGAGCGGCGAATGAATCGCGTAGCCGATCGCCGCCGCCAGCACCCCGCCGACAATGCTGCCCGCCGCGCGCTCGATGCTGCGCGGCCACGTCGCGGCAATCGACGGCTGCAGGATCAGCAGCGTCGCCATGGTCGCCCAGTAGCCGAACGGCAGCCCCAGCGCGCGGATCACCAGAAAGCCCGCCGTGGTCGTCACGCCGACGCGCGCCGCGTGGCGCAAGCCGACCGACTGGCTCGACAGGTTGGCCTTGAGCGTCGCCCACACGCGCGCCGCCAGACGGGCCGCGCTGTCGGTCCACCGTTCGGGCTGCGTAGAGAGCGGCGCGAAATCGACCAGTTCGAAGTCAGACTTCAGCTTCACGGGTTCCAGCAACGCGCTTTCGAGCCGCCGCGCGAGGCGCTGCAAGCGCAACTGCAAATCCGCGAGACGCTCCCAGCGCGAGTCGCCGGCCGCGGCGCCGATGCCGCGCAGCACCGCGCCGGTCGCGCCCAGCAAGCGGGCCGCGCGCTTCGCCCGCCATGCGTCGTCGGGGGCTTTTTCGCTCGCGCCGGACACGGCGATCAGATACGCGAACAAGGCCTCGCCGTCGGTCAGCAAGCCGAGCACCGTGTCGTAGGTCTGCCTGCCGCCGGTTCGCGACGCGGGCACGCTGGACAGCGCCTCGCGCGAGCGCTCCAGCGCGGCGCGCGCATCGGCGCGAAATTTCGCGGCATGCGTGGCCCACTCGCGCGAGCCGGCGCGATGTTCGAGCAGACGGGCGCTATCCAGCGCGATGTCGGCGAGACGCAGATACACGGCGCGCAACGTCGCGCGGCTCGCGCCGAACGGATGAATGCGCCACACGCTCAGACTCAGCGCGGTCGCAAACAGGCAGCCGATCAGGTAGACGCCGAGAAACGCGAAGCCGGCGCGCGCATCGTGCATCGGCCGGTCGACCATCACCACGCAGGCGGTGGCCGCGAGGATCGTCACTTGCGAGGTGGCGGCGCCCCAGACGCGGCCGAACGCGCCGAGCGTCGTGAACGCAAGCAGCGCCAGTGCCGCGAAGCCGGTGCCGGCGCCGGACGCGAAAGAAGTGAGTCCGCCGCATAGCGTCGACAGCAACGTGAAGCCCATCATCGACGCGAAGCGCGCGCGGTTGGAACCGGCGGCGTCGGCGAGACAGGTCCAGAACGCGCCGATCGCGGCCCACGCGAATATCGGGTCGTGCAGCAGGTTGCCCACCGCCAGCATCGCCGTGGATGCGCACGCCGCCCGCAAGCCTTCCGAGAGGTTGGCCTCGCTCGCCGCGAACGACACCATCCAGACCGGCCGCTTGCGATAGATCGCGGTGACGACCGCATACAGGCGGCTCGACCAGCGCGACGACGGGGGCGACTTGCGGTTCATCATCCGGACGGTGTGCTCCTGGGAACGCGTGCATTGGGCGCGCATTGAATGCGCATTGGGCGCGAGGTCCGCGCTTCGATTCGGCTCGTGCGGCGACTGCGAGGATCAAGCGGCAAATAATAGGGGTTTACACCTAAATATAAAAATGCCTTCGCTTCATCCGCGACATGCACCGCGCGCATAACCGCGCAGGCTCGTGGCCCGGCCCTCTCGCACAACCGTATGCGAACGCGTTGCAATCCCCATGAAAAAACCGCGCGGCCCTTGCGGGCTCGCGCGGTTCTGTTCAGGCAGCCGGTCTTTCAGGCAGCGGCGGGACGCACGCTTACTTCTTGTAGTTCGCGACGCCTTCGCTGATTTCCTTGTGCGCGGCTTCGATGCCCGCCCAGCCGTCGACCTTCACCCACTTGCCCTTCTCCAGCGCCTTGTATTGCTCGAAGAAGTGCTTGATCTGGTCTTTCAGGTAAGCCGGGACGTCGTCGATCGACTTGAGGTCGGCGGTCATCGGGCAGATCTTGTCGTGCGCGACGGCGATCAGCTTCGCGTCCACGCCCGATTCGTCGGTCATCTGCAGCATGCCGAGCGCGCGGGCGCGCACCACCGAGCCTGCCAGCAGCGGGAACGGCGTGATCACCAGCACGTCGACCGGGTCGCCGTCGCCCGACAGCGTTTGCGGGATGAAGCCGTAGTTGGCCGGATAGCGCATGCCGGTACCGATGAAACGGTCGACGACGAGCAGGCCCAGGTCTTTGTCGGCTTCGTACTTCACCGGATCGCTTTGCGCCGGGATT
This sequence comes from Paraburkholderia sediminicola, assembly GCF_046026895.1. Classification (GTDB taxonomy): domain Bacteria; phylum Pseudomonadota; class Gammaproteobacteria; order Burkholderiales; family Burkholderiaceae; genus Paraburkholderia; species Paraburkholderia sediminicola_C. The sequence goes on from NZ_JAQQEU010000021.1 coordinate 111,449, forward strand.
TCGATGATGACGTTGAAATCTTGCGGAAGGTCTTTGCCTGCGGGGACGTGATTGAAGCTCATGAGCGCTCTCTGATCAGGATGGAAGTCGGGACACGGCGTGCGGCGCGCCAGCTCGGGCGGCGTGCATCGTGGGCGGTTGCCCCGAGCTTGCCTTGCGATTGCCTCGAGCGGCTTGGCGGCCGGACAGTGCGGAATGGGCCATTATAGCCAATCGGCCGATGGCACCCGCGCCGCTATCGGCGCGATAATCGTCGGACGTCTCTCGATTATGCCTCTCGTTTGTGAACACCGCGTCGTCAGACCGGCGGCGCGCAACGTCAAGGAGCCTGCATGGAAGAAGCACGACACTTCATCGGCGGCGAGTGGTCCGCCGCATCCGGCGGCGACACGATCGCCGTGCTCGATCCGTCGGACGGCCAGCCGTTCACCCGTCTGGCGCGCGGCACCGAGGCCGATATCGACGCCGCCGTGCACGCCGCGCGCCGCGCGTTCGAAGGCACGTGGGGCGCGGCGAGCGCGGCTGAACGCGGCCGCGTGCTGTACCGGCTGTCGATGCTGGTCGCCGCCCGCCAGGAAGAACTGGCGCAGCTCGAAGCGCGCGACACCGGCAAGCCGCTCAAGCAGGCGCGCGGCGATGCCGCCGCCCTCGCCCGTTATTTCGAGTTCTATGCCGGCGCGGCCGACAAGCTGCACGGCGAGACGCTGCCTTATCAAAGCGGCTACACGGTGCTGACGATTCGCGAGCCGCACGGCGTGACCGGCCATATCGTGCCGTGGAATTATCCGATGCAGATCTTCGGCCGCAGCGTGGGCGCGGCGCTCGCCACCGGCAACGCGTGTGTGGTCAAGCCCGCCGAAGATGCGTGCCTCTCGGTGCTGCGCGTTGCCGAACTGGCCGCCGAGGCGGGCTTGCCGGCCGGCGCGCTGAATATCGTCACCGGCTATGGACACGAAGCAGGCGCGGCGCTCGCGCGGCATCCCGGCATCGACCACATTTCGTTCACCGGGTCGCCGGAAACCGGCAAGCTGGTCACGCAGATGGCCGCCGAAAATCACGTGCCGGTCACGCTGGAGCTAGGCGGCAAGTCGCCGCAAATCGTCTTCGCCGACGCCGACCTCGACGCGGCGCTGCCGGTGCTGGTCTCGGCGATAGTGCAAAACGCCGGGCAAACCTGTTCGGCGGGCAGCCGCGTGCTGATCGACCAGGCCATTTACGAACCCCTGCTCGATCGGCTGAGCGGCGCGTTCCATGCGCTGCGCGTCGGCCCTGCGCATGCCGACCTCGACTGCGGGCCGCTCATCAACGCGAAGCAGCAACAGCGCGTGTGGGACTTCCTCTCCGACGCTCAGCACGACGGCATCGCGATGGCGGCGCACGGCGAAGTGATTCCCGAAGCGCCGGAAAGCGGCTTCTACCAGGCACCCACGCTCTTGCGCGACGTGCCCGCGAGCCACCGCCTCGCGCGCGACGAAGTATTCGGCCCGGTGCTTGCCGCGATGTCCTTCCGCGACGAGGACGAAGCGCTCGCGCTCGCCAATGGCACGCAGTACGGGCTCGTGGCCGGAATCTGGACACGCGACGGCGCGCGGCAAATGCGGCTCGCGCGGCGGCTGCGCTCCGGCCAGGTGTTCATCAACAACTATGGCGCGGGCGGCGGCGTCGAATTGCCGTTCGGCGGCGTCAAGCATTCGGGTCATGGGCGCGAGAAGGGCTTTGAGGCGCTGTATGGCTTCACCGTGCTGAAGACCATCGCGATCCGGCACGGCTAGCGGGCATCCGGGTTCAATGCAGTCACGCAATACATTCCACAACAAGCAATGGAGACATCATGCGGTTGACAGGTAAAACGGCCATCGTCACGGGTGGCGGCTCGGGTTTCGGTGAAGGCATCGCGAAGACTTACGCCCGCGAAGGCGCAAATGTGGTGGTCAACGATCTGAACGGCGCGGCCGCTGAGCGCGTCGCGAGCGAAATCGCGCTGGCCGGTGGCAAGGCCATCGCGGTGCCCGGCAACGTCGCGCAGCGCGAGGACTGGCGCCGACTGCGCGAGGCAGCGCTGGAAGACTTCGGCAGCGTGCAGATCGTCGTCAATAATGCGGGCACGACGCATCGCAACAAGCCGGTGCTCGAAGTAAGCGAAGCTGAGTTCGATCGCGTCTACGCGGTCAACGTCAAAAGCATCTATTGGAGCGTGCAGGAGTTCGTGCCGTATTTCCGCGAGCAAGGCGGCGGCTCGTTCGTCAATATCGCGTCGACGGCCGGCGTGCGGCCGAGGCCGGGCCTCGTCTGGTACAACGGCAGCAAGGGCGCGGTGATTATCGCGAGCAAGTCGCTTGCGGTCGAACTCGGCCCGGACCGGATTCGCGTGAATTGCGTGAATCCGGTGATGGGGGAAACGGCGCTTCTCTCCGAGTTCATGGGCGTCGAGGATACGCCGCAAAACCGTCAGCGTTTTCTCGCCGGCATTCCGCTCGGGCGCTTCTCGACGCCGCAGGATATCGCCAATGCCGCCCTTTATCTGGCTTCGGATGAAGCGGAGTTCATCACGGGGGTGTGCCTCGAAGTGGACGGCGGGCGCTGCGTATAACGGTGCGGCCGGCTAGATGTGACGGGCGCGGCGACCACACCCGGTAACCGCGTCCGCCCGCGCAGCCCGCTCAGGCGCGGCTGCGCGGGAGTCAGTGTTTTCCCCCGGTATTGATTCGGCATGCAAAGCACCGGGCGCGGCTAGAATCGGTCCCAGTCGTCGGTACTTCAATTCCACAAGAAAAGAGGAGACATCATGGCTAGTCCCGCAAATCCGCTTCAGCACCCCGGCGCAGGGGCGCCGTCCACCTTCGAAGAGGCCACCTACCGGAAGGTCACCTGGCGGCTCGCGCCGCTTCTGATGCTGTGCTACGTGGTCGCGTATCTGGACCGCGTGAACGTCGGCTTCGCCAAGTTGCAGATGACGAGCGACCTCGGCCTGAGCGATGCGGTGTACGGCTTCGGCGCGGGGATTTTCTTCCTCGGCTATTTCATCTTCGAAATTCCGAGCAACGTGATCCTGCACAAGGTGGGCGCGCGCGTGTGGATTGCGCGGATCATGGTGTCGTGGGGCGTGATCTCGATGCTGACGATGTTCGTCACCACGCCGACCATGTTCTACGTGATGCGCTTTCTGCTCGGGCTCGCCGAGGCGGGGTTCTTTCCTGGGATCATCCTGTACCTCACCTACTGGTATCCGTCGCATCGGCGCGGGCGCATGACCACCTGGTTCATGACGGCGATCGCGCTGTCGGGGGTGATCGGCGGGCCGGTGTCGGGTTATATCCTGAAGACCTTTAACGGCATGAACGGCTGGCATGGCTGGCAGTGGCTGTTTCTGCTCGAAGGGATTCCGTCGGTGATCGTCGGGGTCATGGTGTTTGTGATGCTGGACGATCGCATCTCGAAGGCCAAGTGGCTGACGAAGGAAGAGCAGCAGTTGCTCGAGCGGCAAGTGTCGGCGGAAGAAGCGACCAAGCATGACATGCCGATTCGTCAGGTGCTCACGAATGGGCGTGTGTTGATGTTCAGCCTCACGTACTTTTCGTTCGTGATGGGCTTGTATGGGGTGAGCTTCTGGTTGCCGACGATCATCAAGGCGACCGGCGTGACCGATGCGTTCATGATCGGGCTGTTGTCCGCGATTCCGTTTGCGGCGGCGGTGGTGTCGATGGTGCTGGTGGCGCGCAGCGCGGATCGGCAGCGCGAGCGGCGCTGGCATATTGCGTTGCCGGCGTTTGCGGGTGCGGTGGGGCTCGTGCTGTCTGTCGTGTGGACGCACAACACGGTGCTCGCGATGGCGTCGCTCACGCTCGCGACGATGGGCATTCTCACTACTCTGCCGTTGTTCTGGAGTTTGCCGACGGCGATTCTGGCGGGGACGGGGGCGGCGGCTGGGATTGCGATGATTAATTCGATCGGCAACCTTGCCGGGTTTCTTAGTCCTTATGCGGTGGGGTGGTTGAAGCAGGCTACGGCGGCTAATGATTCGGGGATGTATATGCTTGCGGCGTTTATGGTTCTTGGTGGGTTGCTTGCGATTAGTGTGCCGGCTCGGATGGTTAATAAGTGAGGACATCTCTCTGACGCAGGGCCTTGGCGGAGACTTGCCGCTTGGGCCTTGCGTTGATGCGAGGTGAATTCGCATTGAGTCTAGTGCCGATCGTCGGCGATACCGAAATCAGCTAAGCGTGACGGTTCATAGAATCGCTGCAAGCAAAGCGCTCACATTCAACCAATACGTCGCTAGAGCGTCAGACGCTTGACCCAGCACGTATTCAGTAACAAACACTGGAAAGCTCACACTCGTTTCAGAAACATCCGATTTCCCGGAGCAGGACGTCTGCGTACGCTGAATCGCCTAATTTCTGATATCGAGCGGAGACTTGAATGTCAACCAGTAGTCATGCTGAATATCTGTTCGCCACTGCCGGCTCACGTACCGAGCGCGGTGGACGCGTTACGCGCGTGTCCACCAGCGCAACCGTTGACGACAAGGGACTTGCCGTCGTCGGCGATATCGTAATCTATGAAGATGGAACAGAAGCAACGATCATCGACGGCGCTGCCTTTGAGGCGATGTGGGGCAACAAGCTATTCGCGCTCGTTGGCGCACGTTTGAGTAACCGCGACAGAATCATCTCCGCACCTCAGGATTCTTTCGGCATCACAGTACGGAAGGGGGAGGACATTCCCGGTCTTTTCGATCCCTCGTATGTACCGCCTCAGCAGATTGACGACAAGTGTGGGGATGACGGACGTGCGTAAGGCAGCGATACGACATGGCGATCCGAACACAACACGCGGATTTGTCATCGCCTATTCCTCGACGATCTATGACGACAACAAGAACGTCGCACTGAGCGGAGACGAGGCGACGTGTGGCAACTGCAAGGGCACGTTCAAGATATTCGGCACAGGGGAAGGAATGTCCGAAAAGGGGCGAGTCGTCGTAGTCGACGGCGATCTTGTACTTTGTCCTTGCAACCGGAATCGCGTGATCGTCGGCAACAATCCCGGCATCTTTCTTCAGTGCGACGATGGCCAATCTACCAGTACACGGATGCGCGCAACCGCCACAGGCACCGCCTCGTCATCAGCGGTTTCAGTGTATGACGAACAGGTATGCGCCACCGCGCCGGGCACCCTACTCGCTGGCTACCCGTATTACATTGAAAACGCAGACGGGCGTATCGAGTCCGGCCGGATCGACACAAGCGGTCAGTTGCCACGTATTGGCACTGGCAACAACTCGGACAGCTACACAGTCTTTTGGGGCGACGAAGCCCTCGCAAAACAGTTTGGAGTTTGAGTTGTGCCAAATACAAAAACCGTGATTAGAACCAACTCGACGTCGAACTCCATCAAACAGGTTCAGCTAAATGCTGTGACATTCCAGCAACTGTGGAACAACTACCCATCACGCGATCCTTACGACAATCCAGACTACCCTGACCAATGCGCGATTCGGATGAGTGCGACCTTCCATCACGCTGGCGTTGAAATGAAGTCGTTATCATCAAAGCTGGTCAAGCCGCTCGGAGGACGGGCGAGCATCGGGCGTATCCTTCTCGAAGGAAACGTAACGGCGACGAGAGCCAACGAGCTTGGCGAGTGGTTGAAGCTCCAGCCTATCGCCGGCATCGGTAAGCCAGAGTACATTACCGGGGCCAACTGGGTATCCAAGGTTCAAAGGTCGAACCGGCATCGTAATGTTTGACGGCTATTGGGCACGCGGCGGCGAGACCACTGGCAATACGAGCGGCGGCCACATTGATCTATGGAACGGCGAGAAACTGACGGGC
>NZ_JAQQEU010000022.1:0-112863 GCF_046026895.1 Paraburkholderia sediminicola
CGACACGCAGGCCAGCACCGCCGCGAGCGTGCCCGGACGCGGCCCGAGCCGGGCGGAAAAACGCCCGCGCCGCGCCACTTCGAAGGTGCCGGCTTCCTGCTCCGGCAGTACGAAGCAGTGGTCGCGCAACTGCGCGGACCGGATGCTCGCGAAGCCGGCGAGCGGGCAATCGGCCCGCAGTGCAAGCACGAACCGGTCGCGGTGCACCGTGACGGCCTGAATGCCGTCGGCCAGCGGCATGGGCGGGCGCACATAGGCCGCGTCGAGCAGGCCGTCGCGCAGCATCGCGGCGACGTTGTCCATCGGCACTTCGCGAATTGAAATGTCGACCCCCTGATGCGTGCCGCGAAAGCCGCCGACCGCCCGTTGCAACACGCCCGCATAGGCCGCCGACGCCACATAGCCGACTTCGATCCGCCCCAGTTCGCCGCGTTCGGCCAGCACCGCGCGCTCCCCGGCGCGCGTGAGATGGTCTAGCGCACTGAGCGCCTCGGCGAGATATGCGCTGCCCGCCGCGCTCAGCGCCACCGAGCGCTTGCTGCGATGAAAGAGCCGTACGCCGAGCAGGCGTTCGGCTTCCTGGATCAGCTTGGTCAGCGACGGCGCGGCGATACCCAGTTCGTCGGCGGCACGCGAGAAATGCAGGTGTTTTGCAACGCAAACGAACGCGTGGATATGGCGAAGTTCGAGCTGTCGCATGATTTTCCGTATTGTCTCTGAGATTAATTATTTTGTGATTTTATGGCAATGACAGGTAATAGACGCATTGCTACCATGACGTGACTTCGAATCGTCCCCGCCTGCCCGTATGTCATCCGTCTCTACCACTAGCACAGCGCCCGCGCAGCCACCAGCCACCCAGCCGGCGTTCGTGCTCGCCACTGCGTCCGCCACCTGCGCGCTGATCGTGCTGGATACCAATGTCGTGGCCGTCTCGTTGCCGTCGATCGCACGTTCGTTCCACGCGAGTTTCGCCGATGTCGAATGGGTCGTCAGCGCGTATATGGTTGCCTTCGCCGCGTGTCTGATGCCCGCGGGCGCGCTTGCCGATCGCGTCGGCCGCAAGAAGATGCTGCTGGTGGGTCTCGCGGTGTTCTTCTTCGCCTCCTTCGGGTGCGGCGTTGCGGGTTCGGCGGCCGCGCTGAACCTCGCGCGCGCGGTCAAGGGCGTGGGTGCTGCGATGCTGTTGACCGCCGCGCTGGCCGTGATCGCGAACACCTTTCACGAGGGACCCGCACGCGCGCGCGCATGGGCCGTGTGGGGGACCTGCATGGGCGTGGCCACCACGGTGGCGCCGCTGGTCGGCGGCGTCATCACGCAATGGTTCGGCTGGCGCTGGATCTTTCTGCTCAATCTGCCTGTGTGCGCGGTGCTCGCCTGGTGTGCGTCGCGTGTGCTGCGGGAGTCGCGTAATCCCGCGCGCGGACCGCTCGATGCCGCCGGCAGCCTGCTGTTCGGTGTCGCGCTCGCGCTCGGCATCTGGGCATTGATCGAGGTGCCGGCGCACGGCCTCGCGAGCTGGACTACCGGCGCGAGGCTTCTCGCGTGCGCGCTGCTGTTCGGCGCGTTCATCCAGGTGCAGCGGGTCCGGGCGCACGCCATGATCGATCTCGCGTTGTTCCGGCAAGCGCGGTTCGTCGCCGCCGTGCTCGCGATGTTCGGCTACGCCGCGTGCGCGCAGGTGATGATGACGTTCCTGCCGTTGTATTTGCAGAACGCGTTCGGTCTGTCGGCGGTGGCGGCGGGTGTCGGCATGCTGCCGTTCGCGCTGGCGATGGTGGTGGGGCCGTACCTCGGCGCGGCGCTTGGCAGGCGGATTTCCGCCATGACGCTGCTGTCCGCAGCCTTGCTGCTGATCGCGTGCGGCAATCTGCTGACCGCGTCGGTGGCACAGGGCGAGCGGTACGCGTGGGTCGCCCTCGGCATGATCGTGACGGGGCTGGGCGCGGGGATGCTGAACGGCGATACGCAGAAGGCCATCATGGCGTGCGTGCCGCCGGAGCGGACCGGGATGGCGTCCGGTGTCAGCACGACCACGCGCTTCACGGCGATCGTCACTTCGGTCGGCGTGCTCGGCGCGGTGCTCGCGGCGCGCACGCACGCGGCTTTTAGCGCGGCCGTCCCATTGACGCCCGGCGTGAAAGCCGCACTCGACGCGGGCTTCATGTCGCGCGTGTTGGCCGGCGACACCGCACAGGCCACTGCGCATCTGCCGCCCGCGCTGGGTGCTGCACTGACAGCGGCCGCGCACGCGAGCTTCGCCGATGGGTTTGCAGCCGCGCTTCGCGTGGCGGCGCTCGTCGCGGCGTCGGTCGCCGCTGGCGTGTGGTTGCTGGCCGGCAGAGCGCAAGCCCGGCCGGTACGTGGCGCGGGGCGGGACGGAACGTGAGTTGGCGTTGCCCGTGAGTGCCGTTTTCCGCTATCGTGCTGCATTCCCGCAGTCGAGTCCGTGCGGCATACATCGCCTGGTGGCTTTTCGCCATACTCCGGCCACGCACGACACAAGAAACAATGAGCCATCCCAACTCCGAACTGATCGAACGTTTTTACACCGCGTTTCAGCGACGCGATGCCGAAACGATGGTCGCCTGCTATGCCGATGACGTCGTCTTCAGCGATCCCGTGTTCGGTGAGCTGCGCGGCGAAGAAGCGCGCGACATGTGGCGCATGCTGGTGGAGCGTGCGCAGGATTTCTCGCTGACGTTCGGCGGCGTCGCCGCGGACGAGCATGCCGGTCAAGTCCATTGGGTCGCCCGCTATCAGTTCAGCCAGACGGGCCGCGCGGTGGTCAACCAGATCGACGCGCGTTTCGCGTTTCGCGACGGACGCATCGTCGAGCACCGCGACCGCTTCGGCCTGTGGCTGTGGCTGCGCCAGGCGCTGGGCGTGCGCGGCGCGCTACTCGGCTGGTCGCCGCTCGTGCATCGCTTGATCCGCGCGCAGGCACGCAAGGGACTCGCTACCTATCGCAATCGCGAACGGGATCGTTGAAAGCGGTGTCGTCGTTCTGAGATCATGCGCGCAGCGTGCTTGCTATGATTCGGGCAGTTGATCCAGTATCCGTTCAGGCCGACCGACAGGGAGTGCTATGCCAGTAGTGAATGCCGCGTGGGAAGAGTGGCTGGGCAGCAATGTGGCGCGCGGTTGCAGCCCGGACTCGATGATCGAGGCGATGGTGCGCGCGGGCTTCGCCGCCGACGCGGCGCGCGTCGCGGTGCATGAAACGTTTGAGCGGCGCGTAGCGCTTGCCGGGCTTGCCGCGCGGGCCTCGACCGAGGCGGCACTTGCGCAAGCCGCGCGGCAAACCTACCAGTACGACGAGTCGCCGGTCGCGCGCGGCAATGTGATTCGCGCGTACGACCGCGATGTGCGCGTGCTGATGCGCTGCGAACGTCCTCAGGTGATCGTGTTCGCTGACGTGCTGTCCGCCGACGAGTGCGGCGAGATGATCGAACGTTCGCGTCATCGGTTGAAGCGCTCCACCACGATCAATCCCGACACCGGCCACGAGGACGTGATCCGCAACCGCACCAGTGAAGGCATCTGGTATCAGCGCGGCGAAGATCCGTTTATCGAGAAGCTCGACCGGCGCATCGCGAGTCTGATGAACTGGCCGGTCGAAAACGGCGAAGGGCTGCAGATCCTGCACTACGGCACGACCGGCGAATACCGCGCGCATTTCGACTACTTCCCGCCCGATCAGCCGGGCAGCGCGGTGCATACCGCAAAGGGCGGCCAGCGGGTGGCGACGCTGGTGATCTATCTGAACGACGTGCCCGACGGCGGCGAAACCACTTTCCCGGAAGCGCGCATCTCGGTCGCGGCGAAGCAGGGCGGCGCGGTGTATTTCCGCTATATGAACGGCCAGCGGCAACTCGATCCGCTGACCTTGCACGCGGGCGCGCCGGTGCTTGCCGGCGACAAGTGGATCATGACGAAGTGGATGCGCGAGCGCGCTTACGGTTGAGTCCGCGTCATTCGGCTGCCTGGCGGGCGGGGGCAGTGCCGGTCGAGGTGGTCAACAGTTGCTTCAGCGCGTCGCGGGCGCTCGCATGGCCCATGCGCAGGATCAGCAGGCCGATCGCCGCGCCCGCGAGGTGATCGAGCATCGGCAAGCCCGCGAGACTGCCGGCCAGACCCATGGTCGCGACCAGTGCAGACACGGCATCGACGCGCGCATGGCAGGCGCTGGCATCAGAATGGCCGAGCCGCTGCGGCGGCCTTCGGCGCGCAGGTAGCGAAACAGCATTTCCTTGGCGACCATCACGAAACTGCTGACGGCGAGCGCGCCGGTGTGCATCGCGGTGCCGCCGCTCAGCGGCGAGCTTTGATCGATGCTCCGCCAGAGCATTTCCACGGCGGTGAGGATCAGCACGGCGGCGATCAACAGCGAGGCGAGGCCTTGCTCGATGGTGTGGTCGGTGTGGCGTGCGTCGCTCGCCGTCACGCTGATGTGTCTCGCGCTGAGGCACAGCACGACCAGCACGATGGCATCGGCGGCCACATCGCTCAGCGTATGAACGCCGTCGGCGAGCAGTCCGTCCGACTGTGCGGTGATGCCGAGGGCGATCTGCATCGGCGACAGAAACGCGTTGAGCAGCGCGCTGGTGGAGGCGGCCTAAGCAAGGCATCCGCCGTTCTGGATGGGGCCACGCTGGCGGCTGTCCCACACGTTCGATTGACGCATGGGCTGGGACTTTTTCTGATTGTCGCAGCAAAGTACCCGCCGAACGTGGCACGCCGATGACAGCGCGCGCTCGTGTGGTGGTGCGCTTACGCTATCCGCCAGATCTGCGCTCAAGCCGTTGTCTTGTAGACGTCCGGATCGTGCAACTCCATATAGCGCTCGGGATTCGCCACTTGCCTGAAGCCGTGCGGTTCGTAGACGTGGTGCGCGTCGGTCGTCACCAGCACGATTCTTCGCAGACCTGTGAGCGACGGGCTCGCGAATATCTGCTTCATCAAGGTCGACGCATAGCCTCTGCCGCGATACGCGGGCAGCACGAATACGTCGCACAGGTAAGCGAAGGTCGCCTCGTCGGTGATCAGGCGTGCGAACGCAATCTGCTTGCCGTCGATATAGCCGCCGAAACATAGCGAGCCCGCAACAGCCCGCTCGAACGTGTCGCGCGGCATGCCCTTGGCCCAGGCGGTTTCCTGCGACAGGAACGCATAAACCATCTCGATGTCGAGCAAGGTCTTGTCGTTCGAGACGGTCAGTTCACTGGTTTGCACCGCGTGTCTCCGCTTGGTTTCGGGTTGCCGACGCCAGCCTCACTCGCCATCACCCTTTCGCTGGGTCCTCGCTGCCGCGCGAGCCGCCGCCGATGCTCTGTCCGGCGTTGGGTGCGAGGCCCATGTAACCCGCCACGGACACCAGCGTCAGCACCCCGGCAAATAGAAACGCGAGCCGGAAGTCGTCGAGCGTGAAGATGCGCCCTGTCGTCTCGCCGTTGAAGAACGCCGCCGCGCGCAGCGAGACCGCGCCGAACGCGATGCCCAGGCCGATGGTCATCTGCGCCGCCGCGCTCCATAGTGTGCTCGCCGCGCTCATCTGCGGCTGCGCGACATCGGCGTAGGCAAGCGTCGCGAGCGTCGAGAATTGCATCGAGCGCGCCACGCCATACACGAACACGACGAACAGCACGAGCGCGAGCGGCACGTTCGGCGTCAACAGCCCGCATGCGATGATGAATATCCCGGCCACCGCGACATCGACGATCGACACCATGCGGAAACCGTAGCGCTGCAAGATGCGCGTGGTCAGCGCCTTCATGCCGAGGTTGCCGAGCGCGCTCGCGAGCAACAACAGCCCCGATCTGAACGCGGACAAACCAAAGCCGACCTGGAACAGCAGCGGCATCAGATACGGCACCGCGCCGATGCCGATGCGCGTGAACGAGCCCGTCACCACCGTCACAGAGAACGTGGGAATTTTCAGGGTCGAGACGTCAATCAACGGATAGGGATGGTGCTTCGCATGCTGAAACGCCACCACGCCCGCGAGCAGGCCGCCTAGCACCACCGCACCAGCGATCCACGGATTCGTGCCGGGCTGGCTCGCGAGTTCCGCGCCGTACAGGATCGCGGTGAGCGTGAGGCCGCTCAGTAGCAGGCCGACCACGTCGAGCGGCTTGCGTTCGGCGCCGCGCAGATTCGGCACCAGCGCGAGCGCGAGCGCCATCGCCGCCAGACCGAACGGTACGTTCAGCAGAAAGATCCAGCGCCACGACGCGTAGGTGGTGATGAAGCCGCCCACCGGCGGCCCGACCACCGGCGCGGCGATGGCCGGCCATGTGATCGTCGAGATGGCCTGCATCATGCGGCTCTTCTCGGTGCTGCGGACCACGATCAGGCGGCCCACCGGCACCATCATCGCGCCGCCCACGCCTTGCAGCACGCGCGCCGCGGTGAATTCGCCGACGTTCTGCGACAGGCCGCACAGCACCGAGGCCGCCGTGAACACGGCGATCGCGCTGAAGAATACCGTGCGCGCGCCGCAGCGGTCCGCGACCCAGCCGCTGGCCGGAATGAAGATCGCCAGCGCCAGCATGTAGGCGGTCATGCCGAGACTGAGGCTGTTCGGGCCGACGCCGAACGAGTGCGCCATCTGCGGCAGCGCGGTGGCGATCACCGTGGTGTCGAGATACTCCATGAAGAAGGTGGCCGCGACGAGATACGGCAGCCAGCCGACATGCGCGTTGGGTGTGCTGGCGCTGGTCATTGCGCGGTCTCCGCTGCAATGCGTGCGGGGGCGTCGAGGTTGTGGGCGTGCTGGCGCAGGGCGGGCGATGGAGTGGACTTCATGTTGGTTGCGACTACCTTTCGATAACGTGTTTCCGGCGTCCGGGTTTCCGGCGTCGGAGCTTCATGCATCCAGGCTTCCGGCACCGGGGCATCCGGCATCGGGCATCCTGCGTTCGGCTTCCGGCGCCCCCCGTCCGTGCGAGACCCCCGGGCTTCAGCATGGCCGGCGCTGGGCCGGTGCACGCGTGAAGCCGTAATGGATCGCACGCGCGCGGCCAGCCCTGAATCCTAACGCAATAAATCGCGCCATACCGTTGCCGAACACAGGACGCGCCGCTAAACGCACCCTCCAACGCACAGCCAGCACGGCGCGTGCCGGTGCGCCGGCCGGTCCGCGCGGCGCGCCGCGCAACGGACGGGCGCGGGAAACACGCTCGTCGCGCGCCGCTCAGTCCTTCGCGGCGTATTCGCGATCCAGCCGGTCGTACAGCGGCTTGTTGACGAGCCGCTGGCGTTCGCTGAACGGCGCGACGAGCGTCGCGTCCTCGTCGAGACGGCCGTTGCTCTTCAGGCTGCCGAGCGCGCGCTGCATGCCCAGGACCGCGCCCTGCAGCGCCGCGTTCGCATACAGCACGATGCCGTAGCCGAGCTTCGCGAGCGCCTCGCGCGACTGCACCGGCGTCTTGCCGCCGATCACGATGTTGATCAGTTGCGGCTTGTCGAACAGCGCCGGCAGCCGCTCGATGTCGGCAAGCGACTCGGTCGCCTCGATGAACAGGATGTCGGCGCCGGCTTCGATGAAACGATGGCCGCGCTCGATCGCATCCTCGATGCCGTGGACCGCCGCGGAGTCGGTGCGGGCCATGATCTGCAGATTGCCGTCTTCGCGGGCGTCGACAGCCGCGCGGATCTTGCCGACCATCTCGCTCGCCGAGACCACTTCCTTGCCGGCAAAGTGGCCGCATTTCTTCGGCATCACTTGGTCTTCGAACTGGATCACGTCGGCGCCGCTGCGCTCGAGCACGCGCACGGTCTGGCGCACGTTCAGCGCGTTGCCGAAGCCGGTGTCGGCATCGACGATCAGCGGCAGTGCGACCGCGTCGCGAATGCGCGCCGTGTGTTCGGCGACTTCGGCGAGTCCGATGAAACCGAGATCGGGCAGTCCGAGCGACATATTCGTGACGCCCGCGCCGGTGATGTAGAGCGCCTCGAAGCCGGCGTCCTCGATCACGCGGGCGCTCATCGCATTAAAAGCGCCGGGCACGAGGAGGCCTTGGCGTTGGTCGACTTTGGCGCGGAAGGCGGCGCGACGGGTAGCGGAAGTGGTCATGACAGTGAGTCTCCAGAAGGAAAGTCGTTGGGGGATGGGGCGCTATAGTGCAGGAAGCGTGCCATTTGCCGACGGTCGCGGTTTTGTCTCGAATAATCAATGAGTTGGGTCGTTTTGGCCAGGTTGTGCCGTTCGTGGCAGAATACGGTCTCGGTTCCATGAAACGTTTCATGGAACGTTTCAACGCTCTGGCATCGAAAGCTGAACGTCCAGCCTCGAAGCGTAGGAAAAGGAGTGCCTGCGGTGTCCACCCTCACGTCGTCTCTTGTCAATTCCAATCCCGGCCGGCCGGGCGTCGCACTCGTGAGTATCAGCCGGCTGCAGTCGCTTTGCGAGACGGTCGCGCCGCGCTACGCCGAGCGCGCGAAATTTTTCCCGGTCCGGGAAGGTTATGGCGCGGCGGTCGCCATGCTGCAAGCCTACGTGGATGCGGGCGCGGTCGACGTCGTGCTGGCCGCCGGCTCGAACGGCGCGTATCTGCGCGAGCATCTGAACGTACCGGTCGTGATGGTCAAGGTGAACGGCTTCGACGTGCTGAACGCGATCACGCTCGCCGCCACCACGTGGCCCGGCGCGCGGATCGGCCTCGCGCTGCATGAAACGGTCTCGCAGGAACTCGCCGAGCTGGGTCCTTGGCTGAACGTCGGCCTGAATCAGTGCGCGTACCGCTCGGTTGACGAAGTGCGGCTCGCCGTCGACAAGCTCGCCGCCGAAGGCTGCGGCGTGATCATCGGCCCCGGCATGGCCTGCGATCTCGCGCAGCAGGCCGGCATGGAGAGCGTCTTTCTGTATTCGCTCGGCGCGGTCGAAGAGGCGTTCGAGCGTTCCGTCGAGCTGGCGCGCGTGAGCCGTCAGAAGGAGTCCAAGCGCGTGCGGCTGAACACGATCGTCGCGCATCTGCGCGACGGCGTCGCCGCCTTCGACGACGCCGGCCAGCTCGAAGCGGTCAATCCGGCGATGCTGGAACTGCTCGGCCTGGGTGCTCCGAAGGAGGCCCGCTTGGCCAACGCCCTGCAGGAAGCGCCCGTTGGCGGCCTTGAACACGACGTGGCCGCGCAGGTGGCGCGCCTGGTTGCTCCGCTGCTGCGCGAAACGCTCGCGCACGATCAGCCGATCGAGGAGCGCATCGAGCAGATCGGCGGCCGCGCGCTGATCGTCAACTGCGTGCCGATCGTCGAGCACGGCGTGCGCTCCGGCTCGGTGGTGACGGTGCAGGACGCGCTGGTCGCGCAGCGGATCGACCGCTCGCTGCGCACCAGCCAGCGGCCGAAACATCTGGTGGCGCGGCACCAGCTCGACGATCTGATCGGCGGCTCGCCGGCGCTGGAACGGGTGCGCCGCCTCGCGCGGGCCGGCGCGGCGCACGACGCGACCGTGCTGCTCACCGGCGAAAGCGGCACCGGCAAGGAGCTGGTCGCGCAGGGCATCCACAACGCCAGCCGGCGGCGCGGCAACCCCTTCGTCGCGTTCAATTGCGCGGCGCTGCCTGAAGGCTTGATCGAGAGCGAATTGTTCGGCCATGAAGAGGGCGCGTTCACCGGCGCGCGCCGCGGCGGCAAGCCGGGCCTGTTCGAGATCGCGCACACCGGCACGATCTTCCTCGATGAAATCGGCGAGATGCCGGCCGCGCTGCAAAGCCGGCTGTTGCGTGTGCTGCAGGAGCGCGAGGTGATGAAGCTCGGCTCGGGACGGGCGACGCCGGTCGACGTGCGGGTCATTGCCGCAACCCACCGCGACTTGCATGCGCTCGTCGAGCAGGGCGCGTTTCGGGCGGATCTGTATTTTCGTCTGAACCTGCTTCAGATAAAATTGCCGCCGCTGCGCGAGCGGCGCGGCGATGTCGCCCAACTGGCGCGGCACCTATTGAGCCGCGGCGCGCTCCAATATGGTTTGCCGGACGCTGCGCAGCAGCGGGTACTGGCGTTTCTCGCGCCCCTATTCGAGCACTACGCGTGGCCCGGCAACGTCCGGGAACTGGAAAACCTGCTGGTGCGCGCGGCGATCTATTTCGGCGACGCCGCGGCGGATGCGTCGCAGGATTGGCCGGCGGTGTTCCCCGAGTTCGGGCGGACGACGCGGGCGTTGCCGGTCAAGACCGCGCCGGGCCTCGCGGATGCGACCATCAGCAATATTTCTGCCCGCGCCACGCCCACCCGCAAGGACGTGCTGCATGCCCTCGAACATTCCGGCGGCAATCGCGCCGCGGCAAGCCGGGCGCTGGGAATCAGCCGTACCATGCTGTGGCGGCTTCTGAAGGACTGACCCGGTGCGATAGGCGGTAGGGACAAGATAAATAGTGTAAAACTATCGCAAAGATTAAAACAATCCGCTTTACCTATTAAGCGTCGTCTGACATACTGACTCTACTTTCCAACCCACTCAGAAAGAGGATTCAGTAAATGCCGATCATCAACAGTCAAGTCAAACCGTTTAAGGCACAGGCTTATCACAACGGCGATTTCACGACCGTTACTGAAGAAAGCCTGAAGGGCAAGTGGTCGGTTTTCGTTTTCTATCCGGCTGACTTCACGTTTGTGTGCCCGACCGAACTGGGTGACCTGGCCGACCGCTACGCCGATTTCCAGAAGCTCGGGGTCGAAATCTATAGCGTGTCGACCGACACGCACTTCACGCACAAGGCATGGCACGACACGTCGGACACGATCCAGAAGATCAAGTACCCGATGATCGCCGACCCGACCCTGGCAATCTCGCGCAACTTCGACGTGCTGATCGAAGAAGAAGGCTTGGCGCTGCGCGGCACGTTCGTGATCAACCCGGAAGGCGAGATCAAGCTGTGCGAAATCCACGACAACGGCATCGGCCGTGACGCTGGCGAGCTGCTGCGCAAGGTGCAGGCTGCGCAATACATCGCGGCTCACCCGGGTGAAGTTTGCCCCGCCAAGTGGACGCCGGGCGCAGAAACGCTGACCCCGTCGCTCGACCTGATCGGCAAGATCTAAGGTCTTCGGACCTTTCGCAGTCCGCGCCTTACAGCGCACCTGCAGCACCGTGCGGACCGCTTCATGCAGCGGTTCGCGCGGCCCAGGGCCGTACCTGTCCTATCCGGACTGCGTGCGGCGCCGGGAAACCAACACCCCTCGTCACGGAATCGAATCGCCATGCTTGACGCCAATCTCAAGAATCAATTGAAAACGTACCTCGAAAAGGTTAGCAGGCCTATCGAAATCGTCGCATCGCTCGACGACGGTGCAAAATCGCAAGAGCTGCTGGCACTGCTGAACGATATCGCGGCGTTGTCGGAACGCGTGACTGTGGTCCAACGCCGCGGCGACAACGAACGCAAGCCGTCGTTTTCGATCAGCGAGCCGGGCAAGGATACCGGCATCCGCTTTGCGGGCATTCCGATGGGGCATGAATTCACATCGCTCGTCCTCGCACTGCTGCAGGTCGGCGGCCATCCGGTCAAACTCGACGATGCGGTGATCGAACAGATCCGCAATCTCGACGGCGATTATCAATTCGAAACGTATTTTTCGCTGTCATGCCAGAACTGCCCGGAAGTCGTCCAGGCGCTGAACGTGATGGCGCTGATCAACCCGCGCATCCGTCACGTGGCGATCGACGGCGCGCTGTTCCAGAACGAAGTCGAAGCGCGCCAGATCATGGCGGTACCGACGATGTTCATGAACGCCGAAGTGTTCGGCCAGGGCCGCAGCGGCGTGAAGGAAATTCTCGCGAAGCTCGACACCAACGCGGGCGCCCGTGCCGCGAAGGAGCTGGAAAAGAAGCCGGTGTTCGACACGCTGATCGTCGGCGGCGGCCCGGCGGGCGCGGCTGCGGCGATTTACTCGGCGCGCAAGGGCATTGCGACGGGGGTGGTTGCGGAACGCTTCGGCGGCCAGGTGCTCGACACGCTGGCAATCGAGAACTTCGTCTCCGTGACGGAAACCGAAGGGCCGAAGTTCGCCACGGCGCTCGAACAGCATGTGAAGGCCTATGACGTCGACATCATGGACGTGCAGCGCGCCGACGCGCTGATTCCGGGACGCATCAACGAAGTGCGCCTCGCCAATGGTGCGGTGCTCAAGGCCAGGACCATCATTCTGGCGACTGGCGCGCGCTGGCGTGAAATCAACGTGCCGGGCGAGCGCGAGTATCGCAACCACGGCGTCGCGTATTGCCCGCACTGCGACGGCCCGCTGTTCAAGGGCAAGCGTGTCGCGGTGATCGGCGGCGGCAACTCGGGTGTCGAAGCGGCGATCGACCTCGCGGGCATCGTGCGGGAAGTGACGCTGTTCGAATTCGGCGCGACGCTGCGTGCCGACGAAGTGCTGCAACGCAAGCTGCGCAGCCTCGCCAACGTGACCATCGTCACGCAGGCACAGACCACTGAAATCACCGGCGACGGCAAGAAGGTCAATGGTCTGGTCTACAAGGACCTGCGTTCGGGCGAAGTGAAGACGGTCGAACTGGAGGGCGTGTTCGTGCAGATCGGCCTCGCGCCGAATACCGAATGGCTCAAGGGCACGGTGGAGTTGTCGAAGCACGGCGAAATCGTCGTCGATGCGCGTGGCGCGACGTCGGTGCCGGGCGTGTTCGCCGCGGGCGACGTGACCACGGTGCCGTTCAAGCAGATCGTGATCGCCGTGGGCGACGGCGCGAAGGCCTCGCTCTCCGCATTCGATCACCTGATCCGCAACAGCGAAGAAGTGGAAACGGTCAGCGAGGCTGAAGCCGAAGCGGCGGTTTGATGCGGTAGCGCTAGCGTGAGTGGAGAGTGGCGGCCTGCGGGCCGCCGCTCTCGTTGGTGAGTGACATTAAGCCCGCGTGAATGGGGGCTTTGCTTTTTCGGCGAGGGCCGCCTCTCGCAGTTCGCGGCGGGTAAGCCTGAAAGATTACGCAAAAAAGCCGCGCGGCGTACGTGCCGAGCGGCTTTTTATCGATCTGCCAGAACGTGTTGTCAACTCCGGTCAATCGAATACTTGCCAGCACCGGTGACACACAACAGCAGCAGCCCGCCGATGATGCTGATGTTCTTGTAGAAGTGAATCATGTTGTCGTACTGCACTGCGCCGGTCATGTTCCAGTAGTGGTGGCCGATGATCGCGGCGCCCAACGTATAAACCGCAAGCAGCAGCGCCAGCGGCCGCGTAAAGAAACCCACCAGCAGCGCGATGCCCACGACGAACTCCATCACCACGGCGATGATCGTCGACAACTCGGGCATGGGCGCGCCGCTCGACGTCATGTAGGCGACGGTGCCGGAAAAGCCCGTCAGCTTCGACCAGCCGAACATCACGAACAGCACCATCAACAGGATGCGGGCGACGAGAATGACCGCGTCTCTCTGGTTTTCTAACAGGGTATAGCGCATAATTTTTTCCAATAGTCCGGGAGGGACGTGGCTCGCCGCAATTCGTCCCGCGAGCCACGCCTGAGTTAAACAAGCGATCGAGGCCTCAAGCCCACAGCGCCGACGTCTCGATGTTGCGCAAATCGAACACCAGCACTTCCGCGTCATGGCCTTGCGACAAGTTCAGCGCTTCTTCGCCGCGCACTCGCACGCCGTCGCCTGCGCCGAGCTCCACGCCGTTCACCGTCACACTGCCGCGCGCTACGTGGATGTACGCATAGCGGTCGCTCGCCAGTTCGAGCCGCGCGGTTTCAGCCCCGTCGAAAAGCCCGGCGTACACGCGCGCATCCTGTTGCAGCGTCAGCGAATCGTTCGCGCCGTCCGGCGACAGCACGAGGCGCAACACGCCGCGCTTGTCAGCCGCGCTGAAATTCCGTTGCTGATAACGCGGTGCGGTGCCCTGCGCGCCCGGGGCGATCCAGATTTGCAGGAAGTGCACCGGCTCGCGCTTCGAATGGTTGTATTCGCTGTGCGCCACGCCGGTTCCCGCACTCATCAGCTGGATGTCGCCCGGCACGATCACCGAGCCGGTGCCCATCGTGTCCTTGTGCTCCAGCGCGCCTTCCAGCACGTACGAGAAAATTTCCATGTCGCGGTGCGGATGCTTGCCGAAGCCTTGCGCCGGCGCCACGCGGTCGTCGTTGATCACGAGCAGATCGGAGAAGCCGTTCTGCTTCGGGTCGTGATAATGCGCGAAGGAAAACGTGTGACGCGAGCTGAGCCAGCCGTGTTCCGCGCGGCCGCGTTGATTGGCATGTCTGATTTCAAGCATCTTTTTCTCCTTTGAGTTGTGCGATCCGGGCCAGATGTTTGTCCGCGATCCATGAATGACAGTGTAGGTCAATCTGGTTGGCTATAATCGATCTCGACAGTGAAACACTGTCGCCAATCAGTGGACAATACGATGCAACTCGATGACATGCGGATCTTCGTCGCCACGGTCGACGCGCACAACTTCACCGCGGCGGCCAATCGGCTCTCGCTGTCCAAGCAGTTCGTCAGCCGCCGGGTGATGGCGTTGGAAGAAGCGCTCGGCGTGCAGCTACTGATCCGCAATACGCGCAAGCTCGCCGTGACCGACCTCGGCCAGGAGTTTTACGAGCGCGCGAGGCGCATCCTCGCTGAAGTCGAGGATGCCGAGCAGGCCATGTCGCTGCGGCGCGCGGGTCCGCGCGGGCTATTGCGCGTGAGCGCGCCGATGTCTTTCGGCATGCTGCATCTGTCGCCGCTCGTCGCGCTGTTCCTGCGCGAGCACGGCGACGTGCGCTTCGACATGGAGTTGAGCGACCGCACCGTCGACGTGGTGGGCGAGGGCTTCGACATGGCGATCCGCATCGGCACGCTGGCCGATTCCACGCTGATCGCGCAGAAGCTGGTCGACGTCAGGATGGTGGCGTGTTGCAGTCCGGGGTATGTGAGGCGCCGCGGGGCGCCCGCCGTGCCGGCCGATCTGCAACGTCATTCATGCCTGTTGTACGGCCATGGCGGCGCGGTCAGCTGGGACTTCGTCGTGGACGGGGTGGTGAAGGGCGTCGAAGTGCGCGGACCGTTGCGGGCCAACAATGGCGATCTGATCCGCGACGCCGCCGTGGCCGGGCTGGGAATTGTTCGGCTTCCCGATTTTATCGTCGCGGACGCGCTCAAAAACGGTCGACTGGTCCCCGTGCTCGACGCCTTCCTGCCTGACGCGACCAGCGTCTACGCGGTGTATCCGCAGCATCGGCAAAGCTCGGTCACGATCCGCGCGTTTGTCGAGTTCTTGCGCAAGCATTTGAAGAAGAATCTGGCGGCTTGAGGGCTTGAGGGCTTGAGGGCTTGAGGGCTTGAGGGCTTGCGCGTGGTGCGGCTGGCTGGCGGAGCACTACGGCGCGCCGCCGCCGCGCACGTCACGGCAACCTTCTCATGACCTCACGCCGCCCACTGAACAGCATCACCCATTGCGAAAGATAAAGCTGTAACCATTCAACGCCGGCACGCCACCCAGATGCGCGTACAACACGCGCGAGCCCGCGGGAAATTCCCCATTACGCACCATGTCGATCATCCCGTGCATCGATTTGCCCTCATAGACCGGATCGGTCAACACGCCTTCGAGCCGCGCGCACAAGCGGATCGCCTCCAGCGTGCCGTGGTTCGGCAGACCGTATTCCGGACCGCCGAATCGCTCGTCGAGCACCACGTCTTTCGCGGTGATATCACGGCCGAGGTCGACCTGCTGCGCGGTCTGCTGTGCGATTCGCGTGATCTGCTCGCGCGTCTGTGCCGGTTTCGCCGATGCATCGATGCCGATCACGCGCTCGGCGCGGCCATCTGCGGCAAAGCCGACCACCATGCCGGCCTGCGTGCTGCCGGTCACCGAACACACGACGATGTAGTCGAACTTGAAGCCCAGCTCGGCTTCTTGCTGACGCACTTCTTCCGCGAAGCCGACGAACCCGAGTCCGCCCAGCGGATGATCGGAGCAGCCGGCCGGAATCGCGTAGGGCTTGCCGCCCGCGGCGCGCACGCTGTGCAGCGCATCTTCCCAGCTCTTGCGAAAGCCGATGTCGAAGCCGTCTTCGACGAGCCGCACATCCGCGCCCAGAATCCGCGACATCTGGATGTTGCCGACGCGGTCGTACACGGCATCCGAATAGTTGACCCAGTTCTCCTGCACGAGCACGCACTTCATGCCCAGATGGGCGGCGACGGCCGCCACCTGGCGGGTCTGGTTCGACTGGATTCCGCCGATCGACACCAGCGTGTCGCAGCCCTGCGCCAGCGCTTCCGGAATCAGATATTCGAGCTTGCGGGTCTTGTTGCCGCCGAACGCAAACCCGCTATTGCAATCCTCGCGCTTCGCGTACAGATGCACCTTGCCGCCGAGATGATCGCTCAGGCGTTTGAGCGGCTGGATCGGCGTCGGTCCGAAGGTGAGTGGGTAGCGAGGGAATCGTTGCAGGTTCATGGCAGCTCCGTGGTGAGTAGATGTGCGACGCGACGCGAACAGCGGGCCGTCGTGTGGAATCCATGGTAGGTAAAACCGGCCGAAATGAGCTTGCGAAAAAATTCCGTTTGGCATAGTTTTAGAAATGAACCGGACTTGGTTGCTTAATAAAAAAACGTAGCAGCTACAATGAACGCAATAAAAATTCGCACCGCGCCCAAAGCATCCAAGGCTTCGCCTGCTCCGGCCGAACCGCGTCAGGCGCTCGATCGCATCGATCGCGCGATCCTGCGGCAGTTGCAAACCGACGCGTCGATCTCGAACGTCGCGCTGGCGGCGAAGGTGAAGCTGAGCGCGCCCGCCTGCTTGCGGCGCGTCGAACGGCTCAAGGAGTCGGGGCTGATTCGCGCCGTGGTCGCGCTGATCGACCCGAAGGCGGCCGGCGCAGGGATGCTGGTGATCATCGGCGTGGTGCTGGACCGCTCGACGCCGGAGTCGTTCGCCGAGTTCGAGAAAGCCGCGCAGAGGGTCGCCGGGTGCATGGAGTGCCACGTCGTCACCGGCGAATTCGACTATTTCATGACGATCCGCACGCGCGACAGCGACAGCTTCAACCGCCTGCACGCCGAGCAGTTGCTGTATCTGCCCGGGGTCCGGCAAATCCGCTCGTTCATGGTGCTCAAGGAAATTCTCTCGACCACGCAATTTCCGCTGTGACGCGCCGTCCCGCAAAAAGACGCGCATGCTGTCATAAAACGCGCTCCCGAACGACCCATCTCAGGATCATTCGCGCACGGCGCGCGCTGCGTCGGAACGGGTGAACGGTACGGACTTTCCGGAGCGATCATCATGGCTTGCAACAGACGGGTATTTCTCAGGTTGATGGGCGCGGCGTCGCTGGCCGGCGGCGCGTGGGCGGCCCGCGCGGCGCGCGCGGCGCAGGCGGCAGACCCGGGCGCGGCGGCTTACGAGGTCTCGCACAGCGACGCCGAGTGGCACAAGCTGCTGACCGACGCGCAGTACCACGTGCTGCGCGAGGCGGGCACCGAACGCCCGTTCAGCAGCGCGTTGAACGACGAGCACCGCGCCGGCACGTTCGCGTGCGCGGGCTGCAAACTGCCGCTGTTCTCATCGAAGACCAAGTTCGACAGCGGCACCGGCTGGCCGAGCTTCTGGCAGCCGCTGGATCATGCGGTCATCACGCACACCGACCGGTCGTTCGGCATGACGCGCGACGAGGTGCTATGCCGCCGCTGCGGCGGCCACCTCGGCCACGTGTTCGACGACGGCCCCAAACCGACCGGCCTGCGCTACTGCATGAACGGTCTTGCGTTGACATTCACGCCCGCCACGGGCGGCGTGAGCTGATCGAATCGGAACGGACATCATGGACATCCAGGATCGCATTGACGGCAAGCGGGCCCGCTCGCGCACGGCGGCTCTTCTGCTCTCGCTCGGAATCGGCACGCTGGCGCTGCTGTTTGCGCAGCGCGCCGCGTTCGCGGCCGAGACCGCGGTGGTGATCGCGCCGCCCGCGCTCGACGAGCCGATCTCGGCGACCACGGCCCGCGAGGAAACCGCAGTGTTCGCGGGCGGCTGCTTCTGGGGCGTGCAGGGCGTGTTCCAGCACGTGCGCGGCGTGACGAAGGCGGTTTCCGGCTACTCGGGCGGCACGCGCGAGACCGCCGACTACGAGATCGTCAGCGGCGGCGAGACGGGCCATGCGGAATCCGTGCAGGTCACGTTCGACCCCGGCAAGGTGACTTACGGCCAGTTGTTGCAGGTGTATTTCTCCGTGATCCACGATCCTACCCAGCTGAATCGTCAGGGGCCGGACAGCGGCACGCAGTACCGCTCGGCGGTGTTTCCGCTGAACGACACGCAGCGGCGCGTCGCGCAGAGCTATATCGCGCAGCTCGAGAAAGCGCATGCGTTTGCCGCGCCGATCGTCACCCGCATGGAGCCGTTCAAAGGCTTCTATCCGGCCGAGCCCTATCACCAGAACTACCTGACGCTGCATCCGAACTCCGCTTATATCGCATTCAACGACATGCCGAAGGTCGCCAATCTGAAGCGTCTGTTCCCCAATCTGTATCGCGACAAACCGGTTCTGGTCGAAGCGTCGCAATAGTACGAGCGGCGCTCGCCGCAAGTTCTTCCCGGCGTGGCGGCTGGCGCTGCCGCCGCGTCCCGTCCGGCAAGGTCCGTGACGCCGGCTTTGTCCGCGTGCCAGACTCTCACCTATAGGCCCGCCGGCCTCGCGTGCGGCCATTCGAACGTGTGCTCCAAGCACCTGGCGCATATTTTGCGCACGCCTGTCTTCGTCGGCCGATCGTCCGCACGGGCATGTTCATACAAAAACCCCGCCCAGTGTGGCGCGGCGGCCGCAGCGGATGGTGCGGCTTCGCCGTGCAGAGCTTGTCGTTCTCTGAAAAAATTACATGCCGTAAGTAACAGCGTGGCGGTCGCCCGGGCGTTTCTTATCCGTCGGGCAACTCGAACAGGAATTGAACCCCCTCGCGATAGGCGAGATCGGAGGCTTCTGGTGTTGAACAGCCGTAGAAAGAAGCGGGGCCGCGCGCTCTGCAACAAACAAACAGGCATTGCGGCAGCCTCTCTGGTCGCCGTGACTCTCGGCGGCATTGCCTTTCTTCCGGGTTCGGCGTCGGCTCAGACGCCTTCGCCACTGGGCGAATGGCAGTACTCGGTGGGCGTTCCGCTGCAGAAGATGTGGCAACCGAACATTCCTGACTGGCAGGTGCGTCTTGGCGTGGCGACCTCGTTCCAGCCGCGCTTCGAGGGCTCGGACCGCTATCACGTGGTGGCCGGGCCGAGCATCGACGTGCGCTACAAGGATTTGTTCTTCCTGTCGAGCGGCGAAGGCTTCGGCGTCAACTTCGCGCAGGGCGCGAACTGGCGCGTGAGTCTCGCCGGCGTCTACGACCTGGGACGTCGCGGGCAAGACGATCCGCAGGAACTGAATGGGCTCGGCAATATCAACGTGGCGCCCGGGCTCAAGCTCGCGGGCGAATATGTGGTGTCGAAGGACTTCCCCCTCGTGATCCGCGCCGACGTGCGGCGTTATTTCGGCGGCTCGAATGGCTGGATCGGCGACCTCGGCGCCTACATGCCGATGCCGGGCAGTTCGAAAACGTTCTTCTGGTTCGCCGGTCCGAACGTCGCGCTCGCGGACTCCAAGTACATGAACAGCTGGTTCGGCGTGAATCAGGAACAGGCGGCGCACTCGCAGTATCCGCAGTACCACGCGAGCGCCGGGTTCAAGTCGGTGGGCTTCGGCGTCAGCGCGATCTGGCTGTTCAACAAGCACTGGTTCGCGACGGCGGACGGCGCGTTCGAACAGTTGGTCGGCGGTGCGGGCAATAGCCCGATCGTGCGCACCAGGGCGACCGGCGTGGCCGACGTTTCGATCAACTACCGCTTCTGACGCAACGGCCCGGGTGCGAGCCGAGGCACGGCGGCGCGTCCGCCGTCGTGCGTCGATGCATCACTCGATCGCCGCATCGTCGCGGCATTGAGCATCGCCTGCCTGCCTGCTCGCGACCGGGTCATCGCGGGTACATGGTTTGCTGACTCCCTGATTGCGCGTGACACCGGACATTCCATCGCCGCGCCCGAACACAAGGAGCAGATCCCCATGGCAGGTAAGACGAGCACACGGAAGCCCGCGGCGCAGGCCGCGTCGGCGAATGATCCGAAATCGAAGGATCTCGAACAGTTTCGAGTCAGCCCTGACGGCGAAGCGCTGAGGACCAATCAGGGCGTCAAGATCGCCGACAATCAGAACACCTTGCGCGCCGGTCCGCGCGGTCCTTCGCTGCTGGAAGATTTCCTCATGCGTGAGAAAATCACGCACTTCGACCACGAGCGCATCCCGGAGCGGATCGTGCATGCGCGCGGCTCGGCGGCGCATGGCGTGTTTCAGGTGTACGAATCGATGAGCGAGTACACCAAGGCCGCGTTTCTCCAGGACCCCGCCGTGCAGACGCCCGTCTACGTGCGCTTTTCGACGGTGCAGGGGCCGCGCGGTTCCGCCGACACCGTGCGCGACGTGCGCGGCTTCGCGGTGAAGTTCTACACGCAGGAAGGCAATTACGATCTGGTCGGCAACAACATCCCGGTGTTCTTCATTCAGGACGCCATCAAGTTTCCGGACTTCGTACACGCGGTGAAACCGGAAGCGCCCAACGAGATGCCGACCGGCGGCTCCGCGCACGACACCTTCTGGGACTTCGTGTCGCTCGTGCCCGAGTCCGCGCACATGGTGCTGTGGACCATGTCGGACCGCGCGATTCCGCGCAGCCTGCGCACGATGGAAGGCTTCGGCGTTCACACGTTCCGCTTCGTCAATGCACAAGGCAAGGGGCGTTTCGTCAAATTCCACTGGCGGCCGGTGCTGGGTTCTTACTCGCTGCTGTGGGACGAGGCGCAGAAGCTCGCGGGCAAGGACCCGGATTTTCATCGGCGCGATTTGTGGGAAGCGATCGAACGGGGCGACTTCCCCGAATTCGAACTCGGTGTGCAGATCATCGAGGAAGAGGACGAGCACAAGTTCGACTTCGACCTGCTCGATCCGACCAAGCTGATCCCGGAAGAACGGGTGCCGGTGAAAATCATCGGCAAGATGACGCTCAATCGCAATCCGGACAACTTCTTTGCCGAGACCGAACAGGTCGCGTTCCATCCGGGGCACGTCGTGCCGGGCATCGATTTCTCGAACGATCCGCTGCTGCAAGGGCGGCTCTTTTCATACACGGATACGCAGATCAGCCGCCTGGGCGGCCCCAACTTTCACGAGATACCGATTAACCGGCCCGTGTGCCCGTTCGTCAACAACCAGCGCGACGCGATGCACCGCCAGGCGATCCACGTCGGGCAGGCTTCGTACGAGCCGAATTCGTTGAACGGCGGCTGGCCGAAGGAGACCGATCCGGCGGGGTCGGACGGCGGGTTCGAAAGCTATCAGGAGCGGGTGGAGGGCACCAAGATTCGCGTGCGCAGCGAATCGTTCGCCGATCACTTCTCGCAGGCCGCGCTGTTTTATAACAGCATGTCCCAGCCGGAGAAAGACCACATCGCCGCGGCGTATCAGTTCGAACTCGGCAAGGTGACCCAGCCCGACATCCGGGCGCGCGTGGTCAATGACATTCTCGCCAACTTCGATGCGGACCTCGCCGCGAAAGTCGCCGAAGGTTTGGGCTTGCCCGCGCCGAAGAAGGGCACGGCGAAGCTTAAGGGTCCGAAGGAATCGCCCGCGCTGAGTCTGCTCAATCGCGTGAAGCCGGGGATCAAGACGCGCAAGATTGCGCTGTTGGCCGCACCGGGCTCCGATGGCGCCGCGATCAGGCAACTCCAGCAGGCGCTGCAAGGCGAGGGTGCGGCGGCGATGCTGATCGCGCCGACGCTGGCCGCGATCGACGGGATGGACCCCGACGCGACGATTGCGGGCCTGCCGTCGATCATGTTCGACGCGGTGATCGTGGTGGGCGGCGACGCCGGTGCGAAGACGCTCGCGCAATCGGGCGATGCGCGCCATTTCGTGCTCGAAGCGTTCAAGCATCTGAAGGCGATCACGGCGATCGGCGCGGGGCGCGAGGTGCTGGCCGCCGCGCATCTGCCCGACAATGCCGATGGTGTGGCGACCGGCGACGACAAGCAGGCCAAGGACGTGCTGAAGGCGTTCATCAAGGCCGCCGAGCAGCATCGCGTGTGGTCGCGCGCGGCGCAGGCGGAGACGGTGCCGGCGTAAAGCTGCCGAAGGCCCGACGGCCCGACGGCCCGACGGCCCGATGACTCGATGGTTCGACGCAAAACTGGCCGGGGCGACCCGGCCAGTTTTTTGTCGCCAGCCGAAACGCGGCGGCGGAAAAAGCCTACGGATTCACCCGCGCCGCATGGAGCCGATGCGTATTCTTAGGCGCCGCGGCAGCGGACGCTGCGGCAGCCGACACGCCCGCCGGACCCTCGGGAATATCGCTCGGCCGCGACGCCCGCACCGTTTGCGGATACATGGCGAGCAGCACGCGCAGCACGCCGTTGGTCCAGCCGAAGCCATCCTGCAGCGGATATTCGCCGCCGCCCGCGGCCACGCCCGGCGTGCTTGCATCGACATCGTATTTCTCGACCAGCTTGCCGGTGTGCTGGTAATACGCGACGATGGTGCGGATCCAGCGCGTCGCGATGGTTTGCGCGAGCGCCGGCTCGCTATAGCGCCGCAAGCCGATCACCGCCAGGTACTGCAACGGCGCCCAGCCGTTCGGCGCGTCCCATTGCTGGCCGCTATTGACCTCGGTGGTGGCGAGTCCGCCCGGCCGCAGCAACTCGCGCTGCAGGGTCGCGGCAAGCGTCTTCGCCTGCTGCCGGTTGGCTACGCCCGTATACAACGGGTACACCGTTGCCGCCGTGAGCCTGTGCGTCAGCATGTGGTCCGCGAAATCGTAGTCGCCGAACGCCTGCAATTGCGGGTCCCACAGCACCCGGCGGATCGCATCCGCGCGCGTCGCCGCGCGCTGCTCCATATTCTCCGCATGCGTGAGGTCGCCCCGCACCCGGTACGCTTTCGCGAGCGTGCGCTCCAGATCGACCAGCAGGCAATTCAGATCGACCGGCACGAGGGAAGTCACATCGACGGTGGCGAGCGTCTTGCCGTCGGCAAACCAGCGCGAACTGAAGTCCCAGCCGGTCTCGCCGCCCGCGCGCAGATTGCGCCATAGCTGCGCGGGGTCGCGCTGCGGCGTTTGTTGCGCGGTGAGCACGTCTTCGCGATACGACTCGTCGCGCGGCGCCGCGCGTTCGTCCCAATAGCGGTTGAACAGCGTGCCGTCCGCGAGGCGCACCACATGGCGGCTCGCATGGCCCGCCGGCAGACCTTCGCTGCCGTTCATCCAGTATGCGTATTCGCGCTGCAACTCGGGCAGATATTGCGCATAGATGCTGTCGCCGTCCTTGTCCGCGACGAGCCGCACCATCGGCGCGAAGAACGGCGGTTGCGAACGGCTCAAGTAGTACGTGCGGTTGCCGTTCGGAATATGCCCGTAGCGGTCGATCAGCGTCGCGAAGTTCTTCAGTTCGTCGACGACCAGCGCATGCTGGCCGCTCTGTTCGAGTCCGAGCATGATGAAGTACGAGTCCCAGTAGTAGATCTCGTCGAAGCGGTCGCCCGGCACGATGTACGCGTTCGGCAACGGCAGCAGCGACGACCACGGGCTCGCGGTCGCATCCGGTTCGCGGCGCAGCACGTTCCACAGGGTGTCGATATGGCCGACCACGTCCTGGTTCGGATCGGACACATAGACCTTCGCAGCCCGCGTAGGCAGCGTGAAGTTGCGCTTTACGAAGTCGGCGAGATTGAAGCTCGGCTGCTGCTTCGCGGCGTCGTACGCGGTCTCGATCTGTGCGGGCGGCGCTGACGGCACCATGTCGGCGAAGGTCTTGCTGTCGGGGTAGAGGTGCGCGAGTTGCACGTCGCGATAGAGCGCCGCGTACTGTTCGGACGGCGGCACCGGCAC
Organism: Paraburkholderia sediminicola; assembly: GCF_046026895.1. GTDB lineage: Bacteria > Pseudomonadota > Gammaproteobacteria > Burkholderiales > Burkholderiaceae > Paraburkholderia > Paraburkholderia sediminicola_C. The sequence goes on from NZ_JAQQEU010000022.1 coordinate 23,907, forward strand.
GACCGGCGACGCCTGCGTGGGCGGCTCGACGTGCACGGCGACCGTTGCGACGCCGGCGGCCGGCGCGGCGGAAGGCTCGGTTGACGTAGCCGGCGACGCATGCCACACGAGCGAGGCGGCGAAGGCTGCGCGCGCCAAAGCGGCGAGATGAGCGGCGAGATGTGAAGAGGGCATCGGCAACCGGGTGAGAGAGTGGATGGATGAACCACGGAGCAGCGTGCCGCGCAGGAAACTGACTGCATCGGAGGATTGACCCACGCGCGCCGCGCAAAGTTGCGTGCGTGGGCAACAGCCCCGTCCAGTAAGGCTAGCGCGCCGGATCGTGTCTCAAAAAAAGACCTCCGTCATGTATCATGACCGGCGTGGCGCGGAGACCAGAACTACCACGCGATAATCCGAAAAATATTCCGAATCGACTCGATTCGTTATGCCGATGACAGAAAAAATGACCGCATCGCAGGCCGTCAATCAGCAACGTTTCCGCAGCATCATCCGCCGCAACATCGCGCTGCCTTTAGGAGTCGGCCTCGTCACGATGGCGGTGTTCGTGGGCCTGATCGCGTATCTGGTCTCCACGATGAACTGGGTCGAGCATTCCGAGCGGGTGATCGGCTCGGCCAATGAAATGCTGCGCCTCGCGGTCGATCGCGAATCGTCGATGCGTGGCTTCCTGATCACCGGCGACGAAACCTTTCTGACGCCGTATGAAACCGGTGGCCCGAAGTTCAAGACGCAAATTGAAGCGTTGCAGGCGCTGGTCTCCGACAACCCGCCGCAAGTCGAAAGGCTCCGGCAGATCCAGGCGATCCAGCAGCGCTGGAGCCGTTTCGCCGAAGACATGCTCGACGCGCGCCGCCGCAATCAGGACTTCGAATCCGCGGTGGCGAGCGGGCGCGGCAAGATCGAATTCGACGAAACGCGCCGCGAGTTCAAAGATTTTCTCGATGTCGAATTGCGCCTGCGCCAGGAACGCGCCGAGGCGACACGCCGCGTCACGACCTCGCTGGTTAGTGTATTCCTGCTGTTCAGCCTGGTCGTGAGCGCGTTGCTTGCGTGGATGGGCCGCCGTGAACTGATGAGCCTGTCCGCGACCTACGACGGCGCGTTGCATCAGCAGGCCGAACAGACCGAAGCGTTGCAGGGGCAGGTGTGGTTGCGCTCCGGGCAGCGTCTGCTGGCCGAACGTGTGGTCGGCCAGGCAAGTCCGCCGCTGGTGGGCCGCGCGATGCTCGACTTTCTCGCGCAGTATCTGGACGCCGTGGTCGCCGTGCTCTACGTGCGCGACAAGCAGCATGGCACGCTGCGCCGCATCGCCTCCTATGGCTTCAGCCGCGCAAGCGAGCAGGCAGCCCCAAGCGAGCTCGAAGCAGGCGAAACATTGGTCGGCCAGGCCGCGCTCGCGCGCCGCACGCTCGTGTTGCGCGACGTGCCGGAGAGCTATGTGCAAGTGGTGTCCGCGACCGGACGCAGCGCGCCGAAGAACCTGCTGATCATGCCGATCGACAACGACGGCCAGGTCAATGGCGTCGTCGAACTGGGCTTTATCCGCGAGTTGACGCCACGTGACCAGGAGTTCATGGAACTGGTCAGCAACAGCATGGGCGATTTCATCGAGGCGGCGTTGTATCGCGAGCGGCTGCAGGACGCGCTCGTCGAAACGCAGCAGTTGAACGAGGAGCTTCAGGTTCAGCAGGAGGAACTCCGCGTTTCGAACGAAGGGCTCGAAGAGCGCGGTCGCGCGTTGATGGAATCGCAAACGCGCCTGGAAGCGCAGCAGGCCGAGCTAGAGCAGACCAACGTACAGCTCGAGGAATACGCGCAGCGGCTCGAACGGCAGAAGTCGGACCTGCTGCGCGCGCAGGATGAACTCGCGGCCAATGCGGAGCGCCTCGAACAGTCGAGCCGCTACAAGTCCGAGTTTCTCGCCAACATGTCGCACGAACTGCGCACGCCGCTGAACAGCTCGCTGATTCTCGCCAAGCTGCTGCAGCAGAACCGCACCGGCAATCTGACCGAAGAGCAGGTTCGCTACGCCGAAACGATTCATGCGTCCAACAGCGATCTGCTGGTGCTGATCAACGACATTCTCGATCTGTCGAAGGTCGAAGCCGGGCAGGTCACGGTCGAACTCGAAACGGTGTCGATCGACGCGACGCTTCAATCGCTGGAAGAAATGTTCACGCCGCTGGCAGCGTCGAAGCACTTGCGGCTCGCGTTCGAACGCCAGCCGGGCACGCCGGAGACGTTCGTCACCGACGGCCAGCGCGTCGCGCAGATTCTGCGCAACCTGCTGTCGAACGCGGTGAAGTTCACCGAGCACGGCGAGGTGGCGCTCTCGGTGGCGCCGGCTGAAGAGGGCATGCTGCGGATCGACGTGCGCGATTCCGGCATCGGCATCGCGGCGGACAAGCTCGACATGATCTTCGAAGCGTTCCAGCAGGCGGACGGTTCCACCAGCCGTCAGTACGGCGGCAGCGGCCTGGGCCTGTCGATTTCGCGCGAGTTTTCGCGTTTGCTCGGCGGGCGCATCACCGTCGCGAGCGAGCCCGGCAGGGGCAGTGTGTTCACGCTGTGGCTGCCGCTCGATGCCGAGGCTGCGCTGGCGGCCATTGCGGGGGCATCGTCCGCGCCGCCGACGGCGTTCACGTCGGCTCATACTCAAGCTCAGGCTGACACGCAGGCCGCCGCCGACACCGCCGGGGAGCCGGCGCTGATCCGCGCGGCCTCGGGCAACGCCCAGAGCGCAGTGATCTCGCCGGCCAACGGACTCCTGGCGGGCAACGCGTCCGAGAGCGCCGGCGGCGCCATCGCCGATGATCGCGACAACCGCACGCGCGCCGGCCGTCTGATCGTCGCCGTCGAGGACGACTTCGCATTCGCCGAAATCCTGCGCGATCTGACACATGAACTCGACTTCGATTTCGTGCACGCCAGCGACGCGGCCAGCGGTCTGGCACTGGTGCGCGACATGCACCCGGCCGCCGTGCTACTCGATGTCGGGCTGCCGGACCGCTCCGGGCTGACCGTGCTGGAATGGCTGAAGAACGATCCGCTCACGCGCCACATTCCGATTCATATCGTCTCGGCCACCGACCACGCCGACAAGGCGCTGCACCTCGGCGCGATCGGCTACACGCTCAAGCCGACTGCGCGCAGCACGATGGAAGCGGCAATCCGCCGACTCGAAGCGCGTCTGCAGCAGCGCCTCAAGCGCGTGCTGGTGATCGAGGACGACGCGCCGATGCGCGAGAGCATCCGCGCGCTGCTGCAAAGCGAGAACACCGAGATCGTCGCGGTCGCCACGCTCGCGCAGGCGCTGGAGTATCTGGGCCGGTTCACGTTCGACTGCGTCGTGACCGATCTCGCGCTGCCCGACGGCACCGGCTTCGATCTGCTCGAACGGCTGGCCGCGGATAGCGCGCGCGCCGCGCTGCCGGTGATCGTCTACACGGGCCGCATGCTGTCCGACGACGAAGAGCACCGCCTGCGCCGCTATTCGAAGTCGATCATCATCAAGGGCGCGAAGTCGCCCGAGCGTTTGCTCGATGAAGTCACGCTGTTCCTGCACAGCGTGGAGTCGTCGCTCGCGCCCGAACAGCAGCGCATGCTGCGCACGGTGCGCCAGCGCGACAACGCGTTCGAAGGCCGCACGATCCTGCTCGCCGAGGACGACGTGCGCAATATCTTCGCGCTCTCGCACGTGCTGGAGCCGCTCGGCGCGCAACTGCAGATCGCGCGCAACGGACGCGAGGCGCTCGAAGCGCTGGAAAACGGCCCCGAAGTGCATCTGATCCTGATGGATGTCATGATGCCCGAGATGGACGGTCTGACCGCGATGGGCGAGATCCGCCGCAATCCGCGTTTCGCGCATCTGCCGATCATCGCGCTGACCGCGAAGGCGATGGCGAACGACCGCACCCGCTGCCTCGAAGCCGGCGCCGACGACTACGTGTCCAAGCCGATCGACGTCGACAAGCTGGTCGCGCTGTGCCGCGTCTGGTTGCGGCAACGGTAGTGGAGACGGCAGTGGAAACGGCAGGCACGAGCGGGATCACGATGAGCCAATCCGAAATTGAAGCGCCACATGAAGCGCCGCACCGCCTGAGTGACTTCGACATCGAGTTGAAGCTGCTGCTGGAGGCGATCTACCTCAAGTATCAGCACGACTTCCGGCACTATGCGATGTCGTCGCTGCGGCGGCGTCTGTCGCACGCGCTCGACGAATTCAGGCTCACCACGCTGTCGCAATTGCAGGACCGCATCATGCGCGACGGCGACGAGTTCTCGCGGCTGTTCCAGTACCTGACGGTGCAGGTCAGCGACATGTTTCGCGATCCCGCGTATTTCCTCGCGCTGCGCGAACACGTGCTGCCGCGGCTGCGCACCTACCCGTCGATCAAGGTGTGGGTGGCCGGCTGCAGCACCGGCGAGGAACTGTGGTCGCTGAAAATCCTGTTCGACGAAGAGGGCCTGACCGAGCGTACGCTGTTCTACGCGACCGACATCAACCCGGATGCGCTCGCGCGCGCCGAGTCCGGCATCTATGCGCTCGAGCGCATCCAGGGCTTCACGCAGAACTATCTGGCGGCCGGCGGCAAGCGTTCGCTGTCGGACTACTATCATGCTGCGTATGGCGGCGCGCGATTCTCGGGCTCGCTCAAGGAGCGCGTCGTGTTCGCCGACCACAGCCTGTCCACCGACGAAGTGTTTCTCGAAGCGCATCTGGTGTCGTGCCGCAACGTGCTGATCTATTTCGATCGCGGCTTGCAGGATCGCGCGCTGGGTCTGTTCGAAAACGCGCTGGTGCGGCGCGGTTTTCTCGGTCTGGGCAGCAAGGAAAGCCTGCGCTTTTCCCGTCATGCCGAAGCGTTCACCGAGTTCCGCCCGGGCGAGCGCATTTATCAGAAGCGCTAGCACGCACGCTCATCATGGCACCCTCAACTGTCACGTCAGCCGCCGATTCCCAGCCGGACGCCGCCGCCGCGCGCCGCTACGAGCTCGTCGTGATCGGCGGCTCGGCGGGCGGCATCGAAGTGCTGAACCTGCTGCTCGGCGCGTTGCCCGAGGGCTTTGCGCCGGCCGTGATGATCGTCACGCATCTGCCGCCCGATTCGCCGAGCTACCTGGTGCATGCGTTCACGCATCGCTGCGCGTTGCCCGTGATCGAACCCGATGCCGGCGAGCCGATCATGCCGGGCCGCGTGCACATCGCGCCGCCGGGCTATCACATGCTGGTGGAAGCAGACCGCACCGTCGCGTTGTCGACCGACCCCGCGGTGCGCTTCTCGCGGCCCTCGATCGACGTGCTGTTCGAGTCGGCGGCCGTCGTGTACGGCGAGCGCCTGCTGGCGATCCTGCTGTCCGGCGCCAACGACGACGGCGCGCAGGGACTCGCGCAGGTGCGCGCGCTCGGCGGCACCGCGTGGGTGCAAGCGCCGGACAGCGCCGCTTCGCCGGAAATGCCGCGCGTCGCGATCGAACGCGGCGCGGCCGACTCCGTTTTCAATCCCGCAACCATGGCCCGGCGGCTCGCCGCATTGCCGGCCTTTCTCTGACCCGATGCCATGACGAATTCACCTGTGAACATCCTGATCGTCGACGACATCGTCCACAACATCACGGCGCTCGAAGCGCTGCTGACGCGTCCGGATGTCGCCGTGCTGGTGGCCGATTCCGGCACCGCCGCGCTCGACCTGCTGCTCAAGCACGAAGTCGCGCTGGCGATTCTCGACGTCAACATGCCGGGCATGAACGGCTTCGAACTCGCCGCGCTGATGCGCGGCAGCCCGCGTACCTCGCACGTGCCGATCATCTTCCTGACCGCGACCGCGCAGGATGCGTCGCGCACCTTTCGCGGCTATGAGGCCGGCGCGGTCGACTTCCTGTACAAGCCGTTCGATCCGCGCATTCTGCAATCGAAGGTCGATGTGTTCGTGCAGCTCGAACAGCAGAAGCGCCAGCTCGCCGCGCAGCTGGTGACCACGCGTCAAATGCTGGAAGCCAACGAGATGCTGATGGCGGTCTTGAGTCACGATCTGCGCACGCCGCTCGGCGCGGTGCTGGCGTCGGCGGAATATCTGATGCGCACGGCCGCCGACGAACAGTCGGTAACGGTGGCCGCGCGCGTGAAGAACAGCTCGCTGCGCATGGCGCGCATGGTCGATCAGCTGCTCAACCTGGCGCGTTTGCAGGGCGGCCGTCTGCCGTTGCAGCCGCGCTCGATCGAACTGGCGACGCTGTGCCGCTCCGTCATCGACGAGTTCGCGTCGCAAAAGAGCGGCAGGCGCATCGTCTTCCACAGCCGTGGCAACACGGCGGGCGCGTGGGACACGGATCTCGTCTGGCAGGCCGTGTCGAATCTGATCAGCAACGCGCTGCATCATGGCGCGCCGGGCGGCGATATCGGCGTCGAGGTGGATGGCGACGCGGTCGAATCCGTGCGCCTGAAGGTCTCCAATCACGGCACGATTCCAGCCGAGGTGTTTCCGCATCTGTTCAAGGCGTTTGGTCCGAACAACGGCGGGGCGCGCTCGCGCGAAGGCCTGGGGCTCGGCTTGCATATCGTGCAGGAGATCGCGCGGATGCATGGCGGCCATGTCAGCGTCGAGTCCAGTGAGCCGGCCGGCACGGTGTTCACAATCGAATTGCCGAGGATGGTCACGTTGCAGCGCGGCTCGTTCACGCGCAAGTAGACGCGCCGCGCGAAAAGGAGGTAGCCGGTTCCGCTGTGCTACGCTTGCCCAACCGAATTCACGCAACGCGAATCCCATCATGCGTTCATGGCGCATCGCTCCAACGCAACGAAGCGGGCAGATCAGCACCGCGCGCGCGACCGACCTCGTCATGTCGATCTCGCATCCCGACGCCGACGCGCTCGCCGCGAACATGCTGAAAGCCGTCGGCGACGCGCTGCCCGTCTCGCAGTGCACCATCTTCGCGTACGAATTCGACGCGCGCCCGCGCACCGTGTCGGCCGCCGATCATCGTGGCGGCCGCTTTCTGCGCGATGTCGCGGATCGTTACGCGACGCACTTTTACGCACTCGACGGCAACCGCGCGATCATCGGCCGCGCGTCGCGCGCGCAGGCTCGTGATGCGTTGGTGCTGCATCAGCAGCGCAGTGAAGAGATTGAAAACGAAGCCTATCGCGCGGCCTGCTACGCACAGCCCAATGTGTCCGACCGGTTGTCGCTGCTGGTGCAACCTATGGAAAGCGTGTGGCTGTCGATCAATCTGTATCGCGACAGTGCTGACGGCGTATTTGCGCCGGGCGAACTGGAGCAGGTCGAAAGTCTCGCGCATCTGTTGGCGCACGCGGCGAAAAGCCATTACGCGCTTAACGGGCAGCATCAGCAAGGTCCGGCCGCCGCGATGCTGGCGCGGGTTCGGCGCGCGTGCCCGGCGCTCACGCCGCGCGAGCTCGATGTGCTGCGTGGCACGCTCGAAGGCGCGAGCGCCGCTGAGATCGCCGTGCAGATGGGCGTCAAGCCCGCGAGCGTGCTCACGTATCAGAAGCGCGCTTATGCGCGGCTCGGCATCTCCAGTCAGCGGCAGTTGTTCGCGCTGTGCATGCAGCCCGAGCGGGCCTGATTCAGGCAGCCTGAAGTCATTCGTCGCATTGCGCTGTCTCTGCGCTGTTCCTGCGCGGTGTGTCGCCCGCGCTATGCGCGTCGTGCCCGCGCCTCGGCCTGGGTCTCGCGGTCCCAGCGTTTCAGCCACGGCATCAGGAAATCCGCGAAGCCATCCGCGGGCGGCGACAGCGCGCGTTCGGTCGAGCGGTACACGCAGACCTGGCGGATCGTTTCCGGATCGACGATGCGCTTCATCACCAGCCCGAACGTGCGCGCCAGCGGCGCGACGTAGGCGGGCGCGAGCGTCACGGCCAGCCCTTGTGACGCGAGCCCGAATGCGGTGGTGACGTTGTCCACCACGTTCACCGGAACGATGCGCGCTTCCACCGGCAGATTGGCGAGCATCTGCCCGACCGCGCGCTCGTGATCGCGGCCGGTCGCGATGATCGGCACGTCGCGCAAATGCTGCCACTGCACGCGGCGCCGCGCGCCCAGCGGATGCGTGGCCGCGCACCACATCACCCAAGGGCTCGCAAACGCCGGATCGCCGCGCACGCGCGCGCCGCATTGCCGGTCCGGACCGATTGCGAGGTCCACGTCGCCGGTTTCCACGCGCTCCACCAGTTGCTCGACCACGGTGTCGCAAATGCGCACGACCACCTTCGGCTTGTCGCGCGCATAGTCGGCAATCGCCGCGGGCAACGCGGTGGCTGCCAGCACCAGCGGCGCGCCCACCCGCACGATGCCGGCGGCGCGATTGCGGATGTCGTCGGCGGATTGCGCGGCGGCGCGCACATGGCGCAGCACCGATTCGGCCGACGACAGAAAATCCTGCCCCGCGCTCGACAGATTGACGCGCCGGGTCGTCCGGTCGAACAGGCGGAAGCCGAGTTCCGTTTCCAGTTCGGCCAGCAACTGGCTGACCGCCGACGAGGTCAGCCCGAGCCGTTCCGCCGCCGCGCCGATGCTATGCAGATCGACGATGGCGAGGAACGCTTCGAACTGGCGGATGGTGGTGCGTGCAAGTGGCATCGGGCGATTCTAAAGAAAAACTTACGAATCGTGAAAAATCGATTGATTGTGCGTGACGAGTGCATGACCGACACTCGCTCGATCGACGCACAGGCGGATTCCCGCTTAGACTTCCGGATTCTCCCGTCGTCCGCGGCCCGGCTTCAAAGGTTTAACGCCGGCTTACGGCCAGGCCACAGCGACGCACCATCGACGCCGCCTTCGAGGACCTATCATGTTCGACCATATTCCCGCCTACCCAGGCGACCCGATTCTGAGCCTGAACGAAGACTTTCAACTGGACCCCCGGCCGAACAAGGTCAATCTGAGCATCGGCATCTATTTCGACGATGCCGGCAAGCTGCCGGTCATGGACGCCGTGCGCCGCGCCGAAACCACGCTGCTCGGCTCGATCGGTCCGCGCTCGTATCTGCCGATGGCGGGCCTGCCGCAGTATCGCGAGGTGGCGCAGGCGCTGGTGTTCGGCGCGCAGAGCGAAGCGCGCGCCGCCGGGCGCGTGGCGACGCTGCAGACCATCGGCGGCTCGGGCGCGCTGAAGGTCGGCGCCGACTTCCTGAAGCGCTATTTTCCGGCTTCGCAAATCTGGATCAGCGACCCGAGCTGGGAAAACCATCGCGTGGTGTTCGAAGGCGCGGGGCTGACCGTCAACACCTATCCGTACTACGACGCGCAGACAGGCGGCTTGCGTTTCGCCGACATGATCGAAACGATCGGCGGCTTGCCTGAACGCAGCGTCGTCCTGCTGCACGCGTGCTGTCACAACCCGACCGGCGTCGATCTGAGCCCGGCGCAATGGGCGGAACTGGTGCCGGTATTGCAGCGCCGCAAGCTGATCGCGTTCGTCGACATGGCCTACCAGGGTTTCGGCGGGGGCCTCGAGGAAGACGCAGCGTGCGTGCGTCTGCTCGCCGAGGCGGGCGTGCCGTTGATCGCGGCGAATTCGTTTTCGAAGAATTTCTCGCTGTACGGCGAGCGTTGCGGCGCGTTGAGCGTGGTGTGCCAAAGCGCGGAAGAGGCGGCCCGCGTGCTTGGGCAATTGATGTCGGCGGTGCGCGCCAACTACAGCAATCCGCCCACGCACGGCGCGCGCCTCGTGGCCAGTGTGCTCGCCGATGCGGGGTTGCGCGCGTCGTGGGAAGCCGAGCTCGCCGCGATGCGCGAGCGGATTCTGGCGATGCGCGGCACGATCCACGCGGGACTCGCGGGCCGTGTCGATGAAGTGATGCGCGCGCGTTACGTGGCGCAGCGCGGCATGTTCACCTATACGGGCCTGACCGAGAGCCAGGTGCAGCGTCTGCGCAGCGAATACGCGGTGTACGTGCTGCGCTCGGGCCGCATGTGCGTGGCGGGCCTGAACGAACGCAACGCCGGCTATGTGGCGTCGTCCATTGCGGCGGTGGTGTCGGGCGCATAACGGCGATTTCCCGCAGCGGCACAACGATAACCATGGAGACCTTGATGACGACCGTTGAAACGCAACCGGCGAGCGCGCCGAAGCTTCCCGTCATGCATCCGGATGAATGGCAGGCGCGCGTGCAACTGGCCGCGTGCTATCGCATCTTCGACATGCTCGGCTGGACCGAGATGATCTACAACCACATCACGTTGCGCGTGCCCGCGAGCGTAAGCGGCGGGCAGCGGCAGTTCCTGATCAATCCGTTCGGCCTGCACTATAGCGAGGTGACGGCGAGCAATCTGGTGAAAATCGATGCGCACGGTCGCGTGCTCGACGGCTCGCCGTATCCGGTGAATCCGGCCGGGTTTGTGGTTCATGCGGCGATTCACGAAGGCTTGCCCGACGCGCACTGCGTGATGCACACGCACACCACGGCGGGCGTCGCGGTGGCGTGTCTGGAAGACGGCCTGCAGCAGACCAACTTCTATAGCGCGCAGTTGCACGATCGCATCGCGTATCACGACTTCGAGGGCATCACCGTGCATGCGCAAGAAGGGCCGCGCCTCGTCGAACATATCGGCGACAAGCAGGCAGTGATCTTGCGTAACCACGGCCTGCTTGCCTGGGGCCGCACGCTGCCGCAAACTTTCGCGATCCTGTGGACGCTCAATCGCGCATGCGAAATCCAGATGGCGACATTCGCGATGGGCCGCGCGCGGCCGGTCCCGGAAGAGGTGGCGATCCGCTGCTCGCGCGACGCGTTGCAGTTCGATCCGCGGCACGGCGCGGGGCAGGACGTGTTCGACGCGCTGGTGCGGCGGGTGGATCGGATCGACGCGAGCTATAAGGATTGACGCACAAACTAACGCAAGGATCGAAGCGATGAAAGTTGTTATCTACGGCGCAGGCGCGATCGGCGGCTGGATCGGTGTGAAGCTCGCGCAGGCCGGCCACGAAATCGGCGTCGTGGCGCGCGGCGCGACGCTCAGCGCGTTACGCGAGCAGGGCTTGGGTCTGATCGAAGGCGGCCTCACGCACGCCGTGAAGGTGAAAGCGAGCGACCAGCCAGCGGACCTCGGCGCACAGGATCTGGTGGTGGTCGCCGTCAAGGGGCCGGCGATGGCGTCGGTCGCCGCGCAGATCGCGCCGCTATTGGACCCGCAAACGATCGTGCTGACGGCGATGAACGGCGTGCCGTGGTGGTTCTGCGACGGCCTCGGCCGCGACTTCGCGGGCCAGCGTCTGAAGTCGATCGATCCCGACGGCGCGATCGCCGCCGCGATCCCGAGCGAGCGGACGGTGGGTTGCGTGGTGCATGCGAGTTGCCTCGTCGAAGCGCCGGGTGTGATCCGGCATCATCAGGGCAATGGGCTGATCGTCGGCGAGGCGGCGGGGCGCGCGAGCGAGCGCGTTCAGGCGCTCACCGCCACGCTGGCCGCCGCGGGCTTCAACGCGACGATGTCCGCGCAGATTCAGCGCGACGTCTGGTACAAGCTGTGGGGCAACATGACGATGAATCCGGTCAGCGCGATCACTGGCGCGACGACCGACCGGATTCTCGGCGACGAACTGGTGCGCGGCTTCGTCACGAGCATCATGCTGGAGGCCAAGGAAATCGGCGCGCGTTTCGGCATTCCGATCGACCAGGCGCCGGCGGATCGTCACGAGGTCACGCTCAAGCTGGGCGCGATGAAAACCTCGATGCTGCAGGACGTGCAGGTGGGCAAGGCGGTCGAACTCGACGCGCTGGTGGGCGCCGTGCGGGAACTGGGGCAATTGACCCACGTGCCGACGCCGTACACGGATGCGTTGCTCGGTCTTGCGCGGCTGCACGCGAGCACGTTGGGCCTGTATCCGGGGAAGTGACGCTTCACGTATGAACGTAACGAAAGGCCGCCGCGCGTTGACCGCGAGGCGGCCTTTCTGTTTTTCAAGCTGCCACTGCCGGCACGGGCGGCAGCTTCGCCGCGTCGATCAGCGACAACGCGCGCTGCGGGTCGTCGAGCCCGGTCAGGCACAGTAGCGCGAGGCGCGCCAGATAGAGCGGCGCCTGCGCTTCGCCTTCGGCCGTGAGGGTTTTGCAGAGCGTCGTGTAGACGAGGTCGAGATCGCTATCGGTCATGATGGAGTCCTTTTGCGTTAGATGGTCAACGTCGCGGTCAACGCGCGCTGGGCGGCCGCCGCGCTGCCCTTGCGCCAGCGCGCGAGCACATGGCCGTCGGGACGGATCAGATAGACGGTGCCGGGCGTCGCGTCGAGCATCTCGTGCAGATGGCCGGTTGGGTCGATCGCATAGGCAGCGGCCGTGCACCGCGTGTCGCGCTTGACCAGCGTGAGCGCTTCGAACGGAATGCCTCGCTCAGCGAGCGTGCGTTGCAACTGCTGCCACGCGTCGTCGTGCTCTGCATCCGCGCCGAAGCGCAGCGCAGTGAAGCAAGGTCTGAGCAGATCGGTGAGGTGAATAGCGGCGCTGGTGCCGTCGTTTCCGCGTTGGAGTAGCCGGCATTCCGGCAGCACGGCTCCGGGCGGGGGGCCTTTGCTGAACGCGTCTGCGTTGTTGCTCGCAGCATCGGCCGCCGCCTCGTTCAGCGGCGAGCGGACATACGCGATCGCATGCGTCTGCCTTGGATTGATCAGCGGCCGCACCGCCGCGTGCCGCTGCGCGAGACCGAGCACGGCCGTGCGCATCAGATCGAACGCGAACGACGGCGGCGCCATGAACTCGGTGCTCTTCATCCCATAGCTCAGATTCTCGCGCGCCGCGAACACCCGCTCGTCGCTATAGCTGTCGAGCAGGCGCGGCGAGGCGATGCCGTTGACCACGCAGCCGAGCTTCCAGCCGAGATTGTCCGCGTCGTCGATACCGGAGTTGGCGCCGCGCACGCCGAAGATCGGCACGAGATGCGCGGCGTCGCCCGCGAACAGCACCGCGCCGTGCCGGTAGCGTTCGAGCGTCAACGCGTTGGCCTTGTAGACCGTGATCCAGATCGGCGACCACGCGCCCGTTTCGCCCATCGAGTCGAGCACGCTCTGCACGCGCGGCATCACGTTCTCGGGCTTGACGGCCGCTTCCGGGTCTTCGTCGTCGCGCAGTTGATAATCGATGCGCCACACGTTGTCCGGCTGCTTGTGCACGAGCACCGTCGAGCCGGGGTTGGACGGCGGATCGAAATAGGCGAGGCGTTCGGTGGCGCGCGCGCTGTCCAGCGCGATATCGACGATCACGTAGCGGCCCTCGTAGGTGGTGCCGGTGAGCTTGAGGCCGAGCGCGTCGCGAATCGTGCTGCGCCCGCCATCGCACGCGACCACCCAGTCGGCGCGCAGATGCCACGCGGTGTCGCTGGTGTCCGCGGCGCCCGCTGTGCTCCCCGTGCGCAGCGCGAGCGTGGCGCCGCCTTCAGGCGACTGCTCGATGCCGGTCACGCAAGTTTGCCAGCGCACTTCGATCAGCTCGGCCTGACGCTCGATCTCGTCGAGCAGCAATTGCTCGATCTGGTATTGCGCGATGTTGATCATCGGCGGCAGCGACTGCTCGTCGTCCTGGTGCATCGCGAAGCGGAACACTTCGGCATCACGGTAGAAGCTGCGGCCGCCGGTCCACGGCAGGCCTTTTTGCAGGAAGCCGTCGACCACCCCGAGGCGCTTGAAGATCTCCAGGCTGCGCCGTGAGATGCAGATCGCGCGGCTGCCGGTGCAGACGCTGTCGTCCGCTTCGATCAGCACCGAGCGCACCCCCTGGCGCGCGAGTGCGAGCGCGGCGGTCATGCCGACCGGTCCGCCGCCGACGATCGCCACGGGTCTGACTATCGGGTCCTGGCCGTCGACGAGCGGCGGCACCTCGCCCAGGTAGTGCCTGGGCGAAAAGGGATAGGGTTTGAAGGGTCGGCTCATGCGTGTCTCCTGATCGTCGATGCTTGTGGATCGCCCGCCGGGGCTGGTTGGCTTTGCAAAGGCGGTGCGGATCGTCAGCGAAGTATGCAGGAGGGCGCGCACGGGGCTGTCCTCATTTTGGGTACAACAACGGGCGGCTCGCCAATGCGCGCTCGCTGCAGGCGCGTGCGATGAAACGCGTGCGAAAAAAAACCGCAAGGCACTCACGCGCCCCGCGGCTTCATCGATTCGTCCGTTCAATCACGGGCGCGCAAAGACCCGCGTCACTCCGCCCCGGCCACGTGCGAAGGCTGACGCAGATGCTGCACACTCGCGGCCGCCCGGCATTCCTCGATCATCGCGCGGAAGGTCGGCGCCGCGTGCGACGCGCCGGTCGCGCCCGACTCCGTGCCATTCTCCGGCAAGCCGCCGACGCCCACCACCAGCGTCGCGCGCGGCCGCCATTCGCGCGTGCGCCGCAGCATGTTGCGCAGATACGGCGGCGAGTCCGGCGCGTCGAGCGTGACGATGCAGATGATCGGCGCGTCCTTGAAGCTCGGTTCGTCGGCGCGCGCGCTGCGATAGCCGGAGTGCGTCGCCATCATCGGCGCGAGACCCTGGCGGCCGAGCAATTGCACGGCGATCGCGGTCGTCACTTCGTCGAACGCGCCGCGTCCGGGCACGCACAGCACGGACGTCCGCTCCGTTTCGTGAGCGTCCTGCGCGTGCGTCGACACGGAGTGCTCGTGGCGCTCCGACAGATCCGCCGACGCCGACGCCAGCAGCGCACTGGCGCTCCCGGCCGGTTCGGCGCGCGACAAACGATCCGGCAGGCCGTCCGCGATTTCGAGGTTCTCGACGATGTCGGCCAGCGACTCGTTGATCCGCTGCAACTGGTCCGGCATCAGCACGCCGCGCATCGCATCGTTGCGGGCGAGCTTGAGGCCTTCCAGCGCCACGTTGTCGTAGTAGTCGATCAGCGACATCTCGCGCAGCAGACGCTCGGCCTGCACGATTGCCTCATGCGGATCGTCCGCGAGCAGCCGCTGATAGAAGTTCTGCGCGGGCGTGAGCGCGGGCTGGTCGCCCAGCAGCACGGTAAGAAAATTCAGCCGGTCGGCGTAGCGCCCGAGCGTGACGACGCACAACGTGAGCGGCGTCGACAGCACGAGGCCGACCGGTCCCCATAGCCAGCTCCAGAAGATTGCCGCGACCACCACCGCGAGCGGCGAGAGCCCCGAGCGATGTCCGTACAGGAACGGCTCGGCAATCTGCCCGGCCACCACGTCGACGACGATGAACAGAATCAGCGTGTAGACCGCCATCGTCCATTGCGGCTGGATCGCGGCGGCGAGGAACACCGCGAGGATCGCCGCGATCCAGATGCCGATGTACGGCACGAAGCGCAGCAGCGCGGCGATCACGCCGAACAGCAGCGCGCCCGGCACGCCGATGATCGCGAGGCCGATCGCGATGATGCCGCCCGCGCTGAGGTTCACGCCCAGTTGCGCGACGAAGTAGCGGCTCAGCCGCACGGCGGCGTCGTTGATCGCGGTGGTGGTGCGGTGCAGATCGCGCGAGCCGAACAGGCTGATCAGGCGGTCGCGCAAATCCTCGCGTTGCAGAAGAATGAAGATCGTCACCACCAGCACGATGAAGGTGGTCTCGATCGGCGCGATGGCCGGCGACAGCGCGCGCTGTGCGAGTTGCATCGGCGTGGGCGACGGCTCGTGCACCTCGACCGGTTGCGGCACGGCGGGCGCATTGCGCGCGGCGCGCCCGGTCGGGCGCGGTGGATTCGGCTTGGACGGCGCAACCCGTTGCAGTGTCGCGGCGGCGCGGCTCATCAGCGAGTCGGCGCGGCCCACGGTCTTTTCCTGAACCGTCTCGATCTTCTGTTCGATCGCCACCTGATACTGCGGCAGGTCGCCCGCCAGTTGCACCAGTTGCGCGCCGATCAGCGCGCCGAGCGCGAGCAGCGAAGCGAGCGCGAACAGCACGGCAATGAAGATCGACGGCAGTTGTCCCATGTGCAGCCGGCGCAGCATCTGCACGAGCGGCGCGAGCAGGAAGCTCAGCAGCACCGAGAGGGTGATCGGGATCAGCACCGCGCGGCCGAAGTACAGCCCGCACACCACCACGACACCGGTGATGACCGAGGCGAGACCATGCAGACTGGGCGGTCCTGGCGGGTACACGCGGTTCGGCCGCCCGGGCGGCGGTAACGATATTTTCATGAACACACTTTCCGATTGAGAAGCGCTGTCGTTCGCTGTTGCCTTTTCAGCGGCCGCGCGCGGATTCCATCGCGCCGCGCTGCGTCGTCCCCAGGCAAAGCGCTTCAGCAAGACATATGCCCGAATTGTAGGCGCTTTGACGGGCGCGGAACCAGCCGGCTAGCCCAGATGCAGCCGCAACAGTTCGAACAGTTGTGAGCTTGCATACAACAGCAGGCCGATGAAGCCGCCCACGATCGTGCCGTTGATGCGGATGTATTGCAGGTCCTTGCCAATGTTCAGTTCGATCTGCCGCGACATCTCGCGCGAGTCCCAGTTCTTCACGGTATCGCTGATATGACGTGTGAGGAATTGCGCAAAGTCCGGCGCCATGGTGCGCGCCGCGTCTTCGAGATGATCGTTCAACGACTGGCGCAGCGCCGGATCGTGCGCGAGTTCGCGGCCCACCCATTGGCCCATCGCCACCACGCGCGCGTGCAGCGCCGAGTCGGCGCTTTGCAGATCGCGCTTGAGCCACGCGCGCAATTCGCCCCACATGTCCTTCACGTACGCGCCGAACGCTTCGCCTTCCACCAGATAACGCTTGAGTTCTTCGCCCTGTTGCAGAAACACCGGATCGGTCTTGAGTTTGACGATCAGCTTCTGCGCGGCCTCGTCGAACTTGTGACGCAACTGATGCGTGGGGTTCTCGCTGATCTGTTCGAGCATGCGGTTCACCGCCTTGGCGATCGCTTCGGCGCCCTTCTCGCCGAGCCACGCGGACGGCAGGATCTTTTCCATCTTCGGATACTCGCTTTTCACCCAGTCGACGATGCGCTCGGCGATAAAGTCGCGCGCCTGCGGTTCGCGCAGGAACGCCAGCACCTGGCGGATGCCGGCGTCGAGCAATTCCTGATGACGGCCGTCGCGCGTGAGCGTGTCGAGAATCGCGCCGAGCGATTGCGACAGATCGACTTTCGCGAGCACGTCGCGCAGCGCGTCCTTGATGAACACCTGGATGCGCACGTCGTCGGTCAGTTCGAGGATGCCGCCGGTGAGCCTGACGACGTAGTCGCCCAGGCGCGCGGTGTTGGCCGGCTGGGTCAGCCAGCCGGTGATGCTGCGCGCCGGGTCGTGCTTCTGGATCAGGCCGACCAGCGACGGCACGTCGAGAAACTTGTCCTGCACGAATACCGCGAGGTTGTCGGCGATCTTGTGCTTGTTCTTCGGGATGATCGCGGTGTGCGACGAGACGATCGGGATCGGCACGCGGCGAAACAGGGCGGCCACCGCGAACCAGTCGGCGAGCGCGCCGACCATCGCAGCCTCGGCGATCGCCTTGATGCCGTCCACCCAGATGCCGCGCGGCATGAAAGCGGTGATGACGAAAACGCAGGCGGCCGCGAGCAGGAGCAGCAAGGGCGTGCGCTTGGCCTTTTTCAGTTCGAGTGTCTTGTTCATCGGCGGCGGGGCAGCGGGTCCGGTTCGATTGATTGGCGGGGCGCTCGGCGCGCGCGTTCGCGCAACCGCGAGTGTAGCGCCGCTGATCGTGCCGCGCGCCCGCTGCGCGGCACACGCTTTGCCGCGCCCGCGCGGTAACATGTGCGGTTAGACTGCGAGGCCGCGCGCGGCGCGAGCGCAGGGTGACGCAATGCAAGGGATGTATGAACGCAATGGAGGCAGGGTGATCAGGTTTCTGCACACAGCGGATTGGCAGATAGGCACGCAATTCGGCCAGTTCGAGCCGGATGAGGCGGCGCATCTCGCGCAAGCGCGCCTCGACACCGTGCGCCGCATCGCCGACGAAGCGGCCGCGCGCAAGGTCGACGCGGTGCTGGTCGCGGGCGACGTGTTCGATTTGCAGACCGTGTCGGACACGGTGATCCGGCGTCTGTTCAGCGCGTTGCAGGGGTTCTCGGGCCCGTGGATCATGCTGCCGGGCAATCACGACGCCGCGCTCGTCGAAAGCGTATGGACCCGCGCGCAGCGGCTGAACTGCATCGCGCCGAACGTGCGGGTCGTGCTCGAACCCGGCGTGGTGCTGCTCGACGCGAGCCGCGCGGCGCTGCTGTGCGCGCCGCTCACGCAGCGCATCACTTACGACGACACCACCGGCTTCTTCGATACCGCTGAAACCCCGCCGGGCTATCACCGCATCGGGCTCGCGCATGGCAGCGTCAGCGGGATTCTGCAGGAAGGCATCGACTCGTCGAATCCGATCGCGCCGGCCCGTGCGGCCAGCGCGCGTCTGGACTATCTCGCGCTCGGCGACTGGCACGGTCATCTGCGCGTCGACGAACGCACCTGGTACGCCGGCACGCACGAGCAGGACCGTTTCCGCGCGAACGAGCCGGGCTTCGTGCTCGACGTCACGCTCGATCAGCCGGGCGCCTCGCCGCGGGTCGAAGCGGTGCGGGTCGGTCAATATCAGTGGCATCGCTGGGACGAAACGATCTCGGTGCCCACCGATGTAGAGGCGCTCCAGGCACGGCTTCGCGCATTGGGCGATCGGGACGTGCTGCGCGTGAGCGTGAACGGCGCGGCCGCGCTCGCCGACGCCGAAGCGCTGCACGTAGCGCTCGAGGAAGCCCGCGCGCGCGTGCGGGCGCTGCGCGTCGATCTGAGCGGCCTGCAAGTGCTGCCCACCGCCGACGACCTCGCCGAACTCGGCGCGCAGAGCGGCTACCTCGCGAAGGTGGTGGAGCGGTTGCGCGGCTTGCAGGAAGACCCGCAAGCCGATCCGCAGCAGGTCAAGCGCGCGGCCGAGGCACTGTTGCTGCTGGCGCGTTTCCAACGTGAATTGCCGCGCGAAGCGAGGTCCGCATGAAGCTGCAAAGTATCGCGATCCAGGAGTTCAAGCAGTTCGGCGCGCGGTTTGTCATCGACGATCTGCAACCCGGTCTCAATCTGTTCACCGGCCCGAACGAAGCGGGCAAGAGCACCGTCGCCGAAGCCGTGCGCGCGGTGTTTCTCGAACGCTACAAGGCCTCGCATCTGAAAGATCTGCTGCCTTGGGGCAAGGCGAGCGGGCAGCCGTCGGTCGAGGTGAGCTTCGAGCTGGACGGAGTCCAGTGCCGGCTGTCGAAGCAATTCGTCACGCGCCAGCGCTGCGAACTGCGGATCGGCCAGGCCGTTTTCGGCGAGGACGAAGCCGAGGACAAGCTCGCTGCGCTGCTCGGGTTTTCGCGTGCCGCGCGCGGTCCGCTGAAGGCGGAGAACGCCGGCGTGCCGGGGCTCCTGTGGGTCCAGCAAGGCGGCACGCACGAGCTGCGCGATTCGACGGGGCACGCCGCGCACTATCTGCGCGATGCGCTGTCGCAACTGTCGGGCGGCAGCGAGTCGGCGGGCGAGGATGCGTTGATCGCCGCCGTGCAGCGCGAGTTGCGGCAACTGCTGACGGCGCGCACGCAGAAGTCCACCGGCCCGCTGGCCGAAGCCGAAACGGCGCTGGCCGCGTCGATTGCCGAGCGCGACGAACTGCAACAGCAGCGGCAACAGTTCGAGGAGAACATCACGCGCCTCGCGTCGCAGCAGGAAGCGTTCGACGACACACAGCGCAAACGTCCGTGGGAGCTTCACGAACAGAAAGCCGTGCTCGCGCAGCAGCGCGCCGATGCCGCCGCGGAACTCGAACGCAGTCTGCATGGACTCGCGCAATCGCTGCAAGTGAGTGAAGCCGAACTGGCGTTGTCGCTGCAACAGGAGCAGGGCGCCGCCGAACTCGAAGCGGCCGTCACGCGCGAGCGCCAGCAGCTCGATGCCGCGCGGGCCAACGTGTCGGCGGCGCAGACCGAATATGCGCAAGCGGCGACCGGCGTCGCGCAATTCGAGCAGGCCGCCGCCGATGCGAACCGAGCGCTCGAACTGGCCAATGCCGCTGTGACTGCCGCCGACTTGCGCAGCCAGATCGGCTTCTATCGCACCGAGAGCGAGCGGCTCGACGCGGCGATCACCGCCGCGGGCAAGGCGAACGACGCGGTGCTCGAAGCCGCGCGCGAGGCGGCGGCCGTCGAGATCGACGAAGCGAGGCTCAGGCGCCTCAGCGCGCTCGATGGCGAGCTGATCGTGTTGCGCGCCCGCACCGAAGCGGCGATGACGCGCATCGAGTACCGGCTGAGCGGCGCGCTGACGGTCGACGGCGCGCAGATCACCGGGGAAGGCGTGCTGCGCGTCGACGACGAGAAGCTGATCGGTCTCGGCGAACTCGGTGAATTGCGCGTGATTCCGGGCGTCTCCGATTTATCCGGCCAATTATCCGAACTCGCGTTGCTCGAAGCCGCACACGCGCAGTTGTTGCAGGCGCTGGGTGTCGCGTCGCTCGGAGACGCGCAGGCGCGCCACGAAAAGTGGACGACGCTGATCGCGCAGCAGAAAAGCCAGGCGAAGATTCTCGATGTGCACGCGCCGCAAGGCATCGAGGCGCTGCGGGCCGCGCTGGCTTCGGCGGCAGCGCGCTTGCAGGCGTCGAACGAACGGCTGGCCGGCTTGCCCGATGTGTCCGCCGCGCCGCCGCTCGACGAAGCGCGCCGCAACGCGGACATCGCGCGCGATGCGTTGGAGGCCGCGAGAAAAGTGCTCGCGCAAGCAGCGGAAAAGCGATCGACCGGCGTCGCGACCGCCGAATCGCTCGCCGCGCAGTTGCAGCGCAAGGAAGCGCAGTTGAACGACGAAGCTTATCGCCGCAACCGCGCGCAGTGGCAGACGAAAATCGTCGAGCAGCGCGTGCAGGTCGACGCGTTGAGCAAGCAGCGCGAAGCGCGCGAACGCGAGCTGGACGCGGCGCGTCTCGACGATCCGGCGGCCCAGGCGAAGCGCTATCGCGCGTCGGCGGAACTCGCGCGCAACGAGCAGCACGAGCGGCAGGTGCGAATCGCGCAATTGCGCAGCCAGTTGGAGACGGTCGGCGCGTCCGGGCTCGGCGAGCGGCTCGCGGCGCTCGAAGCGCGGGTCGAGCAGGCCACGCGCCGCAAGGACGAGCTGAGCTTGCGCGCGAGCGCGTTGAGTCTGCTCGACGAGGTGCTGGTCGACGAACGCGACGCGGCGCTCGCGCAACTGCGCGCGCCGTTGACCGAGCGGCTCGGGCACTATCTGAAGCGGATTTTCCCGCAGTCGACGCTCGCGTTCGGCGACGATCTGAGCCCCGCGACGCTGGATCGCCATGGCCGCGCGGATATGCTCGATGCGCTGAGCTTCGGCACCCGCGAACAGCTCGGCATTCTGACGCGGCTCGCGTATGCGGACCTGCTGAAGGCGTCGGGCCGGCCGACCCTGGTGATGCTCGACGACGCGGCGGTGCATACCGACGCCGCGCGGCGCGACGCGCTCAAGCGCGCGCTGATCGACGCGGCGACGCGCCACCAGATTCTGGTGTTCACTTGCCATCCGGAGTTGTGGGACGACCTCGGGGTGAGGCAGCGGGCGCTCGAGGACCTGAGGGTGGCGGCGTAGCGCGTTCAGTGGCGAAGGGCCGGCGCGTGCCGGCTCACTCGTACCAGCGTGGCGTGTACACCCACTGCGCGCCGTCGATACCACTCGCGAATTTGCGCGTGGTCGACGACCCGACGATCACCATCGTGCGCATATCCACATCGGACGAACGCAACTCGCCTAGCGTGAGCGTGCGCAGCGTGCCGCCGGGGCGGCCGATGTCGCGTCCCAGCACGACCTGGGTCGTGTCCGCGCGACAGGTCCGCACGATGTCCAGCGCTTTGTCGAGTTGCCACGGACGCGCCCGCGAAATCGGGTTGTAGAACGCCATGACCAGATCGGCTTCGGCCGCGTGCCGTAGACGCTTTTCGATGATGGTCCACGGCTTCAGGTTGTCGGACAGCGACAGCATGCAGAAGTCGTGGCCGAGCGGCGCGCCGGCTTGCGCAGCGGTGGCGAGCGCCGCCGACACGCCCGGCACGATCGACAGTTCGACGGCGGCCCACGCCGGGTCTGGCGACGCTTCGAGTGCTTCGAGCACGGCGGCGGCCATCGCGAACACGCCCGGATCGCCCGACGACACCATCACCACCGACCGTCCTTCGCTCGCCAGTTCGAACGCGTGCCGCGCGCGTTGCATTTCCTCGCGATTGTCGGTGCCGTGCACGCGTTGGCCGGCGCGCAGCGGGCCGGCCATTTTCACGTAGGTGTCGTAGCCGAGGATATCGGTGGCTTCGTCGAGCGCTTTGCGTGCGGCGGGCACCATCAGGTCCGCGCTGCCCGGGCCCAGGCCGATCACCGTGAGACGGCCGCGCGCGCGGCCGATCGTGGCGGGGTCGATTGCGAGCGGCGCCAGGGCCAGCGTGACGCCTGTGCCGATGTCGTCGTGCAGCGTTTCGTACGGGATGCGCAGCGCGGCATGCAGCAGGTTGGCCGGCGGTTCTCCATCTTCGGGACGGGGTTGCGCGAAGCGCAGCGGCACGTTGAAGCTCGCGGCGGCTGCGGCAAGCGCCGGATCGGCCATGCTGTCGGACGCAGCGAGCAATGCGGCGAGCGAAAGCGGCGCGAGATCGTGAGCCTCCAGCGCGTCACGCACGCGTGCGACGATCTCCGCACCCGCACCCGCACCCGCACCCGCACCCGCACCCGCACCCGCACCGATCACCGCCGCCACCACGCTGCGCGGATGAATCACCAACTCATCCTCAGACCCGTTCCACGCGCGCGGCGTCACGCGGATCGCGAGCCGCGCCGATGCGGCGCGCGGCAACTGCGCATCGTCGAGCCACGGCGCGTCGCCTTCGATGCGCGTGCTTTCCCCCGCCAGCAGATCCGACACGAAGCGCTTGCCTTGTCCGATATCGGCAAGCGCGTAGCCATCGGGCGGATTGAGCACGCAGGTGCCGAAGCGCAGTTCGCCGCTCGTCGTGATCGCGGGCGGCACTGCCAGCGCGGCGGCGATCTCGCGCGCCATCACGTTGACACCCGCCAGGCCGCCGAGCAACGGCACGACCGCGCTGCCGTCCTCGGCGACGGCCAGCACCGGCGGCTCGACGCCCTTGTTCGACAACAACGGCGCAACGCAACGAATCACGATGCCGGCCGCGCACAACGCGATGATCGGCGTGCCGCGCGCGTACAGCTCGCACAGATGCGCGCCGAGTTCGGTGTACGGCACGTCGGCGTCGACTCGTCCTTGCAACGCATGCACCTGGCAATTCGCACCGGCGTCCCGCTCGACGTACAGCGCCTGAATGCGCCGCGCGGTCGCCAAAGCGCCCGCGCCGAGAATCACGATCGCGGGCGCCGTCATCCTTGCCATTTTTCCCCCGGCACGACGAGCAGCGAAAAATACGGCGACGCCATCGGATCGACTTCGGCGAGCGGCACGATGCGCTGATTGCCCATCGTCGCGCGCTCGACGTAGAGCGCGCGCTGCGCGAGGCCGAGTTCGCCGAGCACGCGCCGCACCTTGTCGAAATTGCGGCCGAGCTTCATCACGACGGCGGCATCGGCATCGGCGAGACGGCGGCGCAATTCGTCTTCGGGCAGCACGCCCGAGAGCACCGAGAGACTCTGGTTGCGATACACGAGCGGCGCACCGAGCACCGCCGCGCCGCCGAGCATCGAGCAGACGCCGGGCACCACCTCGCTTTCGTAGCGTGGCGCGAGCCGGTCGTGCAGGTACATGTACGAGCCGTAGAAGAACGGATCGCCTTCGCAGATCACGGCGACATCGCGGCCCGCATCGAGATGAGCGGCGACGATCTGCGCGGCGGTGTCGTAGAAGTCGGCGATGATGGCCTCATACGAGAGCGGCGGTTCGAGCGCTTCGGTCGTGACCGGATAGACCAGCGGCAGATGCCGCTGGGCATCGTGCAAATGTGCTTCGATGATGCTGAACGCGTTGCCTTTCTTTCCCTTCGCGACGAAGTACGCGACCACCGGCGCCGCCTTCAACAGCCGCAGCGCCTTCAGCGTGATGAGTTCCGGGTCGCCGGGGCCGACGCCGAGTCCGAACAGCCGTCCTTGCACGCTCATTTATTCGACCTCCGTCGCCAGGGCGTTGACGGCGGCGGCGGCCATCGCGCTGCCGCCGCGCCTGCCGTGCACCACCACATAGGGCACGCCGCGGCTGTGGGCGGCGAGCATCGCTTTCGATTCCGCGGCGCCGACGAAGCCCACCGGAAAGCCGAGGATCAACGCGGGCTTGGGCGCGCCGGCGTCGAGCATGTCGAGCAGATGAAACAGCGCGGTCGGCGCATTGCCGATCACGACGACGCTGCCCGCCAGATGCGGACGCCACAATTCGAGCGCGGCGGCCGAGCGCGTGTTGCCCAGCTCACGCGCGAGCGCCGGTACGTCAGGATGCGTGAGCGTGCAGATCACTTCGTTGTGCGCGGGCAGCCGCGCACGCGTGATGCCCTGCGCGACCATGCCGGCATCGCACAGAATCGGCGCGCCTTGCGCGAGCGCATGGCGGCCCGCCGTGCCTGCGTGCGCGGAAAACTGCAGCGCGTCGACCACGTCGACCATACCGCACGCGTGGATCACCCGCACCGCGAGTTTTTCGAGGTCGGCGGGGATGCGCGAGAGGTCGGCTTCCGCGCGGATCGTCGCGAACGATTGGCGATAGATCTCCTGACCGTCGCGTATGTAATCAAGCATCTGTGTCACTCCGGGACAGGTGGTCGAGCATGTCGGCGGCCTGCGCGATCGTCAGTCGGTGCGCGACGCACTGGCCGAAACCGGGCCGGCCGTCGCGCCGATAAAGGTCATAGTGGCCGGGCGCGGCGGCCAGCAGCGTGTACGGCGCGCAATGCGCGGCGGCGCAGGAGCGCGCGCAGCCGCTCAGATGCACGTCGACGTTGGCGGGCAGCAGCGCGGCGAGTTGCAGCGCGTCGGCTTTGGTGTCGGCGAGACTCTTTGCGCAGCCGCTCGAACCGGCGCATGCGATCAGCCGCGCGATGGGTTGCGCGGGATCGCAGGCGAGGCCGAGCGCGTTCAGTCCGGCCAGCGCGGCAGCCAGCGCGTGCGTCGGGATGTCGGGCAGCAGCACGCTTTGCCAGGGCGTGGCGCGCAGCGTGCCGTTGCCGTGTTGTTGCGCGAGGGTGGCAAGGCCTTGCAGCATCGCGGCGTCGAGACGGCCGAGCGGCGGCTGGGCGCCCGCGTGCCACGTTCCTGACCCACGTTGAGGGTGCGCGCCTAGACGAAGTGTGGGATCGGCTGGGGTGCTGCGGCGCCATTCCATGAACGTTGCGTCGCGTGACAACGGGAACTCGACGTAGCGTTGGGCATGCTGCAACAACGCGTCGACCTCATGCGTGGCGAGCAGGTGACGCATGCGGGTGGCGTCGGCGGGTGCGAGGTCGAGGAACGTATGCAGCAGCGCGCGCACGAGAGCGGCGACTTGCGAAGGCAGTATGGCGGCTAGTGCGCCTGTGGCGTTGACGCGGGATTGTTGAGTTGAGGTGGCTGCGGTTTGCGCGCCGGTGATCGCATGGGCGGACGAGGGTGCATCGGCAAACTCAGTCGCATTTGCTTGCCCGCTCACACCCGCAGGCGGACAACCCGCCAGCCCGAACACGAATCGCACGCCATCGAGACTTTCCATTGCCGCGAACCAGACATCGTGCGGATGATCGATTCTCGCAAGACGCTCGCCGCCATCGAGCAGCAGCGCGAATTTCGGCGACAGCGCAGCGAAACGCGATTCGCTTTGCAGCAGCACGAGCAGTTCGGCGCATAGCGGTGTCGTATCGATCAGCGCGAACGGGTCGCGTCCGGCAGCGGGGCTGATCATCACGTTGCGCACGTCGTCCGCGGCGTTCACCGCTGCGGTGCTCGAAGAGTCCGCCGCGTCCGTGGTTCGCGGCGGCGTCGGCCCAAGCCCTGCATCGACCAGCTCCGTGATCAACGCCGCTTCGTGCCCGCTGCGCACGCCGCGCACTTGCAGGTTCGCGCGATTGGTCAGCTCGATCACTCCGGCCGCGTGCCGTGCGCTCGCCTCGGCGACGACGCGCGCCTGGTCCGCGCTCAGCTCGCCGCCCGGCAGTTTGATCCGGCAGATCCCGCCGTCGCGCGCGGCGACGATGCGCAGCAGCCCGGGACACGCCGAGGGCCGCGGTGTCGCAGCCGCGTGGGGCAAAACAGTGGAGGGGGAAGCTTGAGTCAAGACGGACACCGGGCATAGCGTCGCGCGACGGCCCGCGCAAGCCGCAAGGCGGATTGCTGCGGCACCGGTACACCGCGCCCGAGGTTGGCCGGCACGAAGAGTCTCGCAGACAGGACTCGTGGCTGGCGGATCATTGGACGCCGCGGCCTTGCCGGCCGAACCAGTGGCGCGCAGCGCAGGCGGACTCGCTGCATATAGTTGCGGGGTAGTTCCAAGGGTTCAGTGCAGACGATGTCAAAACCCACGTCAGGCTCGCCTTTGCCGCGCTTTTTGATGTCGGAAATACGGGCTTAAAACGCGTTTGGGCAATCGGTGGGCAATCGGCCGCTCATTATAGCGCGACCCGCTTTCTTTCCAGTCGCCGCACAGGCTTTATTCACGGCCGGGCACCCCTGCGGCGCGACTCTTCGGTCCTGCCTTCCTGCACGACTCGCTCGTTCGCACACTGCGATTCACAGTCTGACCCATGAACTGGGGACACGGTTGTTTCTGATCAGTCCGATACCTGGCAGAACAGCCTGGGCATATCCTCTGATCGAACTTTTTGAGATCCTTACGGAGACTGCCATGAGCCCCTTTTCCCTGATTGAAGTCACGCAACTGCACAGCCGCGCAGGCATTACGCGCAACAGCCATTTCGGCCTGAATCCGTTGCGTCTGTTTTCCGCACTGCGAAAGCTGTTCGCTTCGCGGCCCCCGGCCTGCGATTGCCGCTGAATAGGGCAGGCCACGTTATGAGTCCCTTTTACGCGGTCGCCGGGCTCGCCATATTGATGATCGGGTTCGGCGTCGTCGTGTGGCGCGGCCGCAGCGGGTATCAGTTCGACCGTGGCGATGCCTCGACTTTCCCGGCTTCGCTTGCCGCGACGTTTCCGGACCAGTCCGGCAGCGTCGACCGCAGTTCCGTCATCAGCCGGATTCCAGCCGCGCGCTGATCCTGCGCTTCTCGTAGTTCAGTCCCATCTCCACGCATTCGCGCTTGAGCGTGGGGCGTGCCGCGTCCATGTTCCTTGCCGCGCGGATTTTTTTCCTTGGTCGGATCGATCCAGAGACGCGCAACCCCACCCACGAGCAGCGCGCGTAAGCCGAATGCGCCTCGATGCAATTGGCGCACCTTCGGTGCAACGGCAGTTTGCCCCGGTCCATCGCTTTCCATAGCCACATGCCATAGAACGGCGACGCGAAGTTCCCGCTTCGGCCCCGAAGGGCACAGGCGGCTGTATCATGCCTTTTTTCGAACCGCGTAACGAGGCTGGACGCTTTGACCGGCGTGGCCTGGCGCACTAGTTGAACACCCAGAATGAGGATGGTTGCATGCCGGCGTGGCTGACCGTGGTGGGCATTGGCGATGACGGCTTCGCCGGTTTGGGACGGCCCGCGCGGCGTGCCTTGCTGACGGCGTCGGTGGTGTACGGCGGCGAGCGTCATCTGGCGATGCTGCCCGCGCGGCTCGCCGCGCGCCGCGCCACGTGGCCGCGTCCGTTCGATCTCGCGCCTCTGCTGGCCGAGCGCGGCGGCGCCGTGTGCGTGCTGGCAAGCGGCGATCCGATGCTGTTCGGCGTCGGCGCGACGTTGGCGCGGCAGTTGCCGGCCGGTGAATTGCGGGTGCTGCCCGCGCCGTCGTCGTTGTCGCTAGCGGCCGCTCGGCTGGGCTGGCCGTTGCAGGAGGTCGCGACGGTGTCGCTGGTGGGCCGCCCGTTGGCATCGCTGAACGCGCATTTGCATGAAGGCGCGCGTGTGTTCGTGCTGAGCGCGGACGGGCACACGCCCGCGGCGCTCGCGGCGCAGTTGAGCGCGCGGGGCTTCGGCGCCACCCGCATGATCGTGCTCGAACACCTGGGCGGCGAGTTGGAGCGCCGCCTCGACGGCCTCGCGGATCAATGGTCCGCGAGCGATGTCGCCGCATTGAATCTGATCGCGCTCGAATGTCGCGCGAGCGCCGACGCGCCGCGTCTGCCGCTGACCTGCGGCTTGCCCGACGACGCGTTTCGCCACGACGGCCAGTTGACCAAACGCGACGTGCGCGCGATCACGCTCGCGCGCCTCGCGCCGACGCCCGGCGAATTGCTGTGGGACGTGGGCGCGGGCAGCGGCTCGATCGGCATCGAATGGATGCGCGCGCATCCGGCTTGCCGCGCAATCGCGATCGAGGCGGATGAGGCGCGGCAACGCTTCATCGAACACAATCGCGATGCGTTGGGCGTGCCGGGGCTGCAACTCGTCGCCGGGCGCGCGCCCGGCGCGCTGCAGGGGCTGCCTGCGCCGGATGCGGTGTTCATCGGCGGTGGCGTGACGGCGCCGGGCGTGCTCGACGCGTGCTGGGCACGGCTGCGCGACGGCGGCCGGCTGGTGGCGAACGCGGTCACGTTGCAGGGCGAGGCCGTGCTCGCCGCGTGGCGCGAGCGGCACGGCGGCACGCTGACGCGGATCGCGCTCGCGCACGCGCAACCGCTGGGCGGTTTCGATACCTGGCGCCAGGCATTGCCGATCACCATGCTGGAAGCGACGAAGGGGGCGGGCGGCGGCGCCCCCGGCCAGGCGTAATGCGCGAAGAATCGCCCGAACAACCCGCGCCGCTGCGTAGCGGCTACACGACCGGCAGTTGCGCGACGGCGACGTCGCTCGCAGCGGCGCGTCTGCTGCTGGCAGGAGTGGTCAGCGAGGTCGCGGAGATCGTGCTGCCGAAGGGCCAGCTGGTGCCGATGCCGCTGGTGTTCTGCCGCCTCACTGACGATGGCGCTGAAGCGGGCACCATCAAGGATGCCGGCGACGACCCCGACGTGACGCACGGCGCGCTCGTATTCGCTCGCGTGCGTCTGCTACCCGAACCGGGCGTGACGTTCCGCGCCGGACCGGGCGTCGGCACGGTGACGCGCGCGGGCTTGACGCTGCCGGTCGGCGAGCCGGCCATCAACCCTGTGCCGCGCAAAATGATCGCCGGGCATCTGACCGACCTCGCAGCGGAGCACGCATATCGCGGCGGCTTCGAGGTGACGATCGGCGTCGAAGGCGGCGAGCAGCTCGCGCTGAAAACGATGAACCCGCGCCTGGGCATTCTCGGCGGCTTGTCGATCCTCGGCACCACCGGCATCGTGCGGCCGTTCTCGTGCTCGGCGTATATCGCCTCGATCCATCAGGGCATCGACGTCGCGCGCGCGAACGGTTACACGCATCTGGCCGCATGCACCGGCAACGCGAGCGAAGACGCGATGCGCGCGCGTTATGCTCTGCCGGATATCGCGCTGATCGAGATGGGCGACTTCGTCGGCGCGGTGCTCAAGCATATGAAGCGCGCCCCCGTCGAACGGCTGAGCCTATGCGGCGGCTTCGGCAAACTGAGCAAACTGGCGGCGGGCCATCTCGATCTGCATAGCCGCAATTCGAGCATCGATCTCGAACGGCTCGCGCAATGGGCCGCCGAATACGGCGCCGACGCCGCCTTGCAGGCCGCGATTCGCGCGGCCAACACGAGTCAGCAGGCCGTGGCGCTGGCGCTCGCGCAGCAGGTGCCGCTCGCCGATATCGTCTGCCGGCATGCGCTGGCGGTGGCGCGCGAGATCGTGCCGCCGCAGGTCAACGTGGAAACGTTCGCGATCGACCGTCAGGGCAAGCTGATCGGAGCGGCGCAATGACGCGGGTCCTGTTGCTCGGCGGTACCGGCGACGCATTGCAGATCGCGCGCCAGCTCGGTCCCGCTCACGTGTACAGTCTCGCGGGTCTCGGCAAGGTGCCGGTCGATCTGCCATGCGCGGTGCGCGTGGGCGGCTTCGGCGGCGCCGAGGGTATGGCGCGCTACATCGAAAGCGAAGGGATCGGCCTCGTGATCGACGCGACGCATCCGTACGCCGCGCGCATCAGCGCGAACGCGTTCGAAGCGTGCCGCGCGGCGTGCGTGCCGTGCTGGGCGCTGCGCCGTCCGGGCTGGCAGCCGCAAGCCGGCGACGACTGGCGCATGGTCGGTGACTGGAACGAACTGACGGCGGCGCTCGCGCCGTTCCGGCGGCCGCTTTTCACGCTCGGCCGCGAACCGCTCGCGCATCTCGACGACATTCCGCCGCGCCAATTCTGGACGGTGCGTTGTCTCGATCCGCAGCCGGATCACGCACGGGCGCGCATCCTCGCGGCGCGCGGCCCGTTCACGCTCGAAGGCGAACGCGCGCTGTTCGCGCTGCAAGCGTTCGACGTGGTGGTCAGCAAGAACAGCGGCGGCAGCGCGACCGAAGCGAAGCTCGAAGTCGCGCGTGAACGCGGCTTGCCGGTCATCATGTTGCGCCGTCCGCCGTTGCCGGCGCTCGAGCGCGAATTCGAGCGCGTCGCCGATCTGCTGGACGCGTTGCGGGCTCATCGGATCGAACTTCGAGCGCAGCCGCACGCGCCCGATATCGCGGCCAAATGAATCATTGGAGTACTGAATGACGGTGTTTTTTATCGGCGCGGGTCCAGGCGACCCGGAATTGATCACGGTGAAAGGGCAGCGCCTCGTGCGCAGTTGCCCGGTGATTCTGTATGCAGGATCGCTCGTGCCGGCCGCGGTGCTCGAAGGTCACAGCGCGGAGCAGGTCGTCAATACCGCCGAACTCGACCTCGATCAGATCGTCGCGCTGCTTAAGGCCGCGCATGATAAAGGCCAGCACGTGGCGCGGGTGCATTCCGGCGACCCGTCGCTGTACGGGGCGATCGGCGAACAGATTCGCCGCTTGCGCGAGTTGCGGATTCCCTACGAGATCGTGCCTGGCGTGACCGCCACGGCCGCGTGCGCGGCGGCGCTCGGTTGCGAACTGACGCTGCCCGGCGTGTCGCAGACGCTGATCCTCACGCGCTACGCGAGCAAAACCACGATGCCCGAAGGCGAACAGCTCGCCGACCTCGCGCGGCATCGCGCGACGATGGCGATCCACCTCGGCGTGCGGCATCTCGCGCGCATCGTCGATGAATTGCGGCCGCATTACGGCGGCGCGTGTCCGATCGCGGTGATCTATCGCGCGAGCTGGCCGGATGAGGAGAAGATCACCGGCACGCTCGACGATATCGTGAGCAAAGTGGAATCGAGCGCGATCGAGCGGACCGCGCTGATCCTGGTCGGCGAGGTGCTGGCCGCCGAAGGTTTCGCGGAGTCTACGCTGTACGCGAAGGGCGGTTGATGGACCTCGCGGCGGCAATCGAACTAGTTTGCCACTTCAGGCTGCCGCGCTGCCAGCTTCACGCGTAAAGCCTCCGCCGCCCGAACCATGTTCGTCAACGCCGCTTCCGTCTCGGGCCAGCCGCGCGTCTTCGGCCCGCAATCCGGATTGACCCACAGGCGCTCGGCCGGAATCACTTCGCACGCGCGTTCCAGCAGCCGCTGCATCGCTTCGGCGCTCGGCACGCGCGGCGAGTGAACGCGAAAGCCCCGAAGCCGTCGAGCAGTTCCATCGCTGAACGCGAGGTCTCGATGGTGATCACGTCGGCGTCCATCGCCGCGATCGACGGCAGAATGTCGTTGAATTCCGAATAGCACATGTGCGTGTGAATCTGCGTGCGATCGCCGACGCCCGCCGCCGAAATGCGGAACGCGCGCGTCGCCCATTCCAGGTACGCGGTCCGATCGTCCTTGCGCAACGGCAGGCCTTCGCGGAACGCCGGTTCGTCGATCTGGATGATGCGGATGCCGGCCTTTTCCAGATCGACCACCTCGTCGCGGATCGCGAGCGCGAGTTGTAGCGCGGTGCTCGAGCGCGGCTGGTCATCGCGCACGAACGACCATTGCAGCATCGTCACCGGGCCGGTCAACATGCCTTTCATCACACGCGGCGTGAGCGATTGCGCGTAGCGGGTCGTGTCGACCGTGATCGGCTCGGGGCGGTACACGTCGCCGTAAATGATCGGCGGCTTCACGCAGCGCGAGCCGTAGCTTTGCACCCAGCCGTTCTCCGTGAACGCGTAGCCCCACAATTGCTCGCCGAAATATTCGACCATGTCGTTGCGCTCGGCTTCGCCATGCACGAGCACGTCGAGGCCCAACGCTTCCTGTTTGCGCACGGCGAGTTCGATCTCGGCGCGCATCCGCTGCAGGTAGTCGAGCGCGCGCAATTCGCCGCGTTTGTAGGCGGCCCGTGCCTGGCGGATCGACGCTGTTTGTGGAAAGGAGCCGATCGTGGTGGTGGGCAGCAAAGGCAGGTCGAGCGCCTCGCGCTGCACGCGGTTGCGTTCGCTGAATGGGCTTTGACGGTCGGCCATCGCGTCGGTCACGGCGGCCATGCGCTTTTGCACCAAGGCATTCACGACCGCGCCCGATTGACGGCGCGCCGCGAGCGCACGCCCGGCGGCAGCGAGCTTCGGTTCTGCCGCGGCCGGATCGCGCAATGCGAGCGCGAGCGTGCCGACTTCGTCGAGTTTTTCGGTGGCGAACGCGAGCCAGGATTTCAGATCGGCGTCGAGTTTCTTTTCCTGGGCGAGCGAGACCGGCACATGCAGCAACGAGCACGATGGCGCGATCCACAAACGTTCGCCGAGTTCCGCATGCAGGCCCTGCAACGACTCGACGATCTCGCCGAGATTCGCGCGCCAGATATTGCGGCCGTCGATCACGCCCGCCGATAGCACCATGTGCGCAGGCAACGCCGCGCGCCACGCGTCGAGCTGTTGCGGCGCGCGCACGAGGTCCAGATGCACGCCGGCGACCGGCAGCCGGGCGGCGCGCGGCGCGTGTTCGGCGGCGGTGTCGAAATACGTGGCGAGCAGCAGCTTCACGTCCGACATGCCGAGTACGTCATACGCGGCGGAAAACGCTTCGAGCCACGGCGCGGGCAGGTCGACGCACAACGCGGGCTCGTCGAGCTGCACCCATTCGATACCGCGCTGCTTGAGCTTCTCCAGAATGCGGCAGTAGCGGATCACCAGCTTCGGCAGCAACGACAAACGATCGAAGCCAGCGACATGACTCTTCGACAGCCACAGGTAGGTGATCGGCCCGATCAGCACTGGCTTGACCGGCACATTCAGCGTGAGCGCTTCGTCGATCTCGTCGAACAGCCACTCGACACCGCCGTCGAACGAGGTCTGCGGTCCGAGTTCGGGGACCAGATAGTGGTAGTTCGTGTCGAACCACTTGGTCATTTCCATCGCCGGTTGCGGGGCGTTGCCGCGCGCGAGTTCGTAGTACTGCGCAAGCGAGAGCGCCGCCGGGTCGAAGCAGAACCGCTGCGGCAACGCGCCCAGCAGCGCGCTCAGCGTGAGCATCGGGTCGTAGTACGCGAAGTCACCGCCGGTGATGAAATCGAGCCCGGCGTCTTGCTGCAATTTCCAATGGCGTACGCGCAACTCGTGCGCGACGCCACGCAGATGGTTCTCGTCGGTTTCGCCGCGCCAGAACGACTCCTGCGCGAATTTCAGTTCTCGCTGCGCGCCGATGCGCGGAAAGCCGGGGATGTGTGTGCGGGCCATGCGAAATCCTGTTGTGCGTTGTTTGAATTCGCGCCAGTGTGCGAGTCGCGCTATGATTCATCAAGCGACATGTTTTCACCAATGTATGAGCCATATTCATATCCAAAATGCCTGCCGCACGGAGCAATCGCATGCTTGAGCTTCGTCACCTGCGTTCGCTGATCGCGATCGCCGATTCCGGCAAGCTGGTCGCCGCAGCCGAACGCGTGCATGTGAGCCAGTCCGCGCTGTCCCATCAGATCCGCGATATCGAGGCGCACTACGAGGTGTCGCTATTCGAGCGCACCCGCCAGGGCCTGCGTTTTACCGCGGCGGGGGAGCGGCTGCTCGTGCTCGGGCGTGAGATGATCGCCGCGCTGAGCGCGGCGGAGCGCGATCTGGTGCGACTGAAAGGCGACACGCGTGGCGAATTGCGCATCGTGCTCGAATGCCATACCTGTTTCGACTGGCTGATGCCGGTGATGGACGAGTTCCGCCGACGTTGGCCCGAAGTCGAGGTCGATCTCGTCGCGGGTTTTCATGCGGACCCGCTGCGTTTGTTGAGTGACGCCAAGGCTGACGTGGTGATCGGTTCGAAGCCGGCCAGGCGGCGCGGCCTGCACATCGCGCCGCTGTTTCGTTTCGAGATTCTGGTGGTGCTGGCCAACGAGCACAGGCTGCGCAACAAGCGCCGCGTGGTCGCGGACGATCTGCGCGACGAGACGCTGATCACCTATCCGGTGCCCGAGGCGCGCATCGATCTCATCCGCGAAGTGCTGGAGCCTGCCGGCATCAAGCCCGAGCGGCGCACGGCCGAGCTGACCATCGCGATCATGCAGCTGGTGGCAAGCCGCCGGGGCATCGCGGCGCTGCCGAACTGGGGCGTGAAGAACTACGTCGATCACGACTACGTGCAGGCCAAACGCGTCGGGCCGCAGGGACTGTGGAGCGAGTTGTGCGCGGTGGCCGCGAAAGGCTTCGCGAGCCGGCCTTACTTTGCCGATTTCGTCACGATCGTGCGCGATACCTGCGCGGCGCAACTGGACGGCATCGAGTTGCTGACGGCGGACGAGGCGCCCTGAGGCGCGCCGCAGCGGGCGCGCTACCACCGAGTTCCCGGCACACCTCAGTGTTCCATCGACGACAACGCCTCGACCGGCACCTTCTTCCCCGTCCCGATGCTGATCGGCGGCACGAACGTCAGCAGCGCAACCACGAAGATCGCGATCACGAAGATCGAGACAAAAGTCAGATGCAGCGACTGATGCAACACCAGCCGGATCATGTCGCTGTCGCCGAGACTCGCGGTCTGATTCTGCAGCAGGGCTTTCAACTGGTCCGACGTGACGACCGCCGCGCCCTTCGAATGACTGAGCCCGAAGTTGAGCACCGCGCCGAACAGCGTCGCGCCGAGCGTGCTGCCGAGATTGCGCGAGAAGAGATTCGACGCGGTGGCGCTGCCGCGTTCGTCGATGTTGACGATCTCCTGGATCAGCACCAGCGAACTGACGCTCGACGTGCCCATGCCGAAGCCCATGATCAGCGAGGCGAACGCGGCGAGCAGCGGCGACCCGCCGGGCGCCAGGAACAGCAGCAGCGCCGCGCCGAGCGGCACGAACGCGCTGCCGCCGAGCAGGATGCGCCGCAAGCCGACGCGGTGGAACGACTTCGCCGCGAGCGTCGCGCCGGTCGGCCAGCCGACCATCATCATCGTCAGCGCCAGTCCGGCCACCACCGGCGAACGATGCAGCACGCCCTGCACGTACATCGGCAGGAACGTGGTGGAGCCCATCAGGATCATGCCGGACAACAAGGTCGAGCCGTTGCACGCGGCAATCGGCCGGCGGCTCCATAGCGCGAACGAGATCATCGGTTCAGCCGCGCGGCGCTCCTGCAGCACGAAGAACAGCACACACAGCAGGAACGCGCCGGCCGCGAGCGATGCTCGCGCGGTCTCGTCGTTGCCGGCATAGGTCAGCGCCATCATCAACGCGGCGATCGCCGCCATGAACAGCGCCGCGCCGCCGAAATCGATCGACGGACGCGCGTGCCGCTCCGACTCGCGCAGGAACGCAATGAAGCCCGCGGCCGATGCGAGGCCGATCGGCACGTTCATCCAGAAGATCCATGCCCACGACAGGTTGTGAATGATGAAGCCGCCGACCATCGGCCCGATCACCGCCGAGATTGCCCACACGCTGGCTAGATAGCCCTGCACCTTGCCGCGTTCACGCGCCGGATAGAGGTCGGCGACGATGGTCAGCGTGACGGGCTGGATCGCGCCCGCGCCGACGCCCTGGATCAGGCGGAACACGATCATGGCCGGCATCGACCACGCGAAGCCGGCGAGCACCGAGCCGAGCAGGAAGATCGCGATGCCGGCGAGGATCACCGGCTTGCGTCCGTACAGATCGGCGAGCTTGCCGAACACCACCGTCATGGCGGTTTGCGTGAGCAGGAACGACGAAAAGACCCAGCTATACAGATGCAGATCGCCGAGTTGCGTGACGATCTGCGGCATGGCGGTGGAGACGATGGTGGCTTCGATGGCCACCATCGCCATGGACGCCATGACAGCGGCAATGACGGGCGCGCGCGATGATTGAGGGCTGCGGGACATGGAGGCGTTAGTATCAGGATGTTGGGCGCGTCTGACGGCCTATGAGGGAGGCAGGGCCGCGACGCATCAGCGCGGCCGCACGTGGCGGCCGATGTGCAGTATGCACCTAACGGAGAATGCGCGCTCGGCGCCGTCCGCCTCGGCCGCAAGGCTCGCGGCGGCATGGCACAGGGCTTGCGCTTTCACAGGTCTCTTTGGACACATGGAGGATCATTATGAGGATCGAATTCACCGGACGCCGTGAAGTGGTGGCTGCGGCACGCGTCGCCTTCGAGGCCAATGTGGATGGGGCGGACGTCTGGTGCAGCGTGTCGCTTGACGCGCTGAACGACCATTTCGGCAACGGCGGTCCATCGGCCCACGATCTGGTGGGCACCTTCGAGGCCAACCGCGCGCGGATTGAAAATGCTACCCGGAAGGTGCTCGAAAAAAACGGCGGACGGTCCGTGGAACTCGAGACCGGGGATTTCAACAAGCTATAAACCGAGGCCCGGACCGGTCTCGGACACTCAGCGGTGAAGGCCCGGCGCGTGCGCGCCGGGCCCGGAGTTGTCTGGATGTCCCGATGTTGTCCTGATGGTGCCTTTGCGCCTTTCGTCCGCTTTTCGTCCTGTTGTTCGCGCACAACTTCGGCTTGTCGCATGGACGCGCCACGACGCGCTCCCCGCATTCAAAAAACCGCGAAACCCCGCGCAAGCGCGCGGCGCATCACGATTGCTGCATCCCCATGACCGATTGTTCCTGATTCCATAAAGGACTGCTCCAGGCCCCACGCATTCGCTTTCGAGGTCCGCGTTTTTATACTCCGCGTCGCTGTTCAAAACCCCATTCCAGCTACGCAGGAGCTTTACGTGAAAAAGATTTCCGCCGCATTCGCGGCGTTTGCAGGGCTTGCCGCCGCCACAGCGGCACAGGCGCAGAGTTCGGTCACGCTATATGGCCTCATCGATGCCGGCGTGATGTACACCAACAACGTCAAAAAGGGCGGCTCGCAGGGCGCGCTGGTGCAGGCGACGAGCGGCAACATCAACGGCAGCCGCTTCGGCTTGCGCGGCGGCGAAGATCTCGGCGGCGGCCTGCAGGCGATCTTCGTGCTCGAAAACGGCTACAACGTGCAGAACGGCAAGCTCGGGCAGAACAACCGGCTGTTCGGCCGCCAGGCGTTCGCGGGACTGAGCAGCAAGCAGTTCGGCACGCTCACACTGGGCCGCCAGTACGATTCGCTGGTGGACTTCGTCGCGCCGCTGTCGGGCACCGCGGGCACCTTCGGCGATACGGGCTTCGCGCACCCGTTCGACAACGACAATCTGAATCACTCGGTGCGGATGAGCAACGCGCTCAAGTACACCAGCGCCAACTATGCGGGCCTGAAATTCGGCGGCCTGTACGCGTTCTCGAACAATACGGACTTCGCGGTCAATCGCGCGTACAGCGTGGGTGTGAGCTATGGCAACGGGCCCTTCAAGGCGGCCGCGGGCTATCTGCAGATCAACGGTTCCAACTCCATCACGAACACGGCTGGCGCGGTCGATGTCGCCGAGTCGGCGGCGAACGGCACCGGTGGCTTCCAGCTCGGCGCCGACGTGCAGCGCACCGCCGGCGCCGCGCTCAGCTATGGTTTCGGCCCGCTGACGGCCGGCTTCGTCTACACGCATAGCCAGTTCCAGAACAGCGCGTCGTTCGGCGCGACGCATGGCTCGATGCGCTTCGACAACTACGAAGTCAACGGCAAGTACGCGGTGACGCCCGCGTTGAGTCTCGGTGCGGCGTATACGTACACGAACGCGCACGTGAGCGGCACGTCGAGCTTCGGCTCCGATCCGAAATGGAATCAGGTGAATCTGCAGGCGGTCTACGCGCTGTCGCTGCGCACGGACGTTTACGCCGAGGCGATGTATCAGCATGTCAGCGGCAAGGGCTATACGGCGTTTATCAACACGGCGGGCGGCGCGTCGTCGACGGGCAATCAGGTGGTCGGCACCGTGGGTCTGCGCACGCGCTTCTGAGCATCGTCATCGAGGGGCCGTGCGCTGCCGATGTCGCTGCCGGCATGGACGTTGCGCAGCGCGCGGTCCGGCGATTTCTCCAGATCCCTCAACAATCCCTTCGACGCGCGGCCATTATTCTCCGGGGAAGCGGCGCCTATATTAAGTCCAGCGGTCGCGCAGAGCAACACTCGACGCCCCGCTGACCCTCAATTACTGGAGCTTGTTTTCATCATGAAGTCCCTGATCAAGACTGTTGTTGTCGTCGCTTCGCTGGCTGCTTCGGCCACGGTTTTCGCTCAATCGAATTCCCCCATCACGCGCGAGCAGGTGCGCGCGGAACTGGTTCAGCTCGCACGGGCCGGCTACCACGTCGGCGACGGCGACCAGGCCCATTACCCGGAAGCGATTCAGGCCGCGGAAGCCCGCATCGCCGCGCAGAACAACAGCGCCAGCGCTTATGGCGGCAGCGTTACGGGATCGTCGCAAAGCGGCCGCCCGGCGGTGTCCGCAGCCGACTGGAACGCGATGTACAGCCGTTGATGCGGGAGCTTGCACGCCACGAGGCGCGATGAGATGCGGGCAGGCGTGAAGCGGTTCGATGTGTCTGGTTGTGTTGCGCTTATGCGTGTTATGCGTGATTGGCGTGTGCGCTGGCGGGTTCGTGTGCATGCTCGCGTGTGATTCCGCGCATTAGCGCAACGCATTTAGATTCGAACCGCGCTGGAAAGGACTCTTCCAGCTTGACGCATAGATCCGCCGCGGCGACGCCGGTACAGTAGTCATGCCCGCACGGTTTCCGGTGTGCGAGCGAGAGAGTTGGCCCCGGCTGGCAACAGCCGGGGTTTTTTTTCGAGGCGAAGTTTCTCCCGATGGACTTGGCTGAATTCGTCGAGCGAGTCGATACAGACACGGCACGTCAACCCATTCGGCGTGCCGCGCGGCTACGGTATAGTCACTCCCACCGACGGCACGCATGCCCCGCATCAGGCGCGCATGCGCTGCGAACGTAGTCCTCGATTGTCTGGAGAACATCGTGCAGGAAATCATCGAAGGTTTCATCCGCTTTCAAACTGAAGTTTTTCCGCAGCAGATTTCGTTGTTCAAGCGTTTGTCGACGGCGCAAAGTCCGAGCACGCTTTTCGTGACCTGTTCGGATAGCCGCGTGGTCCCCGAACTGCTCACACAGGTGGAGCCGGGTGCGCTGTTCGTGATCCGCAACGCCGGCAACATCGTGCCTTCTTACGGCCCGGAGCCGGGCGGGGTCTCGGCCACCGTCGAGTACGCGGTGTCGGTGCTGGGCGTGCGCGATATCGTGATATGCGGTCACTCCAACTGCGGCGCGATGACGGCGATCTCGACCTGCATGAATCTCGAGCATCTGCCGGCGGTGGCAAGCTGGCTGCGTCACGCGGATGCGGCGAAGGCGATCAACGCGTCGCGCAGCTACCACTCGGACACCGAACGCCTCGACGCGCTGGTCAAGGACAACGTCATCGCGCAACTGAGCAATATTCGCACGCATCCTTCGGTGGCCGTGGGGCTCGTCAATAAAACGCTGCAACTGCATGGCTGGATCTTCGATATCGAAACCGGCGTGATGCTGGCACTCGACGGGCGCACCGGAAAGTTTTTGCCGCTCGCGGAGAACCCGGAAATTTATGCCGTCTAACGCGACGGTGCGCGACAGCGGGCACGAATAGACCGCTTCGGCGTTGCGGGGCGCCGC
Source organism: Paraburkholderia sediminicola (assembly GCF_046026895.1). GTDB lineage: Bacteria > Pseudomonadota > Gammaproteobacteria > Burkholderiales > Burkholderiaceae > Paraburkholderia > Paraburkholderia sediminicola_C. Next base: position 63,829 of record NZ_JAQQEU010000022.1, read on the forward strand.
CTATACTGCGAGAGCATCTGAGGGCGAGCACGCCGCTTCACGGCGTGTCATCACGCTATCGACTTTGCTCGCGAGGTGGCTATGAATATCCTGGTGGTACTCACGTCGCACGATCAGCTCGGCGACACCGGCAAGAAGACGGGCTTCTGGCTCGAAGAGTTGGCCGCCCCTTACTACGTATTCAAAGACGCCGGCGTCGCGCTGACGCTCGCTTCGCCCAAAGGCGGCCGGCCGCCGCTGGACCCGAAGAGCGACGCCACCGACGCGACCCGGCGCTTCGGGAACGACCCGCAGGCGCAAGCCGCGCTCGCGAACACGGCGCGCCTCGCGACGCTCGCGGCGGCGGACTACGACGCACTGTTCTACCCCGGTGGCCACGGGCCGCTGTGGGACCTGGCCGACGATACGCATTCGATCGGCCTCATCGAAGCCTTCCACGCGTCCGGCAAACCGGTCGGCGCGGTCTGTCACGCGCCCGCCGCGCTGCGTCATGCGAAGACGCCGGATGGCGTGCCGCTCGTGCGCGACAAGCCGGTCACGGGGTTTTCGAATTCGGAAGAGGCGGCCGTCGGTCTCACTGAGGTCGTGCCGTTTCTCGTCGAAGAGATGTTGAAGAAAAACGGCGGCCGCTATTCGAAGGGGCCGGACTGGCAGTCGCATGTCGTTGTCGCCGGGACGCTGATTACCGGGCAGAATCCGGCCTCGTCGGAAGCGGCGGCGCGGGCATTGCTGACGAAGCTCGGCGTGACGTGAGGTGACGCAATGCCTCGGGGTTTGAGAGGTGGAGCAGGGGCGCTTTCGACGACTATGAACCGCCGCCCCCGTTGACGCGTAGTGGCGAGCGGCCCCGCCTCACTCGGCGAAGCAGCGAAACGCAAGACTGATACGTGGCCCGCACGCACCGGCGAGCTTCGGAATGCCGTGTTCGTGCGTGAATTGCGACGCGTAGCTCATCACCAGACAACTGCCCGGCTCCAGTTCGACATGAATGCTGCGGCCCCCGCCGGTCTTCGGCCGGATCGACATGCGACGGCTCGCGCCGAGCGAGACGATCGCGATCAGCTGTGCGGGCACTAGCCTCTCGGTCTTGTCGCCGTGAAGCGCGACGCTGTCGTTGCCGTCGCGATACAGGTTGAGCCCGACCCGATTGAACGGCGCGCCGACGAGCGCGCGCACGGCTTCGAATGCTTCGCCCAACGGTGCGGGGAGGTCGGCGGATTCGCGCGAGAAGGTGGCGAGCAAACGGGGAACGGCGACCTCGCGGTCGTACATCATGCGTTGCTGACTGAGCCAGCCGACGTTCCGAAACGCGTGCTCGAACCATTGCTGCGCGACACCGGCCGGGATCGACTCGGGCAGGTAGCGGATGCCGCCTTCTTTATCGCGCAGAAGGGATACGGGTTCGGGAGCGAAGAGGGCTGGCTGGGAGACCATGGTTGAGGCGGCGCTGGGGTGCGCATGGTTGAGCGCCGGGGCTGCTCACAGAATGGTTGCGGTCCGGTCATTATACTGTGTTTTTATACAGTACTTGCGGTTCTTCCCCACATGAAAGAACGCGGCGCATCCAAGCCGGATGCGCCGCGTCACTCGGCTAGCAGTCCAGACTCGACCGCCAGCCGCTTTCATAAACCATCCCTCAGCTCGAAGTCACCAGCGAATCGGACGGCACGATCCGCAGCACCCCCGGATTGTCAGCCGCCGGATTCGACCACAGCAGATGCATGCTGGCCGGCCCCGTGCCGTGCACATACTCGACCTTGATCGACGCGCGCTGCTTCGCGGCGAGCCAGACCTTGCCAACCACGGTCGATTGCGTCGCGCTCTTCTTGTCGATCACCTTCACGCCGTTGATCCACAGCCGCGCCACGTTGTCGCTGCCGATCGAGAACGTGTAGGTCCCGTCCTGGGTCGCCTGGATCGCGCCGGTCCAGCGCACGCCGTAGCCGGTCGCGTTGACGCCCGCGGATGCGTCAGGCGAATCGGTGCCGCGCTCGGTGTTCAGGTCGAAGTCGATCATCGGCGTGATCGAGGTTTTTTCACCGGCGCGCTGTTGAAAGTCGGATCGTTGTAGTAGCCGACCTGCAGCACCGGCAGTTTCACGTTGAAGCCGCCCGTCAGCGCCTGGGTCTCCGAGGTCTGCCACGGATGGCCGTCCGGATAGATCGTCCCCTGGAACGGAATCGCCGGTTCGACCGTGGCGGGCGCGTCCGGCACCTGGCCCCAGTGAAAGCGCGTGTTGGTGCGGCCGATCATCAGCTCCCACACGATGAAGCCCGTCGTCCCGCCGTAGTTCGCGACAATCCCCGGCATGGTTTGACCCGCCGTGCCCGTGAACCCGCGTTGCAGCGTCTCGGAGTTCAGCGCGCTGAGATTGCTGCCGTTCACCGGCCCGGTGTACGGGTTGCCATACGGATGGAACGCGTAGAAGTCCGAGAAGTACGTGCCTTCGTCCTCCTGCACTTGGGGCGCGTTGATCGGCTGCGTCGCGCCCGCGTTCAGGATCGCGATGCGCGCGTCGTTCATCAGCGCCGCGCGGGTGTTCTGCAACGAGCCGTTGCCGCTGCAGCCGGGCTCGTTCATCGTCTCCCAGAAGATGACGCGCGGGTCGTTGCGATGCGGCGCGACGAAGTCGGTGATGTAGCTCGCGAGACTCGCCTTGTACGTGACGGCCGCATTGGACGCGCTCGGCTGGAAATATGCCTGTTCGACCGGCGTTCCGGGCGACTGCACCCACCGGCTGTTATGCACGCCCCAGACCGGCGCGGGCTGCGGGCCGTATTGCGGCGTCGGATTCCAGCAGTCGTCGTAGAAGATCGGCGAGACCTTGATGCCGTGGCGCGCGGCGATCTTCAGCAGGTTCTCGAACTTGCTCAGGAATGCCACACGATCGTTGGCCCACACGAGGTAATGCAGGTACACGGCGATGGTGTTCATGCCGTAGGTTTGCGCGTACGTCAGCTCGCGATTGACGATCTCCGGGTCGTAGTTCTGCCAGAAGTCGATCGCGTTCACCGCGTTGGACGGTGTGTAGACCGCGCCGACCACCTTGGAGAAGTCGTAGCTCGGCGACGTCACGGTCGGATACGTATGGATCGTGATGTTGCTGAACGTCGCGCCGACGCCGAAGCGCCGCAGCCCGAAGCTGCCTGACTGGAACACGGCGGGCAGCGCGTTGGTCGCGTCGTTGACGCTGATCACGCGTTGCTGGTCGAGGTCGACGGTAATCGCGGTGCCGCTCGTCGTCACTTTCAGATGGTGCGTGCTGCCGCCGACGATCGTGCTGACCGGGTACGAGATGAAGTTCGTCCAGTTGTTGTTCTGGCGTCCCACCTGGACCGAATGCGTGCCCGTGTCCAGGCCGATGTAGTAGCCGGTGAGGCTGTCGGGGCCGCCGGCCGTCGGGTTCGTCGTGCGCACGATGAAGCCCGCGTTCGCCGCGCCGCTGCCGACCGGCGCGCTGACCGTCACGTCGGCTTCATACGAGGCGGTCGCGTAGGTGCTGGCGAGCGCGACGGTTTTGTCGCCCGCGCCGCTGCCGTTGGTCGGGGGCGCGGGAATCGTGATGGTCGAATTGTTGGCGCCGAGGCGCCAGCCATCGGTCGAGCCGGGCGCGAGGTAGTTCGTGAAGTCGCCGAACGAGAGGGTGGTCGTGGAAACCGCTTTGGGGGCCGCGGGCGGCGTGTAGGGCGGCAGGTTGAGGGTGGGATCGGCGATCACGAGCGGCGGGGTGGTCGTTTTCATTCCGAGCGGAATGGTCTTGGCGGCCTTGAATTCGCTTTGGACATTGGCCGCATCGGCTTGCGACGCGGCTAAGGCCGCGCCAGCCGCCGACGCCGAGGAATCGACTGCGTTGACCTGCTTGTTCGCCGCCGCGGACGCGTTCGGCGAACTATCGTTGCCACCACCGCAAGCGCCCAGCATGGCGAGTGTCGCCAGCACGAAGTAATTGCGCACCTTTTATCTCCTGAGGTCCCCGCTTCATTGATGGTCATAATTATTATTAAATTTGCATACAACCGAAGACCGTTGAATCGGGCTGTACCGGTGAGGAAATAGGTATGAATAATATTATTAGTTGAGCGGAGCTGTATCGGTAGATACCCGTAATTGTCGGATAAAGGCCAGCGGTGGGCTTTGCGGGCGTGCTTTTCGTGGTGCGCCCGGACGGCTCGCATTCGAGTTGGCTCGGTCCTGCGCTACTGATTTCGAGCGCGTTGTTCGGCGGACTGTCGCTCATTCAGATCAAGCGCATTCGCGCCACCGACGATTCGGGCACCACCGTGCTGTATTTCACGGCGATCGGCACGCTGGTCACGGGGGCTTCGCTGTTCTTTGCGTGGCGCACGCCATCGTTCAACGCGTTTGCGGTGATGGCGCTGCTCGGCGCATTCGCGACGGCCGGCCAGTTGCTGATGACGATGGCGTTCCGCCAGGCCGACGCCGATACGCTCGCGCCGTACAACTCCAGGAGCATCGTGTGGGCCGCGCTGTTCGGCTACCTGTTTTGGGGCGAGACGATTGGCGCGATGTCGCTGTTCGGCGTGGTGCTGATCGTCGGCAGTTCGATTGCCGTCGCAGTGCGCAGGAAGGCCGGAAGAGGGTCCGGTCGTATAGGTCCGCCTATTGTGTGGCCCGCTCTGGTCGGCTCGCGCAGCGCAGGAGGATTGCGTTTGTTTCGGAGTTCCAACGATCAATCGTCGGAAGATAAAATCTTCCCATTTTTGAGCGGCTGGCTCTTTCGGACACATGGCCGCCAGAATCCGACGATTCGCCGTTTGCGGAGCATAAACATGGATTCAGGTGCATCCAGTTCGCGCACACTTTCGTCCGTGAGTTGACCGGCCGGAAATCGCGGTCGCCATGGCGGCATCCAGCGTATCGATCGCCACCAACCCTCTGATGAATCCGGGTGCGTCTGCTCCACGCAGACGCGCGCGTCCACGCTGGGAAGGGGGACAGGTCATGTATAGCGAACCCAGGAAGATGATCTTCACAGGTCTGGTTGTCGGCGCGCTTGCGGTTGGCGGCTATGCGTATGTGTCGCAGTCGGAAGACGATTCCTTGTCGACCGACGAACTCGGCCTGACGCATGGCGGCGACTCGACGAGTTCGTCGCGCGGCGACATCATCAGCGGAAGGATCGCGCGCGGCCCGGTCCTGGCTGGCCGCGATTCGGCCGCGAGCGTGGCCGCCCGTGTACAGGCGGCGCGCAATAGTCTGCTGCGCGACGATGTTGCCGCCGCACGGGCGCAACTCAATGCGGTACGGCCGGCGCACAAGCGCGAAGAGCAGGTGATCGACCTGCAAAAGCACATCCAGGCGCAGGCGGATCGGGACCAGCGCGCGTTGGCGGCGGCGCGGGTCAGTGAGGCGCCGCGAGTGTCGCCGTCTTCGTCCGCGCCTGTGAAAAGCGGCCATGCACATGGTAGCCGCAGTGCGGCGCACGAGCGTTCGAATCACGCATCGAGGTATGCAAGGAGCGGGCGCCCGGCGGAACCGGTGAACATGCTCGCTCGCCATGATGGCGTGTCGAGCGGGAGTTTATCGGTTGCGGACGTGCCGGCTGTCGCAGCTCAGCCTGTCTATGCGCGACCGGCAATGAAGGCCGGAGAAAGTGTGGTCAATGCGGCGAGTGCTTTCAATGCGTCCGATGCCCTCAACGCGCCCAACACGTCACAGCCGATGCCGCAAACGACACAAACTGCGCCATCCAATCCGCCCGCCGAACTGACCGCGCAAACCGCTTTGTCGCCGCGCGTCGTGCAACCCGCGCCATCCACCGACCCACTCCCGAAATTGGACAGCGGTCCGAAAACGCGCTCACAGGTCCGCGCGGAGATCGCCCGCGCGCGTGAGGACGGCAGCCTTCCGGCGTTCGGCAATCCTGATCCCGCCGGGCCGGCCGGCGCACCACGCGTGATGGGGGCGGCGCGTCCTTGATCGATGCGGCGGCTTCGCATTGAGCTGGGCGCAGGCAACTTGTGCAATGCCGCGAGCCCTTCGCGGGCGGCAGCCGAAGCGTCCGGGGCGATCGCGTCAGTCGCGACGAACGACGCGCCGCTCAAATCTTCCAATCCAACGCGTTTAGCGCAGCGACGCAGCGAGCCGTGCGAAAGTCGGTTCGTCGGTGCGATCGAAAGCCAGCGGCGTGACCGACACGCGGCCCGAGGCCACCACGGCCGTTTCGCTATCGGGGTCGTTCGCGCGCGCGCCGCGCTGAAAGCGCAGCCAGTGATAAGCCATGCCGCGCGGATCGACCTGCGGCAGCACGTCGATGTCTTCGACAAGTCCCACACCTTGCCGGGTCGGCGTGAGAGGACCGGCGGCCGCCGCATCGACATCGGGGAAATTGATGTTCAGGCAGGTCGGCGCCGCGTGCTCGATGGCGAGTAACTGGCGAATCACGCCTGGCGCGAGCGTGCGCGCGGTGTCCCAGCGCACGTTGTTGCGCGCGCTGAAAGTCTGGCTCAGCGCGAACGACGGCAGCCCGAGCAGCAGACCCGTCATCGCCGCGCCGACCGTGCCCGAAAACATCGTCTCGACGCCGAGGTTGCCGCCGCGATTGATGCCGGAAAGGATCAGCGTGGGCGGCGCGTCACGCATCAGATGGCGCACGCCCATCACGACGCAATCGCCGGGCGTGCCTGTCACGCCGAAGCGCCGGTCGCCCTGGCGGCTCACGCGCAACGGCGAGTGCAGGCTGATCGAATGCGACGTGCCGCTCTGATCGTGCTCGGGCGCGACCACCCAGACTTCGTGCGCGAGTTCGGCGGCGACGGCTTCGAGCACGGCGAGGCCGGGCGCGTCGATCCCGTCGTCGTTCGTCAACAGCACTCGCGGCACTTTGGATTCGTAGGTGGACATCGCGACAAGCTCCTCTCGTTGGGTAAGCCGATGGAAGGCTCATTATCCGGCTATCGGCGAGAGCGTGTCATGAGCGGCGTAATCGGCGCAATGAGCGCACATTCCTTCCGAATTTCTACTGGCGGGATAAGCTTTTATTGACTGCTTTTAAAATTGGAAAAAGCTATTTGCTATTAACGCAATAATCGTTGGATTACTTCGCCAACCTTTCATTTCTTTACTATCTGCTAAATGGAATGGATGATTCCACTATTTCCTGTAAGGGAGTTTAGGTTGGAGGTGTGCTCCCTGTTTGCGCAACTCGCGGAAATCGCCGTTAAGTAAGCCATATTCGGTGTCCACGTCAATAAAATGCTCCGAATGAAGCCTTTCTCGTTTTTTGAGCAACGCGCCCGCGAAATAGAAATAATCGGAAATAAAAAATCCGCCTAGGTGGCAAAAACACAACGCCCTAATCAACTAAAAAACAGTCTTCGAATTTGTCCGCTATTCTCCGCCGCTCGATGGCATTCGCCATTCGAATCAGGAGCTCAATCAATGAATAAATTCGTACTCTCGAGCCTCTCGCTCGCTCTCATCGGCGCCGCGGGTGCCGCTCACGCACAAAGCTCGGTCACGCTGTACGGCCTGATCGACACCGGTCTGACCTACACGAACAACGCCGGCGGCCACAGCAACTTCCAGCAGGCCAGCGGGATACTGAACGGCAACCGCTGGGGCCTGCGCGGCTCGGAAGATCTGGGCAACGGCCTGAAGGCGATCTTCGTGCTGGAGAACGGTTTCAATCTGTCGACCGGCAAGCTCGGTCAGAACAGCCGCATGTTCGGCCGCCAGTCGTTCGTCGGTCTGTCGAGCAATCAGTACGGCGCACTGACGCTGGGTCGCCAGTACGACAGCGTGGTCGACTATCTCGGCCCGCTCGCGCTGAACGGCACGCAATACGGCGGCACGCTCGCCTCGCACCCGTACGACAACGACAACCTGAACAACTCGGTGCGTATCAACAACGCGGTCAAGTATCAGAGCGTCAATTACGGCGGCTTCAAGCTCGGCGCGCTGTACGGCTTTTCGAATGCGGCAGGCGCCTTTGCCGACAGCCGCGCGTATAGCGTCGGCGCGTCGTACACGTTCGGCGGCCTGAACGTGGCGGCCGGTTATCTGCAACTGAACGGCGGCGGTTCGACCACCAACTCGGGCGGCGCGGTGGCCGCCGGCGACTCCACGTTCACGGCGGCGCGTCAGCGCACCTATGGCGCGGGCGCCAGCTACGCGTTCGGCGCGGCGAACGTCGGCCTGCTGTTCACGCAGACGCAACTGACTGACGCGAGCGCGATCGGCTCGACGGCCTCGGGCACGACGAGCGGCCTGACGCTCAACGGCGGCAGCGCCCGTTTCACGAACTATGAACTGAACGGGCGTTACGCAATCACCCCGGCGTTGACCGTATCGGGCGCTTACACGTTCACCGACGCGCGTCTGAACGGCGCGAGCCCGAAGTACAACCAGGTCACGTTGCAGACGGACTACGCGTTGTCCAAGCGGACCGATGTGTATGCTGAAGCGGCGTATCAGCATGTCGGCAGCACGGGCAACTCGGGTATCACGGCCGATATCCTCGGCGTGAGCGCTTCGTCGACCGATACGCAGGTGGTCGGCACGGTCGGTATCCGTCACCGCTTCTAAGCGGCCGCTCTGGCGGCACGCTGCAGAAAAGCCCGCGTTTGGCGGGCTTTTCTGCTTGGGCCGCTTTTTTTCTCCGCGCGCAGTAACATGCAGGCTGCTTCGTGCGCAAACGCCGACCAGCCTGCACGCGGCTTTCATCCGCGAATGACTGGATCGGCCGCGCACGCAATCCATCACCTCGTGCCGGATGAGCCGCCATGCAGATAGAACCGTTTGAGATCGCGATTCCCGACCCCGCCATCGACGATCTGCGCCGCCGTATTCGCGCGACGCGCTGGGCGCCGCTCACGCCGTCGCCCGCATGGCAGCAGGGTGCGGACGGCGCGTGGCTGCGCGAACTGGCCGCCTACTGGGCGGATCATTTCGACTGGCGTGCAGCCGAGCGCAAGCTCAATCAGCAGCAGCAATTCATTGTCGACCTCGACGGTCAGCGCGTGCACTTCGTGCATCGGCGCGGCGAAGGTATTGCGCCCTATCCCCTGGTGATCACACATGGCTGGCCCGGCTCGTTCTTCGAGTTCCATGCGCTGCTCGACCAGCTCTGTGACCCGGCCGCGTTCGGTGCCGATTCCGCCGACGCGTTCGATGTCGTCGCTCCATCTTTGCCTGGCTTCGCGTTTTCACCGGCGCCCGCGCGGCCAGGCACGTCCGCGTTTCAGGTGGCGGACCTGTGGGTGTCGCTGTTGCGCGGTCTCGGCTACGAACGCTTCGGTGCCCAGGGCGGCGATCTGGGCGCGGGCGTGTCGATCGCGCTCGCCGCGCGGCATCCGCACGCCGTCGCTGGCATTCATCTCAACTTCCTGCCCGGTACGTATGAGCCCACGATCGGCGCGGTCCAACAGCCGCTCACATCGGCAGAGGAGAAATTCCTGCGCGACAGGAACGACTGGGTCGCACGCGAAGGCGGCTACGCGCACATGCACAGCACCAAGCCGCAGACCGCCGCCGCTTCGCTCAATGATTCGCCGGTGGGGCTCGCGGCCTGGATCGGAGAAAAGTTTCGTGCGTGGAGCGACTGCGACGGCGACATCGAGCGGGTCTTCTCGAAAGACGAACTGCTCACCAACATTTCTCTCTACTGGTACACGCAGAGCATCGGGTCGTCGATGCAGATGTATTGGGAAAACCGCCTGCAGCCGATGCGTTTCGCGGACGGCCAGCGTGTCGCGCCACCGGTCGGCTTCGCACATTTTCCGAAGGAGCTGAGTCATCCGCCGCGCAGTTGGCTCGAAAGAACCTTCGACGTGACGCAATGGACCGACATGCCGAGCGGCGGGCATTTCGCGGCGATGGAGAAGCCAGACTTGCTCGCGGCCGAGATACGCCGGTTCTTCAGGCCACTACGGCAACACGCACAGAACGAGGGCTAGCCGCGCATCGCGTTCACGGCCCGCGTTGTCGATGCATCCACGCCGCGTCGCAATCAGGAATCGATGCACGACAGCCGCCCGCAAGCCGCGCGTATCCGCACCCGAATGCGCGAGCGGCGGCCCCGCGTTCGCGGCGCCGGCCAATATGTATTCGGTCTGGTTACGATTGCGCGGGAGTGACAGCGCCAACCACGTTGGCGCGTTTGGAACTGTTTGCATGAGCGGCCCGGATTTTTTTGCCACATGCCACGAGCAATTCATCGCGGCACAATAGAAGCTGCAATCGTCCCATACGATCGCGCGACACAGTTGCTTCATCCCTGCAAGCTTTCGACGCGAGGCTCACAGCATGACTGCATCCATCACGCTGGTTCTGTTCGATATGGAAGGTGTCCTCTCGCACTACGACCGCGCGGCACGCGTCGATCGTCTGGCGGCGGTCACGGGCCGCACGGCGGAGGCGGTGCGTCATGCGATCTGGGGTTCGGGCCTCGAAGCGCGCGCCGACGCAGGCCTGATCGGCGATGACGAATATCTGCGCGAACTCGGTGCGCTGCTCAGCTATCCCATCAGCCGCGACGACTGGCTCGCGGCGCGTCTTGCATCGATCACGCCCAATGAGTCGGCGCTCGCGCTCGCCGGTCAAGTCGCCGAGCGTCCCCGTATCGCGATACTGACGAACAATTGCCGCTTGCTGACCGATCACATCGACTATCTGAATCCGCCTGTGGCTCGCCTGTTCGGCTCGAACGTTTATTCGTCGGCCGCGTTCGGCGCGGCGAAGCCCGCGGCGCAGACTTATCTTCGCTGTCTCGAACAACTCGGCGCGCCCCCGGCCGAAACGCTTTTCATCGACGATACCGGGAGCAATGTGAGCGGCGCGATCGATGCGGGCCTTCAAGGGTACAAGTTCGTCAGCACGGCAGGTCTGCTAGATGAGTTCCAGCGTCGCGGACTGCTGTAGCCGATCAGTCGCGATGCGCCGTCGCATCAGCATCAGCATCGGCATTCGCAACCGCTCTCGCACGCGCGCCCAGCCATATAGCCTCACAAAAACTTGACGCCGCCCGTCAAGCGCCTATAGTTCACCATATGGTGAAGTCTCCAGTCAGTCAACTCGATCGCACGTTTTCCGCTCTCGTGGACCCCACGCGGCGCGCGATACTCGCGCGTCTCGCGAGTGAGCCCGGCCTTTCCGTGACGGAAATCGCGCGTCCACTGCCGCTCAAGCTGCCGGCGGTCATGAAGCATCTCGACGTGCTGAGCGACGCCGGTCTGATCGCCCGCACCAAGAGCGGCCGAACGGTGTCGGTCGAACTCGTTGCCGGTCCGATGGAAGAGGCGATGACGTGGCTCAGGCGCTATGAGCGTTTCTGGTCCGCGAGCCTCGACCGGCTTGCCGATTTTGTCGAAGGGGAACAGGAATGATCAAAGAGAAGCCCAGCCTGAGCATTGTGCGGCGCCTCAAGGCGCCGCCGTCAAGGGTCTACGCGGCGTGGACGCGTCCCGAGTTGATGGCGCGCTGGTGGGGCCCCGACGCGGGGCCGGTGCTGAGCGCGGAGGCCGATCCGCGCGTGGGGGGGCACTTTCGCGTGGTGTTCCAGACGCTCGACGGCGAAACGCACGACTGCCGCGGCGAGTACCGCGAGGTCGAGGTGGATCGCAAGCTCGTCTTTACGTGGGAGTGGGTCACGATGCCTGAACGGCGCTCTCTCGTGACGATCCGCCTGCGGGCGACCGAAGAGGGCACCGAGATGAATTTCACGCACTCGCAGTTCTTCGACGACGCCGCGCGGGATGGTCATCAGGCCGGCTGGAGCGGGGCGTTCGAGAAGCTGGACGGTTTGATGGCCGAACTGGCGGGCGCGCAGGAGTGAAGCACGTTCCGATCATATCAACGCATACCGAGGCCGAACATGAAGCTGTACTATGCTGAAACGCTGGCGCCCCGAAAGGCTTGCGCGGTGGCGGGTTATTTAGGGTTGCCAATCGACTATATGTTCGTCGATCTGCGCAAGGGCGAGCAGACGAGGCCCGAGTACCTCGCGATCAATCCGAACGGCAAGCTGCCAAGCCTCGTCGACGGTGACAGAAATCTCTGGGAAGCCGATGCGATCATCTGCCATCTTGCGCAGCGCGCGGAATCCGCTCTCTGGCCACGAAGCGCGCCGCAGCAGATCGACGTGGTGCGCTGGATGAGCTGGAACAGCCAGCATTTTTATCGGCATGCCGGATCGCTCTACTTCGAGTATCTGATCAAGCCGTGGGTCGGAATGGGAGAGCCTGATCCGTCGAAGGTCGCCGAAGCGCAGGGCTTTTTCCGCAAGCATGCGGGCGTTCTCGACCAGCACCTGAAGGGGCGCAAGTGGCTGCTCGGCGACGACCTGTCGGTCGCGGACTTTTCAGTCGCGGTGGCGCTGCCCTATGCGAAGAGCGCGGCGATGCCGCTCGACGAATTCCCGCAAGTGCAGCGCTGGCACGATCAGTTGAACGCGTTCGAAGCCTGGCGCAATCCGTTTCCGGCGCGGCCTGCGCAAACTGCGGCGCACGCGTGAAGGTCAGGTCATGTGCTGCGCGATCGTCGCCGTGACGATGACGCTGCTGGCCGGTTGGCGAAGCGTGTCGGGCACACTCGGTGGGCCCGCGGGACGGATGCGGCGGATCGCAATCGTGGTCCTCGCGATCGGCGCCGCCGCCGGTTCTGCGATGGCTGCGGATCAGTTTGCGGCGGTGGGTGAAGGAGCGCCGTCGCTGGTCACGCGGCTGGCCGGTGTGCCGGTCTGTGGGCATTTCATCAGGTAGTGGTTTTTTTCGGGGCGTAGCGTTCGGCGATGTAAGCGCGATGTGTGCATTGCGCACGGTGCACGCGCGTTGCCGGATTGCCGTATCGTACGAGATCACGAGTTTGTTCGCTGATCGAGGGTCGGGGTATGGCACTAGCGTCGAAAGCCGATGGACCGCGCGCCGGCAGACGCCGCTTTTTGCGCACGGCGAGCGGCGCCGCGATCGGCGTGCCGGTTTCGCTTGCGTTGACGCGGGTCACAGCGGCGCAAACGCAAGCTCAAGGTGCAGCGCAAACCCGGGAGCAAACTCAATCCGCCACGGCGGCGCCGCGCATCGCGCGACGCGTCATCCCCTCGACCGGTGAACGCTTGCCGGTGGTCGGCTGCGGCACCTGGCGCACCTTCGATGTCGGCGACGATCCCGCCGCCCGCGCACAACTCGCCGACGTGCTGCGCATCCTGTTCGAAGCGGGCGGTTCGGTGATCGATTCGTCGCCGATGTATGGATCGTCGGAAGCCGTCGCCGGAGCGTTGCTCACGCGGCTCGACGCGCATGCAACAGCCTTCGTCGCCACCAAGGTGTGGACCGAAGGACGTGACGCGGGCATCGCGCAGATGGAAGAATCGCTGCGCCGCTTCCAGCAACCGCGCATCGATCTGATGCAGGTGCACAACCTGCTCGACTGGCGCACGCAACTCGCCACGCTGCGCGACTGGAAGTCGCGCGGCCGGATTCGCTATATCGGCATCACGCATTACACGTCTAGCGCATTTGATGAAGTTGCGTCCGTGATGCGTCGCGAAAAGCCCGACTTCGTGCAGATCAACTACGCCGCCGATGACCGGCCGCCGAAGAGCGCATCCTGCCGCTCGCCGCGGAGTTGGGGATTGGCGTGGTGGTCAATCAACCGTTCGGCGGCGGCGGTTTGCTGGCACGCGTCGGCAAGTCGCCGTTGCCCGGGTGGGCGGCGGAAATCGGCTGCACGAGCTGGGCGCAGATCCTGCTGAAGTTCGTGCTCGCGCATCCGGCGGTGACGGTCGTGATTCCCGGCACGGGCCGGCCGCAATACATGGCCGACAACGTGCGGGCCGGTTCGGGCCCGCTCCCCGATCAGGCGATGCGCGCGCGGATCGTCGCGGCGGTGAATGCTTAGCGAATTGTCCGGCGCTGTGAAAGGTGAGAAAGCAGGCGTTGATCCGGATGACGCGCGCTTGGAAGGGGCTGTCGCAAGACGGCAACGAAACCGGTCAAGGCAAGGGTAGCGGGACGAGGCAGCCAGCACACGCCAGATATGATGGAATCAGGCTCAATCGCGCGTGCTCGTCCAGGTGCAGACGCTGACCCATAACAGGTCTATCCGGTTACACACTTCGGCTGAAAGGCGTTCGGCCAGTGTGGCCAGCCAGAGAGCGGTGGGCCGCCCGCAGTAGCCTGGAGAGGCGCGCGAGCAGACCCTACATGCGATCTTTATGGTTCGCAATCTGCGGCGTGCGGCTCTGCCGTAATCCGCCTGACCTTTACGGGCTTCGGCGCGAGATGGCCAATCGTATGGCGTTTATTCCGCCAAGCAGCCAGTCAAACCAGAAAATAGTGCGCTGAGTGTGTGCAGCCCCCCATAACAACAGGTTACGTTCGGCTATCTTAACGGTGCAAAAATCGCTGGGTTTGATGCTGCATTATCTCTACGCCAAGGCTACCATTCTTAGACTTCGCCACTAACACAGCCGCGATGGATAAACGATGAAATCGAATTCATTACTTGCCGGATTAAGCTTTTCCTCTGGACAACGAATGATGGCAACGCCGTCGACTCAAGCCATTGCGCAATTTGAAGTTGTGACCGACGTGGAGACTTTTGTATCGCTTCAGCAAGAATGGGATGAACTCTGGCGTGCCGCCAAAGGCACCCCGTTTCAGCTATTCCGTTATTGCCTTCATGCGCTTCGCGAGGTTGCCATTCCGACGGGGGCGACGCTGCATTGCATCATCGGAAGGAAGGATGGCCGAATGGTGTTTGGGTGGCCCCTGATCCGAAATCGCGAATGCTTGTGGACGACCCTACGACCCTTGGCGCCGGACACATCGGAACCCTATTTGCTGGTGGCAAATGGCGAGGACCCAGAGTCTCTGGTTTCCGCGGCCTGGCGCGTGTTGCTCTCCTCGTGCGGCAGCGATGTGATCAGCCTTCCCATGGTGCGCACGGATTCGGCCCTTTACCGGGTTGGGCTAGGAGCAAAACGGCTATCGCGTGGCGAGCGGCGCGTAGTTCGGGTGGTGCCGTTGCTGCGTTGCAAAACATGGGCGGAATTTCGCGGCGGGTTGGCGGATTCGGTCAGAAAAGAACAGGATTATCTCCAGCGTCGTCTGGTCAAAGCCGGCAAAGTTTCTATGTTTATCTCCGATCTGGCCGATCCGGTCAGCGCGACCTACGTGCGTACAATGCTCGAATGGAAGCGTCAGTGGGCGGAACGAGTGGGAGTAGAAGGAGATTTCTTTAAAGAGCCCTATCAGAATTTCCTCCGGAAAATATCCACCGATCCGTCCTTCAAACGGGCGCTTCATCTGTTCATTCTCTCCCTGGACGGAAAAGCAATCGCCGTGAATCTCGTAGCTATTTCCGAGCGTTCCGTCATCGGCATGCAGGCCGCATTTGACCCAGCACATGCGAAATATTCACCCGGCTCTTTACTCCTTGAACACGTAATGAAATGGGCGTTCGAGAACCAGCGGGACTTCGACCTCGGGCCGGGCGATAGCAAATACAAGTCGAACTGGGCCGGCGGATCCGGCTATACCTGCACCGATTTGCGGATTGCAGTCAGCCTCTGGGGCCAGACAGATCTCGCCGCACGCGCGTTGCAACGGCAGTGCGAAAAACTTCGCCTTCGAATTGCCGCTGGGCCCGTGGGACACCTCTGGAAAACTCGCCTGGGTAGCAAACCGACGAGCCCCAAGCCGCCTGTGCGCGAGGACAGTAAATGCCCCCCAGCGAAGGACCGCTGACGCCTTCGGGCGCGGATTCACGTTCTTGCAGTTCGCCGAGGGCTTCAGAAACCGAGGCCTACGCCGGCGCCCACACCGCCGCCGAAGCTGCCTCCGCCGACGCCGATCCCTATGGCGGTTCGCGGCGCATAGTACCCGGGCTCGTTGCCGTAGCCATAATTGTATGGCGGAGCGACGACGCAGCCCGACAGAGCGGCCACTAGAGCCAACGTGCCGAGTCTGATCATGACGTTCTCCCCTTCATGAGCGAACAGCAATATTCGGTCCCGGGGGCGGGTCCAACATCGGCTTGGTGAAACAGCGGCGCATCAGTCCGTCGTCAGAGATCGGTGGTCGAAAGTGTTATTCGTTTCCCAGTGGCCGGCAACGATTTCTGCTCAACAGCCTGCGAGAGCCGGCGCTTACCAGGCTAGAAGGCAAGCTTCAAATGTTTCGGGGGGTCTCGTTTGCCGCGCCGAGTGTTTCACAAACCGGCTTACAAAATTCCCTGTGCCTCCTTGGCCAGCCGCTCGCGGCTCCCGCTGTCCACCAGCTTGACCAGCGCTTGACGCCCGTCCGTGCGGGCGGCGTCCTCAACCTGGAAGGTTCTCTCACTGAAGGCGATCAGCTTGAATCCGCTGCCCCTTGCGCGCGGGATGGTGATGCCCCAGTGCCAGCCTCCGGCTTGTTCGAAGACATGCAAAACCGGGGCGGGTGGCGCATTAGCCTGAGACGTCGTCATCGTGCATTCCCCCTCATAGTGCGATTACGGGCGCACGATTGCAGACGCCCTTGTTTTAGTCTACAGCTTTTTGCTGCGCTGCAATATATCGACCGTGGTAAAAATGTCAAATCATGCAGCGTCGCAATTTTGAAAAAGATTCGCCCGTTGTGGACTTGTGCGAACATGAATTGACGAGCTTTTGATCTGACATGATTGACGGGGGCCGCATGGCTAGCCATTCGCTTATCTGGGCAGCAGTGCCGCACAATAGTGACGGCGTCGTCTTCCAGGTTCGTATTGTCCACGGACTTCAACGTTTTCACCTAGCACGCGGCGTGCTCGAGGATGTGTTCGCTCTTGACCCAGCAGCTTCGGACGCGAGGCAACTCGACCACTTCTATCTGTATCTGAATCTCATCCTCGCTCAAGCCCTCACGAAACGGTCGATCGCCGGTTTAGACACGGTTCCGCTTCGGGCAACCGATTTCACTTCGACGAGCAACGAGCAACGCGGGTCAAGTCGGCATGCAATCGCGCGAAGTGCGGCCTAAGCGACGGCGTTGAAGAGGGCATCAGTCGTTTTCATGCGACGCATAGGCAGCGCGTGGCGCGAGCCGAACGATTACCTTCCCGGCTTTCGGCCGACCCGTCCCGCGACGAATCCATGAAAGTGAAGATCACCAATCGCGCTCGCCCAGGCATTGACCCAGCAGGTCGCGCGAGCCTTTTCAGCGGCCGAATCTGCGCGCATAAGACGGCCCGTCGCGACACGCAGGCGAGCAAACGCGTATTCCCTGTGCGCACATCCCCGATGCGAAACGAGCATGTCTTCACGCATCGCTGACAAGTAAAAGAAGCGAAAGAAACGTAGCCGGCAGAACGCGGTGGGCGCCCGACAATGCCAATGATAGTCGAGCAGCAGAGTCCGTCCAGGTGGGACTTTCGCGAAGGGCAACGATTGGGCGGCCGGTATCGATCGGTTCAGCAGACAGCTTACGGGCGGCTCGGGCGAACGGCCAATGAAGTGAGCGACTTAATCATTCACGAAAAAAAGCGACGCTTCCACTATCGGCATCCGCACGGGCCGCCTATCCTGCCTCTTGGGCACGTGCGTTTGATTGCGTGCTTCTATACTCGGCCAGCGGAAATCACGAACCGTCAATGTGTCGGATGAGGTGATCTCGACGCGCCTTTTTCTGATGACCGCTCGATGGCAATGCAACAGGAGGAAGACATGGCGAAGGTATTGGTTTTGTACTACTCGATGTACGGACATATCGAGACGATGGCGAACGCGGTGGCCGAGGGCGCTCGCGCCGTGCCCGGCACCGAGGTGACGCTCAAGCGGGTGCCTGAAACGATCCCCGACGAGCAGGCAAAGGCCTCCGGTGTGAAGCTGAACCAGCCAGCGGAAGTCGCCAAACCGGATGAACTCGCGGAGTATGACGCGATCATCTTCGGAACGCCGACGCGATTCGGCAACATGGCGGGCCAGATGCGCACCTTTCTCGACCAGACCGGCGGTCTATGGATGAAAGGTGCTCTCGTCGGCAAGATCGGCAGTGTCTTTGCGTCGACAGGCACGCAACATGGCGGCCAGGAAACCACCATCACCTCGTTCCATTCCACGCTCCTGCACCAGGGCATGGTGATCGTCGGCGTGCCGTACGCGTGCAGCGGGCTCGTCAATATGAACGAAATCACGGGCGGCACGCCTTATGGCGCAACCACTCTGGCGGGCACGGACGGCAGCCGGCAACCCTCTGCCAACGAACTCGATATTGCCCGGTATCAAGGCAAACACGTCGCCGAACTGGCGTCGCGGCTTTTCCGTTAAGCACCGCGTCTTCTGGACGACGATGCCACGCGCGTCAGCGCGACGAGAGGAGCACGCGTGGCCTCGAAGGTATCGCACGTGATTTCCGTGATCACGCACAAAGTGAGAATGAGCTTGCGATAGTTGTCACTCGAACCATGCACCTCGTCCACTCGCGATTGAGGGTTTTCCTTAGCCTCAGGCACGGCAACATGCTGATGGTTGGCCGTCGGCGGACATGCTAGGATTTCCTTCAAACAACTCCGGAAACTGCTATGCCGTTCATCTGCGAAAACGTTGAATGTCGTGCCGTGCTGGCTCGCGGGCAGGTTAAAACTAATCACGAGAACGAGGGGTGGTGCTTCTACTGCCCGGACTGCAAAACCAGGAACGAGTTGAAAGATGTCGGCGCACCTGGCAGTCCTGCCGAGTTGGTTCAACCAGAAAGATCCGGCCTTCCACACAAGGTAATAGCGACTGCTCGACCATTGGAGGACGGCAGGTACGCAGCGCAATTGTGCGTTCAAAGGGCACTCGGAATGAAAGGAACCTACGCGGTCGAAGAGCGCTGGGAACAGCTCGGTGTATTCCTCGACGCGCAAGAGGCCGTAGCGCATGCGAAGTCTATGGCAACAGACTTGCTGGAGCGAAAGGCCTAGTCTCGGGTGGCGCGCTGGATTGCGCCATATGTATCGATGCGCGGATCTTTACGGCAGGCCCACGACCGTAGATAGATCCGCGCGACCGCGCGGCGCGCATGCAGTGCAGAAAGCGATTGAGTTTTCGGCGCGCTGAATAAGCCGTATAAACCGATACTGGATCGCTCTGAAAACTCCACCACACACGGTGTGACTGGCTTGAATCCAACCAACCTCAACTCACGAAGCACCACTGGCAGCGAGCCTGACAAATAGTCTGGCTGCTTCATTGCCATGGGACAGAGCACGCAGTGCGAGGGAGAGCGCTAGTTGTGCGTCGTGGGAGACCGCGCTGCGATCCTGGTCGAAGAGCTTGACGGCGTGACGCATATGCTGCGCCGCCTGCGTATGAAGCTCCACGGCCGCCGCATGATGTTTTGCCACGTCCGCGGCACTGACGCTTGAGCCGGTCGATGGAGACGTTATCGGCGGCGTATTGGCGCTGTGCGCGCCAGCGTCGTGTGCCTCATCGATCGCATGCAAGGTATGGCCATGGGCCATCATCGCCTGATGCGCGGCGTGGGCAAGGTCTCGACCGTCCTCGAAATGCCGCGACGCTTCGCGGTGATGTCGCGCGGCCTGCTCGTGGTGTGACGCCGCGGCTTCGAGATGACCTTTCTTGCTGTGCTTTGTGTTCATGCCGGCTCCTGTACAACTTCAGGACTGACTCCGATGACGACCGTTTCGAACACACGGTGGCGGGTCGCAAACTACTAGAGCCTAATCTACACGTACTTGCACCTTCTGTGGCATTTGCGGCTCGCGGAAAATCGGCATCACGTCCAGTCTGTTTTTCGAACCGGGTTCTGGTGGTGACCGGTCGGATGCGCGTCAACCCAAAGAGGGCGTCAGGCACCGGGGGCTGTGTGTCTGAGCCGGGCGAGCCAGTCCAATTGCACGTGGTCCTCGTCCGGGCACGAGCACCTGTCCCCGACCTTCGGTGGTTGCACGTCGTGATACTGCCTGACACCCTGGCGTGCGTCACGCAACGGTTTTGACACCCCGAGAAATCGCTCAAGCACGGCTGGCTCAAAGCCAGGTGCCACCCTGACGTTCACTCGGCTCTTCCTTGAGGGCGTCGAAATCGTGAATCCACTCCAGGTGATTAAGCAGGCGGTCGCGCGCGCCGAGGCGGGCGTTGCGCGCCTGCGCGGCCGGCCCGCTGGGCAGATGCAGCACGTCCGCCGTGGCTATCGACGCGTACTGCACCTTGCGCGGGCGGCCCCGGCGCAGGCGCTCGTAGGCTTCCTGCGCCTCGCGCCAATTGCCTGGCCCCGCCTTCGCCAACTGCGCGGCCAGCACCACGGCATCCTCGATCGACTGGGTGACCCGCTGTTCGTGCGCGGGCCGGGCGGTGTGGTTCCCACGCCGTTTGCGCTGCGTCTGGCGGAACCGGATGAAGGGTCGGCGGTGCCTTGTGCATGGATGACTGTTCACATGGCAACCCGGGCGTTGACGATTGGTTCTGATCCGCGGCTGACGCGTTGTTCGCGGGCGAATCGATCCGCAGCAATCTTCGGCGGGCAGCCTTAACGAGGGGGCATTCCACTGGATTTAGCGATCGGCGGGTTACGCCTTGAAAAGCCGACTGCCAGCATCTAAGGTTCATCCCATCCCAGGATTCCGAGGAGACGGTCATGGCAAGAATCGAAGCGAAGCTGGCGGAAATGGGCTTGACGTTGCCGTCGGCGCTACAGATGCCTGCAAACGTCAACATGTCATTGCCATTTGCATGGGTGCGCGTGAGCGGCTCGCGAGTTTTTGTCTCGGGACACGTGCCGCTCAACGTCGACGGGACGATTGCACAACCGGTCGGTCAAGTCGGCGCGGACGTTTCGCCGGATGAAGGCTACGCAGCAGCACGTCTTGTGGCGCTTGCACAGTTGGCAAGTCTTCAGAAGGCGCTCGGGGACCTGGATCGCATTACAGCCTGGGTACGCGTCTTTGCAATGGTCAACATAGCGCCCGGTTTCGATCAGATGCCACGGATCGCAAATGGCTTCTCGGACCTGATCCTTGAACTTTTCGGGCCGGACATTGGAATGCATGCCCGGTCGGCGGTCGGCGTCGCACTCCCTCTAAACGTGCCCGTCGAATGCGAAGCGGAGGTTGAGATTGACGGACGGCATTTGTAATTAGGAGTGCGGCAGAACGTCGCGTTGATCGCTTCGAAGGATGATTTCCGCATCGTCGCCTACGTGAAGCGAGCGGGTAGCGAGCCCCGGCGTACGACGTCTTGACTGCAAAACGCGCCGCGATCAATCGCAAAGCAGCCCCTCCATCGGAATCGCCGGCGTTCGTCCCGCGATCAGGTCGGCCGTGATTCGAGCCGATCCGTGTGACATGGTCCAGCCGATATGACCGTGACCGGTGTTCAGATAAAGATTGCGATATTTCTTGCGCCCAAAAAACGGCAAGTTCGTCGGCGTCATGGGCCGGAGTCCGGCCCACATTTCGGCGCGATCGTAGTTGGCGCCGGCAGGGTAGAGTTCCTGCGTCACGCTCTTCATAAACACAAAATCAGAAGGCTTGTGGCTCGTGTCGTAGCCGGCAAACTCCGCCGTCGCGGTGACCCGGATCCGGTCGCCGAAGCGCGAGATCGCGACCAGGTTGTGCTCGTCGACCGCTGCAACGGTGGGCGGCGAGGGCCGGTCATCGATCGGAATCGTGAGGGAGTATCCCTTGATCGGATAGATCGGAAGATCGATGCCGATCTGCCGGCCAAGAACCGGACTGTAGGGGCCAAGGGCGAGCACATACGCGTCGCCTTTTACAAGGCCTCGGCTCGTCTTGATACCCACCACGTCCTGCCCGGCGGTCTCGAAGCCGTCGATGGTGGTGTCCGTCAGAAGCGTACCGCCGCGCGCGACAATCTTTTCCGCAAGGGCGCGGGTGAACTTCGCAGAATCTCCGGTCTCATCGGTCGGGCAGTGAATGGCGCCCGCGATCCGGTCTTTTGCCGAAGCCAGCGACGGCTCGAGTGCGACGACCTGATCGCGGCTGAGAACCCGGATGACTTGCCCATCGGATTCCAGCAGCTTCATGTGTTCGACTCCGCGGTCCAGTGCTTCCTGAGTCCGGTGGAAATACAGGATTCCGCGGTCATTTCGATCGTATTCTATGGCGTCCTCAGCGATCACCTCCTGGAGCACGCGTTGCGAGTAGGCGGCAAGCCGATGCTTGAGCAGGGTATTGCGGCGTGCCTTCTCCGCTGTGCATTCCATCAGGAAGCGCCACGACCAGCTGTAAAGCCTGGGATCCGCCGAGAACCTGAAACGCAATGCCTGATCCTTCAGCACCAGCGATTTGAGCAGAATCATCGGCGCTTTGGGCGAGGACCAGACAAAGGAATGCCCGGGCGCGATCATGCCCGCGTTACCCCAGCTGGTTTCCGCAGCGACTAAAGGCCGCCGCTCGACGATCACGACCTCATGGCCATCCTTCTGTAACTGGTACGCGGTTGTCACACCGACCACCCCGCCACCGAGCACGATAACTTTCATGATGTCCTCAGATGCAAGGGGGCGGCCATTCACGGCAGCGCGGTGTCGCTCCGGCTTGCGTGCTGCGCCAACCCATCGGGCAGTTCCGCCGACGTGAAGCGGACAGACAGCCGATGAGCTTCGCGCGGCGCACGCTCGAAGGACTCGTGCAACTGCGCCGGGCGGACGGCCGCGCGTGCTGCTCCCGGCGCGGTGCTATCACGGCGGCCCGCATCAGACTCACTTCCATTGCGGCTGATTCAGCACCATTCCGTGCTGCCCCTTATAGGCAGCCACAGCCGGCGGCGTCCACCCGTCCAGCATCTGCGGCGCGAGTTGCCAGACCTCGATGCCGAGCGGCCGGCACACTTCCAGCGGATCGCGCGCGTCGGGTCCCCACATCGGCACGGACAGATCGCCGCCCGGACAGGTCGACAGCGCGCACAGCAAATCGATCTCCGCGAAGAATTCGAGGTAATCGCCTTGCTTTGCCGGGCACGCCTTCATGAAGTATTTGTCGTCGAGATTCAGGCCGGTGCACTGGAACACGTTGAGCACGTCGTGGACGTCGTACTCGGTCAATCCATACGGGGCGATGGCGCGCGTCAGGTTGGAGTGGCAGTGGAAATGAAAATCCTCACCGGTCAGCATGCGGTTCACGTAGGGGTCGCAGCGCGTGCCGAGCAGATCGTGGACGCGGCCGCCGTGCTCGTCGACGCCGTAGCCTGCGAGACTGTCATCCGTGATGGTCACCATCGGACGCAGGAACGGCAGCGTCGACCACAGACGGTCGAACGTGCTCACGTGCGCCTGCTGCAACTGGCGCGTGCGCGATGCCCACATACGCTCGCGCGGGTCGTGCCGGTTCCACAGGTTCAGGTCGGCAACCTGCGGGCCTTCGATCGTGACGATGCGAAACACGTGGCCGGCCGGCACGGTCCACGCCTGCCCCGAGCGGATCGGCACGACGATCGATTCGACCAGCGTGCGGGTGTCGTGCTGTGAGGCGATGCGCTGATAGAACGCCTGGTCGACGTCGAGCGCCGAGCCTTTGGTGGACTGATAGGCAGCGGGGTAGTTCAGCATGATGGACGCTCCGTCGAACTCAGGCCGGCGCCGCGCCGCGATCAGGCGGCGTCGTCATCGCACCGGGGCGGCGCAGCATCTTGTCCACCTCGCCGGCGTGCAGTTCTTCGACGTGAATCATCTGGCGCGCGTATTCTTCCAGCGCGACTGCACGATCTTCCACCAGCGCGAGGAGGTTCCGATACAGGTCGAGCGCGACTCGCTCGGCTTCGAGCGATTCACGCAGAATGGAGGCGATGTCGAAGACGTGCGAGTCGAGCAGCGGACCGATCGCCAGAGACGGGTAAGCACCCAGGGTGGTGATCCATTCGCCGGCCTGCTGGGCGTGCACGAGCGATTCGTCGGCCTGTTGCCGCAGCCACGCCACAATGGGGATGCGGCCGAATCCAAATACCAGGAATGAATAATGAGTATAGCGAACGACCCCAGCCAGCTCCGACTCCAGAATCCGGTTGAGGACTTCAACCACCTTTTCCTTCTCGATCTCTGCCATGTTTGCCTCCATTGCGTGTGACCGGTTTTACCGATGTTATGTGCCCGACTAACGGCTCAGTTAGCAGATTACTCCGCCGCGATAGCACTGCCGCCCAGATAGGCAGCGCGGACCCGGCTATCCTGAGCCAGCTCGCGGGCGGAACCCGTGAGCGCAATGCGCCCGCTTTCCAGCACGTACGCCCGATGAGCGATTCGCAGCGCCTGGCGGGCGTTCTGTTCGACGAGGAGAATCGAGGTGCCTTCGCGGCAGATGTCGGCGATCATGCCGAAGATCGCGCGGACGAGCTTCGGCGCGAGTCCCATCGAGGGTTCGTCCAGCACCACGATACGCGGACGCAGCATCAGGGCGCGGGCAATCGCCAGCATCTGCTGTTCGCCGCCGCTGAGCGTTCCGGCCAGCTGGCTGCGCCGCTCGCCGAGCCGGGGGAAAGTCGCATAGAGCTGATCCCTTCGCTGCTGCAATGCCGCACTGTCACGCCGGATCAGATAGCCGCCGAGGTGCAGATTCTCCTCCACCGTCAGCGCGCCGAAAATGCGCCGCCCCTCTGGCACATGACCCAGACCCAGCGCCACGATCTGGTGGGCGCGCAGTCCCGTCAGGCGCTGGCCATCCATCGCGATGTCGCCCGCGCGCGGCCGGATCAGTCCGGAAATCGCCCGCAGCGTGGTGGTTTTTCCCGCGCCGTTGCTGCCGAGCAACGCGACGATCTCGCCCTGTGCGACGTCCAGCGAGATGCCGTGCAGCACTTCGACATTCCCGTAGCTCACACGCAGATCGCGGATTTCTAGGAGTCCCACAGCGATTTCTCCCCGGCAGTATCGTCGCTCGCCTCGTCCTTTTCGGCTGTGCCGAGATAGGCATCGATTACCCGCGGGTCAGCCCGGATCGCGGCAGGTTGGCCCTCGGCGATGATCACGCCGTGATCCATCACGATGATCCGGTCCGACACGCCCATCACCAGCATCATGTCGTGCTCGATCAGCAGCACCGTCACGCCATGATCGCGGATGCGCCGGATCAGTTCCATCAGCGCGCGCTTCTCGGTCGGGTTCATGCCCGCTGCCGGCTCGTCGAGCAGAAGCAGGCGAGGGCTGCTGGCGAGCGCACGGGCGATTTCCAGCCTGCGCTGGTCGCCGTAGGGCAGATCGGCGGCGCGCTCGCCCGCGCGGCCCGGCAGACCGACGAAGGCGAGCCAGCGCAGGCCCTCGGTCGAATGATCCGCCGCCTCGGCCCGGGCGGACGGCAATGCCAGAAGCTCGGCTGCAAGCGGTGTCCGCAGCCGATGGTCCATGCCGGTCAGCACGTTTTCGAAGGCCGTCATGTGGCCGAACAGGCGGATGCCCTGGAAGGTGCGCGCCATGCCTTGATGGACGATGCGATGAGGCGCTCCGCCGGCAAGCCGTTCCCCGCACCAGACGATCTGGCCGCCAGTCGGACGGATCACGCCGGTCAGACAGTTGAACACGGTGGTCTTGCCGGCGCCGTTCGGACCGATCAAGCTCACGATCTCGCCGCTCTTCACCATGAAGCTGACACCGCCCACCGCCAGCACGCCACCGAAGCGGCGCTGCATGGCGCGCACTTCCAGCAGGGTTTCGTCGGTGACGGCGTGACTCGGCACGGGGGCCCGATCGGCGTCGGCGCCCTTGCGCGGCGGCGCGACGCGGCGCAACGGCGCGGGCCACAACCCCTGCGGTCTCAGCAGCATCAGGATCACGAGCCCGATCGCGAAAGCGAAGATGCGCCAGAGGTTGAGAAAACGCAGCATCTCCGGCAGGCCGGCGACGATGACCGCGCCGAGGATCACACCAGGAATGCTGCCCCGGCCGCCGAGCACGACGACGATCAGGATCGTGACGGACTGCACATAGGTGAAGCCGGTCGGATCGATGGTGCCGAAGCGGGCGGCGAACAGGCTGCCGCCCAGCCCGCCGATCAGCGCGCCCATCACATAGGCGAGCAGCTTGACGCGCAGCGTCGGCACGCCGACGGCCTCGGCGGCTGCCTCGTCCTCGCGGATGCTGGTCCACGCGCGGCCGAGGCGCGACCGGCCGAGCCGGATGGCGAACACGAGCACCAGCACGAGGAACGCCATGCCCAGTTCGTAGAGCGCAAGCGGCGAACTGATCTCGAAACCGAACAGGCTGGGGCTCGCGATGCCGAAGATGCCGTTCGGGCCGCCCGTGATGTCGAGATTGGTGGCGACGATGCGCGTGATTTCGCCGAATCCCAGCGTGACGATCGCCAGATAGTCGCTGCGCAGGCGCAGGGTGGGGTAGCCGATGACGATGCCCGATACCCCGGCGAACGCGAGACTGAACGGCAGCGTTTCCCAGAACGAGAAGTGCAGCAGGGTTTCCAGCAGCGCCGTGGTGTACGCGCCGATCGCGAAGAAGGCCGCGTAGCCCAGATCGAGCAGTCCGGCATAGCCGACCACGATGTTCAGCCCGAGACCCAGGATCGAATAAGTGACGATGGTCAGGCCGACATCGACGACATAGTTGCTGGCGACGGCGGGCAGCGCCACGGCGGCGGCCAGCAGCACGCCGCCGACAGGCTTGGCCCAACGCGCGGAAGCCCGAGTGGCGCTCATGGATTACATTCTCTCGACGACGCGTTCGCCGAACAGCCCGGTCGGCTTGATCACGAGCACGCCGATCAGCACGCCGAAGACGAACACGTCGGTCCATTGCGACGACACATAGCCCGCGCCGAAAGCTTCGAGCAGGCCGATCAGGACGCCGCCCGCCATCGCACCCGGAATGTTGCCGATGCCGCCGAGCACGGCGGCGGTGAACGCGCGCAGGCCGAGCACGAAGCCCATGAAGAAATTGATCTGCGTGTAGTAAAGCCCTTCCATGACGCCCGCGACGGCGGCCAGCACCGAACCGAGCAGAAAGGTGAGCTGGATCAGGCGTTCGACGTCGATGCCCATCAGACGCGCGGCGTCCTGATCGATTGCCAGCGCGCGCATCGCGGTGCCGAGGAAAGTGTGGTGAACGAAGAAATACAGTGCCAGCATCAGGGCGAGGCTTGCCACGATGATGCCGATCTGCGCGAAGGTGATCTGCACGCCCTGCAGTTGGAATCCCGCCTGGCTCAGCACATGCGGATAGGTGCGAAAGCCTGCGCCGTAGATCAGCAGCACCCCATTTTGCAGCGCCAGCGAGACGCCCAGTGCCGTGATCAGAATCGACAGCCGCGGCGCGCGCAGCAGCGGCTGATACGCGAGCCGCTCGATCAGCAGGCCGAGCGCGCCTGTGACCGTCATCGCGGCCACGAGGGCGATCAGCAGGGCCAGGGCGAGCGGCAGATGGGCGGACGCAAGGACCATCAGACCGGTCCAGCCGATGAACGCGCCGACCATGAACAGGTCGCCGTGCGCGAAGTTGATCAGCCGGATGATCCCGTAGACCATCGTGTAGCCGAGGGCGACGAGCGCGTAGAACGAGCCGGTCGTCAGCCCTTCGACGACGAACTGGAAGAAGTCGCTCATGACGGGGCGGGTCGCGCAATGGCGCCTACTTCATCGCCGCCCAATGTCCGCTCGCATCCTGCCTCTGGTAGGGCTCGAAGTTGTCGTTGTGCACGATGATGGTGATGTACACCGCTTTGCTGCGGTCCCCCTTCGGATTGAAGGCGATCGTTCCGGTCGCGCCCGGGTAGTTCGAGATCTTGTGCAGAGCCGCCGTGATCGCGGCAGGCTGGGCCGATTTCGCGTCCGCGATGGCTTTCGCCGTGACCCCGACGGCGTCGTATTCATAGACCGAGTACGGTCCCGGCCCTTGCCCGTAAGCCTTCGTATAGTCATCGACGTAGGCGTGCGCGCCGCTCAGGAACTGCGCGAGCGGTGCCGTCGTGATGATCATGCCGTCGGCGGCGGGACCGGCCGTCTTCATCAGGGTGGGGTCATTGGTGGCGTCGCCGCCCATGAAGGTCATTTTCAGACCCAGTTGCCGCGCCTCCTTGACCATCAGGCCGGCTTCGGAGAAATAGCCCGTGTAGTAGATCACGTCGGGCTTCAGTGAGGCGACCCGCGTCAGTGTCGGTGAATAGTCCATCTGACCGGGCGTGATCGAATTGGCGTACACGACATCGACACCGTTCTTCTTCAAGGCTTCCACGGTGTTCTTGGCGAGTCCTTTGGAATAGGTCGTGTTGTCGTCGATCACCGCCACGTGCTTCGCGTGCAGGACATCTTTCATGAAGTTTGCCGCGAAGGGGCCCTGCTGGTCGTCACGGCCGATCGTGCGGAACACGTTGTCGTACCCCATCTCGGTCAGTTGCGGATTGGTCGACGCATCCAGCACGTAGGGAATCCCGGCGCGATGAAAGGTTGTCGATTCCGGCAGTGCCGCGCTGGAGCAGTAGCCGCCCGCCACCGCGACAACACCCGCATCGACGAGTTTCTGCGCCGCCTGCACCGCGGTCTGCGCATCACAGGCGTCGTCCTCGGGCACCAGTTCGATCTGCTTGCCGAGCACGCCTCCGGCCGCGTTGATTCTGGCGGCGGCGAGCTTCGCGCCATTGACGATGTCCGTGCCGGCATTCGCACTGCTGCCTGACAGCGGGACGGGCACGCCGATCTTGATGGTGGCACCCTGGCTTAGCGCCGAACCGGGAGCCATGCCGGCAAGCAGGGCCAGGGCGGCCGCCATGGCCGGGAGCAGCGTTTGCCGCAAGCCCCGCTCTGCACCGGGCCAGCCATTCTTCTGAGCAATCATGTTAGTGACTCCTTATTGTGAAAGGGATCGGACGATCCGCCACACGGATATACCGGTGACATCAGAAAACGAACGGAAATGGGCGATTGCACGTGATTCATACCCGCCAGGTCAGCAGCGTGACGACTGGTTTCACCGGAGCGCTGGCACGAAAGCGCCTCTTTCATGATAGGAGGCGGCGTGCGTTGGGACGGTATAGGGTATTTGCGTATAAACCACTACGCAAAGGCGCCGGCAATCCTCTACCTTTAAAAAGGCAGTGACGGCAGGCAAGCGCAAACCCGAACGCGACATGACAGGATGACACTGAAATGAGTGCGATTGCACAGCAGGATGACGCGTACACGAGGCTCGATTTCACGCTGGACGAGGGCATCTGCCGGCGTGCCGCGATCGGCCTCCTGGTGCTCGCCACCGATCATACGATTGAGCACGAGTGGCGAGGCTTGCTGACGCAGGACGGCGTGGCGTTCTACGAAAGCCGTGTGTACAACTCGGCGGATATCACGCCTGAACGGCTCGCGGAAATGGAGGACCGGATTGCACCGGCGGTCGCGCTGATCCGTCCGGCCGAGCGTATCGATGTGGTGGCGTTTGGCTGCACGTCCGCGTCGATGGTGATTGGGGAGGACAAGGTGTTCGCGCGGATTCGCGAAGCGCGTCCGGATGCCGCGAGCACCACGCCGATCACCGCGGCGCTGGCGGCGCTTGGCGCACTAGGCGTCCAGCGTACGGCCCTGCTTACGCCCTATGTGCGTTCGATCAACGATTACATGCGCGACTATATCGAGTCACGTGGCCACGCCATTACGCGCATGGCGTCGTTCGAGCATGCGAACGACAACGAAGTGGCGCGGATCGATGCGGCGTCGTTGCGAACCGGCGTTGAGCGGCTTGCGCGCAATCGTGACGTGGATGCGATTTTCGTGTCGTGCACGAGCTTGCGCATTGCCGGGTTGATTCCGGAGCTCGAGGCGGCGATCGGCAAGCCGGTGATATCCAGCAACTACGCGATGGCCTGGCACGCGCTGCGGCTCGCCGGCGTGGCGGATTGCGAACCTCATCTTGGGCGGCTGTTTGCGCTGTGACGCGCGCCATCGATGCCCTTTGAATCTCCCCTGGTCACTTGTGATCATTGGAACGCCCGGCACCGAGTGCCTCCAGCAACGGCCGCAGAGCATCCAGTTCCGCGCCGAAGCCGCTCCAGTCGCCCGCCTTCAGCCGTTCGATCGCGCGGTCATAGTGGGCAAGTGCCTCGCGTGCCCGCGCGTCCGGCGCGTTCGTTGTGCCTCGTGATGGCGATGCCGCTTGCGCGCTCTCCTTGAAAAGCGCCGCCAGGGCTTCACCCAGGGTGTCCTCCATCACCACACGGTCGCCATACGCGGCAATCACCCGCTTCAACTCCGGCAACTGGCCGGACGCCGCGCGCAAATAGAGCGGAGAAACGTAGAGGATCGAGTTCTCGATCGGCACGACCACCAGATGACCGCGAATGACGCGTGAGCCCATCTGGTTCCACAGCGAGATCTGCTGCGAGATCTCGGTGTTTTGCTGAATCCGCGCTTCGATCTGAAACGGCCCGAAGACCAGCCTGTCCTTGGGAAACGTATAGACGATGAGCCTGCCGTACCCGGACGGATCGCAACGCGCCGCCAGCCACGCAATCATGTTCTCCCGCTGGCTCGGCACCATCGGCAGCATGAGGATAAACTCGGCGCGCGGGTCGCCGGGGAGTCGCATGATCGTGTAGTACGGCGGCATCGTGCTGGCGCCGCTCCCGCCATCCATTCCGGCCAGCTCACGGGGAAATTCCCACAGGTCCTCGCGGTTGTAGAAGACCTCCGGCGCAACCATATGATAGGCGCGGTAGAGCTGCGCCTGGATCAGGAACAGATCTTCGGGGTAGCGGACATGCTGCCGAAGCGCCGCTGGCATCGCGTCCAAAGGCTTGAACAAACCCGGGAAGCTGCGCTCGTAGGTGCGCAGGAGCGGATCGGCGGGATCGCTGACGTAGAAATCGACCGTGCCGTTGTATGCGTCGACCACGACCTTGACCGCGTTGCGGATGTAATTGGCGCCGTCGCCGAAACCCGGCCGCGAGTAAGGAAACCACTGGCTGACGGTGTAAGCGTCCTGAATCCAGTACAGGTGCCCGTTGCTTGCGACGACATAGGGGTCATGGTCGAGACTCAGGAACGGAGCGATCATACGCACGCGGTCCTGAATGTTGCGGTGAAGCAGGATCCGGCTCTGGTCGGTGATATAGCCGCTCAGCAGGATGTTGGGATCGCCGAGCTGCCAGGCGAAGAGACTGCGTCGCGCCACACTGCCGACGTTGACGCCGTCGCGCCCGTTATACCTCGTGTAGGCATTGTTCGCCCCTTGCGGATAGTCGAATTCAGCGACATTGCCGTTCACGATGACGTAGTCCTGCTGGCCTTCACTGAAATAGAGACGTGGTTGGCGAATGGCCGGCCCGCCGTTGGAGACAGGCGGAATATCCCGCAGATAGAAAAAGGGTAGGCCTTCGGTGGACTTCTCGGTGACCGGCGACATCACGGCGCCGATGCCGTGAGTGAAGATGAGGTGCAGGTTCACCCAGGTTTGGGCATTGGGCGGCAGCATCGCCGGTTCCAGTTCACGCGCCGACAGCATGACCTGCCGGTATCCGGCGTCGAGCTGATAGCGGTCGATGTCCACCGCGAGAAATTTGTAGTAAGTCCTGATCTCCTGCAACTGTGCGTAGGTATCCATCAGCGGTTGCACATCCCATAGCCGGATGTTGTCGATGGTCGCCCGATTGGCCTGCAGCGAGTCGAGCGTCAGTCCCTGCTCGACCTCGAACGGTTTAACCTCGATCTTTGCGAGACCGTAAGCCTGTCGCGTCAACGCGATGGTGTGTTCGATATAGGGTGTTTCCAGTCCCAGCTCGCTCGGTTTGACATAGAAGCGTTCAAACAGCGACGGATAGATCACGCCGAACACGAACGCACTGCCGAATACGAGCAGCGCGAGCACGGCAGGCAGCCGGTAGCTGCGCCGGCGCATGTTGATCCAAAGGGCGACGGATGACGCCGCGGCAAGGCCGACCAGCATCCACTGGACCGGCAACCCGACGTGGACATCGGTATAGCTCGCGCCGACCACGACGCCGTTGTCGCCATAGAGCAGCAGAAAGCGGTCGAGCCACCACGACCACGCCATCACCGCAAAGAACAGACCGAGCAGGGCCGAAGCATGAGTGATGGCGGCGGGCGAGAGCGTGCGGGGTGGCCGCTCCAGCGCGATATCACCGCGCAATCCGTAGACGGCGCCTGCCGCGATCGCGCTACAGAAGATCAGCCGCAGCAGCCAGTTTTTGAGCGCGATATACGCGGGGAGCGAGAAGAGATAAAAGCCGATGTCCTTGCCGAAGATCGGATCGCGCTCGCCAACAGGCACCTGATTAACGTAGCGAAGCGCGATGTCCCAACTGGAGAATTCGCTGGACGCGAGAAGCAGCCCAAAGACGATCGCGGCGCCGGCAATACTGGAGCGCCAGGGAATGCGCGGCGCGACCAGTTCGACCAGATCGCCGGTGACTTCCGTCGCACCCGATGGACCGGCTGCGTCCGCTCGCGAGATGACGACGCCCCTCGCGTAACGATGCGCCAGCATCCCCGACAGCCCTGTCGCGCACGCCGAGAGAGCGAACACGGCGGCAAACAGCAGCGCTCTCGCGTCGAGGATGGTCCAGAAAACGCCGGCATAGCCGATCGAAGAGAACCACAGCCAGTCGACCAGGATGCGGGTGATGCGTCCGACGACAATCAGCCCGGCGATGACGGCCATCGCCGTGATTGCATAACGTCTCGGGCTCACGCCGGACTTCACTTCCGACCGCATAGTCCCTCCTGTGCGGGCCGTCGCCCATGCCCTGCTGCGAGCGGATCAATCGCGCACGGCCGATCCGCCGGGAGCGCGGCTGAACGGCCTGTCAGCGCAGCCCGGATCGTGCGCGCCTCGCCAGCCCATGACCTGTGCGATGCGAGTTCGGATGAAGCGGATTCGGACCGGTTGAATGATTGTAGTTCGGTGTGGCTATTGACATCGGCACCGCGCGTAAGCGGCCACTCGTGCAGAGCAGGTTGCAACGGACCTCGCATGACCGCTAAGTCCGACGAGCGGCCGGCGGCTATGCATAAGCAAACGGCCGTCGTATGGAGAAGATGCCGTACTGCGTGAGATCATCAGTCCGACCTTCAACAATGATGTGTACGTGGATGTGGGCGCCTACCATCCTGTCAAGTTCTCGAATACCTACGCGTTGTACAGGCGAGGGTGGCGCGGCATCAATATCGATATGGACCCGATGAAAATCGAGGCATTCAAGCTTGCGCGGTCTGACGATACCAACGTGTGCGCAGCGATTTCTAACCAGGAGGCAACGCGGCAAGCCTACAGTTTTTCCGCTTACGGACTAACTTCGACCATAGAACCGGGAGAAGTTGCGAGACGCACCGAAACCCCCGTCTCCGTGAGGAACGTCGAAACGACGACACTCGATGACGTGCTGGCGAATAGCTGTTACTCAGCTTGCGAGATCGATCTGCTTTCAATCGACGCGGAAGGTCACGACTATCAGGTGCTGCGGTCAATCGATACCAACAACTACAAGCCAAAGATTGTCATCGTGGTATCGACATTGATGTTGATAAACGACATCGTGAAGTCGGCAATATATCGTTATCTTGTGGATCACGACTATCGGCTGGTAGGCTGGACCCATTTATCACTGATCTTCCGGTTGGACAAATCCGAGATCTTCCGCTTCCAGTTATAGTTCGCAGCGAAAATGGATGTCTGCGGTACGGCAAGAAAAAGGTCGTCCCGTGGTTCATGCCAGCCAGCTTCCCTCTTCCCGGCCCGCTTTTTCTCTGTCTTCCACCGCTCAACAACAGCCGAGGGGCGGGCGCGACGCATCGGTTGCTGCCCGACGCGCGCAGGTGCATGAAACCGGCCGCGTGCTATCTTTAACGGATTCGACACCTTCCCCTCGGGAGTGCTCGTGGACGTCGCCGTGTGGCTGCACAGCCTCGGAATGGAGCGGTATGAACCGGTGTTTCGCGAGAACGCCATCGGCGCCGACGTGCTGCGCAATCTCACCGCGGACGATCTGAAAGAACTGGGTATTGCGTCTATTGGTCATCGCCGCAAACTGCTCGATGCGTTGGCTGACCTGCGGGCGCGAACCGAGGCCCCGCATGTGGCCGTGAGCTTGGGCGAGGCGAAAGGAGAGCGACGCCAGGTCGTGGTCCTCTTCGCCGATCTATGTGGCTTCACGCAGATGAGTCGTGCAGTCGACGCAGAAGAAGTACTCGCCGTGCTCGATCGCTACTTCGAGCAGGCCGACCGCATCATCGAGCAGCACGGCGGGCACGTCGACAAGCATGTCGGCGACTGAACCCCGGGTACTTGTTGTCGAGGATATTCACTGGTCGGACGCATCGACGCTTCGGGACCTCGCCGGACTGTCCGCAACGATGGCGGGGTGTCCGGCCGTGCTTGTGATGACAGCGCGAACGCACGGCAATTCGAGTGAAGAGCCGTGGCGCGTGGCGACCGGCGCCTCGTATTCGCTGATCGATCTGGGTCCGCTGGGCGCCAGCGACGCGCATGCGATGGCCAAATCGTTTCCCGGGGCGCAGGCGGATCTGGCGGGACGCTGCATTGCACGGGCGGCGGGTAATCCGCTGTTTCTCGAGCAGTTGCTGAACGATGCGCAGGACAGTGAAGGGACTGGCGTACCGGGGTCGGTGCGAAGCCTCGTACAGGCGCGGCTGGATCGACTTGATCCCGCCGATAAGACAGCGCTGCAAGCTGCTTCGGTGCTCGGCCAGTTGTTTGAGAAGGAGGCGGTCGATTTTCTCGTCGATGGCGCTGGCGCCGATGCTGATGCCGGCGTTGCGTTGGAACCACTGGTGATCGGTCTGCTGTTGCGACGTCAAGGCACCGGATTCATCTTCCATCACGCACTGATTCGCGACGCCATCTATGACGGGCTACTGAAAAGCCGGCGCCGCGATTTGCATCGTCGCGCCGCACAGTGGTACGGCGAGCGCGACCTCGTCCTGCGGGCCGAACATCTCGATCGCGCGGGAGAACCCATGGCAGCGCTCTCCTATTGCGAGGCAGCGCGCTCGCTGGCGTCGGGGTACCGCTATGAATCCGCTCTCCGGCTTGTTGAACGGGGGCTCGATCTCGCGGATCGACGTAACGACCGCGCCGCACTCGAGTGTTTGCGTGGCAACGTCCTGCATGACCTGGGTGACATGAAGTCGGCACTCCATGCATTCGAAACCGCCCTCGAATTTGCGACGACTGACGCGGAGCGTTGCCGTGCATGGATCGGGCGGGCCACTGTAAAGCGGATCGTCGATGACCTCGACGGTGCATGGGCCGATCTCGACTGCGCGGCTGAAGCCGCCCAGGGCCTTTTGCGCGAAGAGGCGCGCATTCATTTTCTGCGCGGCAATCTGTGTTTTCCCCGCGGCGATAGCGACGGCTGCGTTCGTGAACACGGGCGCAGCCTTGCCCTCGCGCGCGAAGCGCGTGATCCCGAACAGGAGGCGGCCGCACTTGGCGGCCTTGGCGATGGAGAATACATGCGCGGTCGGATGATCAGCGCACACAAGGCCTTCAGCCGCTGCATCGAACTCTGTCAATGCCATGGCTTCGGACGGATCGAGGTCGCAAACCTTGCGATGCGCGCCATTACCACGTGGTTTACCGGCGAAGCTGCGAGCGCACTCGATGCCGCGCTTGCCAGCGTCGCCGCAGCGAAGAAGGTGGGTCATCTCCGGGCGCTCGCCGTGTCACATCACGCTGCATGGCACTCCCTGCACGATCGCGCGGAGTGGGATAGCGCGTGGGAACACGTCGCTCCTGCACTACAGTGCGCGCGCGAGCTGAAATCAAGGCGCTTCGGAGCTGAAGCGCTCGGGTTTCGCGCGGAATTGCATCGTGTCGCCGGCCGTCAGCGCGAAGCACTCGCCGATATCGAAGCCGCGCTGTCGATCAGTCGTGAGACCGGCATGAACTACCTGGGCGCGGCTTATCTCGGCGTGCTCGCGCGCACGACGGCGGACCCCGTTGTCTTCGCACAGGCGCTCGCGGAAGGCGAAGCTTTGCTCGCGGCGGGAGCGGTGAGCCACAACCACTTTCTCTTTCGACGCGATGCGATAGATGCATGCATCGACCGCAAACGCTGGGAGGCGGCCGCGCATCATGCTGCGGCCCTTGAAGATTACGCACGCCGCGAGCCGTCGCCCTTTTCTGGATTTTTCGTGGCGCGCGCACGGGCGCTTGTCTCGTATGGAAACGGCAATCGCGATCGGGCATCGCTGAAAGAACTGCAGCGGCTAAGGCGAAAGGGCAGCAGCTTGGGTTTCTTTTACGCGCTCCCGGCCATCGACGCTGCCCTGTCGGGCGAGGCGGATCGAGGCGGATAAGCTACCGCTAACGTGACCATCGTTACTCGCCGCGGGAAGCCCGGTTCCGGCCGCTGCAGCACGCCCTGCCACACTTTCTGGTGCTCTTACTTAAGCAATACTGAGAGACGTGTGCCGTGTACGGCGCTTTATCAAGCAGTCGTCGGAACGCGTGAGAGCGCATGGACAAGTTACGTTTCCTCGCCGATCATAGCGAGATTGGTATGCCACAGACCCAGCGATGACCGACGATCTTACGAGATGGCTGGTACACATCGGCCTCGGTGAGTACGCTGCGAAGTTCGCCTCCGAAGGGATCGACTGGGACGTGCTCGGCGATCTTTCCGATGACGAGTTGAAGGAACTCGGCCTGACGCTTGGCGACCGCAAGCGGCTCGCGAAAGGTCTTGCGGCGCGCACGGGAGTGCACCGTCGACCGCCCGAACGCGCGGAGGAACGAAGACAGCCGCCTTCGTCAGCCAGGTTCGCGACCGCCGACGCCGAAAGACGGCAGCTCACGGTGATGTTCGTTGATCTGATCGATTCGACAGGACTTGCTGAGCGATTCGATCCCGAAGACATGAGAGGCGTGTTGGGACTCTACCATCAAGCCTGCGCCAGCGCGATCGAAGCTCACGAAGGTCACATTGCGCTTTACCTCGGCGACGGGCTGCTCGTCTATTTCGGTTACCCGGATGCACACGAAGACGATGCCGTGCGCGCGGTGCTTTCCGCGCTTGCCGTCGTTTCGGCGCTGCGCGAGGCCAACAATCGCATTGAATTTGAACACGGTGTGCGTTTGCAGGTGCGAATCGGAATTGAGACGGGGCTGGTCGTCGTTGGGGCAATCGGCGCTGGATCCACGCTGGATCGCCAGGCGATTGTCGGAGAGGCGCCGATCGTCGCGGCAAGGCTGCAGTCGCTTGCGCCGCCCGACGCAATTGTCGTCGGCCCGGCGACGCAACACCTGATCGAAGGATCGTTCCTGCTCGAAGACCTCGGTCGGCAAGAACTGAAAGGCGTCTCCGGTCCGGTCAAGGTCCAGCGCGTGCTCGCGCAGGCGGATGCGGTCGACCGCTTCGAAGTGAGAACGGCCCGCGGCATGACGCCGCTCATCGGAAGGGCCGCGGAACTCGAGATGATCCGACAGCACTGGAAGCAGAGCGTCGATGGCGAAATGCGCGGCATGTTGCTGATCGGCGAGCCGGGCATCGGAAAGTCCCGCCTGCTCCGGGCATTCGCCGATAGCCTCGGTGGAGACTCCCATACGATCGTGTCGCTCCACTGCTCCCCGTACTATCGCAACAGCCCATTCTGGCCGGTACTGCGCTGGCTACGTCGCGACTGGAGCCTCGGACCCGACGCGCCCAGCGCTTTGGATCTCGAACCGCTGCGGGCGGCAATCGCACGACTCGGCGTCGATGCCGACGAAGCGGTTCTCGTGCTCACAACCTTGCTGGGCATTCCAGCGGCCGCGCGCCCTCCTGCGATCGACTCTTCATCGCCTTCATTCAAGCGGCGGACACTCGACGTGCTCGTCGCGATCGTCGAAAGATCGGCGCGCGTCCAGCCGGTGCTCGTCATTGTGGAGGACGCGCACTGGATCGATCCGTCGTCGCAGGAGTTCGTCCGGCTCTTGCTCGAGCGACTGGCGTCCACTCCGCTACTTGTGCTGCTCACCGCGCGCCCCGAGTTCGAACCGGGATGGGCCTACCCACATCTCGTACAAGTTAATCTGGACCGCCTGTCGCGCTGCGATTCCATCGCGATGATCGAACGGCTGACCGATGGAAAGAGGCTACCGGGTCTTGTACTCGATCAGATCCTCTCCAAAACCGACGGTGTGCCGCTTTTTGTCGAGGAGCTAACGAAGACGGTTCTGCAGGGCGATCTGTTGCAGGATGCAGGCGTCAGCTACGAACTAAAGGGAACGCCGCAGGCAATGGCGATTCCGGATACGCTGCAGGGCTCGCTGTTGTCGCGGCTCGACCGGCTGGAGCCAATCGTCAAGGAAACTGCCCAGATCGCGGCCACTGTGGGACGGGAGTTCGGCAGGAAGCTGCTTGGCCTGATTGCGTTGAAGCCTGAGAATGAACTGCAGAAAACGCTCGACCGCCTGGTCGCAGCGGAAATCATCGTTCCGGCCTCCCGGGCACCGGCGGAGGAAGACGCATATCTGTTCCGGCATGCGTTGATCCAGGAGATCGCATACCAATCGCTGTTGCTCGCACGCCGCCGCCAATACCATGCACAGATCGCGATTGCTCTGGAGGAGCACTATCCCGAAGTTGCCGAGCGACAACCGGAACTGATCGCTCAGAACTTCGCTGCGGCCAGCCAGCCAGAACGTGCGATCGGCTACTGGCAGCGCGCCGGCGAACGAGCGCTTTCGGGC
Organism: Paraburkholderia sediminicola; assembly: GCF_046026895.1. GTDB lineage: Bacteria > Pseudomonadota > Gammaproteobacteria > Burkholderiales > Burkholderiaceae > Paraburkholderia > Paraburkholderia sediminicola_C. Next base: position 102,402 of record NZ_JAQQEU010000022.1, read on the forward strand.
GCCGCCTACGATGAGGCTATCGCGCACGCGCAGCGTGGGCTCGAACTGCTCAACCGATGCGCTTACGGGGACCACGATCGAGCCACCCATCTGCTGTCCTTGCTACTCACGAGAGGCGGCGCGGAACAAAGGTTGGCGCGGCGCGAGGCAATTGCGACATTCAGGCAGGCTGCTCACATTGCCCGCGAACACAAGCTCACATCCTTTCTTGTGCAGGCGGCGTTGGGATTCGATACCGCGGAGACGTTCCTCGAAGGCTCCGGCGACGCATCGCTTTCATTACTCGAGGAAGCGCTCGCCTTGGTCGGCAAGGAGGAGTCGGTAGAGCGTTGCCGCCTGTTGAGTCGACTTGTCCGCACCGTTCACATGACGGGTGCGCGCAAACCGACGGGCGAACTCGTTGTGGAGGCGGTCGACCTCGCCAGACGCCTGAACGACCTGCCGAGCCTGTTCGACGCATTGGTTTGCGAGCTGATGCATATCGGAGCCCGGCCGTTGCCTGCAGGAAAGTTTGCAGAGCGCGAAGGCGTGTTGCAGGAGTTGAGCCGGATTGCAGAGGATCTTGACGATGCGCACACCATCGGCCATGCATGCGCCCGATGTCTCGCCGGCTATCTGGAGATCGGCGACGTGGAACGCTTCGAGAGCGCACTTGAAAGGTATCGGCAGATCGCGACCAGCGGGCAGCACTTCGTCGACAAGTGGTGCGTGACGGGAGCGCAGGCGATGCGGGCCATACTTGTCGGAGACTTCTCCGCGGCGGAGCGCAAGGCGCGCGAATCACTCCAGATGGCGCAGACGGTCGACGCGACCCTCGCAACGGGCGTCTACGGCATGCAGATGTTCACGATACGCCGCGAGCAAGGCCGGCTCGCAGAGGTAGCGCCGCTCTTCAAGCGCTTCGTCGATGAGCATCCCGGAAGCTCCGCATGGCAGCCCGGGCTCATGTTGATCTGTAGCGATCTCGGTTTCGAAGCACAAGCCCGCGACAATCTCGATCGCCTCGTGAAATCGGAATCCGGCATCCCCGTAGACAGCAAGCGGCTCGTGACGTTGACGTATCTCGCGGAAGTCGCTGCGCGCCTGCGGGACGTCGCGCGCGCCGAACAGGTGTACACCCTGCTTCTGCCGTTTCGGGACCAGGTTGTCACCATGCCTGTTTTTACGCTGTGCTGCGGGTCGGCGGCGCGTTATCTCGGCATGCTCGCCCATGCTCTGGGCGATTGGTCCGCTGCCGAGGAGCATTTCGAATATGGGCTGTGCATGGACGAGCGCTTGCGCGCGTGGCCCTGGCTTGCGCATGGCAGGCATGAATACGCACTTATGCTGGCAGCGCGTAACGGAATCGACGATAGAGAACGAGCACGGCATCTTCTCGCCGATGCCATTGCTGCAGCGAAAGAACTAAAAATGTTTGCACTCGTCGAGCGCATTGCCGGCGCTCAGGCCAGCGCAGCGCTCAGACTTTAACGCGCCCGATCGCAGGATTCGAAGCGCGCCGAAGGCCCTATCAATGAGGAGAAGCTCATGCCACGTTTTATGATTGAACGAAATTTCGCGGAACAGCTCGAGGTCACCAGTGAAAGCGCGGACGCTGTCAGGCGGATCAATGACGAAGAAGGCGTCGAGTGGCTTTTTTCGTTCCTCAGTGCGGACAAGAAAAAGACATATTGCCTATATGAGGCACCCAACGCCGAAGCAATCCGCGCCGCCGCACGCCGGGCGAACCTGCCGGCCGATGTGATCATCGAGGTGAGCGACTTGCGGCCGGAAATGTTCCATTAGAGGACTGCATGCGACGAGCGCGCGGAGCCCAGTCCAGCCCAGTCCAGCCGGTTGGCGTGTCGACTCCGGAGCAGGTTACGAAAATCGCGCTTCCAACACGGCGAATGGCTGGGTCGGCATCGAGATAGGCCGCAGGTCGCCGCCGACGGGCCGCTTTTGCTATCACGGCGGTCGGGGCGCGATAGGGTGAACCCGGTGGAGGTGCGACATGGAACAAGACGAATTCAGCGCCTTTGAGCGTCAGGGCTGGGAAACAGTCGCACAGCGGTATCACTCATATTTTGGCGAACTAACGACGCAGTCCAATGATGCGTTGCTCGATGCGCTTGAAATACATGCCGGCGTCCAGTTCCTTGATGTTGCGTCAGGACCCGGCTATCTCGCGGCAGCGGCGGCGCGTCGTGGCGCCGATGTGGTCGGCGTCGATTTCGCGGACGCGATGGTCCAGCAAGCGAGACGCATCTTTCCCGACCTCGCATTCCGTTCCGGGAGTGCCGAAGATCTTCCTTTTCCGGATACGAGTTTTGACGCGGTTGGTATCAGCTTCGGAATGCTGCATTTCGCTCGTCCCGAGGCCGCGCTCGCCGAAGCGTTTCGGGTGCTGCGCCCGGGCGGCAGAATCTCGTTTACGGTTTGGGCGCCGCCGGACCAGGCTGTTGGATTCGGGATGGTGCTCAACGCTATTGAGAAGCACGGTCGCATGGATGTTCAACTGCCTCCTGGGCCTCCGTTCTTCCGTTTCAGCGACTCACACGAATCGGAGCGTGCGCTGCTCGATGCGGGCTTCGTCGAGCCGCGCATTAAGGAAGTCAGTCAAACGTTGCGTATCCGCGCGCCCGAAACGCCTTTCGACGTCCTGATGCGCGGTGGGGTGCGCGTCGCGGCGATCCTGAAGGCGCAGTCCCCGGAAGTGCTGGCTTCGATCCAGAAAGCTGTGTCAGGCGATGCAGCATCGTATACGAACAACGGTGAGGTGCAGGTCCCGATGCCGTGTGTACTCGCGTCTGCGAGAAAGCCCTGAATAATCGTCGGCAGCAACCACCGAGGCGAACAGGAAGCGCGGCCGGTTACGTCAGACCCCGGCGGCGTGGGGCGGAAGGCCGCTTCGGAGCGCGATAGTGACAGTCGACGAGAGTACCTCGCACTGAGCAGTCGTCGTCCGACTAAGTACGGCCCAACAGCCGACGCTCATTTCCCGCGCAAAGCCATCATCCGAACGACTGGTCCAGGTTGGCGGATTCAACCGGTGGATGCAATAGTTTGCTGGAATCGTTCGGCGGGCGTTTCGTAGTCCAGTGTCTTTCGCGGACGCTCATTCAATCGTCTTGCCACAGCGTTAAGTTTGGCCTGTGAATACACTGACAGGTCGGTGCCCTTCGGGAAATACTGTCTTAACAGTCCATTCGTATTTTCGTTCGAGCCGCGCTGCCACGGATGCTGGGGGTCGCAGAAGTAGACCTGGATATCAGTGGCACGGTGAAGCGTTTGTGCCCGGCCATCTCTGTTCCCCGATCCCATGTTAGCGATTTATACAGTTCCTGCGGCAACTTGCTGGCATGTTTGATGAGTGCATTGACGACCGTCTCGCTGTCCTTGGCTATCTTAACCAGCATGACGTAACGTGTCTGGCGCTCGACGAGGGTACGCAAACACGCCAGACCCGTGTGTGTCTGTTCGCGTCCTTGATCACGATGACTGTCTTGTCTTCGCCATTTTCCGTTGAATGATGAGCATCAACGGAAGGCAGCAACGATAGGGCCGCCTTTTGGGCGGCCTTATCGTCTACCTGGGGAGCGCACAGTACGGTTCGAACGCCCCTCGCAACTCAGGAGACATCCCGTCAGGTCGACGAGTTGCCTTCAACGGTCGTCGCCGTCGCGACCTGCGGACGCGGGCCGAGCCGGGCTGACGGCTATGGCGGCACCAGTAAGTACCCAAGCCCGCTGGCTGGGCGCGAACCGCGGTGCCAGGAAGCCGTCATTGATTTCGCGCGTCACGGCAAAGCGACGAAACGAAGTCGCCGGTAAGAACAGACGGGAATTGTCCGGGAACCCATCGCTGGCAGTATCCACGTCTCCCTCGCGTGCCGATATTACGCCGTTGCCATTGGTATCGACCCGTTTGACTTCGGCCACATAGGCGTCGTACAAGCGCTGCGGGAATGGCGTGCCCTTTTCGAACGATGCCACTCGCACATAGGTGTCCAGATAGATTTCGTGGGCCAGCCCGCTCGGGATGAAGCGCTGGCGGTATTCCCGCTGGTTATCGGCCTCCGCGTCGAATCGGTCGGGGTCGCGCGGACCTGCACCACCCAGCGGAGCCGCATTGTTCGGATCGTCACCATAGTCGATCGGACTGTTCTTCACGCCCGCCGGTCCAGAGCCGGGAATCAGTGACGAGAGCGCGCCAACTTTGCCGGCTTCAAAGGTACCGGGGATACCGCCGGAAAAAGGCAATTCGTAGAGTGGATGGATCCAGTTGGTCGTGTAGTTGAATTCCCAGTAGCCGTGACAATCAGACTGCTGCATGCAGTTAAGCGCCCCCATGCTTAGCTGGATCGGCACGATATTGGTCTGGCGGTCGGGGAAGTGGTCGGAAGCGTCGGGCAAATGCGGTTCCCTGCCATCCATTGTGAATAGCCGGCCCGGCAGGTTGTTGTGTTTGCCCATCGCCTGCAAGGCGGCCGCGTCCGCAGCTGTCATTGTGCCGAACTGGGCGTGCCCGTCGGGTCGGGGTCGTGCGACATCCGGCACGTGTAAATCGTGGATCATCCAGCCCTCGTACCAGCCGCTTTCGTTGTTAATCACAAACAGATCTGACAGGTCGGTAAAAACATCGATGAAGGCGCGAACATTGTTGGGATCAGTGGGCAGCCCAGGCTTCGGTTCGACCACGAGGCGCACCGCACCGATGGTTGGCAAGCCGCAGTCGGCGCCAGTTGCCGTCAGCATCGCCTGGTCGTTGATGCCCGGGAATCGTGCCGTGAACGGATTGGGTTCGAATCCTGTTGTGGACAGCAGGTAATACTGGAACAGCTGGCTCGGTTTGTCGGCCTCGGCAAAGGCCTGAATGGGCAAATAGGAATGGGGCCGCTCGGCCATCCTTTCGAGGAGATCCTGCAGCGAATCCGGCAGGTGCGCGATGTCGCCGCGCTGACGCACCAGCGCGCCGTCAGCGGCAGCGTTCGGATTCGGATGGCAAGGTGGCGGCGGCTGTTCCGCGCATGCCTGGCCTGCGGCCAACGCGGCGATGAAGGCGGCAGCGGACAGGCTGGCAGCACGAGAAACCAGTGGTCTGAAGCTGCGGGGCTCGAATAGCGATTTCATGACTCCTCCTGAGGTTGACCCGCTTCGACGGACAGATCTGCAGCTAGGTAATGATGTGTGGCTTAGCCTCCTTTGAAAGTTGAGTCGCAGGGTGTCGAGGGGCGGGCAGCGGGTGGCCCCTCACAGAGCATGACGCTGCCTCGCGGAGGGCAACCCGCGATGCGATGTAGCTGGGTGAAATCGGCAAATCGGATGCCGTGAAACTCGTGTCGAGTAAACGGATAGGAGGATGAGATATTCCGGCCGCGGCTAAAGAATGCGTCGCGCAGATTGCGTCGCGATGGGCGACCAGAGATTCACAAGTTGGCTAGAAGACCGCGTCGTTATCGCATGCGGATTGTTCAGCTACGCACGGGGTGGGTTTCATAAAGCAAGTTTATGAAGCAAGCGGGTATGACACGCTCCCTGTACTTGCCACAACATCCGGCTGTATTCGCGCATGACCTTAAGGAAAGCTGACGAAGTCGCCGTTCGTCGTCGCAGCAGCAAAGTTGCGTCAAGTTTCAGGCGTAACAGCGTCGCCGCAGTTTAATCGCGCCACGTCGCCCTCGGCCGGAAGGCCGATTGCTTCCCATGGCGCGTTCGCGCGCGCCGTGAGATCCGGACCTGCTTGCCGCGCGATTCATTTTTGTCGCACCGGAAGAGCGGACGGTCGACACGGGTTGTTACGGCGGCGCACGCTGACGTTGGTTTTGAAGACGGCGAGTTTTTTGCAGCGCTGGTACGCAGGTATGAGCAAGCGCCGATACCGTCGGCTGTCCTGCCGCGCGACGAGTGCGATGCCTTTTCGAGCGACTCGACATGTCGGACATGCGTAGCGAATGATCTTTCCGTTCGGCTGAACACAGTCTCACACGGTGAACATAACCAGTGCCGTTTAATTCCGTCTTGAGTCCGCTGATTAGGCTGCATGCACATTCGAAAGTGCGTAACGGACAGTTCGATGCTGGATCGCATTGCCGCATAATCAGTGATCCTTATGTTAAGCGTTTGGCCTGCGCCAAGTAAAAAATAGACAATACCCTGCCGATTATTCGCCCCCTCGAAGAGGCCACAAACGGCCTTGTCTTAGCTCGACTCAGCATCTATCTTTAACTATCCGATTAATCTCTTTGCTCGTCCGTCAGACCGCCGCACAGAAAGGCAGCGCTTTTCGACGGCGGCAGGAGCGAGGCATCGCATCGATCGCACCGGAAGCGGCGACCGCATTTCCCGTACCACTTTGCTCGCTGGCCCGCCCCGGATGAGCTTCGCGTCTAATCAATGGCACGTGGAACCTCCCTTCCTTGGAGGACCCGAAGACCGCGGGTGCCTGGGGCCGTCCGACCGCGTCACCGACAAAAGGAGATATCAAATGCGCAAATCGCTTGTGGCTGCTTTGCTCGGTTTGGGCGTAACGTCACTCTCATACGGGGGCGATGGCGACCGCTCCGGCAGCCGGGAACATGGCGAACATGGAGAGCATCGCGTCCTGAAGGTCTTCGACGCTCGAGGAAAGACGGTCGGGCCACTGGTCTCGGTCTCGAACCCTCCCCGGACGGCCGGCGTCGTTCTCGACATTAACGGAGCCACCATTCTCGTACCGATTCAGCGGGCGTCCAACAGCGGTGGTCAGATTTTTGCCTCCCAGTATGAATGGGCAGGCGACTTCAACCCTGCTAAATATCCAACTTCGGACTGCAGTGGGGTACCTGTTATTGATGATCTGTTCGCAAAATTGAGACCCGCCTCAGTCATTAAACAGGGTGCGGACGCGGCGGTGTACGTGGCAGCCGACACCTACTCAACGAACATCACCGTGAAGTCGTCATTGGTTGACGGCCATTGCCTCTCATCTTCTCCCTTTCCCTTGAATGTACCAGGCTGGCAGGCGGAAAGCACCTACTCGCTCACGCAGAACTATCCGGAGCCGCTGACAATTCATTATTGATCGCCGTTGATAAAATTTGTGTCGGCAAGACTGCAAGTTCCCCGGGGCCGTCTGATCGCGTCGCCGATATAGGAGATGTGAAATGCTCAAATCGATTGTGGCTGGTTTGCTCGCTTTAAGTGTAACGTCACTGTCATACGGTCACGATGGCAGCCGCGCCGATGGCCGGGAAACGGGCGAACGAGGTGACCATCCCGCCCTGAAGGTCTTCGACGCTCAAGGAAAGAGTGTCGGGCCACTGCTCGCCGAGGGCTCGGCGGCGGGCGTCGTTCTCGATGTTAACGGAGCCACCATTCTTGTACCGATTCGACGGGTGTCCGACAGCGGTAGCCAGATTACTGCGTCCCAATATAAGTGGTCGGGTAAATTCTCCGATGACATCAGTTTTTATTCGAGTACTGACTGCAGTGGGCCCCCGTTAATCATTGGCGATATAACGGAGACATTGAGGCCCTCAGTAGTCGTTAGACAGGGTGTTGACGCAACGGTGTACATTGCGCCCGACACCTATTCAACGAATATTACTGCCCTGACGTATCGGGCAGGGTCCCCGGCCCAATGCTACCCGAGGGTGGCCCCCTCGGTCAGTGAAAAAGGTTGGTCTCCCGAAAGCGCCTACTCACTCACGCAGAATTACCCTGAGCCGCTGACAATTCATGATTGAGCGCTCCTTCATAAAGCGCCTTGTGTCAGCTTACTCCGCACCTATCGTTAACCATCTGGCACAGTCACTCTCTCGACTCGTACATCGGGCTGGCGCGCCGGAAGGGAGCACTACTCGACGGCGGCAAGGAGCGCGGACCTTAGGGCCGCCTGACCCCGTCACCGCCAAGGGAGATTTCAAATGCGCAAATCGCTTGTGGCTGTTTTGCTCGCTTCGGGTATAACGTCACTGTCGTACGGAGGTGATGGCAACCGCTCCGCCGGCCGGGAAGCCGGCAAACAAGGGGAACATCGCGTCCTGAAGGTCTTCGACGCAACAGGAAAGAATGTCGGGCCAGTGGTCACACTCGGTTTTTTCCCGGGCGTCGTTCTGCATGTTAGCGGAGCGACCATTCTTGTACCGATTTCGCGGCCGTTTGACAGCGGGGGCCAGTATCCTGCATCCCAGTATCAATGGGGGTGGTTGGCATCTTCCCTTGGATATGCGACTACGGACTGCAGTGGCCCCCCGGTCGTTCCTGCGGGCGGCGATGCATCGGACATATTAAGGCCTTCGATAGTCGTGAGACAGGGTGCCGACGCGACGGCGTACGTGGCGCCCGATACCCACACAACGGATTTCACTCTTCGGTCGTACGCAGCATACGGCAAGTGCGCGCCTGACACCAGTCGTCCCGACCGACTCCACATGGTAAAAGGCTGGTATGCCGAAAGCACCTACTCGCTCACGCAGAACTACCCGGAGCCGCTGACAATTCACTATTGAGCGCCCCATTGTTTCGTCCGAGCGGGCCAGCCGGGGCGCTCCCGTTGGTCCCCATCAAGATGTCGCGCGGAGCACTTCCTGATAGCGCGAGGTTCTCGTGAAGAACGCATAATCATGCGAATCGCGAACGCACAACTGACACGGCCGTCGGGAATGCCCGGGTTTGCTGCGCGGGTAGTCAACCGCGCGAATGTCTGTTGTACATTGGAAGCGGCATTTGTCGTCTCGATGAGACGACGGGCCGAAGTGGGTCGATATGACCCAATCACTTTCGCACCGAGCCGCCCTTCGTTCGTCTCGGCGGTACGTGGCTGGTTGCGCGGCCAGTGGCGCGTTTGCTGTTGATACAATTTGGGCTGCCGCTGGCGGCAGTGCTGCTGATCGGTGTCTCGTAGTACAGCTTGCCGGCGCGGCGCAATCAGGCGGTAACCGCTAGAATTTGCGGTTTTAGCCCGGAATACTCCAATGTCTTTTGCCTCGCTTGGCCTGATCGATCCCTTGCTGCGTAATGTGCGGGACCTCAATTATCAGACACCTACGCCAGTGCAGGCCAAGGCGATTCCTGCTGTGCTCAGTGGCAAGGACGTCATGGCTGCGGCACAAACCGGCACTGGAAAAACGGCGGGTTTTGCGCTGCCGCTGTTGCAACGGCTGGTGCAACACGGCCCGGCGGTGTCCAGCAACCGCGCGCGTGTTCTGGTGCTGGTGCCCACGCGTGAACTGGCCGAACAAGTGCTGCAAAGCTTTATCGCTTACGGTAAAGGCCTCGATTTACGATTTCTGGCCGCCTACGGCGGTGTGAGTATCAACCCGCAGATGATGAAGTTGCGCAAAGGCGTGGACGTGCTCGTTGCCACGCCGGGCCGTTTGCTAGATCTCAATCGCCAGAACGCACTGCAGTTTGATCAAGTACAAACGCTGGTGCTGGATGAAGCCGACCGCATGCTGGATCTGGGCTTTGCGCGCGAACTCGACGCCGTCTTTGCTGCGTTGCCCGCTCAGCGCCAGACCCTGCTGTTCTCTGCCACGTTTACTGATGATATCCGCGCCATGGCGGCGGGCATTCTGCGCGGCCCGGTCGATATCAGCGTCAGCCCGCCCAATGCCACGGCCAGCAAGATCGAGCAGTGGGTGGTGCCGGTGGATAAAAGGAACAAGCCTGACCTCTTCATGCACCTTGTGGCTGAGAACAACTGGGAGCACGCGCTGGTGTTCGTCAAAACCCGCAATGGCGTGGATTACCTGGCGGCCATGCTGGATGAAGCGGGCTATGCGGTCGACACCATCCACGGCGACAAACCGCAACCCGCGCGCCTGCGTGCGCTGGAGCGCTTCAAGACGGGCGAAGTAAATATGCTGGTAGCCACCGATGTGGCTGCGCGCGGGCTGGATATCGACGACCTGCCGCTGGTGGTCAACGTTGATCTGCCGATCGTGGCGCAAGACTATGTGCACCGCATTGGCCGTACCGGCCGCGCGGGCGCCAGCGGCGTGGCGGTGTCCCTTGTGTGCGCCGACGAAGCGCCGCAACTGGCCGCGATTGAAGCGCTGATCCGGCAAACGCTGCCCCGTGAAGAGGAGCCGGGTTTTGAAGCCGAACACCGCGTGCCGCAAACCAGCGCGACGGGCCAGATCATCAAGAAACCCAAAAAGCCCAAGAAGCCCAAAGTGCCGCAAGCTGCGCCGGGCGCCATGCAGGTGCTCGGCAAAAAGCCGCGCCCGCAAACTGGCGAAAGCAAACGAAAGCCTGCGGCGCAGCGCGCTGTGGCCGCGGGTAAAGGCACAAGCTTGTCCAGCGGTAACCCATTCAGCGTGCAAAAGCCACGCAGCAAACCCGCCAGCAAGCCAACTGCGGATTCAGGTAAGCCGGCTGGCAAACTCGCTGGTGGCCGCGGCAAACGCCAACCCTGATCGGTGGGGATGAGTAACGCCAGGCCTGGAACAGGGTGGCGGTTTGCGGGCAGTTGGCAGGCAGCGGGAAAGTCCGGCTCC
>NZ_JAQQEU010000023.1:0-112561 GCF_046026895.1 Paraburkholderia sediminicola
ATCTCGTCAGGGACTTCGTCGCCGAACTTGTCTGCAACGTAGGCACGCATGGCGGCGATCAGCGGAGTGTTTCCGTAGAAGCAAAAGCCGGCCGGTGTGGATGCTGCGTAACCGCCATGGTGTAGTGCGCCAGCATTAGTGTTGACCCGGGGCAGACAGTAGTCTTCGCGTTCGATGATCGGCCCGCCCTGAGCCCAGTCCGTCGACGGCGAAAAGGCGGCGTCAACCTCGACGGCTTCTCGTGTTTGTTGTCGCAATTAACATACGCCACGCGGCAAAGGCCATCCTCCACCTTTGGGTTTGATAGGCCTTCCGCTTTGGCAACCCAGTAGTCGAGTTGCGCACCTTCCAGATCATTTGTCTTCACAGGCTCTCTCCATCGGGCACTGCCTGGCCGCTTGCTGTCGACATACCAACGCATAGCCGCGGCCAGATCATCATCTCCGAGCCACCAGGCACTCCCATCCGGGAAGGCGCCCGGCGTGCGAACGTTGAAAATGACAGGTCGGATCCAATGACGGCGTTCAACGTCGCTGGCCCGCGATGGCCACTTGATCAGGTAAGCCAACGCTTATCTTCGTTTTGCGTGCAATGTCTTCCTGTGCGACTTCTGATGATCGGGTGCAACGGTGATTTTCGTCACGCCGCCGATCGAGGGAGGATCGCTAGCTGGAAATGTGTCCTCGACCGCTTCATCGATGTTGTGTTCACTCTTTTCGCTATTCGGATGCTTCTCGGGATACTGGGTGCGCATGATGACCTCCGCTAACTGGTAGCTAGAGCGCTCTGCCCCGGACATTCGAGGCAAAGCATGATGTTATGGGCGAAACCACGCCCTGCGGCTATGCGGGGCGCGCGCAACTTCGCCGCAGGGCTTCTGTTGGAACGAAAACACGCCGAGTAAAGTCAGGGACAGACTGTGCGCGAATGCGCGCCTTACAATGGCGGTCACGAAATGGCAGGTGCACGCAGGATGTAACGTCACGTTCTCACCTGCTACCGAACAGGTCTGTACGGTAGCGGTCAAGACCGCTTACCCACTGCTTCAATCGAGCTCGTATATCATCGACCGAACGGTCCAGTCAGGATGATTTGCGGACAGTGTCTGCAGACATCACAGCGGCCAACGACAGCAGTCCGCAGATCTGAACGACCTAAGCGCCGGCCAGTTGGACCCGCTGATCGTCATGACCGCCCGGTCCACAAACAACCAGAGCCTCAGTTCTCGAGGCGTCCTCCTACTTTCCGCGCTCACGGCTGGGCGCCATCATCCGTGGCCGCCTGTGCCTCGAGCGTGCTGTCGACCATCGCCTGGGCCTCGCTAACGATGCGTGTCAGGTGATCCTCGCCGCGGAAGCTTTCCGCATAGATCTTGTAGATATCTTCGGTGCCCGACGGGCGCGCGGCGAACCAGCCGCTCTTCGTGACCACCTTGATGCCGCCAATGGCCGCGCTATTGCCAGGCGCCCGGTCGAGCACCTGCTCGATTTTTTCGCCGGCAAGTTCAGTGTGAGGAAACTGCGCGGGCGAGAGCCGTGCAAGCAGCGCGCGTTGCGGCGCCGTCGCCGCCGCCTGTACGCGACGTTCGACCGGTTCGCCCAGCCGCTGGGTCAGATCACGGAAGATCTCGGCGGGGTCCCGGCCAGTGCGAGTCGTGATTTCGGCCGCAAGCAAAGCCGGCACGATTCCGTCCTTGTCGGTACTCCACGCCGTGCCGTCAAGCCGCAGACAACTGGCGCCCGCGCTCTCTTCACCCGCGAAACCCAGAGAACCGTCGAGCAGTCCATCAACAAACCATTTGAAGCCGACCGGTACTTCGTAAAGCGTGCGGCCGAGTTTTTCGGTCACACGATCGATCATCTGGCTGCTGACGATGGTCTTGCCGACCGCCGCGTGAGCGCGCCATTGCGGTCGATTCGCGTACAGGTAGTGGACGAGCACCGCGAGATAGTGATTCGCCGGCAACAGTCCCGCGTCTCGGGTGACGATGCCATGACGATCGTGATCCGTATCGCACGCAAAGGCCACGTCGAAGCGGTCCTTCTGGTCGATCAGCATTTGCATCGCATAAGGCGACGACGGATCCATGCGAATCCGTCCATCCCAATCGACACTCATGAAGCGGAAGGTCGGATCGACCTCGTCGTTGACCACGCTGAGATTCAGGTTGTAGCGCTCGGCAATCGGCCCCCAGTAGTGCACGCCCGCTCCGCCAAGCGGGTCGACTCCCAGGCGGATCGGCGCGCCACGCACCACAGCCATATCGACGACATTGACGAGATCTCCAACGTAGGCGTTGAGGAAGTCATGCCGGTGCGTCGTCGTGGCGCGCAACGCTTTTGACAGACACATGCGCAGCACGCCATCAAGCCCACTTTCGAGTAACCCATTCGCCGCTCTTTCGATCCAACTGGTCACCGTCTCGTCGGCGGGGCCGCCGTTCGGCGGGTTGTACTTGAAACCCCCGCTTTCTGGTGGATTGTGCGACGGGGTGATGACGATGCCGTCCGCCAGACCCGCGGGCCGGCCGCGATTGTACGCGAGGATGGCGTGCGACACGGCCGGTGTGGGCGTGTATTCGCCGTTTTGCGCGATCATGACCTCGACACCATTGGCAGCGAGCACCTCCAGCGCGCTCGCGTAAGCGGGTTCAGACAGTGCATGCGTATCGATGCCGATAAAGAGCGGGCCGTCGATACCCTGCTGCTTCCGGTAGTGGCAAATGGCCTGGGTGATGGCGAGTACGTGCCACTCGTTGAAGCTGCGTGTGAACGCGGAGCCGCGATGCCCGGATGTGCCGAACGCGACCCGATGCGCCGGGATCGACGGATCTGGCTTGTCGGTGTAGTACGCCGTGACAAGCCGCGGCACATTGACCAGCATTGTATGGGGCAAGCGCTTGCCGGCGAGAGGACTGATGTTCATCGCGGTCTCCATGGGTAATCGCGAACCATGACGGCAACATCTGCAATGGCGGTAACAACGGCGCTAACGCCGGATCAACGCATAGGTCGAGCTTTCATGTCATGAGCCGTCGAGTTGCCATTCTCCGCTTCATCTTCGCTGCCGTCTTGAGCGGACTCACCACTGCGCCGGTAGCAGGATCGCGTCCGGCGATTGCGAGCGCCAGCGCCGGATTCAGACTGTCCACCATCGACGTCGGCATGAGGATGGTCGCCCCGCGCTCCTTGGTGGTTTCATAAATGATGTTCATCGCACGAAGTTGGAGCGCACCCGGCTGATTTTCATAGACGCGAGCCGCTTCGACGAAGTTCGCAGCAATGGCTGCTTCCAGTCCGACCAGGATGCCGATGATGAACCTTGACAGGACAAATTCAAGGCAACACAGACACGGTGCCTATCATTGAGATCGGAGTCGGTACGGTGCCGTACCGGCCACGCGCCGCCCCGCGGAGGTGCGGCCGCATCACGAGTCCGCGAGCGTAGAGACACTCGTAGCGTCTATCGACCCGGCACGCTAGCAGCCAAAGAGGTCGGAATCGGCCGTTTGCCGGTCGCCTGCTCGCGGCGCAAACCGCTGCCATCGCGCTTCGACATCCCGCTTTCTGGTACGAAACCGTACCGACATCGTCGGCCGTGGCGTACATCGTGTAGATGATCTTCCCTGAGTCGTATAGCGGCACGACGGGGTGGCCAAAGACGGCGGAAACAATCACCTCCGGTTTGCCCGGCCTGACTGCTGCGGTCCTCACGAATGGACACAAACATGAACCCGCTCGCGCTTTTTCTTCTCACCGCCTTCTTTTTCGCATCGATGGTTGTCTGGCAATCGTTTCGCGCTGAATTCGTTTCTGTCGCGCCACAGACAACCGGGCGGTGCAGGACCTGAATAAAGCGAGGGAAACGGAGCGGGTTAGCCCGCGTCATTCCGACGCTCTGCTTTGCTTAGAAAGAGGACCGACTTGTTTAGCACTTCGCTGGCATTTCTCTCGAACGGCTTGCTTTCCCTGTTGTGGTGGCAGACTCTGCTGGCCACGCTGGTATTGACGCATGCCACGATAGTCAGCGTGACGGTCTACCTCCGCCGCTGCCAGGCGCATCGCGCGCTTGATCTGCATCCGGCAGTGAGCCATTGTTTCCGCTTCTGGCTGTGGATGACGACGGGCATGGTGACCGGCCCGTGGGCCGCAGTCCATCGTAAGCATCACGCGAAGTGCGAGACCGATGACGACCCGCACAGTCCGCAGACCCGGGGTATCTGGAAGGTGCTGCTCGGAGGCGCTGAGCTCTATCGCGTCGAAGCGAAAAACGAAGAAACACTGCGCAGGTTCGGCCACGGCACACCGAACGACTGGATGGAACGCAACGTCTACGCGAAGTATCCGAATCTTGGCATAAGCCTGCTCATGGTGATCGATGTTGCGCTGTTCGGCATCGTCGGCATGTCGGTCTGGGCCGTCCAGATGATGTGGATTCCGTTTTGGGCAGGCGGCGTGGTTAACGGCGCCGGACATTTCTGGGGTTACCGCAATTTCGGTACTGACGATGCGAGCACGAATCTGATCCCCATCGGCGTTCTGATCGGCGGAGAGGAACTGCACAACAATCACCACGCTTATGCGACATCCGCAAAGCTGTCCAGTAAGTGGTACGAATTCGACATCGGCTGGACGTACATCTGCATCCTTTCCGCGCTTGGTCTCGCGAAAGCGAAAAAAGTGCCGTCCACACCACATCGGGTCAAAGGCAAGGTGGTGCTCGACGACGATACGCTGCAAGCCGTACTTCGCAACCACTACGAGGTCATGGCCGGCTTTGCGAGGGCGGCCGAACACGCCTGCCGTGAGGAAATCGAGCACATGGGGCACGCCAGTCGCCGCGAAAAGTACCTTCTTATGCGCGGTGCAACGATGTGGCTTCGCAACGGGCTGGAGGCCCAACGAAATCAGGATCGACGACCGTTGCCGGAAACATACGACCACAACCAGAGGCTACGTGCCTGCATGGAATTGAGGAGGGACCTGTCGGCGATGTGGGAGCGCTCCAATGCATCGCGGGAGCGGTTGCTCTCCCAGTTGCAGGACTGGTGTCGTCTTTGCGAGCAGAGCGGGATCAACGCGCTCAAGGAATTTTCGTTGAGTCTTCGACAATACGCCTGATCTGCAGTCCCCGTTCCGCCGCCGCTTACTGAGCAATGCCGGCGCAAAAGAATGACGTTGATCTATTCCGGCAAACCATGCGGCGAGCGATCGATGCGGTTGTTTTTACTGACCTGAACGCCACCGTACAGACTTACCGCACCGTCCGTGGGATCGTGCTATCTCAACCTGCGCGTTGCAGCGATCGTCCATCGCGGCAACATCAAAGCCGGTCCGCTTCGCCATTCACTCATTCCACGAGATGCGCAGTGAGCTGGTCGCGAAGACATGGCATCTCGAGGATTGGCTAGGCGTGTTCCAGCAACTCGGGCAACTGCCACGCCAACTCGATCTGCGGGAATAGCGCAAACAGGATCCGCAGTCGCTTTCCTGACATTCGCACATCGATAGCCGCGAAGGTCAGCCTTCGCTACAAGCGTATGCGTACTTTCCACCAGCAATCACGCTGTGCGAAACGAATGGGTGATGAGCACTCGTGCAATCATCTGAGACCGGTTCGACGAGGGCTAGCCGCACCCGGAATGAAAGCCGTATCGAGCGGCGCGCCCGGGTTGCCTCTGCTCAGATTCTGATACGCCACCTGAGTATTGACACCCGTACGCGTGGACAGCAGTTACTCGCCCATCACGTCGGACTGATGGGCTTTCTCGCCGTCATTCTCGTGGTTCTGCACCTCGGCTCACTCAAAAGATGGCGGCTCATGGGGTCACCTGGTCCACTCGCGGCGACATCCGAAGGACGTCGTCCGGCCTCAGAACGCCGATATGTCGGAAGAAAAGTTCCACGATGCCACGCGTAGGCACACTGGCGGAAAGCGTCGCTATTTTGATCGGGGCGAACCACCTGCACCTTGCAATTTCGTTGCTGGCTGCGGGGTCAGGTAAGGCCCCACGTCAGCGAAGAAGACATGGTGATGCGTGTTAAAGCCGTTGAACCGGAAAAGGTACATTAGCTCATCGGCGACGAGCGCGGTTTCTTCTTCCAGCTTCCCGACAAGAGGCTAAAATCCTAGCTATGCCATGAAGGCCGCGCCAGAAAACCGGCGAAGAAACAACACCAAATCTTAGTCAGAAAAATCCATAACTGAAATTTTTAGTCAGCTAAACACGATACCCCCGCGGAGTAGGCCTCCCGGCCGACGAAAAAATCCTTAACTTTAGGAATTCGAAGTCTGCTAGCCTCGCCGCTTCACTACCCCTTTGCACTCAACTCGATGGAAACCCCTTTCAATGATCGCGGCGTGTCGGTCACGCGCAATGCACTCTCGTCGGCTGGCCAGGTTTTTCCGCTGCGCGACATCGTAGGCGTGCAGGTCGTTACCGTGCAGAAGAACAAGGTCCTGCCGCTGACGATTTCGCTGCTCGGCCTCGTCGGCCTGATTGTCGGCGGGATCTTCCGCTCGCCGGTGGGCATCGTGTGCGGCGTCATGCTGATCGTGGTGGGCTGGCTCACGTGGGCGACGCAGGACATCACCCACCGTCTGATGGTGCAGACAGACAGTGGTGAACGCGAGGCGTTGATGAGCACCGATCGTGAATTCGTCGAGCGTGTGAGCGCGGCCGTGCATGAAGCGAAAGCAACGGCGCCAGCACCCGTCCCCAAAGCTTGAAGCGGCTGGCCGCCTGACGCGGCGCCGGCGCCCGGCACAGGCCTGTCCTCGTGCGCCGGCGCAGCCACCCGCACGCATCAGCATCGTTTGCGTTTACAAGATTTTGATCACAGCGAAGGCAGTTTTTTGCGTGCCGTTGATCCAGGCCCGGCTAGAGTGGTCAGGTATCAACAACGCGCGCCGTCTCAGCTGATCAGCGCTCCCATGATGCTCACACCCATCGCAACGTCCGCAAGCCCCGCGCCGCTCGCGGCTCCCGCATTGCGCATCGGCCGCCCCACGCATCGGGCCGTGCCGCTCATCATCATCGATGTCACGATACCCGGCATTTCGTCGGCCAATGGACGGCGCGCGCTGCATGCGGCGCTCGGCGACGATCTGCGTCTGTACGTCGTCACCGTCGACCGCCAGCAAGAGCGCGTGACCTTCCGCGTCGAAGTCACCTCGCGCACCCTCGAAGACGTGATCGGCGTGCTGACCACCGCGCTGGATCGCGCCACACTGGGCCGCGCCCAGACCACGGTAATCCGCCGCCCACGCGACTACTACTGACGCCGGTCGACGTTTGCGCGCACGGTCCGCTCGTCGCGTGCGCAGCCTTTACACATCTTTGCAATCACACGTGAGCGGCCATGTAGAGTCACCGCTCCTGTTATCGCGTGTTCCCTCCCGCAGGCCTGCGCAAGCATTCGCGAGCATGGGGCTTCCCCGCTCGCGCCGCCGCGGGCATGCCCGCGAAATTGCCGCGCACGCTGCCCGCCCGCGGCGCCCGCTGCAATGCCTCGCCTCGCCCGGGGACCACGCCTTTTTGCGAAGCGTGATCCTATGTCCCTGTCGCCTCCCGATGCCGCGCGCCGGCACATTCGCCCGAACTGGCGTGCGCGTCTGCATACCTGCTTGCAGGTTCATTGGCGCCGTCTCACCGCGCTAGTGCTGTTTGCAGGCGTCGCGCTCGCCGACCTGTCCGCCTGCTCCACCACCTTTCCGGTCCCCACGCCGCCCGCGCAGAATGCCGCGCTGATCAACGGCGGCAACGACGGTCTGCTGATTCCACTGCACGTGGAGCGCGCCGACCAGGATCACGCGCGCCTCGGCCTGCCGATCCTGCTCGACGGCAAGCCGCTCTACGTCGCGTTGGATACGGGCACGCAAGGAGTGCGGATTCTGAAGTCGACGCTGCCGGGTTCGAACTACGCGCCCGCCGGCGACGTGACGTCGCTGTCGTTCGCAAACGGCGCTGAAGTGGTCGGCGCGGCGGTGACGTTGCCGTTCAGCGTGGGCGGCACGAAGCCGGCGCCGATCGCCGCGCAAGCGGTCGATACGGTGCGCTGCCTGCCGACAGCAAAGCGCTGCGTCGCGATGGACGGCTACACCGGCGAATTCGGCTGGGCCTTCTCGGGCATCGCGGGCATCGGCGCCGAGCTGCCTGGCGAGAACTGCTGCACACAACCGCTGCGCGCGTTGCCGGGCAACATCGGTCAACGGTATCTGGTGCGCGCGAACGTCGCGCAGCCCTACCTCCTGCTGAGTCCGTCGAGCGAGCTGACAAAGGGCTACACGATGCTGCCGATGGCCGCGTCGAAAGACGGTGCGACGCAGTGGCCGAGAGGCTGCGTGCGCGTCGCCGACAAGATGACGTTCTGCGCGCCGCTGGTGTTCGCCACGGGCAGCTCCGGCATGATCCGCATCGAAACCGACAAAGCGCCGAACTGGACCGGCGACGACGACGTCGGCAAGACCCTCGATCAGGGCAACTACGAAGCGGCGATCGGCGTGGCATCCTGGGTACACCGCTACGAGAACGCGCAGGTCATGGTCGTGAAAGCGAAGCCGGACGCGAATCGCATCGTGGTCGGTCTGATGGCGATGCAGAACATCGACGTGCTGTTCGACTTCCAGCGTGGCCAGCTGGGTCTGCGTGCGGCGAACGCGATCGAACGCTTCGCGCCGTGATATCGCGCTCGCGATAAGAAAAGCCGTGCGGCTCTGGCAAAGAACCGCACGGCCTTGTCATTGATCAGGCGATCACGCGAAACGCCAGCGCACCCCCACCGCCGTCACTCCAGACTAAGCGGATTCACATGCCAGATATTGCGCGCATATTCGCCGATCGTGCGGTCCGACGAAAACTGCCCCATTCCCGCGACATTCTCGATCGCGCTTTCGGCCCACGCGCGTTTGTCGACGAAGCGCGCATCCACCGCCTCCTGTGCCTTCGCGAACGCGGCGAAATCGGCCAGCACCATGTAGTGATCGCCCCAGTCGACCAGCGTGTGGAAGATATCCGAGAAGCGCAGCGGTTCGTGCGGCGAAAAGAAGCCGGTGCGGATCTGGTCGAGTGCCATGCGCAGATCCGCGTTCTCTTCGTAGACGTGACGCGGCCGGTAACCGCTTGCGCGCAGGTCGTCCACTTCGTCGGCGGTATGGCCGAAGATGAAAATGTTATCGCGGCCCACCGCCTCGCGGATCTCGATGTTCGCGCCGTCCATCGTGCCGATCGTCAACGCGCCGTTGAGCGCGAGCTTCATGTTGCCGGTGCCGGACGCTTCGGTGCCGGCCATCGAAATCTGCTCCGAGAGATCGGCCGCCGGAATGATCATCTCGGCCACGCTCACGCCGTAATTCGGCACGAACACCACTTTCAGCCGATCGCCGATCAGCGGATCCTGATTGACCTTCTCGCTCACATCGCCAATCAGCCTGATGATCGTCTTCGCCATCCGGTACGCGGACGCGGCCTTGCCGGCGAACAGCACGACGCGCGGCACCCAGTCGCGCTCGGGGTTCTCGCGAATCTGGTTGTAGCGCACGATCACGTGCAGCACGTTCAGCAGTTGACGCTTGTATTCGTGAATACGCTTGACCTGCAGATCGAACAATGCATCTGGATTGAAGTGCAGTTTGGTGTGCTGCGCGAGGCGCTGCACGAGCCGCAATTTGCTTTGCCGCTTCGCGTCGCGGAACGCGTCGATAAAGCCGCTGTCGGTACGCAGATCGCGCAACTGCTCCAGCTCGAACAGATTGCTGCGCCAATGCTTGCCGATGCGCTGATCGATCAGCGACGACAGCGACGGGCTCGCTTGCGCGAGCCAGCGGCGTGGCGTGATGCCGTTGGTCACATTGGTGAAGCGGTCCGGATAGATGCGCGCGAAGTCGGCGAAGATATCGCGGGTCATCAGTTGCGAATGCAGCTTCGACACGCCGTTCACCCTGTGGCTCGCGACGATCGCGAGATACGCCATGCGCACGCGCCGCTGCCCATATTCGTCGACCAGCGAAATGCGGCGGATCATCTCGGCGTCATGCCCCGAATGCTCGCTCACATGTTTGAGAAACTGCGCGTTGATCTCGAAGATGATCTCGAGATGCCGCGGCAACAAACGCGAGAGCATCTCGACGTCCCACGTTTCGAGCGCTTCGGGCATCAGCGTGTGGTTGGTGTACGAGAAGATCTGCGTGACGTGTTTCCACGCCTTGTCCCACGGCAGATGATGAACGTCGACCAGCAGACGCATCAGCTCGGGAATCGCCAGCACGGGGTGCGTGTCGTTCAGATGCACCGCGACCTTTTCGGAGAAGCGCCCGAACGTGCTGTGCGTGCGCTGATAGCGGCGGATCAGATCCTGCATCGTCGCGGACACGAAGAAGTACTCCTGACGCAGCCGCAGCTCGCGGCCGGCGGGCGTCGAGTCGTCCGGATACAGCAGGCGCGAGACGTTCTCCGACATGTTCTTCGTATCGACCGCATTGCGGTAGTCGCCGCGATTGAACGCGCCGAGGTCGAGTTCATCGGTGGCGCGCGCCGACCACAGCCGCAGCGTGTTGGTCGCGTCCGTCGCGTAGCCGGGAATCACGGTGTCGTACGCGGTGGCGTTCACATGCTCGGTGTCGATCCAGTCGACCTGTTCGCCACGCTGCACCGTGCGCCCGCCGAAGTGGACCATGTACTTGATTTCGGGCCGTGGGAACTCCCATGGATTGCCCGCGCGCAGCCAGTAGTCCGGCGCTTCGACCTGCTCGCCGTTGACGATCTCCTGACGAAACATGCCGTATTCGTAGCGGATGCCATAGCCGAAGCCCGGAATGCCGAGCGTCGCCATGGAATCGAGAAAGCAGGCGGCCAACCGGCCGAGACCGCCATTGCCGAGCGCGGCGTCCGGCTCGATATTGATCAGCGTCTCCATATCGACGCCGAGACTCGCGAGCGCCTCCTTCATCTGATCGTGAATGCCGAGCGCCAGCAAGGCGTTCGTAAAGGTCCGGCCGATCAGGAATTCCATGGACAGGTAATAGACGCGCTTCACGTCCTGTTCGTATTGCAGGCGCGTGGTTTTCATCCAGCGCGCCACCAGCCGGTCGCGCACGGCGAGAGCCGCGGCATGCAGCCAGTCATGGGGATGCGCGGTGACAGCGTCCTTGCCGACGCCGTACATCATGCGGTTGGAAATGGAGCGCCGTAGCGCGTCGACGGTACTGTTGAGCTGGTCGAATTCCAGATCGACGGTTGTCATCGAAGCCTCCGGAGGTAAAAGCGCCGCGGCATACGCGAACCGCATGGGTGACGGACGGGAGGCGCGTGCCGTTCAGGCGGGTTAAAAAGCAGAGTAGAACATTTTACGACTGCCGCACACAGCGAGCGCGAGCCGGTACTCACGCACATGCCATGCCCGCCGCGACGCGCGGGCATCGCGGCGTTTCGCACGGACACAGTGCAAAACGCACGCAAACTGCACTGCGCGCGTGCATCGAGCGGCAAGAGTAGACACAGCGAGGCCGCAATGAAGTCGTTGCCGGCGAGATGCACAATGCGCGGCGGATAACGTCCCACACCATTATTTTTTCACCGCGTGACGTGCGGATGAAGCGGTCGAGCGCTTCAGTATGTGATCACATCGGGCCCTCGTCTGCTGAACTGTTTGTGCCGAGGGGCGTGTGACAGAGTGTGTGCGGATCTGTTCGAAGTGAGTATGCGGACTTGACAGTTAGTTGCGTTATGTCACGTTTGGTCACGGAGGCCTGCCTGCGCGGCAGCAGGATTTCTGCGTCTCTGTAACAATCACACCATTTCGCTGCGCGCTGCCCGCCTCGACGCTACACCAGAAGGCGCGCGCCTCTCACCACGCAACCCGCCGCTTGTACGCCGCGTTCCTGGACCGGCCGCCGCGCCGGCATGCCTAACCCGACGGGCCACGCCTTGTCCGACAATTCCAGCGCCGCTGCCGCGCCCACCTTCCCCGCGGACGTCCCGATGTCCGCCGCCAACCGCCGCGCGATGGCCGCAATCATGCTCGCCGTCGCGCTCGCCACGCTCGACACCGCGATCGCCAACACCGCCCTGCCCGCCATCGCCGCAGATCTGCATGCGGCGCCCGCGGCGTCGGTTTGGATCATCAACGCGTATCAACTCGCGATGGTGGCGACCCTTCTGCCGCTCGCCGCGCTCGGCGATATCGTCGGACACCGGCGCATTTACATCGGCGGCATTGCGCTGTTCACGCTGGCGTCGCTCGCGTGCTCGATGGCTTCGACACTGCCGCTGCTCGCCGCCGCGCGCGTGATGCAAGGCCTCGGCGCGAGCGCGATCATGAGCGTGAATACCGCACTGATCCGCTTTCTCTATCCGCCGCACCGGCTCGGACGCGGGCTTGGCACCAACGCGCTGGTGGTCGGCGTGTCGTTCGCGGTCGGACCGACAGTGGCCTCGCTGATCCTGTCGGTGGCCGCCTGGCCCTGGCTGTTCGCGGTCAACGTGCCGCTCGGCCTGCTCGCATTGGGCTTTGCATGGCCGGCGCTGCCGCACACCGAACGCGGCAAGCACAATTTCGATCCGGTCGCGGCGCTGCTCAACGTGATCACCTTCGCCGCGTTGATCTTCGCGCTCGGCGAGGCGGCCCAGCGCGCGTCCGCGCAACTCGTGCTGAGCGCGGCGGCGGTCGCCGTGGTGTTCGGGCTGCTGCTGATCCGCCGTGAAGCGGGCCATCCGGCGCCGATGCTGCCCGTCGATCTGTTCAAGCGGCCGGTGTTCGCGCTGTCGGCCGTGACGGCGGTGTGCTCGTTCGCCGCGCAGGGCCTCGCATTCGTGTCGCTGCCGTTTTATTTCGAGGACGTCCTGCATCGCAGCCAGGTCGAAACCGGCTTTCTGATGACGCCATGGCCGGTGGTGGTCGCGCTGGCCGCGCCGCTCGCGGGCAGCCTGTCGGACCGCTATCCGCCCGGCCTGCTCGGCGCGATCGGGCTCGCGGTGATGTCGGCGGGGATGGCGTCGCTGGCGCTGTTGCCGGTGCATCCGCACGTACTCGATATCGGCATCCGGATGGCGATTTGCGGCGCGGGCTTTGGCTTTTTCCAGTCGCCGAATCTGAAGGCGCTGATGGCGAGCGCGCCGCCCGAACGCAGCGGCGGAGCAAGCGGTATTGTCGCGACTGCGCGGCTGCTCGGCCAGACCACCGGCGCGGCGCTGGTTGCGTTGAGCTTCGGGATTGCCGGCCGCCATGGTCCGACGCTCGCGCTCGGCACGGGCGCATTCTTTGCCGGAGCGGCGAGTCTCGCGAGCGGACTGCGCCTGCTGGCGCCTTCGCATCGCGCGGGTGGGCACGTGAAGGCGTCGGCGAAATGAAAAAAAACGGGCGCGCTGTGTTGTCAGCGCGCCCGCTTTGTCACTCGACCCCATCGGTCAACGCGCCGCGAAATACCCCTTCACAGCGGCGATGAACGTATCGATGTCCTCACGCGACACGTCTTTATGCGTGACGAAGCGCGACGCGTAGAGCATCTGCGTGAGAATGCCGCGTTCTTTGAGCCACGCTTCGAGCGGCGCGCAATCCTGCTGCGGAAACTGCGCGAACACCATGTTCGTGGCGACAGACTGAACCTTGACCTGCGCGATCGCTTCGAGACCCGCCGCCAGATGCGCGGCGTTCGCGTGGTCGTCGGCGAGGCGCTCGACGTTGTGATCCAGCGCGTACAGGCAGGCCGCCGCCAGCACACCGGCCTGGCGCATGCCGCCGCCCAGCACCTTGCGCCAGCGGTGCGCCACGTCGATCAGCGCCTGGCTGCCGACCAGCACCGAGCCCACCGGCGCGCCCAGCCCCTTCGAAAAGCAGATCGACACGGAATCGAACGGCTCGCATAGCGCCGCGACCGGCTTGCCCGACGCGACCGCCGCGTTGTAAACGCGCGCGCCGTCGAGGTGCGTCGACAGGCCGCGCTGACGCGCGAGCTGCACCGCCTCGGCGACATATCCGGCCGGCAGCACCTTGCCGCCGATGGTGTTTTCCAGGGCCAGCAGGCGTGTGCGCGCGAAGTGGTTGTCGATGGGCTTGATCGCGGCGGCGATCTTGTCCAGCGGGATGGAGCCGTCGGCCGCATTTTCGAGCGGCTGCGGCTGGATGCTGCCGAGCACCGCCGCGCCGCCGCCTTCGTACTTATAGGTGTGCGCAAGCTGGCCGACGATGTACTCGTCGCCGCGTGCGCAGTGCGCCATCAGGGCCGCGAGGTTGCTTTGCGTGCCGCTCGGGAAGAAGAGGCCCGCTTCCTTGCCGGTGCGCTCGGCGACGGCGGCTTGCAGACGCAGCACGGTGGGGTCGTCGCCCCAGACGTCGTCGCCCACTTCGGCGGCCGACATGGCCGCGAGCATCGGCGGAGTCGGACGGGTTACGGTATCGCTGCGCAAATCGATCATTGTGTGTACCTGTATGTCCTTGTGCGTCTGTGAATGACAGCCTGTGAGTGCCGGCCGGCGCGATGCTGCTTGCACTGACGGAGGGATGCCGCCTCGCCGGCTGAGTTACGCATTGTGCTTTTTGGTTTATGTTTTGTCATTGGTGCAATGCAACACGCGGACACGCAATGCGTGACGCGTCCGTGTGTCTCGGACCAGATTTCCGGGCCGGGTCCTTCGTGGTGCGCAAGCGGGTTATCCGGATTCGAAAACTGATCGAGAATCGTGCCGCGGCCTTCGCGCTGCATTTCCCCGGCAATATTACCGGCGCACTCATACCGCCGCGCGCGGGAGTCAGCACGAGTTCGGCGCCGTATACGGTCATGCTGCGGCGCCGCTCGATCGACACGTCCTCCGGCATGACCGGCAGCATCCGATAGCCTCTGAGCGGGGCGACCATGGCGAGCGCAATGCCGGTGTTGCCGGTGTTGCCGCTGGTGGCCTCGATCAACACGTTCGCCTAGGTTTGATTCGTCCTCGACGCTCGGCGCCGAGGATCATCGCTTGTGCCGCGCGATCCTTGACCGAACCTGCGGGATTGGAGCCTTCGAGCTTGCCAAGGATCACATTGCTGCGCGCGCGAATTGTCTCGCCCGGAAGCCTTACCAGTTGGACCAGCGGAGTCTTGCCAATCGTGGAGTCGATCGTTTCGTAAGTCATATCCCGGATGAGGAGAAATGTTGACGAGCGGGGTGTGAAGAGCACAGCCGGCCGGTGACAGGTTGAAGACGTGCGTCGTGCAAACGCGTTGTTACCATGGGAGGAAGCGGAATCAATTATATGTCATCTTGTGACATATAATTGATGGCCATGTGAATTGCGAGGCAAGGCGCGGCGCGCATGAATACGGCCTGGCTGCGGACGACGTGATCTGTTGAGTTGAGCGCTTGCCGCATCGGTGCGAATCGAGCCGTGGTGTGAACGTGCGGCCACCGGGCCGCGCGAAGCGTGACCGCGTGACCCGACGTGCGGTCGGGACCCGCGGCATCCGGATCAGGAAGCCGCGGGTTCAAGGGGACAAGGAAAATACGTCCGGCGCGTTGATGTCATTCGACCGGCGGCTCCCCTTCGCCGGATTTCTTCACCGGCCGGTTCTGGCTATCGGGTCGCTGCGGCATTTGCTTCGTTCGTTGTCGCTGTGTTTTGACAGGCATGTAAGCGCGATGATGGCAGCGATGACCCAAGGCGACCCGGAACCGGTGGACGCCGAGTGCGTTCGCGCGCATTACGCGCGCACGCTGTGGCATTGGGCCGATGCGCTCGAGGCCCATCTCGACGAGGCCCAGCGGACACTCGGCGTCAACGCGGAGAAAATCATCCGGGCGTACCGTCTTTATCTGGCGGGATCGGCTATGGGTTTCGAGCGAGGGTGGACCTCGTTATTCCAGATTCTGGCGTCGCGCCCGGCCGACATGGCTGAACAACGTGATCACGCAACGGGCCGCCTGAGCTTCGCGCAACGCGACTATCCGTTCAATCGCGGGGACGTGTATACGCAAAGTTCAACCGCCGAGCCAACGGACAGCGCACGCGCGATGAGTTGACCTCAATCGCCCGCTGTACTGCGAGCGTTGTGTGTTCTCATAGCCGGCCCGGCTAAAGCTGTTCGACCGAGCGCGCAGTCTCGCCGGCGCCCGGAGTTTCCGCGGCCGTTTCCGGCCCCATGGTCACCAGTACGCTGCAACTGACCCGGTCCAGCAGCAGGCCATCGTTCCTGCCGCCCCACCAGCGGGCCAGCCTGCTCTCACGACGGTGCCCTACGACGATCAGATCGACCTTCAGATCGCTCGCGAACGACGAAATCTCCTCCAACGGATCGCCGATGGCGAAATGCCCGCGCGCCCAGATTCCGCGCGCAGCGAGTTTTTTCAAGCCTTCGTCGAGCAAACTTCTGGCGGAGTCGGTGACGAGATCGACCGGGATTGCCGAGATGATGTCGGCCCCTTGCACCCAGGCTGAATCGTTGAGCACGCACAGCACATGCACTTCCGCCTTGAGATCCTGCGCCAGACAGGCGCCGTCCTTCAACGCGTGCTGCCCTTCACGTGTTCCGTCATAGCAGAGAAGAATGCGGTTATAAGTCGACATCTCATGTCTCCCTGACTTCGCTTCGCGGCACCGCAATAATGCGCTTCGCAATGCACAGTGCCTCGCCCGGAGCCAAACGCAGCATCGCCGCCGAGCCAGCACATCGTCAATTCATTATATGTCGCCCGGTGATACATATAGCACTCAACTGCGCTGCCCCGCGCTTGTCTTTTGAGGCGACTGAAGAACATGAGCCGCGCCATATGCGGCTGGCAATTTCGAATTGGCGCCAGGCCGCGTGTCGGAGCCGGCCCGGTCAAATTTCTGCCCGTACAAATTAGATCATAGCGCGACATATACTGACCGGTAAGCGATGGAGTTTCGCGCGGGAGGATCAAATGGTTATCGCCAACGACTTCGAAATCAGTTATCAGCTGGCGGCCTTTGCGTTGTTCGGCGTCATTCTGATCGGCGGTCTGCTCGATACGCTGCACCTCCAGAAGCTGAATCCGCGGCTGGATGGGCGCGACGCTCGGCGCGCTGCTGGGCTTGGCGTTGATCGAAGCGGTGCCGCTCTTCACCTGAGGATGCATTGATGGTGGCCGCAGGTTCGGCGTAGAAGTCGCTCGCTCGCCGCGTAGCGGCACAGTGGATGACCGGAATAACGCACGCCGCGAGCATGACCACCCTACGCCGTTGCGAAAGCTGCCGTTGCATCACTCGATCCTCTGCCGAATCCGGTCAATCGCGACGGGCAGTTCAACATGCTCGATGACGCCACGGTCTTCGAGACGCTTGCCGATCAAGCCCAACAGATATTGCGCAAGGTCCCGGAGCATCACGACATCTGGCGATGCCGTCGATTGAAAAGTAACGAGCATGACCACTCCTTTGGAAGAGCGCGTGACAAGCCACTCGTCGGTCGGATTCCTATGCTTATCGAGCGGCGCGATGACTCACGCGTCATCGCCTTTTTCCTCGCCCCGCCGACGTTAATTTTATATCACAACGTGATTAAATGAAAAACGAAGCGCCCATCTGGCCGTTTGCGGCAAGCGTCGGCGGACTCGACTTCAGCGAGGAGACAAGTGGCGGGATCGCAGCCCGGCGCTTGCGCACTGCAACAGCCCATTCAAGGCGTTTTATATCATATTGAAATATAATCACGACCACAGTGATTCCGCGTTACCAGGGTTTCCCCGCTAATGTCGGTCCCCGCATAATCGACTACTGCCCTTCTATCTTGTCCCGCTCCATTGCCCTTCGCTGGCTTGCCAGCTTTATTCCAGCACCGGTTACCGTGAAATGGCAGGAGCGCGCGCGCTCGTGTCTTGGTGCGCTACTGGGAATCGCCTTCACTGGCGGCTCGATGTTTCTGCTGCCCGGGCCGGCGGCGAACATTCCGCTCCTGGTCGCGCCAATGGGCGCTTCCGCCGTGCTGCTGTTTGCCGTGCCCGCGAGCCCGCTAGCGCAACCGTGGTCGATCATCGGCGGCAATCTCGTGTCGGCGACGATCGGCGTGACCTGTGCCAGCGCAATCGCCGATCCGACTCTCGCGGCCGCGTTGGCAGTCGCGCTATCCATCTGCGGAATGTTCACGCTGCGCTGCGTTCATCCACCCTCGGGTGCGGTGGCATTGACCGCGGTGCTGGGCGGACCCGCCATCCATGCGCTGGGCTACCGGTTCGTGCTGGAGCCGATTGCGATCCAGTCGGCCGCGCTGCTTGCCGCGGCGCTCGCCTATCACGCCGCCACCGGTCACCGCTACCCGCACAGCGGGCGCATGAGCCGCGGCACAACCTGTGATGCCGCCGACGATGCGTCGCGCGCAGGCTTTACGCGCGCGGACCTCGAAGCCGTTCTGAAGCGTCGCAGCGAAATGCTGGACATCGACCCGGACGACCTCGAATCGCTGCTGCGCGAAACACAGCTTCAGGCCTTCTCGCGCAGCTTCAACGAACTGAGTTGCGCGGACATCATGTCCCGCCACGTGATTTCGGTCTCCGCGACCACGCGTGCGACGGTTGCCTGGGGCCTGCTCAAGCGCAACCAGGTGAAGGCACTCCCCGTCACGGATGCCGACCGGAATCTGATCGGCATCGTGACGCGGGCCGACCTCGTCGATAAGCGGGTTTTCGGCCAGTTCCTGCCCTTCGCCACTCGCCTCGACGGCTGGCTTCGCGGCGATGCGCTGTGCACGCCGACGGTCGGCAGCGTGATGAACACCGAGGTTTGCACCACCAGCGCCACGGCGCCGATCACCGACCTCGTGCCACTCTTCGCACATCACGGCCACCACCATATTCCGGTGCTCGACGCATCCGGGCATCTTATCGGCATGATTACGCAGGTGGACCTGATCGCCGGTCTCTACCGGCAGACCGTGCTCAAAGCGCAAGAGGCAGCATAGCGACACCCGCACCGCCTGCCCGGCGAGATGAAAAATACATCATCATGTGATATATTGATCGTTTATTCGCGTTGGCAGGTACCTAATGAAAGTACGGACTCGCGGACTGAACAAAGCCGACTTCGAGCAACTATCGGAGTTCCGCTACCAGATGCGGCGCTTCGAACGGTTCTCCGAACAGGCCGCGCAGAGCGAAGGCATTACGCCGTTGCAGTATCTGCTGCTGCTGCACATCAAGGGATATCCCGAGCGCGACTGGGCCACCGTCGGCGAGCTGGCGGAGCGGCTTCAGTCCCAGCACCACGGCGTCGTCGCGCTGGTGTCGCGCTGCGAAGCGCTGAGTCTCGTGCGCCGCCAGGTCAGCGAAACCGATCGCCGCCAGGTGGAAGTCCACCTCGAAAAGGCCGGCGAGCGAGTGCTCGCGAGGCTGGCGGAACTGCACCGCGCCGAATTGAAATCGCTCGAGGGCGCTTTCCAGATTCCACAGATCGACTTCGACTAACCATGAGCATGAATTCTCATAAGCGTGATTTTTCGGCCAACGCCAAGCTGCCCGGCATTTTTGCGCTAGCGGCATGCATCGGCGGGTCTTCGACTCCGCCAGTTTGCCCGCGTCGATATCGACCTGCTTGGCGGTGACGACGATCGCCGCGATCTGGGGATCGGTGGGACCGCCGCCCTGTGCGTAGCCGGTGAAGCTGGCGAGCGTCAGTACCCCGAACAACGCAACGTTGATCCATTTCATGAGATGTCTCCCGCTTTATCGTGGTCGCGTGCATGGCCGCGCCGACGCAGTCCAGATCCGATACAACCGTGGATATGGACTTAGATGTCACCGGGAAGAACCCTGTTTCCACTCGCGACGTGGGCTCGGGCAGGTTCGTGGAGATTCGTATGCATGGCGGCGGATGCGGCCGTGCGCTACGGACCCGGGTAGCGGACGCTATTTGCGTTGACCGGATGCCCGCAGGGCCAAGCACATTCATTCGCAGCGTGCCGGAGAGAACCGGCACGCGAGAAGTTTCACGGACGGCTTAGCCGCCCGTCTTCGGCAGCCATGCGAGCGGGTCGACCGGCTGGCCGTTCTGACGCACCTCGAACTGGATCGAAGCCACGCCTCGGCTATCCACCCCGACCTCGCCGATGGTTTGCCCTTGCGCGACCGCGTCGCCTTCCTTCACGAGCAGCGTGCTGTTCTGGCCGTAAGCGGTAATCAGCGAGTCGTCGTGCTTGATGATGATGAGCGGACCATACGCTTCGATACCGGAGCCCGCGTAGACGACGCGGCCGGTTGCCGCGGCCTTGACCGGATCGCCCGGACGGCCGCCGATCACGATGCCGTTCGACTTGCCGGGCGCGAACGCTTTCAGGACCGGTCCGCGCAACGGCCATTGCAGCACGCCCTGCTGCGGGCCGGCGGCTGCCGTCGGCGCAGCGGGCGCCGCGCCTGACGCGCCCGGCGCGACGGCGACCGGCGGCGTCACCACGCTGCCGGAGGCCATCGGCGGAGAGACGCGCAGCACCTGCCCGGGGTTGACGGGCGAGTTGACCGCGAGGCCGTTCCACGCGGCGAGCTCCTGCGGCTTGCGGCCATACGCGGACGCAATGCCGCCGAGCGTGTCGCCCGGATTGACCCGATAGAAACCGGCGGGAACCGGGACCGTGCCGAGGGTGGTCGGGGCAGCCGGCGCATTGCTGTAGAACGGCGTGCTCTCCCAAGGCATCGTCGTGCAGCCACTGAACAGCGCGCCGAGCGCGGCGGCCGTCAGGAGCCGCGTCCCCGTCAATTGCCATCGTTTTGTCATTGGATTGTCCTCGACACTTGTTTCAATCGGATTCACTCGATGCCCAAGCATTCGCCGTGCCACCGGTCTCGCGACCGTCGTCACGGACGCGGTCGCGGCAATGGCGTTCCCCATTATGCCGCCACCCGTGCGGGCAATCGACGTCGGCCCGGCATCCAAGCTGGCGCAGCCGCTCAGACGCTGCCCTGCGCTTCGACCACCAGAATGCGCGCCGCGCCGATCGGATGAGCCACGTGCTCGGTGCCCACTGAAGCGTAGAACACATCCCCCGTTTCAAGAATCGCCGACCGTTCGACGCCGTCCTCGCGATAGCGCATTTCGACACGGCCATCGAGGACCGCGAACACCTTCCTCGCCGTCGTTGACATGCCACTTGTACGGCTGATCGGTCCAATGCAAACGCGTGGTGATGCCGCCCATGTTGGCGATATCGAGCGCGCCCCACGGACGCGTCGCGGTAAAGGTCTTGCTGCGAATGATCTTCATGGTGAAAGGCAGTTGGGACACACAGAGCCGCCGGGCCATTTGCATCACGCACGGGGCCCGCGCAAGCGGGCGCGCCCGGCATTCCGGCTGGCCCCATTATAGGTCTGACGGGCCACGCGCCTTCCGCTAACGGGCAGCAGGAGGGCAACAGGATTGATTTGCGTGACGATTGAAACCTTTGAGGCCTCGCCTCCTCGCCTATACTCAGGCATGTTGCGTGGAACATAGCGTCCGAAAGCGCGTCCGAAAACGCTGGATCCTGCGAGGAGTTGGGCATGAACAAAGCCACCTTTCTGGCCGTGCAACTCAACGTCGACGACGTTGCGGCGTCGCCCGGTCTGGTCGAGTTGCTGAACACGCACCTCGTTTTCGCCGCCGACGTGGCCGAGGCCGCCGACGCGCTCGTGCAGCTGGCCAGCATCGCGGCGCTGTCGAGCGGTGTCGAGGCGAGCGTCGAGATTCCCGCGCTGGCGATCGAGCGGCTGCGCGAAGCGCTGGACAATCTGAGCGGCTACGACGAATCCTGGCTGCTGGCGCTCGAACCGAGCCGCGCGCTCTTCGATGACATCGGCCGGCGGCACCGCACGCTGCACTAGCCATTGCGCATGCGGATTACCGAGGCAACGTAGCCGTAAACGACAAAACGCCACCGGTGGACACTGGATGGCGTTTTTTCTTGCTCGCCGCCTCGTCAGTCAGGCGGCGCTTTCAGTGGCTTCGGCGGGACTTAGTTGCCGAAGTAGACCGAGTTACGGTCGTTACCGGTGATCGGACGGCCCGCTTGCGAGCTGCCGGCGATCGGTGCGCCGTAGCCGCTGTTCACGGCTTGAGCGGTGCTGTTTTGAGCGTCGACACGCGCTTGCGCAGCCTGAAGATTCGCCGGGTAATCGACGTGCTCGCCCGCCGGGTTATAGCCGGCCTTTTCCAGCTGGACCAGTTCAGCGCGCACTTGAGCGCGGGTCACCGGCTGATTCGATTGAGCAAACGAAGCGACCGGAGCAACCAGGGCGGCGGCGACGACAACTGCAGAGATCAGGGTCTTCATGATGTAAACCTCCATAACTTGTTTTGTAGTGCGCTTGGGCTTGTTCTCCCGTAGCGCTTAATCACAAGTTTAGGAGCGTCGACGTCTAGGGTAAACACTTAAAGCAACGAAACTCTATTCCGATTTTTGCAATAGTCGACCCCGCAATTAAATCGGCAGGTCAACTGAAAAGCATAATTCAGCAACAATTGCCACACTGGCTTTTAAACAGCGGGACGACCCGGCAAGCCTTGTACGAAGCGCGTGGCGGGCCGTCACTCAAACGCTCAGCTCCAGTTTGCGTGGAAGCTGCCCGGCTGGTCGGTGCGCTCGAACGTATGCGCACCAAAGAAGTCGCGCTGCGCCTGGACGAGGTTCGCTGGCAGCCGTTCCGAGCGATACGCGTCGAAATACGCGACCGCCGACGCGAAAGCCGGCACCGGCACGCCCACGTTGATCGCGGCCACCACGACCTCGCGCAGCGAGGCCTGATAGTTCTTCGCGATGTCGCGGAAGTACGGATCGAGCAGCAGGTTCGCGATCGCTTTGTCCTTCGTGTAGGCGTCCGTGATCTTCTGCAGGAAGCGGGCGCGGATGATACAGCCGGCGCGGAAAATCTTCGCGATCGTGCCGAAATCCAGATCCCACTTGTACTCTTGCGACGCGGCGCGCAGCTGCGCGAAGCCTTGCGCGTACGAGATCACCTTGCTGAAGTACAACGCGCGGCGCACCGATTCGATGAACGCGGCGCGCCCCTCGCCGAGCGGCTTGGCCTGCGGGCCTTCGAGCACCTTGCTCGCGGCTACGCGCTGGTCCTTCAGCGACGAAAGCACCCTGGCGAACACGGCTTCGGTGATCAGCGGCAGCGGTGCGCCGAGATCGAGCGCGTTCTGGCTGGTCCACTTGCCCGTGCCCTTCTGCGCGGCACGGTCGAGAATCACGTCGACCAGATCCTTGCCTGTTTCCTCGTCCTTCTTGCCGAAGATCTTCGAGGTGATTTCGATCAGATAGCTGTCGAGCTCGCCCTGATTCCACTCGGTGTAGACCTTGCCCAGTTCTTCGTTCGACAGCCCGGCGACCTGCTTGAGCACGGCGTAGCTTTCCGCGATCAGCTGCATGTCGCCGTATTCGATGCCGTTGTGCACCATCTTCACGAAGTGGCCCGCGCCGTCCGGACCCATGTACGCGACGCACGGCTCGCCGTCCGGTGCCTTGGCGGCGATTTCGGTAAGAATCGGGGCGACGAGGTCATAGGCGTCGCGCGGGCCGCCGGGCATGATCGACGGGCCTTTCAATGCGCCCTCTTCACCACCCGACACGCCCGTGCCGATGAAATGCAGGCCAGCCTTCGCCAGTTCCTGATTGCGGCGGATCGTATCGGTGAAATGCGTGTTGCCGCCGTCGATCAGAATGTCGCCCTTGTCCAGCAGCGGTTTGAGCTCCGCGATGGTGGCGTCGGTCGGCTCGCCGGCCTTGACCATCAGCAGGATGCGGCGCGGCTTTTCCAGCGACTCCACGAATTCTTCCAGCGTGAAGGCCGGCACCAGCTTCCGGTCCGGATATTCGGCGACGAGTTCGTCGGTTTTCGCGCGGCTTCGGTTGTACACCGACACCGCGTGGCCGCGGCTCTCGATGTTGAGCGCCAGATTGCGGCCCATGACCGCCAGCCCCACCACGCCGATTGCCTGTTTGCCCATGTGAATTCTCCAGAGTCCAAAAAAGTCGTGACGCCGCGCCGGAAGGAACGTCGGCGGGACGTCGAGGGTGAAAGAATAAAAGAAATGCGCGCTTGCCGCTCGCTGGCCAGCATCGGGCGTTCGTTTCACTGCGTGCGGGCGTTGCTTCATCATGCGCCGGCTAACGCGTTCTCTAGCGCACCCACGTGCGCGGCAACTCACGAACCATGCCGGCTTGCGCCCGCAAAACCCGTCTGTCAGACCTGTACAGCGCCCGGGCGTTTCCTGAACACGAGGCTGAAATTGTTGGCCGGCATCGCGATGGGCTCGTCGCACACGAACCCGACCGACGCACCGAGCGCGATCACGGCTTCCATGTCGCGCACGCCCCACGCCGGGTCGCGGCTGCGCAACTGCTGATCGAATGCGTCGTTGCTCGGCGACGTATGCGCCCCGCCGCGTTTATATGGACCGTACAGATACAGTACACCGCCCTCGGCGAGACGGCGGCTCGCGCCGGCGAACAGCGCCTCGGCCGCGCTCCACGGCGAGATGTGAATCATGTTGATGCAGACCACCGCGTCGAGCGCATCGACGCCCCAGTCGGGCTGATGCACGTCGAGAGCAAGCGGCGCGCGCACGTTCGGCAGCGCGTCGTGGGCGAGCCACGCGGCAATCGACGCACGCGCGTCGGCATCCGCATCGCTCGGTTGCCAGTCGAGCCCGGGCAGCGCGCCGGCGAAGCACATCGCGTGCTGGCCGGTGCCGCTCGCGATTTCGAGCACGTGGCCGGTTGCGGGCAGCGCATCGCGCAGCACGGCGAGGATCGGTTCGCGATTGCGCTCCGCGGAAGGCGAACGTTGCCGCAACGCCGGATGGGATTCAGTCATGGTGAGTTTCTGGGTCAATACAGGGTCGTGCGCACGCGTTCGGCGAATTCACGGTCGTAGGTGGCGGCGTCGAACCCGGCGCCGTTGATGCGCCGATGGATCTGGCCCGCGCTCGGCAGCCGCGACCGCTCGACGTGCTGCGCCGGGTCCCACAGTTTCGAACGCACCAGCGCCTTCGAGCAGTGAAAATACACCGAGTCGACGTCGATCAGCAGCACGGTGCGCGGCAGTTTACCTTCGACGGCGAAACTGTCCAGCCATTGCGGGTCGTTGGTGATCCGGCCACGGCCGTTACGCGCAGACTTTCGCCGACGCCGGGGATCATGAACAGCAGCGCGAGACGCGGCTCCACGATGATATTGCGCAGACTGTCGAGCCGATTATTGCCGGGGCGGTCCGCCAATGCGAGCGTGCGCTCGTCGACGATCCGCACGAAGCCCGGCGCGTCGCCGCGCGGCGAACAGTCGAGGCCTTCCGGCCCGGCGGTGGCGAGCACCACGAACGGCGCGACTTCGATGAACGCGCGATAGTCCTCGTTGATAGATGGAATCTCCTTGCGCAGCGCACGCTCGTGCGGCTGACCGTAGAGCGTTTCGAGTTGTTCGATGGTCGTCAACATCGGTGTTCCTTTCGAGGTGCGTTTTTTGTTCGAGCGGCGCGCGGCGTGAGCGAAGCTCCTGATTGGTGAAACGCAACCGGCGAATCAGCGTGCGCGCCGCCGGTTCGTGAAGCCTCGCTCAATCCAGTGCGAGGCGCCCGGCCAGCGCGCTCAGCGTGTCGGCGCACGGCGCGGCGATCTTCAGCGACAGCAACGGATCGGCGCGCGTGCGCCCCAGATTGATCGCGGCGATCGCCTTACCCTGCTGCTGCGCCCACACGCAAAAGCGATAACCGGAATAGACCATCAGCGACGAGCCGACTACCAGCACCGCGTCCGCCGCGTCGAGCGCCTGCGAGGCCGCTTCGACACGCGCCTTCGGCACGCTTTCGCCGAAGAACACGACTGCGGGCTTCAACAGGCCGCCGCAATTCGAACACGACGGAATGCGAAAGCCGCCGAGATCGTGCCACTCCAGGTGCGCGTCGCCATCGGCGGCGGCTTCGGCGGTCACCTCCAGCAGCGCGGGATTGTTCGCCTCCAGCGTTTGCTGAATCGACGCGCGCGCATGCTGCATTCCGCAATCGAGACACGTCACGCCATCAATGCCGCCATGCAATTCGATCACCTCGCGGCTGCCGGCCCGCTGGTGCAGACCGTCGACGTTCTGCGTCACCAGGGTCGGCGCGTGGCCCGCGGCTTCGAGCCTGGCCAGCGCGTTATGCGCGGCGTTCGGCTGCGCGTGCGCAACCACCGGCCAGCCGATCATGCTGCGCGCCCAGTAGCGCTGGCGCATCGCAAGCGTGCCGAGAAACTCCTGCAAGGTGATCGGCGGCGAGCGCTTCCATGCGCCGTTGTCGTCGCGATAACCGGGAATGCCCGAGTCGGTGCTGATGCCCGCGCCGGTCAGCACGAACAGACGCGGATAGCGCTGCACGAAGCGATGCAGGTCGTCGAGCGTATGCGATTCAAGCAGGGGTTCGGGAGGCGCGGGCTGAAGGTCGGTCATGACGGGCACGGGGTAAAGACTGCGGCCTGAACGTAAAGCCTCGGACGCCGTTCAACGACGCGCGCGCGGCTTGCTCTGCCGCGCTTGCGCCGGGTGCCGCGCCTGCCACTCGGCAAGCGCGGTCCGATAACGCTCGAGCGCTTCGTCATAGAGATCGAATACACAGGGATTGCAGCCGCTATGGCAACAGTCGTCGAGATCGGGCTGTGCGGGGGGTTGCGGCGGCGGGTCATCGCTGGGTGTAGCTCGGGGCACGGCGAAAACGCGTTCCGTTAAGGCGGGAAGCGCTCAGTATAAGTTGATCGCGCGCGGCGTGCTGCGCGGTGCCGCCGTGAGCGTCGGTTCGCGTTGCCGGGCGCGCCGCGTCGTCGGCCTGATCAATTAGCAGGAAGACGACGTGTCCGCAGCATTTGCGGGTATCGTGGAATTCGTGTTGGTCAACGCACAGCGAACAGGCGGCAGGCGCTGGAAATATTCCAGCGCATTTGCATTTGCTTTTGGTCTGCCCGGAGCAGGCTTTGATTGCTGACGATTTGTGCCACTATGGAACGCTTCAGAGTTTTCAGCGGCATTACAGTTTCAACCATCAGAACATCATCACGCGTTCGGCACGCACAACATGCGAAATGGTGGCGCGAAGCACCGGTTAAAAGACAATCGTTCGCGACGTACTATCACGACTTCCGCCGGGATTTGCGCAAGGCACTGGGGGCGTTCTCCGAACCAGACCCGCAGGATGAAGAACCGGAGTGGGTGACTCATTACAGACCACACAAAAAGACGCTCGCATCAAGCGGGGGCAAAAGCGGAAGACGGCGAGGGTTGAACGCCGCATTCCGTAGCAGATGGCGCGTCTACATCAGCAA
This sequence comes from Paraburkholderia sediminicola, assembly GCF_046026895.1. GTDB lineage: Bacteria > Pseudomonadota > Gammaproteobacteria > Burkholderiales > Burkholderiaceae > Paraburkholderia > Paraburkholderia sediminicola_C. The sequence goes on from NZ_JAQQEU010000023.1 coordinate 27,242, forward strand.
TCTGTCGTCTCGGGCGTATTGATTGAAATCGTCAAGGCCCGTTCACTACGCCCCGAACGGACGTTCCCGGTCATACTCGCTGAGCCACATCCAGCGCGCGTCCACGGACGGTGACCAGGAATGGATGTGTCTGGGTATGGTAAAGGCCTGCCCAAATTTTTCGCCACCCCATACCACCGTGCGGTCAGTCGGCCCGCTTTCGGTCCAGCCTTCCCATATGCCTGTCTCCGGGCACAGCATGCCGGTGCGAAGGTCCATCATCCCGTACTTCTCGCGCTTCGCCGTCTGCTGGTCAAGACGGCGTTGCTCGCGTTCCTCCGGTGTCAGGATGGGGTAGCCGCGGCTGAGCCTAATCATCAGCAGGATCGGCGTTGTCGGCTTTTCCTGCTCGGCCGCGTTTTTGACAGGATCGCCGAAAGCCAGTTCGACATCCACGGGGAACCGGCTCGATGGCTGGTCCAGCGCACGATAGCGATAGGGATGCAGAAGAATCGCAGGCGGCGATGTTCCCATGTCATTGCCGGGCCACCGTTTGCCATTCCCATCGACCCAGTATCCGCTGCCGAGATGGAGCAGGTCTTCCAGGGTCGAGCGGTCGATTCCCGTCATGGACGGTGAGAAAAATATCGTGAAGACAGTAGGAACCGGCTTGACCTTCATCCGGTCAGCCGTGTAATCGGCCGGGTCGCCCTCTATCAACAATGTAGTTTGCGTGCGAGGCAAAACCGGGTTCTCGAAGGAATACTCTTTACCCACGGAACCCTCGATCAGTTCCGTTGCGAAGTTGCGGCCGAATACCAGATGCGCCGGATCGAATGGCTGGTCATCCTGCAGGATCGCCATCGCCGTCGTTATCATCTTGAGTGCCATTTCGCGCTGCGCGTCGGTAACTATCTCTCTCATCTCAGCCCCTTGCCCCGACGATCCTGAGGGCGACAGCATAGTCGGCTGTGCATGTACCGGGATTGCGAACGAAAGGATTATCAGGGTTCTGCCAGTAAGCCTGAACCACTTCTGCGCACGCGTAGGCATCTTCTTCATGGAGTTGGCTCCTGTAGCCAGTTTCAAATTTCGCCATTTTCTGTGCGGCTTCCGGAGAAACCTTCAGCAGGTCGCATACCTTTTTTTCGGCAAGCAGAACTTCCGTCCTCAGATAATCACCGCCCGGTGTGTCCTGCATGTAGGAAATCAGCCAGTAGTAGTGGAACACGAGCATCCTGTGCAGGCCGATGTGGACGCGCTCATCCTTTGGCAGCGATGTGCTCCCTGCTGCCTTGAAGGCAATATCCGACATCTGCGCCGAATAGACCTTCTGGATGTCCGGCAAGTCCCTGTAATCATCGGGAAAGTGCTGAAGCAGCGAAAACATCCAGAAGTACTGCTGACAATGACGGGCCTCGTGATACAGCGTATCGGCGAATGCCCTGAGGCGGTCATCCAGTTCTGCTGGCTTGTCCTTGAGCGCGACGATTTTCGCAATCTCGCTTTCGTTGATGGCGATAAGCCAGTAGTTACCGATAAACGCGGCGCTGACATCCTGTCGCAGGTTGTAGCTCTCAGCCTGTACTGGAATGACGATCACAACGCGCGGTATGACGCTACCACTTTCCCTGCTACTCGCATTGCCTTGTGGTAATCCAAATGGCCCTGAACCAAGTGCATCCTGCAGGGGCCGTTTGACCGCATTTTGAATCATCGTTACCGCGCTGGAAGCTAGCGGCCACGTAAGCCGGTGCCAGTCGATTCCTTTCAGCGCGGATTTGATCGCAGCCGTGTAGGTCTTCGTCACCTGGTATTCAATGTTCCGGCGCAGCGGCATGCCCGCAGGCGCATCAGCCTGGGTCGAGCCGTTGATGAAGTGACACGACCGCAACCCGAAGTTCATCGGATCGCACGAAACAAATTCGGGTGGCCGGTCTTCCGTCGTAGCGCCCTGTTCGGGTGTCGAGACGGTCTTCCCCGCAACCCGGGTACTTCGTTTCTCCGCGTTCGGTGCCGCACCGGTGAACGGCTGATTCGAGTCCCGCGTGATAGGGCCTGTACTTACCGCGATCACCTTGTCCGGCTCACTCGCCGCGAACATTTCGACCGTTGCGAAGGCAATCGCATTGCTGGTTACGAGGCTCGTTTCACCTAGGGCGTTGGACACACCCTGAATCACCTGACCGTCATCCAGCGTGATGCGGTACGGCTGGTTCGGCAGTGCGAAGCCGGTGTCGTGCTCGATCAGGACGTGGTGCGCGGCCACCTTCGCCTGTGCGATGTCGGTCGGGGGCATCCTGAGCGGCGTGGCAAGCGGCCCGTCTGTCTGGTGGCTGCCCGCATGGACGAGATGGGCGCCGTCCGTGTAGACCTTGTACCCCTCCGGGTCGATCACAACCTTCGTGTTGGCGACATGGAACACGATTTTCTTGCTGGCCGTCAGGTTGATGGCATCGGTCCTGCTGATGATGTTGAGGACACGCTCGGCAATGAGGTCCATACCGTCGCTCTGGGCCTGAATCCGTATCTTGCCCGCCGCCGCTGTCAGATAGATGCCGAGATTTTGCGCGAACATCCGCAGACCATTGACCGCCGATGCCAGAAACGATTTCGCCGTCGCAATGCTAACGTGTCCGCCCGCCGTGATCGCGGTATGTTCAACGCTGGCAATGTGAGCCCCTTCCGCCGCCGTGAGGCCGAAACCGGCCGCGCTCGCCAGAAGCATGTCCGGGCGGGATAGCTGCGGAAACGGACTGTCCGCATTGGCCGCGCCGCCGCGTATCGCGTCGTTCTGCGCCTTGACGGCCTTCGATACGTCGCTCTGGCTGGTCTCCTGTTCTTGTGCTTCGTGCTGCCGTGCGAGAGCCGCGAGGTTTTCGTAAATATCGCGGGCCTGTGTCAGACGCGCCACCGTCTCGCCCATGTCCTTCGCCGGTGCCGTGGCACCGTCGCGCGCCTCCGTGGTAAGCACGATGCCCATGTTGGCGCGAGCCACGCCATGCGCATTGGTCGCCAGTTCCCAGCCCTCACCGCGTGCGTCCCGCCGTCCCGCGCCGCTGACAACGCGCGTGTTGTAGCCAAGCACGAGCCGCGACTGCGCGTGGTCGCTTGCGATCTGTGCCTGCAACTTGCCGGGCGTGTCGTCGAGGGCGACGTGATTCGACTGCCCGCCATTCAGGCCGCGGCTGAGCATGCCTGAAAGCGCCTGGTTATCCGGCAGATTCCACGGCGGCTGGTTCCGGTTGTTGACCATCCGGTCTGACACGTACGGTTTGTCCACGTCGCCTTCGTGGTAGCTGACCGTAATTTCCTGGCCGATACGCGGCAGGTAAATTGCACCGAACCCGTTGCCCTGCCACGGCGACGACACCCGCACCCAGCAGCTTGCGTTCTGGTCATCGGGACTCAACCGGTCCCATACAAAACGGATCTTGATCCGCGCGTAACTGTCGACCCACATGGGCTGGTCGTCCGGCCCCACCACGATCGCCGTCTCCCCCGCGCAGCGTGGCTTCTTCTTCGGCCGGTGCTCCTCGTCAATGCGCGTACCGTCCGGAGCCTGATAGCGGATCGTGTCGTAGGCGTTATCGTGTTTCCTGTGCGAGCCGGGTGAATCGCACAGAACCAGCGTCATCCCGTCAAACAGGTAATAGATTCCCCACTCACGCCAGAGCATGCTGAGATATTCATAATCACTCTGCCAGAACTGCCGGACATAGTCGCGCTTCGGATAGCCGTTCTTCAGGCCAGGCGCGCCAAGCCGCATTTCGACCGGATAGGGATAGCTTTCCTTGAGTATCTGGTCGGTGATTTCCACCACACTGAGATTCTGGAAGATGCGGCTGTCGCAGTTTTTCGTGGCGAGCCACAGCCAGGGACGCACGATGAACCGGTAATACTCGCGTCGGTCATCGGAGCCGGACGTCAGTAATGATCCCGGTAATCGTACGGGTGCCCGCGCCCACATTTCCGGCACCACTGCCACCGGACATACCGGGGACGAAAAACCCATTTCCCTCGAACTCGATGGAAAGCGTCACCATCTTGCCAATGAGCTTGTCGGGCACAACCCGCTCGCGCGCGTGCCACAGTCCAAGCGTCGGACTGACCAGCGTCGCCGCATCGAGTCTGTATTCGTACAGCTTGCCCAGCGCCTCGGTGCCGCGCAGTCGCAGCGCAACCAGCACCGGCTCATCGCCACACATCGGCAGCGCGTCACCCGACACGGCCAGCGTGCCGATTTGGGATGGATTGAACATAAGCTTTCCGGATAAAGAAGAAGTTGACGCGTCAACTTGGCATAAGGGGACGCCGCGTTTGCGCTGACGCTATCGGGTAGTCACGAAAAAGGCTCTATCCGGGCCTCTCTTATTCGGGCAACAACCAGCCCCGCACGACGTCTCTTCTTCTGCATTTTTCTGATCCCTTTACAGCGTTCGAAAGACGTTGTCTCCGGTTATGAAGGACTAGCACTGTGAGTAGGCTCCGTACTGACGACATCCGCCAGCGAAATGCAAATGTCCGTAATCGTTCGTTAGGAATGAGCCTAACTATCTCGGCCGGGGCTAGGCAGCAGGGAGTTTCTTTTTTTGCCTGTGAAAGTTCTGGCTGATTCGCAGGGTTATGCGATGCGCATTGAAGAATAAAAAAACGCGCGAATCTCATCGCGCCTTTTCTGGTTGCCGCGAGGGATCAGTGAGAGGTGGGAACGGTCTGCGCGGCGCCTTTGCCCGCTTCGATTTCTGCGATGCTGCGAGTGACACGCCGTCCGGCGCACTGCGCGCAGCATCGGCCAGAAGGTCCGCCGCATCGGCAGCGGTGGCCACGCATGAACGCCCGCCTCCGTTAGTCCCCAGCGCCATCCAACACCGGCTTGCCGATCACACATCCACCAAGGACGGCGTCGCGTTGGGCGTCGCGACGTCTTTCAGCGTGCTTTCATTTGCAACCATTCCTGATCGCACGACGTCGAGCCGTGCATCGGTGGTATCTTTTGCGGCTGCGGCGCATCACGCCCGATTCATGACCTTCCCGCAACGAAGGTACGCCGACAGCAAACACGCTTGATGAACGAATCCTTCACAACGACACCTCGCGCCCAGCCAGCGCCGCCGCGCCGCTGGCCGCAAACCCGCTATCCCGCGATACTCCCCGCGACCGCCGCATGGCACGTCTTCGTACTGGCCGGCTGGTTGCTGGCCCCCGCCGCGTGGCCGTGGTGGCTGGCCGCGATCTTCGTGAACCACGCCGTTTTCACGGTGGCCGGGCTGTTGCCGCGCACCTCGCTGCTGGGGCCGAACTGGACGCGCCTGCCCGCCGGCACGCGCAACGTGGACGCCATCGCGCTGACCATCGACGATGGGCCCGACCCCGTGGTCACGCCGCAAGTGCTCGATCTGCTCGCCAGCTTCGACGTGCGCGCCACCTTCTTCTGCATCGGCGCGAACGTAGAGCGCTATCCGGCGCTCGCGCGCGAGATCGTCGCGCGCGGCCATGCGCTCGAAAACCACTCGCAGGCTCACGTGCATACGTTTTCGGTGACGATGCCACGCGCGCTCGCGCGCGAGATCGATGCCGCGCAGCGCACGCTCGAACAGGTGAGCGGCGAGCGGCCGATGTTCTTCCGCGCGCCCGCGGGCCTGCGCAATCTCTTTCTCGAACCTATGCTGCGCAAGCTCGACTTGCGGCTCGCGGCGTGGACACGGCGCGGCTATGACACGCGCGAGCGCGATCCTGAGGTGGTCGCGCGACGCCTGCTCGACGGGCTTGCTGCGCGCGATATTCTGCTGTTGCACGATGGCAATGCGGCGCTGACGGCCGATGGAAAGCCGATGATTATCGCGGTGCTTCCGCGCGTGATCGAGGCGGCGCGCGCGCGGCAGTTGCGTTTTGTCACGTTGCGCGAAGCAAGGGTCGATGCGTGAGGCGAGCACGCGGTTCAAACCACGCCCCAACCCGTCCACCCCTACAGCTGAAAATCGGCCGCCATATCTTCATCCGAGCGCGCTTGCAGCTCACCACTGCGGCACGCCTTCAGAAACGCGTGATGGTCGCGTTCCACCTGATCCGCGTAGCTCGTCGCATAGCCGGTCAGCGCTTCCGCGAACTGGTCGCTGCGGCCGAGATACGCGCTGATCCCGATCGCCTGACCGCTCGCCTTTGCGTGCGCGCGGGTCAGATCCAGCCGCATAGCCGCGCGTAACCGTCGAGCAGATCGTTGTCGAACAAATCGAGGTTCGCCGCGAGCTTCATGTCGCGCAGCTGGCGAAAGTAGAAGTGCCGCCCGTGCGGCCCCGTCGCGCAGCCGAGAAAGATATCGCTTGCGGCGTGCAACGTGCGCTGGCCCTGCACGACGCGCTCGCCCTCGTGCTTGACCGGCGGCGACTTGTGGAACTGCGCGATCACCGACGACCGCGCCTCCTTGAACTGCAAAAACAGCGGCTTGCCCATGTGATCGACCAGCAACGCCACGAGACAGCGCGTGCCGACACTGCCGACGCCCGTCACCTTGAATACGATGTCCTGCAAGGTGAAGTAATGGAGCAATTCGCGGCGCTCGTGCGACATCGTCTTCAGGTACTCGCCCCACATGCGCTCGAGCATCTTGCGCGAGTTCGCGCCCCTGAAGGAATCGCTTTCTCCCGGCGTGAATAGCGTGTTCGCGCCCAGCACGTGAAACAGCGCCGGCGGTGCGTCGCGGATCGTCCAATGGCCGCCCTCGTGCACGGCCAGCTTTTCGAGCACGCTTTCGTGACTCCGGCTTGCGGCCTTTTCCATGCCGCGCCGCACCGAGCGTCGGCCCTCGGGTGTCAACGCGGTTTCCGCCATGCGGTCGAACGTGATGCGGTCGTACCAGAGTTCGAGCGCGCCGCATTGCGCATACTGAGCCATCGGGTCGCGATAGGAGCCCGACCGCGTTCATCACCAGACTTTCGGCCGTGAACAAGGCGGCGGAACAGGCGCTCTTCCACGATGGCGGCCGAACGACGATCGACGAACGTTCGCCGGCGAGTTCGGCGATTCCCGCCGTGGCCGGACGCTTGCAACGGGGCAGCGGCTCGCATGTCACGCCGTGAGATTTTGTGGGGACGCAAGCCGCCGGTTCGGCGAGTCAGTGTTGGACACGCTGCAAAGCGCATGGGGTGTGTATAGAATCGTGCGCATGCGCCCTGCCCTTCCTCAGCAGCAGGAGCCCGAGCTGCCGCTGCATACGCCCAGTGTTTCGTCGGTGACGCTGGCGGCGGTCGTCGCCGTCATCGCGTGGATTTCGCTCGTCGCGCAAGCCGAGGTCACCATCGATCGCACGCTTGCGCGCGGCCTGACCGTGCTCGACGGCCTCGCTCGCATGAGCAGTTATCTCACCAACCTGACGGTGCTCGCCTGCGCGATCTGCTTTACCTGCGTGGCGCTGCGCACGCACCGGTCGCCGCTCGTGCGTTTTTTCCGGCAGCCTACCGTCGTGACCGCGGTGGTCGTGTACATGGTTTTTGTCGGGCTCGCGTATAACCTGTTGCTGCGCGGCTGGTGGTCGCCCGCACCGCTCAGGCGGCTGCTCACCGAATCGATGCACAGTGTGCTGCCGATGCTGGCCGCACTCTATTGGGTACTGTTCGTGCCGCGTTTTCATTTGAGGTTGCGTCACTGTCTGCTATGGCTGGTTTATCCGTTGACGTACCTCGGCGTCACGTTCTGGCGCGGCAGTCTGTCTGACTTTTATCCGTACCCGTTCATCAACGTCGACACGCTCGGCCTCAGGCACGTGATGATCAATTCCGCGCTGCTGTTTGGCGGCTTTCTGATGTTGATGGCGGTGTTCATCGGCATCAATATCCGGCGCCGGCGCGGACGTTCCTGACGTTTTCTTTCCGCTGTCCAAAACCCTCCGCAATGCGGGCGCGCTTCTTGCAGCATGGGTGTGGACGCAGGGCCTCACGATGCGGGTCCTGCGCGACACCTCGGTGTGGCGGCGTTGCATGACGGCGCGCCCCACACGTAAATATGACAACGGGAGCAAATTTATGGACACCAATTCAGCGGAAGGCGCGGTCAAGGAAGTCGCGGGCAAGGTTCAAGGCGCGGTAGGCGAAGCACTGGGCGACACCGGCACGCAACTGGCTGGCAAGGCGAGAGAACTCAGCGGCAAAGCCCAGCAGTTGTGCGCGAGCACGACGAGCCTCGTGCGCGACACCACGGTCGAGAGCCCTTTCACGGCCATTGCGGTGGTGGCCCTGGCTGGCTTCGTCGCTGGTGCGCTGTGGTCACATGGCGCGGCGAATCGCGATTATCGGCGGTAGAGCATCGGCCAAGGGCGGGCTAACGGGGGATTAACAAAAAGACTAACGGGCGATCCGCTAACGGCGGTCGCCCGTTCCGCATTGGGGCGGATGCCGGGTCGCGCGTGTTTCGCGCAGCCGTCGCCGCTAGCTGCTTTTCTTGCGGCGTCCCGGGCCCATATCCAGCTCCACCCACGTCGGCGCGTGATCGCTGGCATGCGGTTCGCCGCGCACCCAGCGGTCGACACCCGCATTGCGCAAACGCGGCGCGAGATCGGCGCTCAGCAGTAGGTGGTCGATCCGCAAGCCCGAATTCGTGTCCCAATGCCGGCGGAAATAATCCCAGAAGGTGTAGACCCGCTCGTCGCCGAAATGCGTTCGCAGCGCGTCGGTCCAGCCCTGCGCCAGCAGCCGCCGATAACGCTCGCGACTCTCGGGCTGCAACAGCGCGTCCTTCAGCCATGAACGCGGGTTGTAGATATCCTCGTCGGTGGGAACGACGTTGAAGTCGCCCGCCAGAACCACCGGATGGCCCCTCTTGAACAGCTTCGCCGCATGCGCAATCAGATGATCGAACCACGCGAGCTTGTAGTCGAATTTCGGACCCGGCTGCGGATTGCCGTTCGGCAGATACAGACACGCCACCAGTACACCGCCCGCCGCCGCTTCTAGATAACGGCTGTGCGTGTCGTCCTCGAAGCCGGGCAAGCCGCGGCGGCTTTCGAGCGGTGTCTCGCCCTTCGCCAGAATCGCCACGCCGTTCCATGCGCTCTGGCCTTGCCAGATGGAGCCGTAGCCCGCGTCGCGCAATGGCTCGACGGGAAAGGCGCTATCCACCGCCTTGAGTTCCTGCAGACACACGATGTCCGGCGCTTCGCGCTCCAGCCACTGCAGCAGAGCCGGCAGCCGCGAGCGGATGCCGTTGATGTTGAAGGTCGCAATCCGCAGCTTCGCCACGATCTGTCCTCCTGTCAGGCGGCTTACTCCGCCGCGGCGTCGCACCACTCCATCGCCCAGGACCTCGCGCATGAAATGGCATCGGCTTCGTTGGAAAAGGAATCGATGTCGCCGGACTCGTGCGACTGCGCGTGCCTGTTTTTCTGCGGCGGGCGGACGATTTTCGCTCTCGCGTAATAGAGGCCGTCTTCCGCATGGCGCGCGCGGCAATCGATGTGGAAATGCCTGTAATCGAACTGCATGGGCTCTCCTGTGACCGCGCCTGATCTGTTCCGCAATAGCAGGGCTTGTACCCGGTCCCACGCAATGAAACGCCGCAGTGCGGCGACACGCGCACACAAGCACGCCGATGAGTGTGGGCGCAATTCCACCCGAGAACTACCACCCCTCAGTTCGGCACATCCAACGCCCCATTGGCCGACGTAATCGTATTGCTCCCCGGACTCGCCGCGATCGCCGGCAAGTTCGCCGCACTCAGCGCCGGCGCGGCGTCGGGCACCGCGCCGCGCGGTGTCGTGTGAATCACCTGCGACGGCGGCCAGCGGCGTGCCGCTCTATTCAGATGACTCGACATCAGATTGAGCGCCTGCAGATTGTCGTAGTGGAGCGGCACGAAGCGCGATTCGAAGCTGGCCACACGCGAATCGCCGATGTCATCTATGCTGTCTCCGTAATACGGTTGTAGTTGCAACGGCACCCAAATTGCTGCGTCAGTTCTACTTGAACTCGACGCTTCGGATACCGATGCATCGCTAATCTGCATTGACCTTTCACAGGAGTCAACAGATCGTTATGTCCACGCAAGAGGAATGTCAGGATCCGCAGGACGAAGCCGCCCTCCCACAGCAACCCTCGCGCCGGCGCTTTCTGCAGTCCGCCGCCGCGGCCGCAACGGTCGGCGCAGCCCCGCATCTGCGCGCGCAGACGCAAACGCCGGCCGCGCCGCCGGCTCCGATCAACCAGGCCGCGCCGCCGCCGCGTCCGGTCACGCTCACCATCAACGGCCGCGCCTACACGCTGCAACTCGAACCGCGCGTGACCTTGCTCGACGCGCTACGCGAATACGCGGGCTTGATGGGCACGAAAAAAGGCTGCGACCGCGGCCAATGCGGCGCCTGCACGGTCCTCGCCGACGGCCGCCGCATCAATGCGTGTCTGACGCTCGCGGTAATGCACGAGGGCGAGAACATCACGACCGTCGAGGGGCTCGCCACGCACGACGCATTGAGCCCGATGCAACGCGCGTTCATCGAACACGATGCGTTTCAGTGCGGCTACTGTACACCGGGCCAGTTGTGCTCCGCGACGGCTCTACTCAATGAATTCCGCTACGGCGCGGCGAGCACCGTGACGGCCGATGTGCGTGCCCGCCCCGCCCAACTTTCCGACGACGAGATCCGCGAACGGATGAGCGGCAACATTTGCCGCTGCGGCGCATACGCGAATATCGTGGCCGCGGTGCGCGCGGTGCACGACGGCGGCAGCCAAAGCGGCAGCGCTGCCATGCAGGATGCGCCGGGTGCGATTGGTGCAAGTGGCAACGGCCATGGCGACGAGCTTCGCAACGTCCACACGAACCACCGCACTACATAAGGAGCGACCAGCATGGATGCGATCTCCTATGAACGCGCCGGCGACGTCGCGGGCGCCGTGCGCGCGGCGCAACAACCGGGCGCCGTCTTCATCGGCGGCGGCACCAATCTGCTCGATCTGATGAAGGGCGGTGTGGCGCGGCCGGTACGGCTCATCGACATCACGCATATCAACGGACTCGACACGGTGACGACGCTCCCCGATGGCGGCATCCGTATCGGCGCACTGGTACGCAATAGCGACGCGGCGAATCACGCGCTGGTGCGAGAGCAATACCCGTTGCTGTCGCAAGCACTGCTGGCGGGCGCGTCGGCGCAATTGCGCAACATGGCGACGGTCGGCGGCAATCTGCTGCAACGTACGCGCTGCGGTTACTTCTACGACACGGCCTTCACGCAATGCAACAAGCGCACGCCGGGCAGCGGCTGTGCGGCGCTCGACGGCCGCAATCGCACACACGCGATTCTCGGCGCGAGTCCGCAATGCATCGCGGTGAATCCGTCGGATATGAGCGTGGCGCTCGCCGCGCTCGACGCCGTCGTGCGCGTGAGCGGCCCCGCCGGCGAGCGCACCATTGCGTTCGCCGACTTCCACCGTCTGCCCGCCGACCGGCCCGATGTGGACACCACCTTGCAGCCCGGCGAGCTGATTACCGCGGTCGATCTGCCGCCGCCGCTCTTCAGTGCGCACTCCCACTATCTGAAAGTGCGTGACCGCGCCAGTTACGCATTTGCGCTGGTGTCGGTGGCCGCCGCGTTGCAGATGGACGGCGAGCGCGTGCAGATCGCGCGCATCGCGCTGGGCGGCGTCGCGCACAAGCCGTGGCGCGCGAGCGCCGCCGAACAGATGCTCAACGGTCAGCCGCTTTCGCAGGCCACGCTGAAAAACGCCGCCGCTGCCGCGTTGAGCGACGCGCGGCCGCAGCACGAGAATCGCTTCAAGGTGCAGCTCGCGCAACGCGCGATCGTGCGCGCGATCAACCAGGCCGCAGCACGCGATGGAGGTGTGGCATGAACCTGATCGGCCAACCGGTCGACCGCATCGACGGTCTGCTCAAAGTCACCGGCGAAGCACGCTATGCCGCCGAATTCCCCGAAGCGCGTCTCGCGCACGCGGTGCTCGTCACCAGCACGATTGCGCGCGGCACCATCGCCTCGATCGACGCGAGCCGCGCGCAAGCCGTGCCCGGCGTGCTGCTGGTGATGACGTATCAGAACGCGCCGCGCCTGCCGAACGGCGGCAGGCCCACGCTCGCGCCGCCGGCCGGCCGGCGGCTGTCGCTGCTGCAGGACAACGAGGTTCACTACAGCAACGAGCCAGTTGCGGTCGTGGTCGCCGACACGCTCGAACACGCAACCGATGCCGCGCGTCAGTTGCGCGTCGTCTATCAGAGCACCGCGGCGACCGTGGACTTCGCGCAGGCCAAACCGAACGCGCACGCGCCGGACAAACCGCAAGGCCGGCAAACCGACACGCAGCGCGGCAGCTTCGAAGACGGCATGCAAAGCGGCACGGTCCAAGTGAATGCGACCTACACCACGCCGATCGAGCATCACAACCCAATGGAGCCGCACGCCACGATGGCGCGCTGGGACGGCCCGCACCTCACGCTCTACGATTCGACGCAAGGCGTGAGCAGCGCGGCGCAAGCGGTCGCCAAGGTGTTCGGCATCCCGCTTGGCGACGTGCGCGTGATCTCGCCGTTCATCGGCGGCGGCTTTGGCTGCAAGGGCTCGTCGTGGTCGCATGTGTCGCTGTGCGCGATGGCGGCGAAGCAGACCGGGCGTCCGGTGCGGCTCGTGCTCGAACGGCCGCAGATGTTCGGCCCGGTCGGCGCGCGCCCGCGTACCGAGCAGCACTTTACGATCGCCGCCCGTCAGGACGGCACGCTGACGGCGATGCGCCACGACAGCTTCTCCAATACCTCCACAATCGAGGACTGGACCGAGACCTGTTGCATGGTCACGCGCATGCTGTACGCGGTCCCCAATCAGGTGACCACGCACCGGATCGTGCCGCTCAATCTCGGCACGCCGACCTTCATGCGCGCGCCGGGCGAAACCACCGGCTCGTTCGCGCTCGAATCGGCGATGGACGAACTCGCGGCCGCCTTGAAAATGGACCCGCTCGCGCTGCGTCTGAAGAACTACGCCGAGGCCGATCCGCAGGAAAACAAGCCGTGGTCGGGCAAGTCGCTGCGCGAGTGCTATCAGATCGGCGCGCAAAAATTCGGCTGGTCGCGGCGCACTGCCGCGCCGCGTTCGATGCGCGACGGCCGCACGCTGATCGGCATGGGCATGGCGACCGCCACCTATCCGGCCAATCGCAGCGAAGCCTCGGCCATCGCGCGGATTCTGCCGGACGGCACCGCGATGGTCGCTTCGGGCACCCAGGACATCGGCACCGGCACCTACACGGTGATGACCCAGGTGGCCGCCGACACGCTCGGCTTCGCGCCCGAGAACATCCACTTCGCGCTCGGCGATTCGACGCTGCCGCGCGCGCCGGTGTCGGGCGGCTCGCAGTCGGCGGCGAGCGTGTCGCCTGCCGTGCGCGAGGCGGCCAGCCAGGCCCGCAGTCAGTTGATCGCGCTGGCGCTCGCCGATCCCGCTTCGCCGGTGCACGGCATCGCGCTCGACGACATCACCGTGGATAACGGCTGGGTGGTGAGCCGCACGCAACCCGCCAGGCGCGATCCGGCGGCGGCGATCATCGCGCGCTCGGGCGGCAAGCCGATCGAGGCGAGCTCGACGGTGAAGCCCGGCGACGAGAAACAGAAGTACTCGTTTCACTCGTTCGGCGCGGTATTCGTCGAAGTGCATGTCGATGCCGAGCTTGGCACGATCCGCGTGCCGCGCGTGGTCGCCGTGTATGACGTGGGGCGCGTGCTCAACCAGAAGACCGCGCGCAGCCAGTTGATGGGCGGCATCGTGTGGGGCGTGGGGGCGGCGCTGCAGGAAGAGAGCTCGCTCGATACGCGTTATGGGCGCTTCACGAATGCGAACCTCGCGGAGTATCACGTGCCGGTGAATGCGGATATTGGGTCGCTCGATATTACGTTCATCGATCGGCCCGATCCGTATATCAACTCGCTGGGAGTACGGGGGATTGGGGAGATCGGGATTACCGGGGTGCCGGCGGCGATTGCGAATGCGGTGTATCACGCTACCGGGGTTAGGGTGCGGGATTTGCCGGTTACCTTGGATAAGGTGATGGGAGGGACAATGGTTTGAGCGGGGACTGATTTAACCGCAACGCCCCGCCCTCGTCATGCCCCAGCATTCCCGCTTGCCGGAGCCCGCGTTGCATCGCACAATCGGTGTCATTGTTCCCCACCGGTGTCCGCCCATGCCTTACGCCTCGCTCGCTACTGGCGTCTTGCTCGCCGCCGGCTTCGGTTCGCGCTTCGATCCGGAAGGTCTGCACAACAAACTGCTCGCGCGAATGCCCGACGGCACGCCAGTGGCGCATGAATCCGCGCATCGGCTGCTGCGAGTCGTGACGCGGGTGCTGGCCGTGGTGCGGCCGGGCTCGGACGCCCTCGCACGTCTTTTGAACGACGCCGGTTGCGACGTGGTGTTCGCCGCCGACGCCAACCGCGGCATGGGCGCGAGTCTCGCCGCAGGCATCGAGGCGAGCGACGACGCCGAAGGCTGGATCGTCGCCCTCGCGGACATGCCGCGCATCGCCACCACGACGATCGAAGCGGTGGCGCGCGCACTCGACGACGGCGCGTCGCTCGTCGCGCCGTTTTACGAGGGCCAGCGCGGGCATCCGGTCGGCTTCGGCGTCGAGCATCGCGACGCGCTGCTGGCGCTCGACGGCGACACCGGCGCGAAATCGCTGCTGATGTCGCAGCGCGTGACGCGGGTCGATGTCCGCGATCCGGGGATTTTGCGTGATGTGGATACGCCGGAGGATTTACGCGAGGTGTGAGGCGTGCCGGTAGGTAAGCGGCAGCGCCTGGAGCGCGGGGATTGCTGCGTGAGCTTGATGGAATCGGACGTTTGGGCAAATGCTGTATCTCCATACAGTGTCTTCTCCGCATGGGCTGGCGTTTTTCACCGCGTGTGCTCACCCGGAGTCCTCTGCCCTACGACGGTGGTGGGACTGCGGGAGCCAATCAGCAAAAAAGACCAACAGAAGCACTCTCCAGGCACGCCGTTTGCACACCCCACAACCGCGCGCAATCCGCCCTGATTGCGCCTAAGCTGAGGTGACGCCATGTTTTTCCCACGCGAGCCGACGCGCCCCACGCAGCCAGCCACGCCTCGAATCCCTACACGCCCATGAGCGAAACCAGCCCACGCCTGTTCATTGTCTCGCCCCATTTCGACGACGCCGTCTTCAGTTGCGGCGCGTTGCTCGCTGCGCATCCCGACGCGGCGGTCTGCACGGTATTCGCCGCGCCGCCCGAGCACGACATGCATACCGCGTGGGATGCAAAATCAGGCTTCGCGAGCTCCCGCGAGGCGGTCCACGAACGCACGCTGGAGGACAACCGCGCGCTCGAGATGCTCGACGCGATTCCGCTGCGCATGCCGTTTAGTGACAGCCAGTATGCCGATTCGCCGTCGATCAGCAAAATGGCGGCGGCGCTCGAGGAAACGATTTATCGCAGCACCGCGAACACCCTGCTGATGCCGCTCGGCCTGCATCACGACGATCACGCGCGCGTCTTCGAAGCCTGCTGCGAAATCCTGCCGCGGCTCTCGCATCTGGAATGGTTTGGCTACGAGGAAGCGATTCACCGGCGCACGCCCGGCGTGGTGCAGGCGCGGCTCGCCGATCTCGCGCAGCGCGGCATCGTGGCGACGCCGGCTCATCCGAGCGCGGGCCATACGATCGACCTGCAACGCCGCGCGCAACTCAAGCGTGAAGCGGTGCATGCGTATGCCAGCCAGCTGCGCGCGTTCGGCGCGGGCAACTACGACGACATCTTCGCCACCGAGCGTTACTGGCAGCTGAGCGTGGGCCGTCGCACGAAAAAGTAAGCGGCGAAGCGCGGCGGAAACGCCTACGCTAGAAGTGACATTGCCAGCGCCCGGTCGAGCAGCATCGCCCGCACCCGGCGCAGTTCAACTACAGGGGATGCAATGAGCTACGACATGCATACCAGTCCAATTCCCGACCCCAACGCCGATCCGAACCGCGATCCGGAGGCCGACCCGCTGGTGCCGCCGTCGCCGGGCCATCACGTCGAGGAGCCGCAGCGGCCCGATGGACCGCCGGACAAAGACCCCGTGTGAGGGTTTCGCGCCGGGCGGCTCGTGCGACGCGGACGGCGCTTGAATCAGCGCGTCAGTTCGCTAAAGCCCTGCAGCAGACAGTCGATATCGGCGGGCTGGATATTGCCCATCGTCGAGATGCGGAACAGTTCGGCCGACAAGCCGCCCTGCCCTGCATAGATGACGAAGCCGCGCGCCTTCAGCGCGTCGTGCAGTTGCGGATACGCGATGCCGTCCGGCAGCCGGTAAGCGCGCAGCACCACCGACGACTGCTGCGCCGGCAACACGCTGCCGATGCCCCGCTCGGCCAGCCCCGCCCGCGCCTGTTCCGCAAGCGCCGCATAACGCGCGTGACGCGCGCGCCAGCCGCCTTCGTCGGCGAGTTCGCGTAGCGCTTCGACGAGCGCGTAGTACGCGTGGACCGACGGCGTGAACGGCGTGTTGCGCTGATCCTGCAAACGCGCGAGCCGCGTGAGATCCAGGTAGTACGTGCGGCTTGCCGCCCGCGCGAGCGCGGCGCGGCGCACCAGCACGAACGACGCGCCCGGCACGCCATGCAGACATTTGTTCGCGGTGGCCGCGACCGCGTCGAGACTGCTATCGGCGAAGTCGATCGCTTCGGCGCCGAAGCTGCTCACGCCGTCCACCAGCAGGCGCACTCCGTGCTCGCGGCAAAGCGCGCCGAGCGCCGCCAGTTCGTTCAGACGGCCCGTGGTCGTTTCGTGGTGAATCACCGCGACGTGCGTGAACGCCTTGTCCGCAGCGAGGCGTCCGGCGACTTTCCCCAGGTCCGGCGCGTGCATCCAGTCGTGCTTCAGCGACTCGTGCGCGATTCCGTACTGCGTGGCGATCTGCGAAATGCGCTCGCCGTACACGCCGTTTTCCACCACCAGCAGTTTGCCGTTTTGCGGCACCAGCGCGGCAGTCATGCTTTCGACAGCGGCCGTGCCGGAGCCGGTCATCAGCACCGCCTGCCATTCGCTGGCGTCGAGTCCGTAGAGATCGACGAGACGCGTGCGGGCCTCTTCCTGCAAGTCGAAAAACTCGCTTTCGCGATGGCACAGGTCCGTCTGCAACAGGCTGTTGCGAACGCGTTCGGTGAGCGTCACCGGGCCGGGATTGAGCAGCAGCATGGAGGCTCCTTTCAGGCGGCGCCGATGTGGCGCATCAGGCGCGTCTTCACATCGGGCGGAGTGATGGTGGGACGCGGCAGGCCCTCCGGCGTGCCGCGGCGAATCGCGAGGCGCGCGAAGCGCGGCCCGTCGGCGAGCGGCGTATTGAAGAGCTCGTCGATCACGGCGGGGTCGTCGCTTTCAACCGCCGACGCATAACCGCACGCGGCGGCCACCCCCGCAAACGAGACTTGCGGCGACACCGTCGCCTGACCGCCGGTCGAGTCGTGCGCGCCGTTGTCGAGCAGCACGTGCGTGAGATTGCCCGGACCGTACGCGCCGAGTGTCGCGAACGCGCCCATGCGCATCAGCGCGGCGCCGTCGCCGTCGAGCGCGACCACGTGCAAGTCGGGACGCGCAAGCGCGAGACCGAGCGCGAACGCCGTCACGCAACCCATCGAGCCGACCATGTACAACTGGTTCGGACGATCGTCGATCGCGTAGAGTTCGCGTCCGCAAAATCCGGTCGACGCCAGTACCACGGTCGAGTCGAGCGGCGTGTGGGCAATCACTTTCTTCAACGCGTCGTGACGCGAAGCCAGTTCGTCCGCCGCGACATCGCGGAACTGCGCGCGCGGCGCAACCGCCGCACGGCGCGCGCGTGAGCCGCTGACTTTCAACTGGTACGGCGCGACGCTGCCTTTTTGCATCACGAGCGCGTACGGGCGGCCGGTTTCATCCATGTGCGCGATCGCGCGATCCAGCGCCGGACCGATCGCGTCGGCTTCGGTCGGGAAGGTCTCCCACGGAATCTCCATCGTGTCGAGCATCGCGGGCGTGACGGGTCCCATCAGCGCGTGCTGCGGTTCGTCGGCGACACCCGGCTGGCCGCGCCACGTGACGATCAGCAGTTGCGGCAGACGGAAGGTCCACGTGAGCGAGGTCAACGGGCTCACGGCGTTGCCGAGCCCGGAGTTCTGCATCATCGTGACGCCGCGCCGGCCGTTGCGCGCGCCGAGCGTGACGCCCGCGATCAGCGCGACCGCGTCGCCTTCGTTGGCCGCCGACACGTACTGCAGCGACTCGTCCTGCAGCACGTAATTGATGAACGGCGTCAGATACGAGCACGGCACGCCCGCGTACCAGTCGAAGCCGCGTTCGCGCGCGGCCTCGACGAATTGTGCGGCTTCGATCATCGCGTGGCTCCGTTCGTGGTGTTCCTGGTGTTCTTCGCCGCGTGGCCGGTCGTGGCCGCGAACGGCGCTTGCGCGTGCGCGAAATCGCCGGCGCGACGGAAGTCATCGAGATCGTTCACACCGCGCCAGTGGCCATGCACGTATTGCACCTCGATCGCTTCACCGGCTTCGATCAACGCGTTCAGCAGCGCGGGCATGTCGAGCGAAGCGAAATCCGCGCGCGCCCGCAAGCGGCTCATCACCGCCTGGAGCCGCTCGCGGCCGGCCTCGCGCACGTTCAACAGACCGACCCAGCGGCCATGCGGCGCTTGCGATGCGATCGCCGCCGACGCGTGCTGCCCGCTCGACACGTGACGCAGCAGAACCTTGTTGCCGAACAGACCCCGGTCGTCGCCCGCCGAGCACCACGCGAAATCGCGCACGCTGGCGTTTTCCGTATCGGTCAGCGACGAATCCACCACCACGCTGAACGCCGCTTCGCTCTCCACCAGATCGCGCAGGATATAGCTGCGGAACAGCAGATCACCGTACGAGATGACCGTATCGCTCGCCAGATTGTCGAGCGCGCACGCGAGCGATGCGAGTTCGCCCGTCTGCGCATGCTGTTCGTTGACGACGAGTTTGATGCCCGCCGTGTCGATCGCATCGGCGCGATAGCCACCGACCACCGTGATGTCGTTGACGCCCTGCTTCTTGAATGCGTCGACGAGCCAGCGCAAGAGCGGCTTGCCGGCGATCGGCAGCATCACTTTCGGGCGGTCTTCGGTGACGGCTTCGAGTCCCTTGCCGCGGCTCGCGGCGAGCACGACGGCGGCGCCGGCCGCGCGGCCGCTCGACAGATAGCGGTCTTCGGCTTCCGAGTATTCGTCGGCGTCCTGCAGGCGGAAGATTTCGTTGACGGCGGCAATGCTGTCTTCGACGTTGACGAGCGTTTCGCTCGAATGGATTTCCTTCGCGACGGCCTGCATCGCCGAGGTCGCCGCGCGGATCAGATGGTTCGCCCAGATCACCGTGCTGATGCCCGCTTCGCGGAACACCTCGGTCGGCGTGCTGTAGTACTTGGTCGGCACGATCACGAGCGGACCGCGGCCGGCCCACTCGCGCGCGAACTCGAGAATTTCATCGGGGCGTGAGAGCTTGCTGTGAATCAGAATCGCGTCCGCGCCCGCTTGCCGATAGGCTTCCGCGCGGCGCAGCGCCTCGTCCATGCCCCAGCCCGCGATCAGCGCCTCGACGCGCGCCACGATCGAGAAGTTTTCGTCGGACTGCGAATCCTTGCCGGCTTTGATCTTGCCGCAGAACTCGTCCATATCGGCAAGCGGCTGCGCTTCGCCGTTGATGAAGCTGTTGGTCTTGGGGAACTGCTTGTCTTCGATACAGACGCCCGCAATGCCGCGCTGTTCGAGCTTGCGCACGAGACGGCGCACATTGTTGAAGTTGCCGTAGCCGGTGTCGCCGTCGAGCAGGATCGGCAGATCGCTGGCGTCGGCCATGAATTCGAGCGTGTCGACCACCTGGGTCCAGCTTGCTTCGTTATTGTCGCGCACGCCGTATTGGGCGGAGATCGCGAGGCCCGAGCCCCAGATCGCCTTGAAGCCGGCTTCACGGACGATTCGCGCGGACAGGCCGTTATGGGCCTCCATCATGAACTCGAGTTCGTTGCTGACGAGCATCTGGCGCAGGCGCGCGCTACGGGACGCGGCGATAAAGGCGGGTTGGCGGGCATTCATTTTCTTTACTCCGGAATGGCGGGCTTATTGGTGCTCTTTTGCCCGGCTGGCGACTGGAAAATGGCGACTATAGCGGAATTTTATTTATTCGTCTTTTCGCCGACCCGAGTTTTTGCGCGTTGCGGTTAAGTGGAAAAATGTGCTGTTTTTTGCATCCTCCCAATACCCGAAGTATTTGGTATTTGATTGGCGTTTCGTGGCGTATTGACATAGATCATGCCAGGCAATGGCTGGCGCGCTTTTCAAATGAATTCGACTTCTAAATCGTCGGAGCGGAATTGAATTCCCAACACGCGGCTTTAGGGACGCCCGGTAACTAATCCAAACTTCCCGGTTTTTCTCGGGCGCGAATAAAACCGGCAATCGGAAACTAATAAACATTTTTTCCGCGAATCATTAAAATATATAACCAAGCCGAAATTCCCCTATAAATCAGACGAATAACAAACGAAAACAGCGGGTTTCCCCTGCCTGCGGAGCAAACACCGGCATGCCGTAAACACAGTGAGCAACAAGCCAATCGCCAAAAGCGAACTCAACACCGATCGATCCCCTTGCAAAAACAAAGCTCATTGCTATGACTCTGAACAAAAAACTGGCTTCCATGATTGCCGTTCTCTGGATCGGCCTGATTCTGATCGGCGGCTTCGGCGCATGGCAAAACCGTGCGTCGATGATCTCGGACCGCCGTGATCAATTGGCCGCCCTGATCGATCAGGGCAACCACATCGTCGCCCGCTACTACACGCTGGCCCAACAGCACACGCTCTCCGAAGCCGATGCGAAGCAGCAGGCGCTCGACATGCTGGCGGCCATGCGCTACGGCAAGGACGGCTACATCTCCGTCAACGATTCGCAGCCGGTCATGCTGATGCACCCGTTCAAGCAGGAACTGGTCGGCAAGAACCTCGCGCAGTTCGCCGACCCGGCGGGCCACCATCTGTTCGTCGATATCGTCAACGCGGGCAATCACGACGGCGGCGGCTTCATCGATTATCTATGGGCCAAGCCCGGCAGCGAACAACCGGTGGCCAAGACGAGTTACTCGGTGCACTTCGCGCCGTGGGACTGGTACCTCGTCACCGGCATGTACATGGACGACGTGCAAAGCGCGTTCTACGCCAATCTGTTGCGCTGGCTCGCGATCACGGTGACGCTCGGCGCCATCGCCACGGCGGTCATGCTGCTGGTGCTGCGCAGTATTCGCCGCTCGCTCGGCGGCGATCTCGAAGTGGCTGTCGAACACGCGCAGCTGATGGCGCAGGGCAATCTCGCGGCGCGCATGCCGGTCGCCCCGCACGACACCGGCAGCCTGCTGCATGCGCTGCAGACCATGCAGGCCGGTCTGGTCGAAACGGTGTCGCGCGTGCGTCTGGGCACCGAGAACATCAACGTCGGCGCGACCGAAATCGCCGCCGGCAACACGGACCTCTCGCAACGCACCGAGGAACAGGCCGCGGCCCTCGTCGAAACCGCGTCGAGCATGGACCAGATGACCGTCAACGTGAAGCAGAACGCGGACAGTGCGATGCAGGCCGCGCAGCTCGCCGGCCAGGCCGCGGACGTCGCCACGCGCGGCAGCCGCGTGGTCGACGACGTGGTGCGCACGATGGGCGAGATCACCGCCAGCTCCAGACAGATCGGCGACATCATCGGCGTGATCGACGGCATTGCGTTCCAGACCAACATTCTCGCGCTCAACGCGGCCGTCGAAGCGGCCCGCGCCGGCGAACAGGGACGCGGCTTCGCGGTGGTCGCCGCCGAAGTGCGCAGCCTCGCGCAGCGCTCGGCGACGGCGGCCAAGGAGATCAAGGCGTTGATCGAAACTTCGACGGATACCGTCGAAACCGGCGCGTCGCTGGTCGCCAACGCGGGCTCGACGATGGGCGAGATCGTGCAGTCGGTGCGTCGCGTGAACGAAATTCTCGAAGAGATCAGCAACGCTTCGCGCGAGCAGAGCGCGGGCATCGAGCAGGTCAATCGCGCGGTCGGCGAAATGGATCAGGTGACGCAGCAGAACGCGGCGCTCGTCGAACAGGCCGCGGCCGCGGCTCATTCGCTGAAGGACCAGGTGAGTGTGCTGCGCGAGGCGATTGCGAGTTTCGCGTTGCCGGCTTTAGGATTGAGGTGACGCTAAAGAGCAGCACCTAAAAAAGAAGGCGCTCGACAAGGCAGTGAGCGCCTCTTTAACACGCCGCGTCGGAGTCGACGCATTGATCGAACGAATCAGCCGCGCGGATTTTGCAAGTCCGCGCGGCTTTTTTGTTTCTCGGCATGCAGCCGTTCTGTATCTCACGCCTCGTCTCGCCACGCTCGCCGCACGCGGCAAATGCTTTCCGAAGTCCCATCGCGCAACGGCTGCGTTCCGCCCCGCGGGAGGGTACGACCCACGCTGACCCGGCCACGCGCAAGCGCGGCTCAGTCGAGCCGGCCGAGCGCTCGTGTCATGCTGCTGCATCTCCTGCATTTGCCAGTGAGCGTTGCCGGAGCCACCACCGACGCGCCGATGAGCCTACGCGGCGGCAAGCAACGCTTCGGCCTGCGCCTCGGCCGGCACCCTCAGCATTGCACTGGGCAGCGGCACCTTGCACGCCGCGCTGCCTGCCACTCTCCGCTTGCATGAAGCTCGCATCGAGATTACGTTCTAATTACAATCCGGACACGGCCAAGGCTGAACACGAGCCCGCCGTCGTCGTCTCGGCCCACGCGACATTTGCCAACTCAAGCCGTTCGCCGCCGATCCGGCCGGCGTAGATGCAAGTTAATCGAGTCCGTTATCCGCACCCAATGACCCAGAAAAAATCGCAGCCGCATGATCCGTACGCGCCCGTCGCGAAGAACCCGCTGCTGGCCGCGCGTTTGCCCGCATGGCGTTCGAAACTCATCGTCCTGCTGGTGTTCGGCGCGTTCGCCACGCTGGCCGCCCGCGCGTTCTGGGTCCAGGTGGTGAACCAGGACTTCTACGTCGACCAGGGTCAAAAGCGCTATCAGCGCACCATCGAACTCGACGCGACCCGCGGACGGATCGTCGACCGCAACGGCTCGATGCTCGCCGTCAGCCTCGCGACGTATGAAATCTGGGCGTCGCCGAAGCTGATCGACGCGGCCGCCGTCGCGCCGCTGTCGAAGCTGCTCGACCTGCCGCTCGCGGAACTGCACCGGCGTCTGAACGGCGACAAGACTTTCGTACTGCTCAAACGCCAGGTGGACGCCGACACCGCCGCGCATCTATCCCGCCTGGGCCTCGCCGGCATCACGCGGATCGCGGATTCGAAACGCTTTTATCCCGAAGGCGAGTCGGCCGCGCACGTGGTCGGCTTCACGGATATCGAGGATAACGGCCAGGAAGGCGTCGAGCTGGCCGCCAACGAGCAGTTGCTCGGCGTGCCGGGCCAGCGCGAGGTGATCCGCGACCGGCTTGGCCGCGTGGTGTCCGAGACGCGGCCTCTGGTGCCCGCGCGAAACGGCGACACGATCCATTTGACGATCGACCGGCGCATCCAGCAGCTCGCGTACGCGCAACTGAAGGAAGCGATTGCGAAACATCACGCTGAAGCCGGCAGCGTCGTGGTGCTCGATGCGCGCAACGGCGAGATTCTCGCGCTTGCCAACTACCCGAGCTTCGACCCGAACGACCGCGCCCGCCTGACCGGCCGCCAACTGCGCAACCGCGCGGTGGTCGACACTTTCGAACCGGGCTCGACGATCAAGCCGGTGGTGGTCGCGTTGTCGATCGACGAGGGCAAGGTGCGGCCGCAAAGCGCGATCGACACCGCGCCCGGCTGGTACAGGATCGGGCCGGCCGTGATTCACGACACGTCGAATCACGGCGTGATGACCGTTTCCGAAGCGGTGCAGAAGTCGAGCAATATCGCGCTCGCCAAGCTCGCGCTGAATCTGCCGGCCGAGATGATCTGGACCAAATACCAGCAATACGGGCTCGGCCTGCGGCCCGTACTGAGCTTTCCGGGCGTCGCGTCCGGCAAGGTGCGTCCGTACAAACGCTGGCGCCCGATCGAACAGGCGACCATGGCGTATGGCTACGGGCTGTCAGCCTCGCTGCTGCAGATCGCGCAGGTCTACACCGCGTATGCCGGCGACGGCACGATGCAGCGCGTGAGCCTGCTGCGCGATGCGACGGGCGCCGCCGCGCAGCCGCCGTCCGCCGATCGCGACCTCGCAGTGACGAAGCCGGCCACCGCGCGGGCGATCCGCGTGATGCTGGAAATGGCGACCGGCGAAGGCGGTACGGGACGCGCAGCGGCGGTGAAGGGCTACCGGATCGGCGGCAAGACCGGCACGGCGCGCAAACAGGTCGGCGCGGCTTACGCGAAGAACCGCTACCGCGCGCTGTTCGTCGGCATGGCGCCGATGAGCGACCCTCGGCTGATCGTCGCGGTGATGATCGACGATCCGGCCGGCAAGGGTTTTTACGGCGGCACGGTGGCCGGGCCGGTGTTCAGCGGAGTGACGGGCGGCGCGCTGCAATTGCTGGGAGTGCCGCCGGATGCGCCGGGCGTTTGAAGCACGTTTGCAGCGCCTGGCACGACGATCGCGATTCATGCAGTGTTTTGTGGCAAATCAGCGGCCAAACTCAGCGTGCCGCTTCATCGCTGCCCGCTTTCACCAGCGCCTCGACGCGATTGCGCCCGTTGTGTTTGGCCTGATACATCGCGCGATCGGCTTCCTCCATCATCGCGCGACCGAGCGAAACCGCGTCGGCCGGCGCACCGCCCGCGATGCGCGCCGCGACGCCGATCGACACGGTCAACGCAATGCGTTCGCCATGACCGTCCTGCAGATCAAGTCGTTCGACCGCCAGCCGCACACGTTCGGCGACGATAAGCGCATCGGCCCGATCGCCTTGCAGCAGCGCGGCGAACTCTTCTCCGCCGTAGCGCGCGACGGTATCGCCGAGCCGCACCTGCTGCCGCACACAGGCCGCCACTGCCGCCAATGCACGGTCGCCGCTCCGATGACCGTAGCTATCGTTGATGCGTTTGAAGCTGTCGATATCAATTAAAAGACACGATACCGGCACTCCGTAGCGCGCCGCGCGCATCAGTTCCTCGCGCAGCCGCTCGTCGAAATAGCGACGGTTGGCGAGGCCCGTCAACGAGTCGGTCATGCCGAGCTGCTTGAGCCGCTCGCGATGCGCGACGTTGTCGAGACTCGCGGTCACGATGCTCGCGAAGCGCTCCAGAATGTCCGTGGCCATGCCGTCGCCGAAACGCGACGGGTCGTCGCTGCCCAGACACAGATAGCCGCTGACGGTGTCGCCCGCCGCAAGCGGCAAGAGGATCGCGCTCGTCGGCATTTGCGCGGCGGCGAAGAATGCGCGGCCCGCGCCGTCGTCCAGTTCGGTCGGCCTGCCAAGCCATGGCCGGCCCTCTACGCACAGACCTTGCGCGGCGAGTCCGCCCTCGCGCGAAGCCTTCAGGCGCGGATGATCGAGCGCCCGCAAGGCAATCGGTTCGAGTAGTTCGAGCAGCATCGGCGCGCGGTCGTCGAGCCACAGCGTCACACTCGCCAGTGAGAATTCCTGCGGCAGATGATTAAACAGAATGTCGAGGAACGACGCGAAATCCTGCGCGCCGATCAAACGCAACTCGACGTTCTGGAAGCGGCGCAAGGTACGCTCGTTGTGCTGCACGGTGTCGACTAGCGAGCGAAGCCGGTCGGAGAGCGGCGTTTGGGCGAGATTCGTCACGTTATGAGGATGCAGGCCCGAAGGCGAAGCGGGGTAGCGGCCCCAACCGTCGTAATAACGGCCGATGCGCAGAGGTCTTGAGGGCCGGTTCGCGGCGCAGGCCCTTGCCGCCTCTTAAGTTTGGCTTAATTCTTCCCTGCAACCATGGCGCACACCATCCCCTGTTGGGCCGCCAGAACATCGGCGGCACTTTTTTAAGGGGTATCGACGACGCGCCGAAAGACGAGCTGCACGCCCGCCAAGAAGGAGTCAAACCATGGTTGAAGAGACAGTATTCGAGCATCTGCGCGCCATGCCCGGCAACGATTGGGTTCGCCAGATCCACTCATGCAAGGTCTCGGACCCGCTGCAGCCGCCTTGGGGACGTTCGTACCGGCTCGTCGAATGGACCATGAAGCACACGCCCGAATCGAGCCGCCGGGTCGTCCCCGCGGAGAGCACACCGCTCGAAATCGCTCAGGCCGTCGTCTCACACGTTCCCGGCCGCCGTTTCTGCCAGCACGGCGACGACTAACATTCACCCACCTCCGGCTCATTGATTGCGCTAGCCGCGCGACGCGGCCAAAGCGCAATACTCCAGCGCATCGTCCAGCCGGTCATTGCCCCAGAACATTTCATCGCCGACAAAAAACGTCGGCGCGCCGAAGATGCCTTTGGCCGCGGCCATGCTGGTCTGCTCGCGCAGGCGCAGCTTGTTCGCTTCGCTTTGCGCGTCGGCGATGATCTGTTGCGCGGACAAGCCGAGTTCGTCGAGTGCTTCTTTCACTACCTCTGCCGAACCGATGTCACGGTCGTCGGCGAAATTCAGTTGCATGACCTTGCGGCAGTAGGCGGGCATCCATGGCTGATCCGCGCCCAGCAACGCCACGCGCATCGCCAGCAGCGCGGCACGTGGAAAGACCGTGGGACGGGTGAGCGCGAGACCGTATTTGCAGCATTGGCGTTCCATGTCCCTCCACACGTATGCGCCCTTCTTCTCCTGCAACACGAACGGCGAATTGTCGAAGCCGAGGTCGCGAAACACGGGGCCCAGCAGAAATGGGCGCCAAAGAATCCGCACGCCGTGTGCCACCGCCTGTGCGTCGATGCGCATCACGCTGAGGTAGCTGTAGTTGCTACCGAAGTCGAACCAGAACTCGATTTCCGGTCCCGGTGCAAAGGTGTTTGCAATCGATGACACCGCGCCAGTCATAGTGGCCTCCGGATCCTATGCGGCCTGCTCGGCCATTCGCTGCCGCCGAGGCACTGCGCCTTTGCAGTGCTTAACAGTTGCGCGGGACCGTTCTACCTATGATGTGCCCCTTCCCGCGCCACGTAGACGGTTCACGCCATGAATTATCCGCACGACATGCTCACCGCCACCTGTCTTTTCATCATCGCAGTTTCTTCGTTCGTCCTGCTCACGTCATCGTGGGCTCACTAAGGCTTGCGTTCGCAGCCCTTGGTGAAAACTCGCGGACACGGTCGACATGATTTGGTAAAAAGACGGGATATACTGTACATAAACACAGTATTTTTCGTCTGAGCAATGCGTATTCCACCCTTCGGCCCACCCACGCTCACCGAATTGCGCGCCTGGTGGCGCACGCACGACACGCAAGCGGTGCGGCGGCTCATCCTCGAGATCCAGCGGCAGCGGCTCACGCTGCTGGAACTGCGCAACCTGATCGACAGCGGTGTCCAGCAGGCCCGTCTGGCGGACCGCGCGCTGGTCGAACGCGGCGAACCGTTGATGACGCTGCGCATCAGAATTGCGCAGGAAGTATTGCGCGTGGGCGATATCGACGACACCCGGCCGATGAGCCGCGCCCAACAGGACAAGCTCGCCGTTCGCACGCAAAGCCAGACGGCCTATACGCGCGAAGGGCGCCTGAGACGGCAGCGCCGCAATATCTGATCAGAGCGCGACTGCATTCGCCCGTCGCAGTACGAGGCGCTCGCGCCGACCGCTTAGCGCGTTTGCGTAGCCACGCGCAGGCCGAGCGAAATGAAGAGCACGCCGATAATCTTGTCCTGCCACCGAGTCAGCCACGTCAAACGCTTGACGAGTTTGCCCACCGGGCCAATGGTCAACACCAGCAGCGTCGTGTAAAGCGCGCTCATGCCGACGAAGATCAATCCTAGCGTGATGAACTGCGCAAACGTGGAACCGTGTTCGGGACGCACGAACTGCGGCAGAAACGCGAGAAAAAACAGCGCGGTCTTGGGATTCAACACTTCGGGGGGAATCGCCTGAAAGAACGCTTTCGCGGCCGATACCGGCGCCACCGCCGGCATCTGCGGGCTGCTCATCAGCTTCTTCTCGCGCAACGCGCGAACGCCCAGATAGACGAGATAGGCAGCGCCGACAAATTTCACCGAGTTGAATGCGAGCGCGGAAGTCATCAGCAACGCGGAAAGGCCGACCGCCGCGCCCAGCGTGTGCATGAAATCGCCGGCGGCAATACCCAGGCCGGTGAGAATGCCGGCCTTACGTCCGCCATGCACGGTGCGCGTCAAAACCAGCAGCACGGCCGGGCCCGGAATCAGAAAAAGCCCGAGCACGACGGCAACGAAAGTCCCCAACGTAGATAGGTCAAGCATGTCGTCTCCTTGACGCGCTGCATTCAATGGACTCGCGCGCGTTCAGCCGGGAATTGTAGACCAATGCGTGGACTTCGATCCGTACGTGGCGCGCCGACATCATGCCGTGGCGAAGCAACGCGCCAAGCCGGCGAAAAACGCGGCGCCTCCGGCAACGCATACGTGATGTGTAGAGCCGTGCGCGTGACGCGGCAGCGATCCGTTACCATGACGAGCGGGAGCCGTTCGCGGCCTGCACTTTTTCATCCACTGAAGTCCTTGCCTTGCCCACCTACACTTTGCCCGCGGCGTTGAGCGCGGAACTCGAGATCCGCAAGAGCCGCTTCATCGCCTTTGCCATCCCAGTGGCCGACCGCGATGCCGCCATGGCCGAATTGCGTCGGCTGCGCGATGAACATCCCGCCGCGACACATGTATGCTGGGCGCTGCTCGCCGGTGGCCAGTCCGGCATGTCCGACGACGGCGAACCCTCCGGCACCGCAGGGCGGCCGATTCTCGAAGTGCTGCGGCACCACGATCTGGACGGCGTGCTGGCCGCCGTCGTGCGTTATTACGGCGGCGTGAAGCTCGGCGCCGGTGGTCTGGTGCGCGCGTACACCGATGCAATCGCTTCCGCTTTACTGGACGCGCCGCGAATAGAAAGGATTGCTCAAGTTTCGCTGGGCGTCGAAGTGAGCTATGCGGACGAAGCCAAAGTACGCCGATGGATAGATGCGCAAGGCTATGCGCTCGTGGATAGCGCTTATGCAATGCTGGTGAAGATGACAATCCGGTTACCCGTCAACGCGCTCGACGATGCGCAGCGAGCGCTGGTGGACATGACGCAAGGCAAGGCAGGATTCTTCTGAGGAAGCGGGAGCGTCTGCTCAAGCGCCGCTGGAATTCGATGCGTGCCTCGCTCAGGACGCCCATGGGCCCGGCCCGCTGTTACCATGCTGTTCTTGCAGAGTTGACTCCATTGAAAAGGGCTACGCCTCTGACCTCGATTGCCGCTTTTTCCAGCACAACGCCTGAGTCGCCGCAACCGGGCCTGCCTTTGCCGCGCTCGACCAGCGCCGCGCGCTCGCCGTTGAGCTCCACCATGCTCAAGGGCTGCGGCGCCGTCGCGCTGCCGTTGCTGCTGTCCGCGTGCTCGTGGTCGTGGTTCGGCCTGAACAGCAGCGCGCCGCGCGCGACCGCGCATCCTACCGGCTGGCTTAGCGTTGCCCCGACTCGCGACTTCGCCTACCTGCCCGCGCGCAGCGGACAAGTTTCGCCGAATCGCATCGAAAACACCGCGATGACGGGCATCGTGCTCAAAGACGATGTTGCCGCAACCGTGCGCAATAGCGTCGCGCGCAGTTTGCAGATTGCGGGCTTTCACGTCGACGACGGCAAGCGCGTGCTCAGCGGGAGCATCGAAACGTTCACAGTCGACGACGCGCGGTCGCCGGCGTTCTGGACGTTGAAGATGCGCTACGTGGTCACCGATACCGCTACTCGCACAGTCGTGTTCTCGACCACGAAGACAGTGAAACAGCAGTCGCCGAAATTCACCAATAGCATCATCGCGATTGAAGATACGGTGAAGCTGAGCGTCGATGCATTGATTGGCGATCCGGGGTTCGTCAAAGCCGTGAATTGAACGCACCGGCACGACGCACCTGAAAAACGCACAAGCGTTAAAGCTGACGAATTGCGACAGTCGGGCTTGGCTACAATCCGGTTAGACGTGTCGCGCCGTCTTGCCGCGCGATTCTTCAGAATCCTACGTTCGCGTTGCAAATCATCATGACCATCACCGCCTGGCTATTCTTCCTGCCCGCCTGCTTCGCGATCAACCTCGCCCCCGGGCCCAACAACCTGCTGTCGATCAACGTGGCGGCGCGTCACGGTTTCATGACGGCATTCGTCGGCGGCACGGGCCGGCTGGTCGCATTCGCGATGATGCCGGTGCTCGCCGCAACCGGACTCGCTGTCGTGCTGCACGCGTCGGAATGGATCTTTCTGGCGATCAAACTGGCAGGTGCCGCGTACCTGATCTGGCTGGCCATTCAACTATGGCGCAGCGATGCACCGGCCATCGACACCTCGCAACCGCAGGACGCTTCCCTCGGACGCATCGCGCGGCAGGAGTTTCTGGTCGCCGCGGGCAACCCCAAAGCGATTCTGGTTTTCACCGCGTTCCTGCCGCAATTCGTCGATGTCGCGAAGCCGATCCTGCCGCAATTCGCGGTGCTCGGCGCGAGCTTCCTGGTGCTCGAATGGGTGGCGGTCGCGCTGTATTCGTGGGCGGGGATGCATCTCGGGAAATGGTTGGTGCGCGCGAAGGTTCGGCGCTGGTTCAATCGCGTTTGCGGCGGATTTCTAGCCGCGATCGGAGTGAGTTTTTTGCTGGTGCGGCGGGGGTGAAGCCTCCGCGTCCATAAACAATCCCTAATGCTTTTGCCGACAAACTTTAACTATCTGCATTCGTCGCGCCCCTTTATGCTCGGACAGTGACCTGCTGCCGCGCACGGCGACTGCGGCAGCGGGCAAGCGGCTTTTCACAGTCACGGGAGCGGCATCATGAAGATCTGTATCTTCGGAGCGGGAGCAATTGGCGGTTTGATGGGCGTGCAACTCGCACGCGCCGGCGCTGACGTGAGTTTCATCGCGCGTGGTGCACATCTGGCGGCCATGCGCGAACATGGCGCGCGTCTGATCATGGACGGCGAGACTTTCAGCGCGCCGGTTCGCTGCACGTCCGACCCGCATGAACTGGGCGTACAGGACTTCGTGATCATCACGCTGAAGGCGCATTCGCTGCCCGGCGTGGTCGACGCGATGCAGCCGCTGCTCGGCAAGCACACGGCGATCGTCACCGGTGTCAACGGCATTCCCTATTGGTACTTCCATCAACACGGCGGACGCTTCGCGGGCACGCGCCTCGCGAGCGTCGACCCGGACGGCAGTCAATGGACCAAGCTCGGTCCCGAACGGGCGATCGGCTGCGTGCTGTATCCCGCTGCGGAGATCGTCGAGCCGGGCGTCATCAAGCATGTGTACGGCAAGAAATTTCCGATCGGCGAGCCGAGCGGCGAACGCACACCCCGCATTCAGCAGTTGCACGAAATCATGCAGGCAGCGGGTTTCGAAGCGCCGATTCGCGACAACATCCGCGACGAAATCTGGCTCAAGCTGTGGGGCAATCTGTGCTTCAACCCGATCAGCGCCTTGACACATGCCACGCTCGACGTGCTCACCAGCGACCCCGGAACGCGCGCGGTATCACGCACGATGATGCTCGAAGCAAAGCGGATTGCCGAACAGTTCGGCGTGCACTTTCGGGTCGATGTGGAAAGGCGGATCGATGGCGCGGGCGCAGTCGGCGCGCATAAGACATCGACGCTGGTCGACCTGGAAAATCGCCGCCCGATGGAAATCGATCCGCTGTTGACGGTAGTCCAGGAAATGGGCCGCCTCGTCGCCGAGCCGACGCCCACCATCGACGTGGTGCTTGCGCTGATCAAGCTGCGTGAGCGGATGGCATTGCAGGGCGATTGAACGGCGCGTCGCGACGTTCCGTTGTTCGCGGCATGCGCCGCAATGGAAAAGGATCGAACGCCGTACGCGTTCGATCCTTTTTCTGTTGACTCCGCTACCGGCGCTATTGATCGATCGCCAGCCACACCGCCTTCGGCTCGGTGAAGTTTTCAATCGCGACATCGCCATGCTCGCGACCGAAGCCCGAGTCGCCGGCCCCGCCCCACGGCAGACGCACGTCGGTATAGCCGTAGGTATTGATCCACACAGTTCCCGCCTTCAGGTCCCGCGCCACCCTGTGGACCCGTCCGATGTCCGCGCTCCACACCCCGGCCGCGAGGCCATACAACGTACCGTTGGCAATCCTTAGCGCATCGGCTTCGTCGTCGAAGCGAATCACGCTGGCAACCGGACCGAAAATCTCTTCCTGCGAAATGCGCATTTCGTGTTCGACGTTGGCGAACACCGTCGGCTCGACGAAGAAGCCGCGCTCGCCGATCCGGGAACCGCCGGTCACGAGCGATGCACCTTCGGCTCTTCCCGCTTCGACATAGCCGAGCACGGTCTTCATTTGCGCGGCGGAGATGAGTGGGCCCATCGACGTTTCACGCGCCGACGGATCGCCGATCTTGATCGACTTCGCGCGCGCGGCGAGGCGTTCGACCACTTCGTCGTACACGTCGCGATGCGCGAGGATGCGCGAACCTGCCGAACACACCTGGCCGGTATTGAAGAAAATGCCCGAGGCCGCGGCGCGCACCGCGTTGTCGAGATTGGCATCCGGGAAGATCAGGTTCGCCGACTTGCCGCCGAGCTCCAGCGTGACGCGTTTGAAGTTGACGGCGGCGCCTTGCAAAATGCCGCGCCCGACCGACGGCGAGCCCGTGAACGTCACTTTGTCGACGCCCGGGTGAGCCACTAGCGCATCGCCGACCACACGTCCCTTGCCGGTGACGATATTCAGTACTCCGGGAGGTACGCCCGCTTCGAGCGCCAGCTCGCCGATGCGCAACGCGGTAAGCGGTGTAATTTCGGCGGGCTTGACGATCAGCGTGCAGCCGCACGCGAGCGCCGGCGCGATCTTCCACATGCCGATCATCAGCGGGAAATTCCACGGAACGATAGCGGCGACCACGCCCACCGGCTCGCGCACGGTGTACGTCAATGCATCGGGGCGCGCCGGCACCACCTGGCCGTTGATCTTGTCGCACCAGCCTGCGTAGTATTCGAGTGTATCTATCGCGGCTGGGAGGTCCTGGCGCATCACCGCGGCAATTGGCTTGCCGGCGTCGAGACTTTCGAGTGCGGCGAGTTCGTCGAGATTGTCGCGCATCAGGCCGGCGAGCCGCGCCAGAATGCGGCCGCGCTCGGCCGCGCGGATCGAGTTCCACACCTTCAGCGCGGCGCGTGCCGCCTGCACTGCCGTATCCACGTCGGCGGCGCTGCCTTGGGCCACCAGCGCGATCGGCTCTTCGGTGGCGGGGTTGATATCGAAGGAATACTCGCCGGTGCCTGGCGGCAAGCGCTTGCCGTCGATCAGCAGATCATGGTGTCTGAGGTCGGTTGCGGTTTCCATCATGAAGCTCCTTGCGTGGATGTTACGTGGCGGACTGCCGGCGAAGGCGACTGAACAGAAGCGCCAGCAATCGAGGCCGACCCTAAGGCTCGTGCAAGACGGTGCGGCTTTGCGCAACGGACGTGCGCGAGACGGCTTGTGAAGGGGACGGCGCGGCGAACTGCGCCCAGGCCGCGGCAGCATTAGGTCGAAGGGAACGATTCCGGCGATGCACCAGCAACGTGGCGACGCTCACTTCCGGAACCAGCGGCCGGCTCACTAGCGCTGCACCCGGCGACGGCCAATGC
Source organism: Paraburkholderia sediminicola (assembly GCF_046026895.1). Lineage (GTDB taxonomy): Bacteria > Pseudomonadota > Gammaproteobacteria > Burkholderiales > Burkholderiaceae > Paraburkholderia > Paraburkholderia sediminicola_C. Next base: position 60,973 of record NZ_JAQQEU010000023.1, read on the forward strand.
GCATCGACCGGCAATACGCCGACGCCAAGGCCCAACTCGACCATTCGTGACACTGCGGCGACATGGCCAAGTTCCTGCAACGGCCGCCGCTTCAATTCATGCGCGTTGAACGCAAGTTCGAGCGCCGCGCGAACACCCGTGTCAGCATTCAGCGTGATGAGCCCCCACTCGCGCAACGCGCGCCATGCAATGCTGTCGTACCGGGCCAGCGGATGCGTGGGTGTGATCACCGCGTGCAGCGGCGTCGTGAAGACCACTTGCGCGTGCAGCAAATCGTGGTCGAACGGTTCGCCCAGCGAAATCACGCCGAAGTCCACCTCGCCCTGTTCCACACTCGCGAGCACGGCGCTTTGCGACTGATCCCTGACGGACACGACCAACTCCGGAAACGCCGACGCGCAACGCGCAAGCGCCTGCGCAACCCAGCCCGACGACAACACCGAATTGCTCGCCAGCACCACGACGCCGGTATGACCGTCGTAAGCCGTGCGCTCTGCGAGCAAAGTCAATTCGATTTCGTCGAGCAAGCGGCCAATTCTTCGCTCCAGACTTGCGCCCGCATTCGTCAGTTCAACCTGGCGTGTGGTGCGGTCGAACAGTTTCAACTCAACGGCGTCTTCAAGTTCGCGCACGCAGCGGCTTACTGCCGACTGCGTCAGATCGAACTCGCGCGCCGCGCGCGTGAAACTCCGCTCACGCGCGACGGCGACAAACACCTTGAGCTGCTGCAACGATACATTCATGACGAGACTGGCGGGCGCGAGCCACTCACGTCATTCTCCGGTCTGCTCGGGCCAGTGGCTCAGGCGTGAAGCCTTGCCGTTGTTGCCCGCGCCTGCCAGCACGCCTAGCGGCTCGTTGGCCGATTCGATCCAGCGCGCGCGCATCGGCGCGAGCACGAACTTCGCCGAGATGCCCGCGGCGATCGTGATCACGGCGGAAACGATAAAGACGAGACTCCAGCCGCCCGCTGCGGCGAGCACCGATGCGACCGGCACGAGCAAGGCCGCCGTGCCTTTCGCGGTGTACAACGTGCCCGCATTCGCCGTTGCATATTTGCTGCCGAAGGTATCGGCGCAGATCGCCGGGAAGATCGAGAAGATCTCGCCCCAAAAGAGGAAGATCAGCGCGGCGAACGTCATGAACGCGTACGGATTGCTGCCGAACCGCATCAAGCCGAGCAACGCGAGGCCCTCGCCGATGAAGATCAGGAACATCGTGTTTTCACGGCCGATCTTGTCGGAGACGAAACCGCACAACGGACGCGTCAAGCCGTTGAAGATGTTATCGATCGAAAGCGTGACGGTGAGCAGCGGCAAGGTCATGCCGAGGAACGACATCGGAATGCGGGCGAGGCCCCAGTCTCTCGCGATCGGACCGATTTGCGCCGTCGCCATCAAACCGCCCGCCGCGACTGCCACGAACGACACGTAGATCACCCAGAACACCGGTGTTTTGATCATCTGGCGCGACGTGAAGTCGGCCTTCGACACCGCGAATTTGCTCGGGCGGATCGCTTTCTGGCGCAGCGCCGGCCTCACCAGAAGCAACGCGAGCAACAGAATGCTGACGCCTTGCAGGATGCCGAAGAAGAAGAACGCATGCTCGTAGCCCGAGCGCGTAATCATGTTGGCAATCGGAATCACCGTGATCGCCGCGCCCGCGCCGAAGCCCGCGGCCGTCAGACCCGCGGCGAGACCGCGTCGATCGGGAAACCACTTGAGCGCATTGCCGACACACGTGCCGTAGACCCCGCCCGCGCCAATCCCGCCGATGACCGCCGACGCATACAGCACGCCCAATGACGTCGCGTACGAATTCATCACCCACGACAAGCCCGCGCATACCGCGCCCGCCGCAACCACGGGCCGAGGCCCGAACCGGTCGACCAGCCAGCCCTCGAACGGCACGAGCCACGTTTCAGTCAGGATGAAGATAGTGAAGGCAAGCTGGATCGATGCTTCGCCCCAGTGATGCCTGGCGTTCATCGGTCCCACGAACAACGTCCACGCGTATTGCAGATTGGCCACGAACGCCATGCACACTATGCCGATAACGAGCTGCCACCAACGACCGCTCCAAAACATTCGAGTCGGAGTCTGCTGGGTGATATTGTCCATGAGCCTTGTCTCCACTATGTATTTAGTGCGGCGGGTCAACGTCCCGAAGGAAGTTTCCTTCAGGGGACACGCCGCGCTATAGGTGTCCCACCTTATGGTTTAAACCCGAAAAGCCTTGCTATTCGGGAAGATTTAATTGTTTGTTTTTCGACTTTCTTTAAAAAACATCAAGCTCAAAGCATCACGATTTCCGCAAGCCGATTATTCCGACAATTAATGCATTGACATACAAGCTTGCTGGGCTGTTTCGTCCGCCCCGCCTGGCGTCTGAGCGTTAACCCGAATACTTCGCCGGCAATTTCGCTTTCTTATACAGAGCCATGCTAGGGTGATTGCTGAATTACTAATAATTAAAGTTTGTTATTATGTCGATTCACATTTGCTTATATATCGGCGATGACAATGCGCAATGCGACTCTGCGGCAATTGAAGGTCTTCGAAACGGTGGCGCGACACCTGAGCTTCTCGCGCGCCGCAGAGGAATTGCATCTGACGCAACCCGCCGTCTCCACCCAGGTCCGGCAACTCGAAGAACATGCCGGCCTGCCGCTCTTCGAACAATTGGGCAAAAAGATCTATCTGACGGCGGCCGGGACCGAGATGCTCCACTACAGCCGCGCGATCATTCAGCAGTTCCACGAAGTCGACGAAGCGATGAGTCAGCTCAAGGGCGTCTCCGGCGGCAAGCTGAATGTCGCGGTAATCAGTGCCGGTGATTACTTTTTTCCGCGGCTGCTGGCTGAATTTACGCGCCGATATTCGGGCGTCGAGCTCAATCTCGCCGTGCACAATCGCGAGGAACTGCTGCATCAACTCGCGACCAATCAGACCGATCTCGCGGTCATGGTGCGCCCCCCGCACGAAACCGACGCGACCAACGAGCCGTTCGCGCCGCATCCCTACGTGATCGTGGCGGCACCCTCGCATCCGCTTGCCCACAAGCGCAACATCAGGTTCAGTCAATTGGCAAACGAGGCGTTCATCGTGCGTGAGCGCGGCTCGGATACGTGGAACTCGATGGAAGAAGGCTTTGCCGGCCGTCTCTCCAACCTGAAGATCGCGATGGAAATCAAAAGCACCGAGACGATCAAGCAGGCCGTGATCGCCGGCATGGGTATCGCATTTCTCTCCGCGCACACCATCAGCCTCGAATTGCAGCTGGGGCACCTGGTCGTGCTCGATGTCGAGAGCTTCCCGGTGATGCTCAACTGGTACGTCGTGCACCGCAAGAACAAACGACTGCCACCGGTCGCGGTCGCGTTCAAACGCTTCCTGATGGAAGAAGGCGCGGATTTGATCGAGAAGATCACGCGCGTCAAGGAATTGAGCGTGTATAAGCAGTAGGTTATGAAAATCCAATAAAACTTTAACTATTGCAAATCGTTCTGGACTTCTATGCTGCAAGCGAGTTCTCTCACTTGGCAGCCCAGGAGGCCGATCATGAACCACGCTCCGGTTGAATCCCGCACCGCCAGCACGGGCACCGCCCGTCTTTCCGCCGACCACCCCGACGACGCTCATCTGAGCGCCTACAACGCCGCGTTCAGTGACCTCGGCCTGCGCTTTCGCTGGGACCGCGCGACACTCGACATGCTGAAGGAATTCAGTGGCGAAGTGGCCCGCATCACGGCATTCATCGAGCGGTATCACGGCCATCTTCACCGCGCATACGATGCCGACTTTCTCGCGCAACTTATCTTGCATAAGAAAGATCAGTACTACAGCGAGTTCGCGGCGGCGGCGGACTGAAAACGTCGGCGGGCTGACGATCACGTCAGTCCCGCTGCGCTTCACGCTTGCCGTTCGATAGTTGGGCTTATTCATATTCAGCGGCGCGCGACGAAATGAGTCGGGCGATGCGAGGCGCGCATGCGTTGACGCCGGGTCACGCTCGCGCCGTCATGCCCCCCTCGACGGTACCGATACGCCGACGCGCGCAGCGTGCCTGTCTCGCGTAGTGTCCATGCCGGTTCCTCTCCGCCATGCCACTCGATCTGTGCGAGCAGTCCTCGCCTGTCCAGCGCGAGGCCACCGCATCGTGCGGCAAACGCATGCACGTGCAACGCGTGGCTCACTTCGCTCACATCGCCGGCTGCTGAATACTCGCGGCTGATCATCAAGTGCACGCCCAGCGAACATGCCAGCGCGCTCATTGCAAGCAGCGCGGCGAGTCCGAACGGCTGCGCCTGCTCGGTCACGAAGCTGTAGCCGAGCCATGCGCACAGCAACATCGCGAGTAGATTGACGATGCGGTGGCCCGGACGCGTCACCGGATTCAATTGCAGCGCACCGCGTAGTTTGCATAACGCAATCGCGCAAGTGGCGAAGATCAGCGCACCAATGAATACCGCGCCATAGAGTTCGATTCGCTCGGCATTCGCGCGCCCCGTTGCCGCCGACAGATAGCGCACTATCCCGCCCGACATAACGGCGAGGCCCATGCCGCTGCCCAGCAGCATAATAAGACCTGGCCGCCGCGTCAGATCACAGCCGCGCACGAGCCATGCGCCGAACACGGCGCCCGCCACCGACGCCTCGATCACCGCGTCGCTCGCCCCCGTTCCCGCCGCCAGCAATCCTGCGAGCACGGCGGCCAACGCACCCCCGTGCCAATACGGTCGATGAGTCGATCCGCGGTACAGCAGCCGTTGCCCGACCGCGGCAAGCGCAACCGTCAACACAGACACCAACGCGGTAGCAAGAGCCGCTGCCAGCGTCAAAAACACGCTCATCCACGCGGTACTGTCAGACGTTTGCAGCATGCGTGCTCCTTTGGATTGCGATGCAAGGACGCGGCCCACGAGCCGCATTCTTCTGCGCCCTCAGACAACTCCCGCCGTTGCGATCGGCCCGGACTGCGCGCCGGTGCCGGTGCGTCCGGCGACGCTCAACGTATTGCTGAGCGTGCCGATTCCGTCGATCGTGATCGACACCGTCGCTCCATCCCTGATCGATCCGACGCCCACCGACGTCCCGCACGCAATCACATCGCCGGGTTCCAGCGTGAGATCCTGCGAGATCATGCTCACCTGCTCAGCCGGTGAAAACACCATGTCGGCGAGCGGATAGTTCTGCCGTTCGACGCCGTCGAGCATCGTCACGAGACGCGCTGGCCGCCAGTCGAAACCCGAGACGATCGCGGGCCCGATACAGCAGAACGTATCGAATCCTTTCGCGCGACACCATTGCGGAAAGTGCGGATTCTCATTCAGCAGATCGGCGGCGGTCACATCGTTGACTAGCGTGTAGCCGAAAATCGCATCGGCCGCCTCGTCGAGACTCGCATTGCGGCAGCGCCGGCCGATCACGATGCCGAGTTCGCCTTCATAAACGATCTTGCCCGCGTAACTGGGCGGTCGCTGGATCGGCTCGCCCGAACCGATTACCGAGCCCGCCGGCTTGAGCAGGAAGAGTGGATGCGCGGGGACGGGTTTGTCGAGCTTCGCCGCCAACGCGTGATAGTTGTTCCACAGCGCGACGATCTTGCCGGGCGCGCAAGGCGCCAGCGGCGTCAGCGCGCGCGACGACAGCACCGCGCCAGTCGGCACGGGCCGTTCGAGACCCTCGTATTCGTGCAGATAGCCGCCTTCGACCCGGCCGAACACGATGCCACCGTCGTTCGACATGAACCGCATCCACGTATCCATCCATCGCTCCCTGCGCACTTGCGCACGATCTTTCGTTGACTTCGGACGTTGACCACCGCTTGCGCGCGACTAGATCGCGCCGGCCGTGCGCAACGCGCTGATCTGCTCAGGCGAATAACCGAGTTCAGCCATCACTTCATCCGTATGCTCGCCGAGCAACGGCGAGCGCAAGACCTCCGTCGGACTGTCGGACAGTTTGATGGGATTGCCAACTGTCAGATACTTGCCGCGCGTCGGGTGATCCACTTCGACAATCGTGCCGGTTTTGCGCAGCGAAGGCTCCGCGGCGATTTCCTTCATCGACAGGATCGGCCCGCAGGGAATGTCGTGCTTGTTGAGGATCTGCATGGCCTCGAACTTGGTCTTGGTCATCGTCCAGCGCTCGATCTCGGCGAATATCTCCTTCAGACGCGGCAGGCGCGCGGGTGCCGTCGCGTAGTCGGGGTCCGTGGCCCACTCTTCCTTGCCGATCACGTTGCAGATCTTCGCCCATACCGGCGCCTGCGTGATGAAGTAGATATACGCGTTCGGGTCGGTTTCCCAGCCCTTGCACTTCAGAATCCAGCCCGGCTGGCCACCGCCAGATGCATTGCCCGCACGCGGTACCGCTTCACCGAACGTCCCGTTCGGATATTGCGGATACTCTTTCATCACGCCGGTCCGATCGAGCCGCTGCTGGTCGCGCAGTTTCACGCGGCACAGATTGAGCACGCCGTCCTGCATTGCCGCGAGCACGCGCTGGCCGCGACCGGTATGCGTGCGCTGATACAGCGCCGTGACGATGCCGAGCGCCAGATGCAAGCCCGTGCCGCTGTCGCCGATCTGCGCACCGGTCACGACCGGGGGGCCGTCGTCGAAGCCGGTCGTCGAAGCCGCGCCGCCCGCGCATTGCGCGACGTTCTCGTAGACTTTGCAGTCCTCATAAGGCCCGGGACCGAAGCCCTTCACCGACGCCACGATCATGCATGGATTCAGTTCCTGAATGCGCTCCCAGGTGAACCCCATGCGATCCAGCGCGCCCGGCGCGAAGTTCTCCACCAGCACGTCGCATTTCTGGATCAACGCTTCGAGCACCTGCTTGCCTTCCGGGTTTTTCGTATCGATCGTGACCGAACGCTTGTTGTGATTGAGCATCGTGAAGTACAGGCTGTCCACGTCCGGAATATCGCGCAACTGCTCGCGCGTGATGTCGCCGGCGCCGGCCCGCTCCACCTTGATTACATCCGCGCCGAACCATGCCAGCAATTGCGTACAGGTCGGTCCCGATTGCACGTGCGTGAAATCGAGAATGCGCACACCGTCGAGTGCTTTGCTCATGTCGTGTCTCCTGAAGGCTGCGATTTACCTGTACATTGTCTGGTTCTTCGTGCCCGGCGCGTACTCGCGCGGGTCGACCCAGATGTTGACCACCGCCGAGCGGCCGGTACGATGAATTGCTTCGCGAGCGCGCTGCAACGCGCCGGCAATCTGCGCCGGATCGCGCACTTCCTCGCCGTGGCCGCCGAGCATTTCGCCGAACTTGCTGAACGGCACATCGCTCAGCAGATTGCCGACGTTGACACGCTCTGCGCCGTATTTGGCGAGCTGGCCGTAGCGGGTCTTCTGCCTGAGCGTGTCCTCGGCTGTCGTGCTGCCTGGTTTCCGACTCAGGGATGAAACAACTGCGGACATGGTTGGCTCCTGTCACTCGGTTGTGCAATGGTCATCGACGGACGCATCCGCTTCGACATGCGCCTGTCGTCACCGACGTCTTGCTGGCCGTGCTACATACCGTATGTGATATATCACATTCAAGCAAGCCCAATTTCAAGGACGTCCGCTTCAGGATTGTGGGGCGCTATTCCTTGTCAGTCATGGCTTTGCGGCGAAAAATCCGTTGGCCTTCAAGCCCCGCCAAGGGAAAACACCGACTCGCGTTGCATCTGCGTCGCTGTTGATATATCACATACCATATTTTTATCGTCGTCAAGCGAGGTTTATCCCTCAGCCCTGAACAGGCCTCGCGAGGGGCCGCGCAAACAAAAAGGCCCGCGGTGTTTTCACACCGCGGGCCTTTCTTCCGGTCCGCCACTTCAGTCGCAGACTCACCCAGCCATCAGTCCAGAAAATCGCAATTCGCCTCGACGAACGCCGCGAGATCCAGCGAATGCTGACGCACCAGCCGCTCGGCCAGTTCGGTATCGCGCTGCTCCAGCGCCTCGATGATCCGCACATGATCGACGATCGAACGCGACGCACGGTCGCTCTGCGAAATGGTCATGCGCCGGATGGCCCGCACGTGGATGAAGATGTTCTTGATCGTGTCGAGAATGATCTGCGACTTCGACAACTCGACGATTGCCTGATGAAACGCGATGTTCGCATCCGAATACTCGGCGATGTGTTCGGCCGGCGTGGCGTCGCGGAAATTGTCGAACATGTGGCGCAGGCGGGCGATTTCCTCGTCGCTGGCATGCAGCGTGGCGAGACGCGCCGCCATACTTTCGAGCGCCGCCCACATCTGGATCATCTCGACGATTTCCCGCTTGCTCTTGCGCACGATGTAGATGCCGCGCCGCGGCACCATGCGCAGAAAGCCTTCCTGTTCCAGCAGGGTCATCGCCTCGCGCACCGGCGTGCGGCTCACGCCGAGCGATTCGCTCAGCACGCGCTCGTCGAGACGGACTTCTTCGCGATTCCGGTATATGTCCGCGTCGGCGATCGCCTGCCGCAGCATGGCATACGCCTGATCGCGCAAGCTTGCGCTCGCGCCGATCGGCTGTAACGACAAGGTGAGCGGAGTGGCCACCGTTTCAGTTTGAAGTTCTGACGACATTCATCGCCTCTGCTCGAACATGCGTGCGATACGGCGCAGGCGCCGCTGCGCCGCGCTCCTCGCCCAAGCCGACGAAACGGCCGTGTCGCGATGCGAGCTGCGCGACCCGCTGCGGAATCCACTCGGTCAACAAGACGGTGCCCGCAGCACCCAAACCCACAACAGCAATACCGAAAAACATGAGAGACGCAAATTCCACTTTGTAACTCCGAACGATTGAGTGAACGAATGACTCAATCATATGCTGCAATGCCGCATTTATCAATATTCGGTATGTAGTATATCAATAAATGTTGTTTTTTGGTTACGTGAATCTGTCACCACATTTGTCATCGCAGTTGTCACGTTAGCACGCGGCGGCCGGCGTGCGCCTGCCGATCGTCGAAGCGCGCTGCTGCGACATCCGAAAGCGTTCCTGCTGATCATCGCCCTGCGCCTCGCCGAGTTGTTCACGGCGGATATCGTGACGGCGTTCGCGCCGAACCCACCTGCACATGCCGCGCGAATTTTCCCTCGCGATCGGCCTGCTGGGTGGGGCGCCGAGTTGCATAACGATTCAGTGCTTTTCTCTGCTTTGGGACCGCTCCGGACGCCGCCGCGTGTACATCATCGGCGGTGGGCATGTGGTCACGGCCGGCCCGTTCTGTCTTTGCGCCTCAGGTTCGTTCGGTGCTCGCGCGCGCTGCCGACCGGGGACGGGTATGGGAGCCTTTCGCCAGGACAATGCCTTATGTTTTGGAGCTTCATATTGCAAATGCGATGTGCGCGACCTATCGTTCGTCAAAGCAAAATTCCGGGCGAATTTGCCTGTGTCACATGAAGAACAGATGCATATAGAAAAGGCGCCGGTCCGCAAGTTTTACACCGCAGCGCCTCAAGCATCGAGTACGAAACGCCGATAACAAAGAATTCTTCAACGGAGACCGACCATGAGCAGCATCACCGAGCCGGGCGACAAGCCGGGCTCCGTCCCATTCTTTTCGAAGCACGCCACCGTTGCGAAGCCGGGTTTTTCGCGCTGGATGGTCCCGCCCGCAGCCCTTGCCGTCCATCTATGTATCGGCCAGGCGTATGCCTTCTCCGTGTTCAACGGCCCGCTGACCAAGGTGATCGGCATCACGCAATCCGCCGCCGATGACTGGTCACTGACCGCGCTCGGCTGGATCTTTTCGCTGGCGATCGTGTTCCTCGGTTTATCGGCCGCGTTTGCGGGCAAATGGCTCGAACACGTCGGCCCGCGCCGCACGATGTTTACCGCCGCATGCTGCTTCGGCGGCGGCTTCCTGGTCTCGGCGCTCGGCGTGCACCTGCATCAGATCGCGCTGCTCTATCTCGGCTACGGCGTGATCGGCGGGATCGGGCTCGGCTTGGGGTATGTGTCGCCGGTGTCGACGCTGATCCGCTGGTTTCCGGACCGCCGCGGCATGGCGACCGGCATGGCGATCATGGGTTTCGGCGGCGGCGCGATGATCGCCGCGCCGTTGTCGGTGGCGCTGATGAACCACTTCCGCAGCGCGACCAGCGTCGGCGTGGCCGAGACCTTCGTCGTACTTGGCATCGCGTACTTCATCTCGATGACGATCGGCGCGCTCGCGATCCGCGTGCCGGCCGCCGACTGGAAGCCGGCCGGCTGGACGCCCGCCGCGACCACCCAGAAGAAGATGATTTCGCGTAACCACGTGCATATCGATCAGGCGTTGAAGACGCCGCAGTTCTATCTGATCTGGCTGGTCCTGTTTCTCAACGTGACGGCCGGCATCGGCATTCTCGGCCAGGCGTCGGTGATGATTCAGGAGAGCTTCGCGAACACGGTGACGGCAGCGGCGGCGGCCGGCTTCGTCGGTCTGCTGTCGTTGTTCAACATGGGCGGCCGTTTTGTGTGGGCTTCGGCTTCGGACTGGATCGGCCGCAAGAACACGTACTCGGTGTTCTTCGTGCTCGGCGCGGTGCTGTACTACCTGGTGCCGAGTTTCGCGACGTCCGGCCAGATCGCGCTGTTCGTGCTCGCCTATTGCTTGATCCTGTCGATGTACGGCGGCGGCTTCGCCACCGTGCCCGCTTATCTCGCGGACATGTTCGGCACGGCATTCGTCGGCGGCATTCACGGCCGCCTGCTGACAGCGTGGGCCGCCGCCGGCGTCGCCGGGCCGGTGCTGGTGAACTACATTCGCGCGTATGAAGTGGCGAACGGCGTCGCCAAAGCGGATGCCTACACGATGACCGTTCACATCATGGCGGTGCTGCTGGTGATCGGCTTTGTCTGCAACCTGCTGGTCAAGCGTGTGGACGACAAGCACCACATGACCGATGCACAACTCGCCAAAGGCGCCTAAGGAGATCCGCATGTCGACCGCTCAGATTCAAACCGCGCCTGGGTCCAGCAAGGCGAAGCTTGCTATCTTCTGGCTGTACGTGACGATTCCGCTGGCATGGGGCGTGGTCAATACGATCTCGCAAGCGATGAAGCTGTTCAAATAAAGGCCGGCGTTGCACCTCGCGCGTTCCGACGACGGGGTGCTGGCGGCGCGTACGCTACGCGCCGCCGCCCATGCCGCCCATGCCCTCCCCCTTACGCCCTCTTCGCGCCGCCCACGCGCATCGCACCTCCCCCTGCGCTACCACTGATACGCCGCGCCGGCGCCGACCGTCGTCGTAGCCGAGCTGATGCCCGCGCCCACTTTCACCTTCAGATTCTGCGTGACGCGCGCGGACAAGGCGACTGCCACCGCCTGATAGCCCTTGTACCCGGCGGTCGCGACACCGAGCGCGAGGTTCTTCGTCGCATCGACCTCCGGGACCATGGTCAGCGCGATAGCCGACGCGGTGCCCGAGTAGGCGTTGCGCGCGATCTCGCTGAGGCCGCCCTGGAATTGCTGCATGTTCACGGCGTCGGTGGGCGCCTGGCCTGCGGCGACATGGGTGACGCGCCGCTCGTTGCCCGCCGAGCCCACCGATACGGTGCCGGTCTGGTCGGCTACCGAGCCCTCGCCGAGCGCCACCGAATTCGGCGCCGACGCTGTGGCGCCGCCGCCGATCGCAACGGAGCCGTTGCCGATCGCCTGCGCCGCATTGCCGGTGCTCTTGACGGACACATACGCGTCGCCGGTGGTTTGAACGTTGTTGACGGCCTGACCGAGGTTGCTGATCTGCTGGTTGGTGCTATAGAGTTGCGCGCCGGTCACGGCGTCGGTGCTGGTGGGCGATAGTTCGCCGTCCTTCAGATTGGTCAGCTGGACCTTCGGCGCATTCGCCGCCGTGCCGCCGAGCGTGATCCTGTCATGGGCCGAGGTATCGTACTGCACCGCATTCGCGACCGCGCCATTGAGGTTGCCGATGGTGGTTTGCAAACCCGAGATATCGGTGGTGTTCTGCGTGACACGGCCATCCAGGTTGGTGAGCGCCCCGCCTACGTTGTTCACGACCGTGCCGCCCATGTTATAGGACGGCGCCGTCACCGTGCCGTCCGGATTGACGGTCGCACCGCCGCCCAGCGCCACCGCCGTGCTCGCCGCTTGCGCATACAGTTGCGAGCCGTTGACCGCGTCGCTGCTGGACGGACTGACCGCGCCCTGGGACACGCCGGTCACGACCCGATTGCCCGCCGTGCCGGCCACGTTGATCAGCGTGCCCTCCGTCGCCGCGCCGATGTTGATCGTCCGCGATACCGGATCTTGCGTGACCACGCCGATGCCGCCGGTCTCCATATTCTGCTGCAACGCGGAGAGACCGCTGTCAAGCGAGCCGAGCGCATCGCCGACGGTGCCTTGTGTGCCGCCTTGCACGTGATACGTAGGAGGCGTCACCGAGCCGTCCGCGTTGATCTGCGCGCCGCCGCCCAAAGCGGCCACCATCGGTTTGAGCTGGCCGAGATTGACCGCGGAGGCGTCTGTCGTGCCCGCGGCGATCCCCGTGAGTTCGCGCGAGCCGGTGGTGCCGGTGAAATCGACGCGCGCGCCATCCGAATCTTTGGCGACGCTGAGATCGCGCGACGTCTGATCCTGCTGGACGAGGCCGATCTCGCCGTTCGTGATCTGGTTCGCGATGTGGGTCACGTCTCCTTCCACGATCGAAGTGCGCGAGTCGAGGTTGGTGATCGCCGAGGTGTTGTCGGTGACACGCTGGTCGAGATTCGTGATGCTGCTGGTGTTCTGCGCGACCGCCTGATTGGTGCTGAACAGCTGCGCGCCGTTGACCGCGTCGGAACTGCCGGCGCTGAGATTGGCGTCGCGCACGTTGGTGACCTGGACCGGCGCCGCCACGTTGCCCAGCGAGACCTTGTCATGCGCTGGCGAGTCGTACTGGAGCGCATCGGTGCCGGCCTGAACACTGGTCGTCACGGCTGCCGCGAGGGCCGCGCCCACGTCGGTATAGGTGGCGCCGCCGATGTTGTAGACAGGCTTGTGCAACGTGCCGTCCGGATTGATCGCGGCGCCGCCGCCGAGCGACTCGACGACCGGACTGAGTTGCCCCAGATTGACCGCCGAGCCCGCCGCCGTGCCGGCCGCGACGCCGAGCAGCTCACGCGGCCCCGCCGTGCCGGTGAAGTCGACATGCGTGCCGTCCGTGCTGTTCGCGACCCGCAGATCGCGCGAGACCGGGTCTTGCTGAACGAGACCCAGCGTGCCGTTGATGATTTGGCTGATGTTGTTCGTGATGTCGGTAATCGACGTCGAATTTTGCGTAACCGCCTGATCGATGCCATACAGCTGCGAGCCGGTCACAGCCTCGGAACTGCCGGCGCTCACCGTGCCGTCGGCGACGTTGCGGAGCTTGACCGGCGCGCCCGGGTTGCCGAGCGTCGCGACGTCGTGCTGCGCGCTGTCGTAGCGCAACGCGTCGCCGCTCGCGCGCACGCCCTCCGACGCGGCCGCGGCCAGCGCCGCGCCGACGTCGTTGTATGTCGTGCCGCCAACGGTATAGGACGGCGCGACCACCGCGCCGTTCGAGTCGATCGACGCGCCGCCGCCGAGTGCGGCGGCCACTCCGGCGAGCTGGCCGACGTTGGCCGCGTCGGTGGCTTGCGTGCCGGCGGCGACATAGGCGATCTGCCGGCTCTGCGTGCTGTTGCCCAACGACACTACGTTCGCGCGATCCGCGACCGAATCGCCGCCTAGCGCCACCGACCCCGCCGCGCTGGCCGTGGCATTCGAGCCCAACGCCAAGCCATTCACACCGCCGCTGGCGATGAACGCGTTATAGCCGATCGCCAACCCGCCAGCCGCTCCAGCGTAGGCAAACGCGCCGATCGCCGCGCTATCGAGTCCGATGGAGCGGGAGTTGTAGCCGATCGAGACCGAGTTATCCGCCATGACACCGACCGTGGCCGCCGCACCGACGGCCGTCGAGTAGGCTGACATCGCGCCCGCCGCGGCGCCGATCGCCGTTGAACCATTGCTGGCCGCGCCCGACGCGGCGCCGATGGCGAGCGCATTGATATTCGCGGCGGTTGCCGCAGGGCCGATCGCCATCGCGTTCATATCGGTTGACGCGCTGGTGCTGGTGCCTTGCACGACGTTGGGGCTGACCGCGATATAGTCGGTCACCGGCGGCGTACCGGCAGCCGCGAGCATCGCGACCGGCTGCGCGGCGGCACCTTCCGGCGTCCCTGCGAAGACGCTTGCGTTAGCGACGGCGGCGTCCCTCGCCGCATCATTGGCGGTGGCCGTCGACATGCCTGCCGTTTGCGCGGTCAGCTCCGGCACGACGTCGAGACAGTTCTGCGCCTGGGACGTGCAATCGTCGGCACGGGCTGCCTGTGAAAACGCCAACACGCTCAACAGACCGGCACTGGCGGCCAGCAGCGCCCGGCACGCCGTCGCGCCTGTCCCGCCACGACGCCCGGCCAGTTCGGAGGCGGCGGCATAGGTGCGGGTCGTGGTGTTCCATACGGTTTTATAGGTCTTGTTCAACATCCCTCCAAAGTCTTTCTCGAAATACTCTCGCCAAGTTTTTTCTTATGGCTTCCTAAATGTTTAGCACCAGCAGGCTGAAACTTAGGAGCACAACGCGCTTCGACTTGGCCGACAAAAGCGATGTGGACAGTGTCTTCAACTGGAGCAAAAAGGGAAATACGAAAACTCCTAAAAGAGCTATAGGCAAGCTCTAATAGGCTAAACGGCATAGTGCGTTGCGGAGGCTACGGCGATGTCGCAGGAATCGTCTTATGCCAGCCCATGTTTCCAAGGCCGTTTTAAGCTCTCTTCAGATTCTTAGCGCGCGAAAGACGGGACGCCGGCAAAGCCCACGATCCGCAAAGAGAGGTGACAGGGAGAACAAAACGAATCAGCCCGGCTTACGCGAGCCGCGGGCCACCAGACATCCGCTGGTTTTACACGCCGCCTCGTGGCGTCGACGCCCGCCTCACGAGCCCGCCGCCGCGAGGCGCATCGGAAACGTAATCTCGAACACCGTCCCCTCGCCTTCCTGCGAATCGAAACGGATTTCGCCTTCGAGCACCCGGCACAACTCCGTGACGATCGCGAGCCCCAAGCCCGCGCCGGGAATATCTTCGTGAGTGGCGCGCTCGAACTCCTTGAACACGCGCTCCCGGTCGGACTCGCCGATACCCGCGCCGGTATCCGATACGCGCAACCGCCAGCAATCGTTCTGCAGCGCGGTCATCGCCAGTTCGATGCGGCCCGCCCGCGTATATTTCGCCGCGTTGGTCAGCAGGTTCAGCGCCACCTGCTTGAGCTTCAGCCGGTTGGACACGACTTCGTCGAGCGCGCTGTCGAACGCCGTCTCAAGGCGCAGCCCTTTCGCTTCGATGGGGGCCTCGCACGAAATCACCAGTTCGTCGAACAGTTCGCGCAGCGCGAAACGCTCCAGCGTGAGCGGACTGCTGTCGCCGAGCACGACCGAGTATTCGACCAGTTCGTCGACCAGCGTCTTCATATCGGTGGCCTGGCGCCTCGCCAGCGCGAGCCCCGTCTCGACCTTGGACGGCGCGCGGCTGATCAGTTGCAGCGCCATCGAAAACACATTGAGGAAGTTGCGCAGATCGTGCACGACACTGCGCGTGATCTGCATCCGCGATTCGTAGAGTTCGGCCACCAGCCGTTGCTTGAGCGTCAGTTCATGATTGGCGCGTTCGAGACGTCCGGTGTAGTCGTCGATCTTGCGATCGCGTTCGGTGACGACCTCGCGGATCGACGTGAGCGTGACGAGCCCGGCGGCCTCGTCGATGAAATGCCGCGCCCGCTCCTCGTGGCGTCGCGTGAAATACGGCCGGGCTTCGCTGAATTCGACGATCGCGCCGCTCAGCGTCTGGCGAAACAGATCGAGTTCGCGCACCAGTTCGTCGATCCGGTAACCCTGCTTCCAGCGCAATTTGCCGTGCAGCCGCGCGTCGCGCTCCATCGCGCTCTCCAAGGAATCGAGGTCCTGCCGCTTCAGCGCTGCGCAAATTTCGTCGAGAATGTTCGGGATGTGATCGGCCAGTTGCTCGTAGGTGAGCCGGTCGGATTCGGTCAGTTCTGCGTCGTGAAAGACGGCCTTCATCCAGCGCTCGATCAAATCGACCTGCTGCGAACGCAACTGTGCTGCGAAAGCGCTCAGCGGAGAGACGTGCGAGTCCGTCATGTAGGAGACCTGACGCCGCAGCGCGGCGAAAAGAGTGTGCCGCTCCATACGCAACGCGACCGCATCGCTGCAAACCGCGCCGGGAGACCGATCGCGGACGCTTCACACGCCGCGCCTGCGCCTCCAGTATGCGCGATTTTGCTAGCCGGAAATTAACCAGGGGTTTGGGACGCGCGCGGCGCGCGCCGCTCAGAGCTTCTCGAACAGCACGTCCTGCGCGCCTTCCCACAGCACCTTGGTGCCGAGCTCGCGCAGCTTGTCGCGGCCTTCGACGATGGTCAGGAAATGGTTGCCCGCCAGCTGCCCCATCTTGCTCGCGAAGCAGCAGGAGCCGTACGCAAGAATGATCTCGGTCTCGCTGTAGCCGCCCGGGTAGAACAGAATGTCGCCGACCGACGGGTGGCTCGTGTGATTCTCGAAGCCGACCGCCACGCCGTCGTTTTCCAGTTTGAAGTCGCCGAGCGGCACCCAGCAGCCTTCGCCGCTCCAGCGCACATGGATGATCTTCTGGCGGTACGGCAAGAGCGTCAGGAAGGCGGCCACGGTGTGCGGCGCGTCGGGATGGGTTTCGGCAGTGAAGACATGGCCGCAGGAGGTGATTCGAAGTCGGGTCATCGCAAGATATCCAGTGTGTCGGGTGAATGGAAAGGTCGGTCAGACGCGCGCTGGGCCAAGGCCGTGCGGGCATCATTCTGTCGTCCGGCGCAAGGCTTCGAACAGATACAGTTGCTTTCGATGCGCTCAGGCCACTTGGAGCGCGGCCGGCCGCACTCCACGAGAGCGCCGCAAAGACCCGTGCGCTATAGCCATGCCAGGTCGTGCCGGATAGCCGCCACGAAAGTTCGTAGTTTGCAAGCCGCGCAATGCGCAGCACACTTCGCAAAGTGCGTGATGCCCATCAGAAGGCGGCATGGCGGCCCGGGCAACACCGCCGGACGATCGAAGCAGCACAAAGCAGTGCAAAGCGGCAAACCCTGCGAGCACGGCAAACGCGGCATGCATCCGGCCACTGCCGCCACTCCGATCGCCAATGGCGGCCTCAACAGCACTTGCGCGATCCACCGCGCGTCAGCCGCGCAGCCGGTAGGCGAGCGCCGTCACGCCACAGCCACGCTTGAACTGCACGGAGAAATGACTGGCACTTTCGAAACCAACCGCAATCGCAATGTGCAGCACGGTCTGATCGGTGGCGCGCAGCAGCCTCGCCGCTTCCTCCAGCCGCAAGCGCGTGACGAACCGATGCGGCGGCTCGCCAGTCTCGCGGCGAAACACCCGCGCAAAATGAAAACTGCTTAATCCGGCGTGCCCGGCCAGTTCGTCGATCGTCAGATCGGCGGCAAGGTTGGCGCGGATATAGTCGGTCACGCGGCGAATGCGGCGCGGCATCAGCTGTTTGGGCGGTGCAAGCAGCCGGCCGGACGCCTCGCGCCCGTGCGAATAATGCTGCAGCAGATGCGCGGCGAGCGCGTGCACCGGCGCATCGACGTACAAACGCGAATCGGCAGGATCGCCGGCCGCGCGATGCAACGCGCCGAGCATCGCGGCGATCAGCGGATCGTGAAACTGCATTGCGTCGCCGAGCGACAGTTCGCGCGTGCCGCCGAGTTCCATCTGCGCGGCGACGCTGTCGATCAGGCTGCGCTCGAGGTGCAAATGCACGGTCGACAGCGGCTCGTCGCTGATCGAAGGCCAGCGCCACGAGATCGGCGCGGGCGGCACGAACCACAGGTCGCCCACGCGCAGATCGGCGCTTTCCCAGCGCCCGTGCAGATTGCGTTCGAGATGTTCGGCGCCGCTCGCGAGCGTCATCAGCGTGAGGTCCTGCAAGCCGGGCGCCTCCAGCAGTTCCTGCTCGGCTGGTTCGAGATAAGAGCGCAGCACGAGGTGCCGCCACGCACGGTCCACGCTCGACACGAGCCGTTGGCCCGCCATGTAGCGGTCGTAGGCGAGCGTCGTTGTCAGCTTCGGAATTCGTGCCATCACGTCCATTCCCAGGCGATGCGTATGCAAGGAGAAAACCCGCCATACCCGCGTTGCCGGTTCGCGGTCAGCGCAAGATCGCGAAAATGATAGCAAGGAACCGGCTACCGTAATTTCCGGAAATAGCCAATCATTCAGGTTGTCGTCCTTCACGCGTTTCGAACGCCGGAGCTACCGTTTCATGGAACACGAATGCGATACGCTGCCGCATTGGCTGACCGGCTCGCCGCAAGGCGAAGCCGGGCACGCGTCGGCAGCATGCAACCCCGCGGGGTCCGCACAACCGGCCTACCCGGCCGGCACGCGGCAACCCGTGAAATCGGCCCACGCGGCCGAAGTATCGAGAGCATCGACCCGCACCGCAACCGGTGCCGCGCCCACTGGCTTTCTCACCCTCTTCACCGAGGAAGAGATCGGCACGCCGTTGCCCGTCGCGCGGCGCTCCGCGCCGGTCATCAGTCCGCTGGGGCGTTTCGGCAGTTGGAGGCGACCGGCCGCAAAAGCGGGATTCTCACGCGGATGCCGCTGCCCGAGCCGGAGTTGAGCGCGAGCCTGTGCTTCAGCTCGGAGATCGGCCACCCGCGCTGGATGACCGAATCGATCGTCGCCGAGAAGTTGATGTTCGCGCACACGATCCACGAGTTCATCTGGACGCACGCGAAAAGCGTGATCGGCATCGCGCCCGCGCCGCAGCAGCGCGTCGCGTTGAGCGAGTTGCAGCACGCGGTGCGGAAGGCGGTCGTGCAGGGTCAGCGGGACAAGGAAATCGCGTACTCCTCGGGCTGTCGCCGCATAACGTCGACTATCACCTGCGCCGTTTGCGGCAGTTGTTCAAGCTGCGCAATCGCGTGCAATTGATCAACGTCGCGCATGCGTATGTGTCGTAGTTGATGGACGACGTGACGGCGGGCGCCGTCACGTCGTGCGGGCTTGCTCTCGCGCAACAGTTCGACGACATCGCACGCGCTTCGCTCAATCAGACTCAGATCAACGGACAGGCGTCCGCCAGTTTCGCATGCCGCGTTCCGAAGCGCCGCCAATTCCGCGCGACGCACCACGCATCACACGCCCTCAGCTCTTGAGCCGGTAGCCGGTCCTGAAGATCCAGCCGACGATCAGCAGAAACACCGCGAGAAACAACGCGGTCATGCCGAGACTCAAGCCGACGTTCACGTCGGCGAGGCCGAAGAAACTCCAGCGAAAGCCGCTCACCAGATAGACGATCGGATTGAACAGCGTCACGACGCGCCAGAAGGGCGGCAGCATGTTGACCGAATAGAAACTGCCGCCGAGAAAGGTCAGCGGCGTGACAATCAGGAGCGGCACGAGTTGCAGCTTCTCGAAGTTATCCGCCCAGATGCCGATGATGAACCCGAGCAGGCTGAACGTCACCGCCGTCAGCAGCAGAAACAGCACCATCCAGAACGGGTGCTGGACCTGCAACGGCACGAACAGTCCGGCGGTCGCGAGAATGATGAGCCCGAGCAGGATCGACTTGGTGGCCGCCGCGCCCACATAGCTCACCACGATCTCCAGGTACGACACCGGCGCCGACAACAGCTCGTAGATCGTGCCGGTGAAGCGCGGAAAGTAAATCCCGAACGACGCGTTCGAGATGCTTTGCGATAGCAACGACAGCATGATCAACCCCGGCACGATGAACGCGCCATAACTGATGCCGTCCACTTCCTTGATGCGCGAGCCGATCGCCGAGCCGAACACGACGAAGTAAAGCGAAGTCGAAATCACCGGCGCGATGATGCTTTGCATCAGCGTGCGCCAGGTGCGCGCCATCTCGAACTTGTAGATCGCGCGCATGGCGTGGATATTCATTGGTCACCTCGGAGCAGACTGACGAAGATGTCTTCGAGCGAACTCTGCGTGGTATGCAGGTCCTTGAAGCGGATGCCGGCGTCGTCGAGCGCCTTGAGCAGCGCGATGATGTCGGTGCGGCCGCCGTCGCCTTCGTACGTGTAGATCAGCTCGTTGCCGTCCTTCGCGACGGCCAGCGCGTAGCCGGCCAGCGACGCCGGCACCTGCGTGAGCGGGCTGTCCAGTTGCAGCGTCAGCTGCTTCGTGCCGAGCTTGCGCATCAGCTCCGTCTTCTCTTCGACGAGCATGATCTCGCCGCCGCTGATCACGCCGATGCGGTCGGCCATCTCCTCGGCTTCGTCGATGTAGTGCGTGGTGAGGATGATCGTCACGCCGCTTTCGGCAAGCGAGCGCACCAGTTTCCACATGTCACGACGCAACTCGACGTCGACACCCGCGGTCGGCTCGTCGAGGAACAGCACGCGCGGTTCATGCGACAGCGCCTTGGCGATCAGCACGCGGCGCTTCATGCCGCCCGACAGTGTGATGATCTTGCTGTCGCGCTTTTCCCACAACGACAGGTCGCGCAACACCTTCTCGATGTAGGCCGGGTTTTTCGGCTTGCCGAACAGCCCGCGGCTGAACGACACGGTCGCCCAGACGGTTTCGAAGGAATCGGTGGTCAGCTCCTGCGGCACGAGGCCGATCAGCGAGCGCGCGCCGCGATAGTCGGCGGCGATGTCGCGGCCGTCCACGGTGACGCTGCCCGCGCTGGCATTGACGATGCCGCAGATGATGCTGATCAGGGTGGTCTTGCCCGCGCCGTTCGGGCCGAGCAAGGCGAAGATTTCTCCACGGTTGATAGCCAGGTTGATATTTTTGAGCGCATGAAAACCGCTGGCATAGGTTTTCGACAGGTTCGTGACCGAGACGATTGGCTGCATGGATTCGACGATGGCAGGCACCATTATCCGATTGGAGGGAGCGGCGCGAACGCGCGACCGCCCCCGCAATGTAATGGAAAGTGCGAAACCGTGCAGCGCGCAAGGCGCCGGCGCGGCGCGGACCGCCGAAAGCCGGGCGCAGCATCCGCACGGCGCGACGAATGGAGCGGCCTGCCGCCATTCGCTGCAATGCAAAATAGTTCGGTTTCCGTAGCAATGCGGCGATGAACGCGGACCCCGCGCGCACGCTGCGGTGACACGTCGGCGAGTGGCGTACGGACCTTGTCCGATGCGGGCGCTTTGAAGTCCCCACGCGCCCGGACTTGCTCGGCGCCAATTGCTGCGTGACCGGGCGTTCACCGAACAATTGGGCGAGACGCGTTCCGCCCGAGATTTTCGAGCCGTTACCGGGAACGCCCCATGCTCGATTTTCAGCAAGCTGCCCCGCGGTCCAAGGTCGGCCGGCACACGCGCCTTCAATGCATCAAGGCGCATGCCGTGAACCGCGCCCACGCCGACGAAGGCACACCGCTTGCGGCAGTTCGTTCATGCGGGCGACAAGCGCTTGCGTGACATCAATCCATTCTATGGAGGTGAACGATGAAATCCATGACCAGGACGATTTTGGCTTCGGCGCTCGTGATGGCATTGTCGGGCGGCGCATATGCACAGGCCGGCGGCGGCGCGGGCGGTGGTGGAGGCGGCGCTGGTGGCGCTGGCGCGGGGACCGGTAGCGGGATCGGCGCAGGTGGCGGCACGACTGGCGGCGCGGGCGGGACCGCCACACCCGGCGTCGGCCCTGGCTCGATGAAGAGCCCGACCGATTCGGGCTATGGTTCGCCGGGCGTGACCGGCACCGGCGGCGGCATGGGCACCGGCACGGGCGCGAGCCCCAACAGCCCGTCGATGAACCGTTCGAATAGCGGCATGAGTAACGGAATGAACAACGGCAGCCGTTCCGGCACGGGCAATGGCATGGACAACGGGTCGGGCGGAACGATGCAAAACGGCCAGTAATGCGGGGCTGACGCTGCGGCGAGGTAGATCGGCGACAGCCACCGCTGCTACGTCCGTCTCGTGTCCGGCGGCCGCGCTGATGCAAGCGCCGCCGCCCTTGTTTATTGCCGCGTGTGATTGCACGCCCAACCAGGAGCAGGGCAGACAGGTTGCAATTGCAACATCAACAGGCGGTTTGCAAGAACTGCCCGGTACGCTCATTTCCTTCACCCCGCCTTGATTCGCCTCAAGGCTCGGAAGGTTCGGTGCAAACGAAACTGCTCGCCTGATTCAGGTTGCCCTTGCCGCTATAGCGCGGAAACAGCGGGTAACGGCACAACGGCCGCGAGCGGCCATTGGTCGCCGCGGCGATGTCGGTTGCCGTCAAGGTTTCGGGCGCCGTGCCGCGCGTCACCCAGTTGTCGAGCGCGCCCAGCAGATCCACCGACGGAATGAATACGCCGCTGCCATGCTGAAAACCCGGCACCATGTAGAGCCGCATGAAACCGTCGACCTGCGCGGCGCCGAAGCGATCGATCAGCGCCTGGCGGTACGCGATCGTCTGGTTCGGGCTGATTACTTCGTCGGCCAGGCCTTGCAACGTAATGAGCTTGCCGCCGTGCGCGATGTAGCGCGACAGGTCGGGGTTCATCGCGCCGATCGTCTGCGATAACGCAATCAGCTGCGCGCGATATTTGCCCGGATGCTGCGGATCGAATCGCAGCGAATCGAAGTCCGCGTCCCGCGCGACGAAGTAGCGGATGTAGCCGTCACCTTGCGCGAACAGATAGCCGTTGGCGAAGAACGTCGGCACCGGCGAGCGCTCCCGTTGATGCGCGAGCCCGAGCAGTCCGGTCAGATGCGTGCCCTGAAAGACGTTGTAGCCGCGATAACCGCCAACGTCCCAGCCGAGACGGTACGGCAGCGACAGGCCGTCGCGCATCACGAGCAGCGTGGCGAGCTGCGCGTCGGTGAGGCATTGATCGTCGCGCAGAGTCGTGGCGCCCGCGCAGCGCAATGAATCGACGATCTCCGCTTCGTGAGCTCGGCACCCGGCGACATCGCTGACGATGCCATCCGCCGCGCCGTCGAGCCGGTCACACGCGGCGAGCGCGCGTTGATACACCCGCTCCAGCAACAGCGGCGGAACGAAGCCGCCGGGCGTCGCGTATTCCGCGCGGCCCAGCTTCACGCCGATCAAACGCACGCCGGAAAAATTGAGCGCGGGCGAATTGGCGATCACGCCGTCGTAGTCGTCGGGAAAGCGCTGCATCACGGTGTAGCCTTCGCGCCCGCCGGTCGAGCCGCCGGCAAAATACATGCGCTGCGGCGGCCTGCCATAAGCGCGCGCGATCAGCGCGACGGCCGCATCGTGAGTTTTCTTCAGGTGCGCGTAGCCGAAGTTGGTCACCGCTTCGTCGACGAGCCCGAACACCGCGAGCGACGAATCACCGACATGCCCCGAGTCGTCGCCGAACGTCGCATAACCCTGCGCAAGCGGCGCGCGGTCCGGCGAAAACGGCATCACGCCGGTGCCGCTCACCATCACGCCGTTATAGCCGCCGCCGCCGATCTGCAGCGCGCGGCCGTTCCAGCGGCGCGGCAGATTCAGATCGAAACGGATATCGGGCGTGCTCGCTTTGAGCGGCTTGATGCGGCCCGTGATGCGGCAATACTCGCCGCCTTGTTGGTTGCCGGGCGCGGTGGCCCGCACCATCGCCGCGCTTTCGATCTGCGCGCCGGCGCTCGGCAATGCGATCAGATCGGCAGGCAGCACCGCGCCCGCGAATTCGGCGCAGCGCGTCGCGAGCGGAGCATCCTGGAGCGGAGCATCCAGGGGCGCGGCCAGCGCGGGTTGCGCCGGGTGAGCCGCGAGCCACAAGAGCGCGCCGGCGGCCTTGGCGGCCGCGCGCGCATGACGCGTGAAACGCCTGCGGCGCCATCGCGCCGTCATCCGTAGCCCGCGCCATTAGCCGGCGCACCCGACTGCTGCCCCTTCCAGCCGTTCCAGCCGCGCGCGATCATGAGCACGGCGCCGATCGCGACCAGATCGCCGCCCAGCCCGATCAGCACGCCGCGAAAGCCATGAAACGTGTGCGGGGTGGCCGTGTCGACGATCAACGACACCAGCGTGCCCATGACAAAACACACGAGCCCGGTCCGGCCGACCGTCACCACGGCGGGCAGGCGCTG
The DNA here is from genome assembly GCF_046026895.1 of Paraburkholderia sediminicola. GTDB lineage: Bacteria > Pseudomonadota > Gammaproteobacteria > Burkholderiales > Burkholderiaceae > Paraburkholderia > Paraburkholderia sediminicola_C. The sequence continues at coordinate 85,061 of NZ_JAQQEU010000023.1, forward strand.
CGCGAGCCATGCGACGCACCCCCTCCGCGCGAACTGCGCGGCCAGCCAGGCAATCACGACGAAGTTGATCACTCGATCCACGGACAGATTCTGTTTAAGCGTACCGGGCAATGGTTGCGTCAGCACGAAGAGTTTGACGATGGCGAACGCCAGCACCGCGACCACCGCGGCCCACGTGAACCAGCGCGCGGTACGGCTTGCGTGGAAGCGTTCGCTGATTGGCTGCACGCGGCACAGAATGCCGAGCACGAACATCAGTTGCCATGCAAATGGATTAAAAGCCCAGTCGGCCATGTCGTCAATGCTGAATAACGCGGCCAGCGGCCGGGCCAGCGCCCAGATCGCCACGCTCAGTCCAAAGGCCATCAGCGACGAACGACGCGCGAGCGGCACGACGAGCGGCACGCCTAGTGCGAAGATCACGTACATGGGCAGCACGCTCGACAGATACGGTTGCCGCCGCAGCACCGCGATGTCGAACGCTTCGCGTAGCGGCTGAACCGAGAAAGGCGGCCAGCCGGTCAGTTCGACCATCGGCTGATTCAGATGCAGCAGCGCGAGCAGCGCGCCGGACACGAGCGTCAAGACTGCCGTCAACAGGTACGCACGATAGATTTCCCAGCAGCGCCTGAGGAAGCGCATCCGCGCCGCGTTTTCGCCGCGGCCCGCGAGCACCGCCGTATACGCCGCCGCCGATGCATAGCCGCCGAGGAACACGAACACTTCGGCTGCGTCGCACAACGCATAGGCGTGCAACATCAGATGCGATAACGCGCTGCCGGGAATGTGATCCAGCACGATGACGATCAGCACGACGCCGCGAAAGAAATCCACTTCGATCGAACGTCCCCGGCGAATTTCCATTCGTGTCCTCGCACAATGATGGCGCGCGACGCGCCGTGAGCCTCGGTCAATCGGCCGCTGTATTCGTAACAACACATCGTAGGAATATGAGGAGAATAGGTTGTTCCGGCCACCGCTGTGCACGCCGCCGATCGGCGCTGACAACCAGCCTCTAATTTCCGTTCACCTAACGGCGATCTGAAATTCGGCTGTCGGCGTGCGGTAATACTGGGTCATTGCGCGTTCGAATTACGGCAAGTTTTGCGACTTTCATATCCAGAGCGCGGGAACTATCGGCAAGACGCGACGAAAAAAATTCACTGAACGCGGCACGCGATTTTTTTCGCTTTTTTTCATCGTACGATGCTTGCATGCTTGCCCCCGAAGCTCGCGCGTTTCTCGCACGGTGCCCTCTTGCGGCGGCGGCCACACATGTGGACCGGACACGCGGCCGGCTGATCCGCGACCGGCCGGCTCGACGAGCGTCGTGACGACGCTTCCTGTCTCGCCGGACCCGATCTCACCGGCGCCGGCATTCCGGTCCTTCCATCACCCCTGAACGGCAGCGCCTCGCGCGCGGCCTTCATTCTGGAAGACAACCACATGCACAGCAGGATTGCCGGCTTCGACGGATTGCGCGCAATCGCAGTGCTAATGGTGTTTCTTCAGCACCGCCTGTTTGGCGACATCGGCGAGATCGGTCATCTCGGCGTGTGGATCTTCTTCGCGCTAAGCGGCTTTCTGATCATCGGCATTCTTTCGACGCAACGGGCGCGCATCGAAACCGGCGGCAGTGGATTCGGTGCCGAACTCAAACGCTTTCTGTTTCGCCGGACCTTGCGCATCTTTCCGATCTACTACCTGATGCTCACGGTGATGTGCGCGCTGATGGCATTCGGATTCGCGAGTCCTGAACTCGCGGGCGGCATGCCGTTTCATTTCGCTTATCTGTCGAATTTCTGGATCGGCGCGGTGCTGCGTTACTGGCCGGGGCGCTATTCGCATTTGTGGAGTCTCGCGATCGAAGAGCAGTTTTATCTGGTGGTCGCGCCGTTATTGCTGCTGCTTGCCGCGCGGCGGCACCGCGCGGTGTGCTGGGCGATCGTCGCGCTCGGACTGGTCTCTTTGCTGGCGATGCGCGCCGCGCATTGGGAAGAGATCACGATCTACACGCATCCGCTGAGCAACTTCTGGTTGCTGGCGTTGGGCGGCATCGGCGGCCTGATGATCGCGCGCGAACAGAGCCGCGTGCGCGCGTGGCTCGGACACGGCCTCACACTGTTCGCTCTGAGTCTCGGCCTGGTGGGCTTGTGCGCGACCGAGCCGACCTGGAGCACGCTCGGCAATCCGCTGCTGTTCACCGCGGTTAGCGCTTTATACGGCCTCTGCATCGCGGCGCTCGTGTGTGCGATTGCCTGCTGCCGCAACGCCGTCGTGATCGGTCTGCTCGAAACCGGCTGGCTGGTGAGCTTCGGCCGCATCAGCTACGGCTTTTATCTCTATCACAATCTGATCCCCGACCTCACTCGCAACCATCACGCAAAGGCGCTCTTCGGCGGCACGGTGCCGATCTGGGCGCATGCGGCGGGCATCGCGGCGTCGTTTGCGATCTCGCTCGCGATCGCGGTTCTGTCCTGGCGGCTGATCGAAGAGCCGATTCTCCGGCTCAAGACACGGCGCCGGCCGGCGCATGCAGCGCCGGCTGTTTCAGCGCCAACGGCGACCACGGCGGCGCCTCGCAACGAGCGCACGTTGCGCGAAGACAGCACGGCTTCCGACGCGGTCTGATCCGCGCCGGGACTTCGGGCGCGTCAATCGCGCCCTTACCGTGGTACGCGCATTGCTGCTCTCCTCGTTAAGCCCATCAACTGGAGAGCGTTATGGCAAACATGACGAATCCCCCGAATGAACCCGAACGTCACGCCGACGAAGACCCCGGCAGCCAGCCCACCGAGGTCTCCAAGCCCATCGGCGATGCAATTCCCACGCCGGTCGAGCCGGGCCTCGATCAGCCCTTGCCGCACAAAGGGGAAACGCTCCCGCCCGCCGACGACGCAGACGACGCCAAACACGATCCGTTAGGCGAAACCGACCCGCCTCCCGGTGTTCCGCCACCGGGGCAGTCCGACTTCGCCTAACGGCACGGGCCTGCGCTAGCTCCTCAGTGGTCCCGATCCCGCTGCTGCTGCCCGACGATTTTCCGGCCGTCGAAGCTGACGTCCACGGCCTCCTGACACGGCGCCTGACAGATCGTGCCGTCCACGGCCTGCGAGGCCGGGTAGATGAATGGTCATCGTGATTAGCCACTCAATCCAAAATATTTCGGCCGCCTAACTGAATCGAGCGCGCCATTCAGTGCGATTAAACGGAGTTGGCTGTGCGCAACCAGCACTGTTGGGCCAAGCCAACGGTCGCGTGGGCGATGCTCGTCCATACGAGGCGCCCTGAGAGCTGCGGCGTGGTGCGGTCGGCGATACGAGCGGCGCAGGAATGCCTCGCCGCGGACCGACATTGGAAGATGGCGAATAGTGGATGGTCCACCAGGCACTGATTGACGGCTTGGGGTTGGCGGATGCGGGCAGAGAAGCCGCACTGAATTCCGCACAGTGGCTGACTTCGTGAGTCAGCGGCGCGTCAAGTGGCGCTGGGTGAATCAGTATAGGCCGCGCATCCGGACATATGCGACAAAAGCGCAGCAGATTCTAACGACGCCAACACCTCGTTGTAACCGCATTGTCGGCGTCATGGGCGCGCAGCCATCAAGGCCGCACGCCCGGCAAAGCCAGCCTCAAGCCGCAGCCGGCTCGTGAACGATCGTGAGCGTGCTCTTGTGTTCGCGGATCAAGCGATAAACCGTTTCGCCGGGTACGGTCTCGTGCTCCAGCAATTCGTCGGCGATTGCGCGCAGCACCGGCTCGTAGTCTTGCAGAAGGCCATAGCACAGTTCGTTCAATTCCTTGAGCAGCACGTTGGCATGTTCGATCGCGCTCTTCATTTGCAGGCCCGCGTACTGCGACGGCAGCGCCGCGAGACTGAACAGATTGCCATCGCTGTTGAAGCCGAACTTCGACACCATGTCGAGACTGATCCGCGAGGCTTCCTGCAAATCCGACGCGGCGCCGCTCGATGCTTCGGAGAACGTCAGAATTTCGGCGTTGCGGCCGCCGAGCAGAACCTGGATCTCGTTGCGGATCTCGGTCTCGCGATACAGATGCTTGTCCTGCGCCTTGGTGATGAGCGCGACACCCAGCGCGCCGCCGCGCGGCAGGATCGTGACTTCTTCCAGCACGCCGGTGCCGAGCAGCGCGGCGACCAGCCCGTGCCCTGCTTCATGCACCGCGATGCGCGTGCGCTCGTCTTCGCTGAGCGCGCGCTCCGCGCCGCTCACGTCGCCGATGCGCGCGATCTTGATCGCTTCCATGAAGTGCCTGGCGGCGATTTCCGTGTCACCGGCCTTGCGCGCGACGAGCCCCGCCTGATTTACGACCATCGCCACTGTAGCCGGCGACAAGCCCGTGGTAAGACGCGCAAGCTGGTCATAGTCGATGTCCGCGGACTTCGACTTCAGCTTCTCTGCGTAGAAGCGGAAAATCTTCGCGCGGTCTTCCCGATCAGGCAAACGGACCTGCACGGTGCGATCGAATCGGCCGGGCCGGCGCAGCGCTTCGTCGAGATTGTCAGGGTGATTCGTCGCGGCCACGATGATGACCCCTTCGTTCGAAGCAAAGCCGTCCATCTCCGCCAGCAACTGATTGATGATGCGATTGCTCTCGGCTTCGACCGGACCGCCGCCCGTGTCGGTGCGTTTCGCGAGCCCGTCGGCTTCATCGATGAAGATCACCGCAGGCGCGTTCTTGCGCGCCAGTTCGAACAGATGCTTGACCTTCTGTATGCCGACGCCGTAATACTTCGCGCTGAAATAGCTGCCAGTGATCGAGATGAAGCTCGCGCCGCATTCGCCGGCCAGCGCCTGCGCGAGCCGGGTCTTGCCGACGCCCGGGCCGCCCACCATCAGAATGCCGCACGGCGCGCGCACGCCCATCGACGTGAACTGCTGCGGATCGGACAGGTAGCCGCGAATGTCCGCAAGCGCGGCCTTCGCTTCGCCCGCGCCGATCACGTCGTCGAAACGCAGCGCGGGCGTTTCGGTGAGCAACTTCGCGCCGCCTTTCATTTCGCGCCGCATGAACCACACCATCCCGCCGATCAGCAATAGCGGCAGCAGCACGCTAATGGCGTCGCGCAAGCGGTCGAGGGCCTGGTTCCAGCGCTCGCCGCCGGCCTGGATGTCCGCATCGGGCAGCCACACGAGTTGATACGGCGCGGCCTGGTCGGCCTTGGGCTCGCCGAGCAGCAGCGCATGCGAGAAAGTCGCGTTGTGGTCGGTGACGAAGTACTTCGCGCCGTTGCGGGTCGACACCAGAATGGCGCTGGGGCTTACGCCGATCGCGACCACGTTGGCGTCGTGAATATCGCGCAGCATCTGCGATGCGTCTTTCTCCTCGTGCGTCCATGCCGACGTGTCGTGGCGCATCTGGCTCGCGATGCCGGTCAGCGCCGGCGCGCTCTGCGCGGCGCGCTGCTGGGAATGCCAGAAGCCCACGCCGAGTAGCGCCGCGATGCACACGGCAAGCACCGCGAAGACGATCTTGCGAGTGCGTTTCTTTTCAAGCGAATGATTTCCCGGCTTCATGAGTCACTTCCAAAAACGGGCTCAAAGCAAGCCCCGATACTGGTAAAAGTCAGAGAGGATGAGTTTGGCGAGGAAAATCGCTGATGCGAAACACCACGCGTGCAGGGAAGAAAGGACGACCAGAAAGAACAACCTGAAATAGGTCCCTTTTGCTGCGCTCACCTCCGCCAGTATGTGGCGTGAGCGCGTCTTCCAAAGCGCGGAAAAGGCCTGTTTGTACCGTCTTTCCGGGTAGTTTGCGCTGCCGGAATCGAGGGAACGGACGCTGGCGTAAAAGACCTTGCCGCACTGCTCAGGCGCACAGTTTATCAGCGCTAAATTAACCGCGTGTTTCGGAAACGCAGTATTTAATCGAACCCCGTTTAAATGCGGTCATAATTACCGTGAAAATGGCCTTATTAAATGGCTACCCACCATTCATATGAAATAGGCTGGGTAATCCGGGCTATTTTTGTCGCTGTCAGAAGGCCGCCTTGTACACAAAGCAAAGCAGACGCAAGGCGCGCCGATTATCGTGAGTGTGGGAAGATCATCGAGCGCCGCTGATGGGCAAAACAGCCGGCGAAACGGCATGGAATCACGCCGCAAGTGTTCTTTCCGGTGATGGGCAGATGAGCGACGGACCTCTGCGGGCCCGTTCGCGTCACCGTCACTTTCTCTCAGGTCCTGCTATTTTATTAGCGATGCCTGCCGGCATCACTGTGGTTCTCCCCTGCTTGCTACCCCGGCCCTCGCGTTCCGTTTTCCTACTGGCTCAGGCGGCGGTGCGCCGCTTGAGCCCCAGTTGCGCCTGCACCGCCAGCCTTCCCTGCAGCCTCACGATGCGCTCACGCTGACTCGCAATCAGTTCATGGGTCTCTTCGAGCGCGCGCAGGCGCTTTTCCCAATACTCATGGTCGAACGCATGCGGCACGCCGGCCGCGCCTCCGCGCGCCACGTACTCGACCATGTTCTCGAGATGCTCCAACTGGCTGTCCACCATACTGGCCGGACGCCGCCCACCGCCTTGCGCGGTCGGTTGCTTGATCGTGCCGCTCATCTTTCCCACCCCGTGAATGACCTGCCGGCAAAGCGGTTACCTCGCACCCTCGCGCCACGCATCGCGCCCGGCGCTCATTGACGCGCAGTTACGAATCCGGCAGCCACGGCCAACTCCTGCACGGCGGCGTCAGCGAAAACGATCTGCAATCTAATCCGCTGACGATATCGCATCTTTTTTGTTAGGCTTTACCATGCGTCTCAATACTGGGCGACGACGCGTGAAATGCCCACTTTTCTGGTTCGCTTGCGGTTCGTTTACCGATCCGCTTGCCGCCGACCCTGCCACCGTAACCGCACCGAGCTGCCAGCCGCGACCGACACATGACCCAGCGCTCACTGCCGGCACACCTGGCCGCGGCCGCCGCCGCCGATTCGCGTTCCGCCATTTCGACCAGCCGGTTCAGCACGCGCGGCCTCGCGGCGGACCAGCAGTTCCTCGCGTGGCGCCAGCGGGTGGGCCATGTGGTCGACGCGCCGCCGTCGAAGGAGCAACTGGCCGGCGGCTTCGCCGGTGAAATCGATTTATATGCGGTCGGCGGCATGATGTTCACCGACTGCAGCACCGATTCGATGCGGCTGGAACGCTCGGTGGCCCGCGTATCCACCGACACGCGGCGCGACTACGTGTTTCAACTCTTCCTGGAAGGCGAAGTCGGCCACGTGAGCGGCATGCGCAAAAAGCGCAGCGAAGCGGGCTCGGTGCAAGGCATTGTCGCGTTCGATCTGAACCAGCCGTTCCGCGCGGAACGGCCCAAATGCCGGCTGCTCAGCCTGTTCGTGCCGGCTGGCTTCGTCGACGAAGGTTTGCGCGACGGCGCCGGCCTTCACGGCCGCATCGTGCAGAAGCAGTCGCCGCTGGCCGGCGTCGTGCTGGATCATCTCGCGGCGGTCGCGCGCGAAATTCCGTCGCTCGATCCGGCCAGCGCGATCGACGCGCTGCACGCGGGCGCCCAGTTGCTGCTCGCCACGTTTCGCAAGGCGGCGCGCCTGAATGGCGCGGACCGCGCGGCGCTGCAGGCCGCATTGATGGGACAGGTGCGCCGCTATGTCGAGGCCAACCTGCATCACGGCGACCTCACGCCGACCAGCGTCGTTCAGGCGCTGCAACTGAAGCGCGCGACCATCTACCGCTGGTTCGAGCACGAGGGCGGCCTCGGCGCCTATATTCGCAACCGGCGGTTGCGGCAAGCGGCGGACGAATTGGTCCGGTTTCCGCATCGGCAGGTCGGGGAAATCGCGTATGGGCTCGGTTTCAAAAGCCCTTCCGATTTCACCCGCGCGTTTCGCCGCGCATTCGACATGAGCCCGCAGGACATGCGCGCCCGCGCATTCGAGCTGCGGCTTCGCAACGCGCCATAGCGTTCAGCCGGGCGCCCGCGCCGCACGAGCGGCGCAGGCGAGCGCCGCGGTTCGTTCAGGAAACGCCTTCAGCGCGACTAGCGTCAGCACGGTCGCGCCCATCAGATACCAGGCCGGCACCATCGGATCGCCGGTCCGGTCGATCAGCCACGTCACGATGAACGGCGAAAAGCCGCCGAACAGCACCACGCCGAAGCTGTAGATCACCGACAGCGCGGCGGCGCGCCGCTGCTCGGGAAAGGCTTCCATCATCAGCACAGAGCTGGCGCCGGCGTTGTTCAGGGCCAGCGCCACGTACGCCGTGATGATGACCAGCGCGGCGAGATCGCTCGCGCCGTGGGTCAGCGCGCGGAAAGCCAGCCACGTCACGCTCAGCGGCGCCAGCAGCGACGCGTACTGCAAAGTCTTGCGGCTCGCGAGCCGGTCGGCCGCGCGCGCGATCAGCGGCGTAGTCACGAGGATCGCGAGGCCCGACAGGCAGGCCGTCAACAAGCTGACCGCCGGCGGCCGATGCAGCGTCCGGACCAGATAGGCCGGCATGTAGAACACGGTGACATAGATACTCACCGAAGGCGCGGCCATCATCAGAATGCCGCAGACAAGCGGACGTGTGTGCTCCGCGAACATCCGCCGCGGACTGAGCCGCACCCGCTGCCGCGGCGCGGCGGCCGGCATGCGGCGTCGCAGATACCAGCCGACCGGACCGATCAGGCCGCCCAGCACGAACGGAATGCGCCATCCCCACTCGTGCATCGCGGCGGACGGCAGCAGCGCCGTGGTGCCCGCGCCGACCAGCGCGGCGGCGAACGCGGCCGCGCCCTGGCTCGCGCCGCGCCAGCTCACCATGAAGCAGCGCTGCCCGCAGCCGGCCGACTCCATCAGCGAGGCCGAGGCCGGGCCGATCTCGCCGCCTGCGGCGAGCCCCTGCATCAGCCGCGCGAGCACCATCAGCACGGTCGCGGCGGGACCGATCGACGCATAGCCCGGCAAGCACGCGATCAGCCACGTGCCGAGCGTCATCAGCGCGAGCGATACGGTGAGGCCCGCCTTGCGCCCGCGACTGTCGGCAATGTGGCCGATCATCAGCGCGCCGAGCGGGCGCATCGCGAAGCCCGCGCCGAAGGTGGCGAGCGACAGCAACAGCGACGCCGCCGGATTGTCCGACGGAAAAAACAGCTTGCCGATGATGACGGCCGAGAAGCTATAGACGGTGAAATCGTAGGCAACGAAGCCGTTGCCGATCACGATGGCGGTAATGATCCGCCGAAGTTCGGCGCGCGATGGCTGGGCGCGGATGCCGGCAGCAGTGTGCATGAGTGGTGGTCGACGGACGTGTCGCGAGAGTCGGGGAAGCGGCTGTGGGAATGGTGAAGCTCAGTTCTTTAACGGCCCGCGAGCGCGCATCTTGATGCCGCGGACTCATGAACTCACGCAGTCAGTTTTTCATGGCGCGTCGATCTCGGCGCGCTGTGCCGCCGCGCGCGGACCTGTGGCACGACGTGTCACGCCGCACGCGGGCGCCCCTTGCGCTTCGGCTCGACTGGCTGCACCACGGCGGCCACCGGCGCCACGCGCAGGCTGCGTTTGAAATACGGCGAACTCAGCGTGGCCGCGCCCATGTCCGTCGCGGCTTCGAGCAGCGCGGGCGCCAGTTCTTTCAGACGCGCGTCCGGCAAACGGCTGGTCGGCCCCGCCAGACTGACGATGCCGACCACCAGCCCCGTCACCGGGTGGCGGATCACCGCCGCCATCGAAGTCATGCCCGCCTCGTAGGTTTCGCTCGCAATGCCATAGCCGCGCTTGCGCGCGCCGTTCAGGTCCTGCAGGAACTGCTGGATCGTCTTCGGCGCCTTCGGCCCGTGCGTGCCCGCCTTGCCGATGCCGCCCTGGCGCGACACGAGTTCGAGCGCTTCCTCGTCGCTCATCGTCGCTAGCCAGGCCTGGCCGCTCGCCGTGCAATGCAGCGGCGGCTGGCTGCCCATGTCCGGGTCGTAGCGCAAACCGGATTTGGCGCCCTGCGCCTTGCCGACGAAGGTGATGTGATCGTCCTCGACCACGCCCAGCCGCGCCAGCTCGCCCGAGGCGGCTGCGAGCCGGTCGAGCACCGGCTGCGAGATGTCGAGCACGCCGCCGGTGGACAGCCACATCAGCGCGAGCGATACCAGTTTGAGCGCCAGCACGTATTCGCCGTGTTCGTCCTGGCGTACATAGCCTTCTTCGCTCAATTCCGCGAGCAGCCGGTGCGTGCCGCTACGCGGAATGTTCAGGGTGTCGGCGATCGCGGCCAGTTGCATGCTGCCGCCCTGGCGCGCCAGCAATTCGATGATGGCCAGCGCCCGCGCCAGATTCCCCGCCATGATGTTGCACTCTCAGTTCGATTTCGATCCCGAATGAGAACACGATTCCACATCGGAACTCAAGCACTAACAGCGGGCTTGCGGGAAAGTCGGCCGGCGCCGGCGGCCGTGGTCGGCGGCCCGGGCCGACGGCCGAGGTCAATGGCCCATCCCCGCACTCACCTGCAACACCGGCCCGCGATGACGCGCCCCCTTCAACAGCACCGCCGCCGCGCCGACCGCCGCGGGAATCGCAAGCGACGTGAGCCGAAGCACCAGTTCGCGTGCAGCATGCCGGCGCCGAGCGCCGGACCGCAGCGCATCTTTGCGGTGCGCTTCGCTTCGATGGACCAGCACGACGTTGACGGCTTACGTCATCGCGTAAGCCCGTTCGACTACACCGAGCGTCGCCTCGCGCAGCTTGCGGGCACGCGCGAGCGCGGGCGCGGTACGCGCCCACCGCTGCGTCGGCACTTCGATGCTGAGCGGCAAATGATCCGGCAACGCGCGCAGGATGCCGGCGAGATCGATGCCTCCGTCGCCCGGGATCAGACGCTCGCAACGCGCCTGGAACAGCAGCGTGTCGAGGTCGGCGGGACGCTCGGCCGGCGCATCGCAAAACTGCACGTAGCCGAAGTACTCGCGCGGCAATGCGCGCAACGCGTCGGTCGACGAACCCGCGCGGTCGAAATGAATCGGATCGACGATCAAGCCGGTGTTGGGCCGCGCCGCTGCCTTCACGATGCGCGCGCCTTGCGTGATGTCCTTCACGTCGGTCCACGGCATCGGTTCGAGCGACGGCGACAGGCCGAGCGGCGCGGCCAGATCGCACAGTTGCGCGAGACGCTCTGCCGTGCGCGCTTCGTCGGGATCGTTGCCCGCGACCAGCACGTAGCGCGCGCCGAGTTCGGCGGCGGTGTCGAGCATCGGCGCATAGGCGCCCACGTCGGTGTCGGGCTTGAGCCGCAGAATCTCGACGTCGAGTACCTTGATCCCCGTGTCGCGCAAACGCGCAAGCGTCTCGCGCTTTACCGGCGTGGGGCCGATGATCTCATGGCGCACTTCATGATCGGTGGCGGGCAACAGGCGCAGCCCGACGAAGTCGTAGCCGGCCTGCGCGGCGCACTCCACCATCTGCGGCGGGCTCAGTTCGAGCACCGTCAACGCCGATAGCGAGAGCGCTCGCGAGTGATGCTGGATCATGTCGTCTCCTCATGTTCATATTCGGCGCGCGAGCCGCGCGGACTCGCGCGCGCTCAGTGCGGTCAACTTCGTTCAGTCTCGTTCAGCGCAGCGGCGAGAATGGCGCCGGCACGCAGATCGTCGACTCCATCGTGGTCAGATGCGCCGGGCCACCCTTGGGCGGCCAGATGCCGTCCTTTACCGCTTCAGCGCGAATCCGCGAGCGTTCGTCGACGCTCGCATACGGCCAGATGTTCAGAAAGCGCGGCACCGTGCCGTCGAGCGCATACATCGCGCCGACGAGCGGCGAGCGCCGGGTGCGCTCGGGCACGGCCTTCTCCCATGCATCGATGGTGTGCTGCAGGCTCGCCAGCTTCGTGCCATAGACGCGCATCTCGTAGATGCCGCCGTGCACGGCCGGCTCGATCGGCGGGAGAAACGGGAATAGCGCATAGCTGTCGATCTTCACGTCGGTGACGAATTCGCCGCAACCGAACGGATTGCCTTCGAGCAGCATGCGCTTGCGCTCGGTGATCAGCGACGCTTCGGAGTCGAAACCGCGCAGCACCAGAACCTGGCCGAGCGCGCCGATATCGGAGTACCAGCAGCCGAGCAGTTTCGAGCCGGGCAGGTCGCCGCTTGCCTTAATACTTTCGAAGACCTGCGCGTTCGCGCCGATTTTCACTGTGAGCGTGACCACGTCGTAGAGAGTCATTGCATGTGTCCTTGTGACTGGAGGGTGGAATTCGTGGGCGGGATGGATTGTTTCGTCGAGTCCGCCTGTGCGGTTTCAGCTGCACTGGCCAGAGCAAGTCCCGCGAGATAACCGAAGGTCATCGCGGGGCCGAGCGTGATGCCGCCGCTCGGATAACAGCCGCCCATCATGCTGGCGCTGTCGTTGCCGACCGCGTACAGGCCCGGCACCGGTTGACCGTTGTCGCCGAGTACATGCGCGCTTGCGTCGGTGGCGAGTCCCCCGAACGTGCCGAGGTTGCCGGGCAGCAACTTGACCGCGTAGTACGGACCGTCTTCGAGCGGCGCGACGCACGGGTTCGGCGCGTGCCGCGCGTCGCCCTGCACGCGGTTGTAGGGCGTCGAGCCCTTGTGGAATTGCGGATCGTAGCCGTCCTTCGCGTAGCTGTTGTAGGCGGCGACGGTGTTCGCGAGCCCTTGTGAATCGATCCCGCATTGCGCGGCCAGTTCGGCCAGACTGTTCGCGCGCTTCAGATAGTCTGAGCGGCGATACGGACCGGTGGGAAACGGAAACGGCTTTGAAAAACCGAGGCCGTAACGGCGTTGAAAGTGATGGTCGCAGATCAGCCATGCGCAGACTTCGTCGCCGTCTGGCGTCGTGCCGATCAGCGCGCTCATGAAGTCGTGATACGACGACGCTTCATTGACGAAGCGCCGCCCTGCCCGCGTCACCGCGATCACGCCCGGCTTCGCGCGCTCGATCAGATGGGGAAACGCGACGGCCGGCTGGCCACCGCCTTGCGGCACGAGCGAGACCGGCGCCCATGCCGCAGGCGTTTCGAGCGACGCGTCGAAATGGCCGCCGACCGCTTCGCCCAGACGGATGCCGTCGCCGGTATTCGAGAGCGGCGCGGCGGACCAGTGCTCGCGCCCCGACGGCGTATAAGCGAAAGTCTGCGCGCGGCGCGCGCGGTCGTGCGGATAGCCACCGCACGCGAGCACCACGCCGCGCGCGGCTCGCACTTGGTGCGACACACCGTCAATCTCGACGCGCGCACCGGTTACGCGGCCGGCTTCCTTACCGGCTGCACCATCCGCTTCGCGCAGCAACGCGACTGCCTTCGCATTCGTGCGCAAATCGACCCCACGGTCATGCGCCGATTGCAGCAGGCGCGCGACCAGCGCATTGCCGTTCACCAGATGCATCGAGCGGCCATAGCGCAGCTTGTGGCCCGCGAAGGCCGCGAGCCGTCGCAGCACGTGCATCGCCGAGCGCAGCGAGCGCGTGGCATTGAAGAAGTGCGCGAGATCCTGGCCCGAGCCGATCGCCAAACCCTTGAGTGTCACGACGCCGAGCGGCGGGCGCAGCCGGTCGATCAGCGGACCGAGTTCGCGGCCGTCGAACGGCATCGCGCACACCGAGCGGCCGCCGCTTGCCGCGCCGGGCGTGGTATGAAAATCGGGAATGCGATTGCCGTCGATGAAACGCATCGACGTATGGCGTTCGAAAAACTCGACCATCCGCGGACCGGCTTCGAGCAAGGCATCGACCTTGGCGCCGTTGAAGTGCGCGCCGAGTTCGTTGCGCAGATAGGTCCGCGATGCTTCGGATTCCTCCACGATTCCGGCACGCGTGGCGAGCGGGTTGCCGGGAATCCACATCCAGCCGCCCGACCATGCGCTCGTGCCGCCGAACACGTCGGCCTTCTCGGCCACCACCACGCGCAGTCCGCGCGTCGCGGCGGTCACCGCGGCGGCCAGACCAGCGGCGCCGGAACCCAGCACCAGCACATCACATTCGAGGATCGGTTCGCGCTTCATTGGCAATTCGCTTTCATCGTTGAACAGAGATCGGGTGCGGTCATAGCCTTATTTAATCCAGGCTGTGCTCTGGTTCGTCAGAGGATCTTTTCCTTGTCCCGCCCTGCTGCCCCGCCGGCCAAACCAGACGAAGCCGCCGGGGCCGCATCCGAACGCGCCCCTTTCGCACGCGCCGCCGCATCGCGCCCTGCGAGATAGGCAAACGTGAGCCCGGGCCCGAGCGTGATGCCGGGTCCGGGATACACGCCCCCCATGACCGATTGCATATCGTTGCCGCACGCGTACAGCCCGCCGATCGGCTGATCGTCGCGGCCCACCACGCGGCCCTTCGCATCGGCGACAAGGCCGGTCGCCGCGCCGATGTCGCCCGGATAGAGCCGCACCGCGTAGAACGGCGCGCGCCCGATCGGTCCGAGGCACGGGTTTGGCCCTTGCCAGTTCGGGTCGCCATTGGCGCGCTGGTAATCGGTCGTGCCGCGCTGAAAATCCTCGTCCACGCCGGTTCGCGCGTATTCGTTGATGCGCGCGACGCTGTCGGCGAGCCCCGAGGCGTCGATGCCGAGTTTCGCCGCGAGTTCGTCGAGCGTATCGGCGCGGGTCAGATAGCCATCCGCGAGAAATGGCGCGAGGCCCTTGCCGCCCGGGCGCACCATGCCGAGCCCGTGTTTGCGCAGGCCTTGCGCATCCGTGACGAGATACGCGGGCACCGATGGGGTCTTGCGATGCGCTTCCTGCATCGCAATCCCGAACAGGTGATACGAGGTGTTTTCGTTGAGGAAACGCTTGCCTTGCTGATTGACCACGAGCATGCCGGGCTTGCCGCGATCCATCAGGAAATGCGGGAACACCGCGGTCGTGCCATCGCTGCGTTTGCGCACCGAGACGGGTGCCCAGAACGCGTTGCTCAGCGCGCCTTCGCCGTAACGCGCGCCGATGGCGAGCGCCAGATCGTGCGCGCTGCCCGTGTGCCCCGGCGCGCCAGGACACCAGCTCGGGTCGGCGCCCGGCAGCATCGTGCGACGCCGCTGTGGATGCCGGTTGAAACCGCCGCTCGCGAGAATCACGCCACCTGTCACCGTGATCTGGCGGCGCTGGCCGTACTGGCACAGCGTCATGCCTTCGACGCCGCCGCTCGCGCCGGTATGCAACGACTCCAGTCTCGTGTTCATCAGCACCGTGACCTCGCGCGTCAGCAGCGAATGCAGCAGGCGGCCGATCAGCGCATTGCCCATCACGAGACGCGTGCCGCGCGGCCAGCTCATGCGGTCGCACGCATGACGCGCGAGCAGCTTTACCGCATGGCGCAGCGACTTCAACGACTTCGTCATGTTGAGCAGATGACCGACATCGTCGCGATCGACCATCATCCCGCCGAGCACCGTGAACTCGGGAATCGGCGGACGGATCAGCGCGAACTGTTTGCCGAGCTTGCGGCCGTCGAATGCGAGCGGTTCGAGCGCGCGGCCGCGCAACGTCGATCCCTCCAGTTCGGACAGATAGTCGGGATGAAACGGGCGCGCGCGATACTTCACGTCCGAATTCGCCTCGATATGTGCGACGGCCTGCGGACCCGCCTGCAGGAACGCGCGGCGCAACGCCTCGTTGCTGCGCTCGCCGACCGCGCGGCGCAGAAAGGCCTCGGCGTTCGCGCTGCTGTCGTCCGGGTTGACCGACGGGCCGTGCATCGAAGCAGGTATCCACGTGGTGCCGGCCGAATAGGCGGTGGTGCCGCCCACGTATTCGGTGCTCTCGACCAGCAACACGCGCGCGCCGTCGATCGCGGCGAACAGCGCCGCCGACATGCCCGCCCCGCCCGCGCCGATCACCACGACGTCGAACGTTGCGTGCTGTTGCAAACTGCTGAGTGTCTCCACCATCTGCTGCTCCTTTGCGCTCTCTTAGGGCGACGACTGGGCTGGATTTTTCACCGTTCGTCGCGCATCTAGAATTTGCTATTGAATTGGAATACTATTCCACAAAAGCGGAAAATGCAAAGCATTGAAACATTTCACGGAGACACAGCAATGCGCGTATTGGTGACAGGAGCAAGTGGTTTTCTGGCGGCGTGGGTCATGCGCCGCCTGCTCGACAAAGGCCTGAACGTCAAGGGGTTCGACCTGCGCGCCGGCTCGCCGCTGCTGGCAGCGCTCGCACCGGAGCGGGCCGCGTCAATGCAATGGGCGAGCGGCGACATCGCGCTAGCGGACGACGTATCGGGCGCGGTGGACGGCTGCGACGTGGTAATTCATCTGGCCGGCGTGCTGACGCCGGCATGCGCGCTCGATCCGGTGCGCGGCGCGCAAATCAACCTGATCGGCACGCTCAACGTATTCGAAGCCGCCCGCGCCGCCGGCCTGAAAAGCGTGTTGTATGCGAGCAGCGCGGGCGTCTTCGGTCCCGACGACGGCAGCGTACCGTTTCCGCAGACCTTATATGGCGCGTTCAAGCTCGCGTGCGAAGGCGCGGCGCGCACGTACTGGCACGACCACGGCATCGCCAGCGTGGGCTTCCGGCCGCTCGTCGTGTATGGCGCCGGGCGCGAAACCGGGTCGAGCGCCGGACCGAGCCTCGCGTGCCGCGCCGCGGCGAGGCGCGAGCGGTATACGATTCCGTTCACCGGTTCGACCGGCCTCGTGTTCGCGGACGACGTGGCCGCCGCGTACGAAGCCGCGCTATTTGAAGCGCCGCGCGGCGCGCATGTGTTCACGCTCGCGGGCGACATCGTTTCGGTGGATCAGGTTATCGAGCGGATCGGCGAGATCGTGCCGGGCGCGCGCATCGATGCAGCCGGTGAACCGTTGCCGATCGCCACCTCGTTTCCCGTCGACCCCGCGCTTGCGGACCTGCTGCCGGGTTTGCCGCACACGCCGCTCGAACAGGGCTTGCGGCAAACCGTGGCGTTCTATCGCTAACGCGCACTTCAACCCGATCAAGCAGGACAGCCCGGCATCGCGCACGATGCAACGGGGCATCACTCTCTGGAGATTCGAATATGACGCAAGCTCACGCACTGCCGTTTTCCGCTTCGCTCGATGAGGGCCTGAGCGGCGCGACGCGGGTGTATTTCATCGTCGGCGATCCGATTGCGCAGGTGCGCTCGCCGTCCGGCGTGACCGCCGCGTTGCGCGCCGCCGGCCGCGACGCGCTGGTGGTCCCCGCTCACGTCGCCCCCGCCGACCTGCCCGCGTTCTTCGCGGGCGTCACGCCGATGCGCAACGTCGACGGCGTGATCATCACGGTGCCGCACAAATTCAGCGCCGCCGAATATTGCTCGACGTTGTCCGAGCAAGCGGCCTTCCTCGGCGCGGTCAACACGCTGCGCCGTACGGCGGACGGGCACTGGCACGGCGGCATGTTCGACGGCACGGGTTTCGTCGCGGCGCTCGTCGACGCGGGCTGCGCGTTGCGCGGCAAACGCGCGTTGCTGGTCGGCGCCGGCGGTGCGGGTTCCGCGATCGGCCATGCGCTGATGCAAAGCGGCATCGGCGTGCTCGAAGTGCGCGACAACGATGCCGAACGCACTGCGTCGCTGGTCGGGCGATTGAATGCGCTCGGGCATGGCGAAGCACGCCGCGTGGACGCCGCGGTGCAGGCTCATGCATACGACGTGGTCGTGAACGCGTCGCCGCTCGGCATGCGCGCGGACGATCCGTTGCCGATCGACGTATCGCGCTTGCCAGCTACGACCTTCGTCGGCGATGTGGTGACCAAACCGCCGCTCACGCCGCTGATCGAAGCGGCGCGCGCACGCGGTTGCCCGACCGTGACGGGCACGCAGATGTTCGGCCGTGTGTGCGACCGGATGGTGACGTTCCTGCTCGCAGCGGACGGGTGAATGCAACGGCGTTGCGCTGCTAAACTGGCGCCACGCCAACCTGCTGAACACCTACGCTCCAACTCATGCTTCGATTCGACAACCTCAGCAAGCACTACGCCGACCGCATCATCTTCGAGGGACTGCATTACCACGCCGCGTCGGGATGTATCGCGTTAAACGATGAATCGGGCAGCGGAAAATCGACGTTGCTCGGCATCCTGGCCGGCACGATCGAAGCCGACTCGGGCGACGTGTGGCTCGGCGGCCATTCGTTGCGCAGCGCGCCGCGCGCCGCGAAATCCGTGCTCACGTATGTCCCCGAGGACTGCATGATCGATCCCGATCGGACCGGTCGTGAGTATCTGAAGGATGTGGCGGATGAGAGAAAGACGGCGCTCGGCAGCGATACGCTCGATCTGGCGGACCGCTTCGGGCTCACGCCACATCTCGACAAACATTTCGAACAGATGTCGTTCGGCACGCGGAAGAAGTTTTTCCTGACTGCGGCGGCGCTTGGCGAGACTCGCGTCGTCATCGCGGACGAACCGGCCGGCGGGCTCGACGCCGCCGCACGCGCCGTGCTGGTCGAATTGTTCAAATCGTTGGCGCGTACGCGCACGGTGTTCTTTACCAGCTACGACACGGCATTGACGAAAGCGTGCGAAGCGACGAGCGTTGATTTCGCGGGTCTCGCGCGGCGCGCGTGAGGACTGCGGGTCAAGCACTGTCCCGCACATATCGAAGCAGCGGGAGTAACGCCGCGATCCTCGACCGGACTTCACTCCCGCTTGCCGACGCGCTCGTCACATCGTCACATCGTCACGCAAATCTTCCCGAAGTGCGCGCCCGATTCCTCGTGCCGGAACGCATCGCCGAGTTTCTCCAGCGCAAACGTGCTGTCGATCACCGGCTTGATGCCCGTCACTTCCAGCGCGCGGATCATGTCGATCTGATCCTGGCGGCTGCCGACGATCAGCCCTTGCAAGCGTTGCTGTCTTGCCATCAGCGCCGCGGTCGGCACCGGTCCGGCGCGTCCGGTCAACACGCCGATCAGCGCGATATGGCCGCCGATCCGGCACGCGGTAATCGACTGCGGCAACGTGCCGGGGCCGCCTACTTCGATCACGTGATCGACGCCTCGTCCATCCGTCAACTGACGAACCTGTTTGCCCCATTCAGGATTGTCGCGATAGTTGATCGTATGGTCCGCGCCCAGCTCGCGAAGCTTCGCGAGTTTCGCATCCGATGACGAAGTGGCGATCACCGACGCGCCCATCGCTTTGGCGATCTGCAAGCCGAAGATCGACACGCCGCCTGTGCCGAGCACGAGCACGGTGCTGCCCGCCTTCAACTGCCCGTCCACGACGAGCGCGCGCCACGCGGTCAACCCGGCTGTAGTCAGCGTTGCTGCTTCCGCATGACTGTAGCCGCGCGGCGCATGCGTGAAGTAGTGGCTCGGCAACACGACGGCTTCGCGCGCGTAACCGTCCACGCCGTCGCCTGGCGTGGTGCGGAAGTCGCCGACGGCGGGCGGCCCGTTTTCCCAGAACGGGAAGAAGCACGACACCACGTGATCGCCGGCCTTGAATTCGCTGACGCCGGCGCCGACCGCTTCGACAATGCCGGCGCCGTCCGCCATTGGGATCCGGCCCGCTTCCGCAGGCAGGTTGCCGCTTACCACGCCGTAGTCGTGATAGTTCAACGAGTTCGCGTGAATCCGCACGCGAATCTGTCCCGCCGCGGGTTGACCAGGGTCCGCGAGGTCGACCACCTGAAGATTCGCCACGGTGGCGGGTGAACCGATTTTGACGGCTTTCATGTTTCCATCCTTTTGCGAGTTGCGCAGGCGCTGTGCAGGCATGCATCGGCATCAGACATGCTTGGCGATGCATGCCGCGCAATGAAGATCGAGCCTGCCGGTTGACTCACAAAAGAATACCGCATGCACGATTAGCGCGTCGTCGCGCATGCAGTGCGCGGCTCAGGCAACTCGCCCCGTTCATTGCAAACGGGCTGAGGGACGTGGCCTTACGGTGACTACTTCACGGTTTGAATGACCTCGAAGCCTTCAAATTCCGGATGTCCGAGATAGAGCACACGGTTTTCGTTTCCCGCACTGCGATGCGCGGCTCGAAAGGCTTCCGATTGCGTCCACGCTTCGAATGCGGCACGGTCGCGCCAGATCGTATGGCTCGAATACAGAACGTGATCTTCCTTCTGCGGTCCCTTCAGCAAATGAAATTCCACGAAGCCCGGAACCTCTTTCAGATGGGTGTCGCGAGACGTCCACACGTTTTCGAATGCGGCCTCGGACCCAGGTGTCACTTTGAAGCGGTTCATGGCGATATACATGCTGTCAGCCTCTTTGCGGTTGCGATACGGTTGGCAAGCGGCGGGCTCTTTGGTTCACACCTCATGCGCCCGCGATGAGGTTTTTTATTATAGGCCGGCGTTGCTGCCTGTCATCGTCATCCACGTCACCGTGCAGGGGGCGCCGATGTCCAACCACGTCAATCAATCAGCGAACGGGCTTGACCTTACCGCCGTGGGAAGGTCCACGCTTGGGTCTGGTTACTCATCGGAGGCAACACATGGAATTCGCCATCCCGGACATGGCGTGTCGCGGATGCGCCAATGCAATCACTCGTGCGGTCAACCGGCTCGACCCGGCTGCGAAGCTCGACGTCGATATCTCCGGCAAGACCGTCAAGGTCACGTCGATGCTGCCTGGGCAGCGGCTCATCGAGGTGATCGAGGCAGCCGGTTTTCATCCTTCGGCAGGAAATTGATCGGAACGCGGCCGGGAAGCCGCGAGCCCTGGTTAAACTTCCGCTCTCCCTGCAGCAAGCTCACTCGAGACCCTCCACTCGGGACAACTTTTTACCTACGGACATCCACTATGAAAAACCTTCGCGCATTCCGTGCTCTTTGTATGTTCAGCGGCTTGACGTTCGCTGTAGCGGCGATGCCGGTCCAAGCGCAGCAGGCGCCTGCGATGCACGGCATGCCCATGTCGGGTTCGGAGCACGGCGCGGCGGGCGAATCGACGGACGCGTTCAAAGCCGCCGACGACAAAATGATGCATGCCATGAGCGCACCCGAATACACCGGCGAGGCCGACAAGGACTTCGTCGCGCACATGATTCCGCATCATCAGGGGGCGATCGAAATGGCGCAGGTGGAATTGAAGTATGGGAAAGATCCGGAGCTCAGGCGCCTGGCACAGAACATCATCAAGGCCCAGCACGATGAGATCGCCTTCATGCATCGCTGGCAAGCGAAGCACGGCGGCAAGTGAGAAGCGGCTTTGCGGTGCGGCGGTGATGGACTATGCGGCGAACCACGCGCCGCCCGACGCCCTTGGGGGTGCGATGAAGCCGCACCTGGGGTCGCCATTTTTCTTGTCCGCGCCTCCTGGACTGCTGAGACTGCTCACACGGTTCGATCGAGCCTGCCCTCGCGCACCTGTGCCGCCTGCGCACTGCCCCGCCTGGCGCGCAACGCGAGCGCCGCTCACCACAGCGGCCGCTTGCGCAGCAGCGGCCTCATCGCGATCAAACCGATGATCGGCCCGGGCAACAGCAGCCACGCGACCCGTGCATCGAGCGAATGATAGGCGCTCGTCGACCACAGGATCGAACACGCCGACAGGAAAAAGCCGAAGCTGTTCTGCAACGTCAACGCTCCGCCGATTTTGTCGGCGGGACATGCCTTGACCGACAGCGCGGAGAATTGCGGCGAATCGGCGATCACGCTGATGCCCCACACCAGCAACAGCGCAAGCTGCCCGGCGGTGCCCAGCGCCGACGCGAGCGGGTAGACCGCGCACAGCGTGCCCGAGATCGTCAACGCGAGCGCGGCGGTGCGCGCGCTGCCGGCCGATCTGCTCAGCTTGCCGCCCAGCAGGCAGCCAATCGCGCCGATCGCGATGATCAGAAACGACCACAGCGCGACCACACTGGCCGACGCCTGTGCGCCGCCCGCAAACGCACGCTGCACCAGAAGCGGCGTGAGCGTCCAGAACGCGTACAACTCCCACATGTGCCCGAAGTAGCCGAGCGCGGCCGCGCGAAACTCGCTGATCCGCAAGACCTGCCCGACTCCCGCCGAGAAACCCGCGCCACGCTTGCCCGCGCGCCGCGCGTGCGGCCCTTCGCCGAGCGCGAGCACCAGCAGCGCGCCGATCACCGCGAGCAGCGACGAAGCGAGCACCACCGTTTGCCAGGCAACGGTGGAGAACAGACCGCGGATCGCATGGACCGACGCCGTGCCGAGCGTCAGCATCGCGACCAGCAACGCGAGTGTCTGCGCGGCCCGGCGCGGGTCCCACGAGACCAGCAGCTTCATCCCCAGCGGATAAATGCCCGCGAGCGCGACGCCCACACCGAACCGGAACACGATCGCCGATACGAGCCCGGTGCTGCAGAGCGCGAACAGCGCATTCAACGCGGCGCCGAGAACACCGCACACGGCGAACACCTTGCTGGCCGAGAGACGATCCGCGAGTCCCGTGGTTGCCGAGACCAGCGTTCCGACGATAAAGCCCGCCTGCACCGCATTCGTCAGCCAGCCGATTCCGGATGCGTTCAATTGCCACGCTGTCTGCAAGTCGCGCATCGCACCGTTCGCGCTGAACCATAGCGACGTGCCGAGCAGTTGCGCGACGGCGATCACCAGCACGGCGCGATTCGCGCGTGCCGCGTTCAGCGCCGCCTCAGTCGCGCTGACAGTATTTGCCGGGTCTGCGGCATCCAGCCTGTCTTCCATGCTGCCTCCCGAGCTTGCGACAGCGCATCAAAGATGAGCAAGCACATTGACCAGCTTGCCAAACGGATCACGAACATAAAACCGCCGCACTCCCCACGGTTCGTCGACCGGACCATACTCGACGGCAAGCGCCGCCGCCTTCACGCGCTCGAACGCGGCGTCGAGATCGTCCACTTCGATCGACAGGTCAGGCGTAGGCGTACCCGATCCTCCCTGCGAAGCGAAACTGATTTGCACATCCATCTTTTCGGAAGACCCATACGTGGCGATCCAGCCATGATCCATCAGCAATTCGAGACCGAATATCTGCTGGTAGAAGCGCTGCGCATCGTCCACCGCCTGCGTGCCGATATTCGCGACGATCCTTTTGACTCTCATGGCTCCCTCCACCACCGTGACGATGACGCACCTTAACACCGCACGACCCTCACCCCTCCTGCGGCACCCGCACCGATCCCTCCATCAACACTCTTGCGCTGCGGCTCATCACGGCCTTCGTCACCGTCCATTCGCCATCCTTCTGACTCGCTTGCGCGCCCACCCGCAACGTGCCCGACGGATGCCCGAAGCGCACCGCCTCACGCTCGCCGCCACCGGCCGCCAGGTTCACGAGTGTCCCCGAAATCGCCGCCGCCGTGCCGATCGCCACCGCCGCCGTGCCCATCATCGCGTGATGCAGCTTGCCCATCGACATCGCCCGCACCAGCAGATCGACGTCGCCCGCGCCGACGCGCTTGCCGCTCGACGCCATATAGTCCGCCGGCTTCGCGACGAAGGCGATCTTCGGCGTGTGCTGCCGCGTCGCGATCTCGTCGAGGTGCTTGATGAGGCCCATGCGCAGCGCGCCGTGCGCGCGAATGGTCTCGAACATCGCCAGCGCTTTCTCGTCGCTATTGATGGCGTCCTGCAACTCCGTACCCGTGTAGCCGATCGCCTGCGCGTTCACGAAGATGGTCGGAATGCCCGCGTTGATCATCGTCGCCTTCAGCGTGCCGACGCCCGGCACGTCGAGATCGTCGACCAGATTGCCGGTGGGGAACATCGAGCCGCCCGCGCCCTCTTCTTCCGCGGCCGGGTCCATGAATTCTAGCTGCACTTCCGCCGCGGGAAAGGTCACGCCGTCGAGTTCGAAGTCGCCGGTTTCCTGCACGGCGCCGTCGGTCATCGGCACGTGTCCGATGATCGTCTTGCCGATGTTGGCTTGCCAGATGCGCACGGCGGCTACGCCGTCGCGCGGAATGCGGCTTGCGTCGACCAGGCCCGCGCTGATCGCGAATGGGCCGACCGCGGCGGACAGGTTACCGCAATTGCCGCTCCAGTCGACGAAGGCTTTGTCGATCGACACCTGGCCGAACAGGTAATCCACGTCGTGACCGGGCCGGCTGCTTTTAGCGACGATCACCGTCTTGCTGGTGCTCGAGGTCGCGCCGCCCATGCCGTCGATCTGCTTGCCATACGGGTCGGGGCTGCCGATCACACGCAACAGCAGTGCGTCGCGCGCGGCGCCTGGCGTTTGGGCCGCCTCGGGCAAATCCTGCAGGCGGAAAAACACCCCTTTGCTGGTACCGCCACGCATGTAGGTGGCCGGAATCTTGATCTGCGGATTATGGGCCATGAAAGTCGTGTCCTGAAGTGAGCAGGCGGCATGGCTTGCGAGGCCACACCGCCCTGTACTGCGTTACGTTATATTCGTCGCTGAACCGCCTGTTCCGACGGCTTCAATCGATTCAAGCGATTCAAGCGATTCAAGCGATTCAATCGGGACGAGCTGACCGGAGCAATCTCAAGCCGCCGCCTTCGACGACTCCAGAAAGTCCTGCGCAAAGCGCTGCAATACGCCACCGGCTTCGTAGATGGAAACCTCTTCAGCCGTGTCGAGCCGGCACGTCACCGGCACCGCGACGCGCTCGCCGTTCCTGCGGTGGATCACGAGCGTCAGATCCGCACGCGGCTTGCGCTCGCCGATCACGTCGAACGTCTCCGTGCCGTCGATGCCGAGCGTGATGCGATTCACACCCGCCTTGAACTCGAGCGGCAACACGCCCATGCCGACCAGGTTGGTGCGGTGAATGCGCTCGAATCCTTCGGCGACGATCGCCTCCGCACCCGCAAGACGCACGCCTTTAGCCGCCCAGTCGCGCGACGACCCCTGGCCGTAGTCGGCCCCGGCGATCACGATCAGCGGCTGCTTGCGCTCCATGTAGGTTTCGATCGCTTCCCACATGCGCGTGACCTTGCCTTCGGGCTCGATGCGCGCGAGCGAACCGGCCTTCACCTCGCCGTCTTCGAGCACCATCTCGTTCTTCAGCGTCGGGTTCGCGAAGGTCGCGCGCTGCGCGGTCAGGTGATCGCCGCGATGCGTTGCGTAGGAATTGAAGTCCTCTTCCGGCAGGCCCATTTTCGCGAGGTATTCGCCGGACGCGCTGTCCGGCAGAATCGCGTTGGACGGCGACAGGTGGTCGGTCGTGATGTTGTCGCCGAGCACCGCCAGGGGGCGCATGCCCTTGAGCGTGCGCTCGCCGGCCAGCGCGCCTTCCCAATACGGCGGACGGCGAATATAGGTGCTCATCTCGCGCCAGTCGTACAGCGGACTGGCTTTCGCGCCGGTGTCGACGGACACCGCGAACATCGGCTCGTAGACCTTGCGGAACTGCTCCGGCTTCACGCTCGACGCGACGATCGCGTCGATCTCCGCGTCCGACGGCCAGATGTCCTTCAGCGTGACGGCGTGGCCGTCGGCATCGATACCGAGCACGTCCTTCTCGATGTCGAAGCGGATCGTACCCGCGATCGCATAGGCGACCACGAGCGGCGGCGACGCGAGAAACGCCTGCTTCGCATACGGATGGATGCGGCCGTCGAAGTTGCGGTTGCCGGACAGCACGGCTGTCGCATACAGATCGCGCTCGACGACTTCCTTCTGGATCACCGGATCGAGCGCGCCGGACATGCCGTTGCACGACGTGCACGCATACGCGACCACGCCGAAGCCCAGCGTCTCCAGTTCAGGCAGCAGCCCGGCCTCTTCGAGATACAGCGTGACCGCCTTCGAGCCCGGCGCGAGCGAGGTCTTCGCCCACGGCTTGCGAGTCAGTCCGCGCCGGTTCGCATTGCGCGCGAGCAGGCCGGCTGCGATCATGTTGCGCGGATTGTTGGTGTTCGTGCAGCTGGTGATCGCGGCGATGATGACCGCGCCGTCGGGCATCAGCCCCGGCTCGTTCTCCACCTTGCCGCTGATGCCGCGCGCCGCCAATTCGGATACCGGCAAGCGGCGATGCGGGTTCGACGGCCCGGCGAGCGTGCGCACCACGCTGGACAGATCGAACCTGAGCACGCGTTCATACTCTGCGTGCCGCAGCGTGTCGGCCCACAAGCCGGTTTCCTTCGCATATGTCTCCACCAGCTTGACGAGTTCGTCGTCGCGGCCGGTGAGCTTCAGATACTTGATGGTCTGCTCGTCGATGTAGAACATCGCGGCCGTCGCGCCGAATTCGGGCGCCATGTTGGCAATGGTCGCGCGGTCGCCAAGCGTCAGCTTCGCGGTGCCCGTGCCATAGAATTCGAGGTACGCGCCGACCACCTTTTCCTTGCGCAGGAATTCGGTCAGCGAAAGCACCACGTCGGTCGCCGTGATGCCCTCGCCCGGCTTGCCCGTCAGCTCCACGCCGACGATGTCCGGCAGCCGCATATACGATGCGCGGCCCAGCATCACGCTTTCCGCTTCGAGGCCGCCCACGCCGATCGCGATCACGCCGAGCGCGTCCACCATCGGCGTATGCGAGTCGGTGCCGACCAGCGTATCGGGGAACGCCACGCCGTCTTTCACCTGCACCACCGGGCTCATGCGCTCGAGGTTGATCTGATGCAGGATGCCGTTGCCCGGCGGAATCACATCGACGTTCTTGAACGCGCGCTTGGTCCAGTTGATGAAATCGAAGCGGTCTTCGTTGCGCCGGTCTTCGATCGCGCGGTTCTTCGCGAACGCATCCGGATCGAAACCGCCGCATTCGACCGCGAGCGAATGGTCGACCACGAGTTGTGTCGGCACCACCGGGTTGACCAGCGCCGGGTCGCCGCCTTGCGCGGCAATCGCATCGCGCAGGCCGGCGAGGTCGACCAGCGCGGTCTGGCCGAGAATGTCATGACACACCACGCGCGCCGGGAACCACGGGAAGTCCAGTTCGCGCTTGCGCTCGATGAGCTGCTTGAGCGACGCGGTCAACATCGCCGGATCGCACCGGCGCACGAGGTTTTCGGCCAGCACGCGCGACGTGTACGGCAGTTTGTCGTAGGCGCCGGGCTGGATCGCGTCGACCGCGGCGCGCGTGTCGAAGAAATCGAGCTGGGTGCCGGGAAGGCGTTTGCGGTTTGCAGTATTCATGGCGTGGGGAACTATAGAGTAATGAGCCGGCGTCGATCGCGATCAGCGGCGGCTTGGCGCTTTTCGGGCGGCGCTTGGTGGCGGGCCGGGCAAGCAATGTGTGTAGTTTAGCTCGCTGCTTCAGGGCCGCCTGGGTGAACGCATTGCACGAGCGGAGGCGCTTGCCACTGCTTCAGTTGCCGCTGCAAAAAGCGGCCCCGGCTCAGGTGTCGATGAGCCAGGGCCCAACTTCATTGCATCGAACTTCGAGGACGCAACGGAGGAGAAACGCTTGCGCGGCTTGACTGCTGCTACGCGTTCAACAGCATCGCAGATGCCTGATCGGCCAGCGTTAGACGCGTTTTGCGAGCGGCACGAACGGCAGGTCGTCGGGTCCGGTGTAATTCGCGCTCGGCCGGATGATCTTGTTGTCGATGCGCTGCTCGATGATGTGCGCGCTCCAACCGGCCGTGCGCGCGATCACGAACAGCGGCGTGAACATCGCCGTGGGCACGCCCATCATGTGATACGACACCGCGCTGAACCAGTCCAGATTCGGGAACATCTTCTTCGCTTCCCACATCACCGC
>NZ_JAQQEU010000024.1:0-109952 GCF_046026895.1 Paraburkholderia sediminicola
AGCAGTCCACCCACTCGAGATTCGAAAGAGGCATAAAGCAGGTTGAGTTGATGACAGCGGTAATGCCGTCGGTATTTCTTGCGTCAGGCTTCCATGACATAGGTTCCGGGCGCCGCCGCCAACGACGGATGCCGTTCGCTGCCGAGCACTGCCGGAGCGCCGCGCCGCTCGCCCGAACGCGCGGACAGCCAGTCGCGCCAGTCGCTCCACCACGAATCCTTCTCGGCCTGTGCATTCGCGAGCCACGCGTCGGCCTGCGTGGGCAGGTCAGGATTCAGGTAAAACTTCGCCTTTGGATTGCCCGGCGGGTTGATCAGACTCTGGATGTGGCCGCTCGAACTCAGCACGAACCGCGTAGTGCCGCCGAACAGCCGAGCCGTGTTGTAGACACCCTTCCAGGGCGTAATGTGATCGGTGATGCCGGCCGCCACGTACTTGTCGCACGTCACCTCGGACAGGTCGATCGGCGTGCCGAGGATGCTCAGCGCGCGGGGCTTCGTGAACAGGTTGCCCGTGAAAATATCGAGCAACTGGCCGTGTAGGCTGGCGGGTAAGCGCGTCGTGTCGTTGTTCCAGTACAGGATGTCGAACGCGGGCGGCGTCTTGCCCATCAGGTAGTTGTTGACCCAGTAGTTCCACACCAGAACGTTGGGTCTCATCCACGCGAACACGCGGCCCATCTCTTCACCGGCGAGCACGCCGCGTGACGTGCTGGCTTGCTTGGCCGCCGCGATTGCCTCGGGGGTCGCGAAAAGACCGAGTTGCGAATCCGCCGTATTGTCCAGTACGGCCACCATCAGCGTGGCAGCGTTGACGGATTTTTCGCCGCGGCTTGCCAGATATCCGAGCAATGCCGAGATGGTCATCGCGCCGGAGCATGCGCCGTGCAGATTGACATCGTCGCTGCCCGTGATGTCGCGTACCGCCGCGATCGCTTCGAGCAGAGCCGTGACGTAGGTATCGAGATCCCAGTGAGATTGCGCGGCGGTGGGATTGCGCCAGCTCACCACGAACACCTGGAACTCGCTCTGCACCAGATAGTCGACGATGCTCTTGCCTTCGGAAAGATCGAACACATAGAACTTGTTGATCTGAGGCGGAACGATCAGTTGCGGACGACCGTAGACGTGCGTGGTCGCCGGTGCGTACTGGATCAATTCCAGCACCTCGTTGCGAAACACCACGGCACCGCGCGACGTGCCGAGGTTCTTGCCCACCTCGAATGCCGTCTTGTCGACCTGGGCCGGCATGCCCTGATTCTTCAGCAGGTCCGTCACGGCGTTCCTGATCCCGCCAAGCAGGCTCGCGCCGCCGGAATCGACGATCTTCTTGAGGGCCGCCGGATTGCCCAGCAGCGTGTTGGTCGGCGACAGCGCGTCGGTGAACAGCGACAGCACGAACTGCGCACGTTCCTTGGACTTCGCATCGAGCGCCGAGCGATCGACAAAGCCGGCAAGCGCGTCACGCCACGCGAAATAGCTCTGCTGCGTCATGCGGTACAGCGAATTGTCCCGCCACGCGGCGTCGCCGAAGCGCTTGTCTCCCTGCGGCGTCGTGCTTTGCCCATTGCCGCTCAACACGGCCATCAACTCGCGTGCCAGTTTCGCTTCCTGCTCCACAAACAGAGCGGGTTGCCGCAACGCCTGCGTGCCGATCTGGTGCGCGGTGGCGAGGACGTCACACGGACGCAATCCGACAAACGGGTTGGGGCCCAACATGCCTTCCGTGGCAGACGCCGCGAGATCGTCCGACTGTTCGCTTGCCGACAGGTTTTCAGTACTTACCGCCATCTTGCTGCTCCTCAAACGGCTTATTCAGCCTGGTCAAACACGTCCGGTCACGCGACCAGCATCGCCAGCGTCTCGGCAATCAGCGCCGGCTTGTCCTCGCCGTCGATCTGCAACTCGTTCATCGTCTTGACGATGACCCTGCCGCCGCCCTTTCTCTCCACTGCCAGCAAAGTCACGCGGTTTCGCACCCGTGCTCCGGCTTTCACGGGCGTCATGAAGCGCACCTTGTCCAGCCCGTAGTTCAGGCCAGCGGATGCATCCTCGGGAATGACGCCAATCTCGATCGCGAGCGCCGCCAGCAATGACAGCGTCAGATAGCCGTGTGCGATGGTTCCGCCGAACGGGCTCTCGCGTTTGGCGCGCTCGACATCGACGTGGATCCACTGCGTGTCGCCCGTGCATTGCGCGAAGGCGTCGATGCGCGCCTGGTCGACGACGACCCAATCCGACACACCCAGTTCGCGCCCGACGAAATTTTCGACCGCTGCGACGCTGTACTCATTGATGCTCATGTGTTTGCTCCTCGTGACGGGTCAGGCGAACTGCGCGCGCAGCCACTTCTTGTTCATCTTGCCGACGCTCGTCTTCTCCAGCCCATCGACGAACTTGACGATTTGCGGCACCGCGTACTTCGAGATCCGTCCCGACGCACTGAACGTCAGAACATGACGCTTGATGTCGTCCTCGGTGACCGCGGCGCCTTCACTGAGCACCACCAACGCCACCGGCCGCTCCCCCCACTTCTCATCGCTAATTCCGATGACGGCGACTTCGGACACGCCGGGGTACAGCGAAATCAGGCTTTCGATTTCGAGCGAAGAGATCCATTCGCCTCCCGACTTGATCACGTCCTTGAGACGGTCCGTGATCCGGACGTTTCCTGTCGGGGCGATATTCGCAATGTCCTGCGTGTGCAGATAGCCGCCGCTCCAAAGGTGAGCGGAAGCTTCGGGATTGTTCAGATAGCCCTGTGTCAGCCAGGGCGCGCGCACGACGATCTCTCCATATGCTTTGCCGTCGTGGACGGCCTCCTCCATCTCTTCATTGACGATGCGCAGATCGACCAGCGGTATCGGCAGTCCGGTCGTGCAGCGCAGGCGCAACTGCTCATTCGCGTCCAGCGCCTCGGCGCCGGGCGGCAGTTGCGCGAGACTCAGCACAGGACACGTTTCGGACATGCCATAGCCGCCGAAGATGTCGATGCCGCGATCGAGCGCGACCTGCGCGAGCCCGTGCGTCAGTGCCCCGCCTCCAATGACGATCTTCCACTTGCTGAAGTCGGCGGACTTCGCTTCAGGACAACTCAGCATCATGTGCAGGATCGTGCTGACGCAATGCGAGAACGTCACGCCTTCGTCGCGCACCAGTTGCACCAGCCGGTCCGGCAGATAGCGGCCGGGATAAACCTGCTTCACACCCAGCACGGTGGCGATGTAGGGCATGCCCCACGCGTGCACATGGAACATGGGTGTGAGCGGCATATAGACGTCGCCGCGGTGAAAGCGCTGTCCGGATTCGGGGCTCGACAACGCCGCCATCACCGTAATGGTGTGCAGGACCAGTTGCCGATGCGAAAAATAGACGCCCTTGGGCAGGCCCGTCGTCCCCGTCGTGTAAAAGGTCGTGGCGCGCGTGTTCTCGTCAAAGTCCGGAAATTCGTACTGGTCCGAGCTCGCGGCAAGCATGGCCTCGTATTCGGCGGAGATCGGAATCGAGTGCGTACCGACCTCGCTGCCCTCCTCGTCGATCCAGACGAAGGTGCGCACGGTTTCGAGCTGGTCCTTGATCGACTCGACGAGGGGCAGAAAATCGGTGTGAACGAACAGGATTTCCGCGCCGGCGTGATTGATCGTGTAAGCGATCTCAGCCGGCGACAGGCGCACATTGACCGTTTGCAGCACGGCACCCATCATCGGAACCGCAAAATAGCACTCGAGATAACGGTGACTGTCCCAGTCCATCACGGCGACGGTGCTGCCGTGCCGCGCGCCGAGGTGGCTCAAGCCGTTAGCGAGCCGCGCGATGCGCTCGCGCAGTGTCGTATAGGTCATCCGCACCTGTCCGCGGTATACGATTTCCTGATTCGGCGCCTGAATGAATGGCGTGTGCAGCAGTTGTTTGATCAGCAATGGATAAGCGTAGGCCGTGGGCGCGGAGGCCTGGACATCGTCCCGCATCTGAATCTCCTGGAGTTCTGAACTGGATGGCGGGCAAACACGGCTTCATCGCTGAGTCGGCTTACTGTGTCGTCCCGATAGATCCAATGATCGGGCCGAACGCGCTCTGAACATATCCCCTGAACGGGGGAGAAAGGGGGGATGCGGGAGGGACGCAGGGGCGCTAATATGGACGCCGTCGAGTGACAATGAGAGCAGGCTCCATGAACGCATCGGCTATCTCCGCGCTGGCTGCACTAGTCGGCGCCGCCATTGGCGGCCTGACCTCGGTGCTTGCCTCATGGCTGACCCAGCGCACCCAGGTTCGCGCCGAGTGGCTCGCCCACGATCTCACCTGGCGGCAGGAGCTGTACAAGGCGTTCATCGAGGAAGCGACGAACCTCTATGTTCACGCACTGCAACACAACGAGCCCGATCTCGCCGCGCTCGGCATTCTCTACGCGAAGATCAGCCGCATGCGCATCCAGTCGTCGAGCGAAGTCGTCGAGGAAGCCGATTTGATCGGGCGCACGATCGTGGACACCTACCTTGCGCCAGACAAGACCTTCATCCAGATTCGCGAGATGCTCGCGGATGGCTCGATCGATATTCTCGGCAAGTTCGGCGACGTGTGCCGCGCGGAGTTCAAATCGCTGCGTGCACAGGAGTTCTGAACGCAGTGCACGCGCCGTTCAACGCGGCTTCAGTTCGACAGGCGAATCGGCGCGATAGCCGCCGCCGAGCGCCTTCGTCAACGCAATCTCCTGGCTCAGTATCTGGCCGTTGAGCGTGAGCAGCGCCACCTGTTCCGCGATCACGGGCTGGCGTGCCTGGAGCGCCGCGAGCCGGTTCGTGAGGCCGCGTTGATAATGGGCTTCGACGCTGTCCCTCGCGAACGCAACCGATTCG
Organism: Paraburkholderia sediminicola; assembly: GCF_046026895.1. Lineage (GTDB taxonomy): Bacteria > Pseudomonadota > Gammaproteobacteria > Burkholderiales > Burkholderiaceae > Paraburkholderia > Paraburkholderia sediminicola_C. Next base: position 4,856 of record NZ_JAQQEU010000024.1, read on the forward strand.
ATCCGTTGCTTCTGCAGTTCGGTTTCCGCATCGAGGGCCTGCAAACGGCTGCCGGTCTGCGCGACATCGCGTACCGCGTTGAGAACGGCCTGGTTGTACTGCTCGATCAGCAGGTTGCTGCCCTCGCGCACGCCGCTCAGGTTTGCGTTGAGCCTGCCGCCGTCGAAGATCGGCAAGGTCAGGCCGGGAATCAGGTTGATCTGCTGGCTTGCATGCGTGAAGAGATCCGCGAGATGCAAGGCGTTGAAGCCGAAAAACGCCTTGATGTCGAAGCTTGGATAGAACGCCGCCTTCGCCGCGTCGATTCGGTCGAACGATGCTTCTACATACCATCGCATCGCCTGCAGATCGGGCCGGCGGGCCAGCAGTTCGTATGAAAGCGTCGCTGGCAGAGCCGCCTGCGAACCCGGCAGCGCGACGGGCTCGATGGCGGGCAAGCCGTCGGGACCCGCGCCGGCCAGCGCCCGCAGCGACTCGCGAAGCTGCTTGATCTGCCCTTGCGCCGCCACGATCTGCCGTTCGATGCCCAGTTGCTGCGCCCGTGCCTCTTCGAGCTGGGTGCGGGCTTCGAGACCGCGACCCGCGCGCGCCTCGTGAGCCTGCACCGCGAATACCGCTACCTCATGCGACTCGTTCAGCAGATCGATGAGCTGATACGTCGTTTGAATGCCGTAGTAAAGCGTCGCGACATCGGTCGAGATTTCGAGTTCGACAGCGGACGCCTCGGCAAGCCGCGCATTGCTCACGCCGAGCGACGCGGCAATCTGCGCGCGCTGCTTGCCCCAGAGGTCGATGTCGAGGCTTGCGCCCAGCCCGACGATGCCCTCCGTGTACCACGGCCCCGTCAGCCCCAATTCCGGTTCGTTCCTCGCGAACGGGCCGAGAAAGCCGTTCGCGGAAACATGCGTGCGGTCCAGCGACGCCAGCGCCGTCACCTGGAGATTCGATCCCGCTGAGACGAGCGCCACATCCGACCTGGCCTGCGCGACGCGCGTGCGCGCGATCACCATGGTCGGCGCGTTGGCGAGTGCCTGATCGATCAACCCGTCGAGCTGCGCATCGCGATAGCGCGTCCACCAGCGCGCGGCCGGCCAACCGTCGCGCGCGAGATGAATGTCGTCCGCAAGGTTGATCTGCTCGGGCGCGATCTCGGTGTAGGGCGCGCCGTTGTGATGGATCAGCGCACAACCCGGCAACACTGACGACATCCACGCGATGCATAGAAAGCATCGACGCCATCGCCCGTTGCGCCCACCCGTTCGCCCACTCATGTTCGTAGGGCCGGTGATGCGCTCGCCGCGACCGGGGCATCGACGCGCCAGTCCGGCAACCCCGCAACCTGCCGCGACAGTTCGTCCGCTGCGGCGATCAGGCCGCCGTCGGCCGGTTCCACAGCTTGCGCAGTGATTCCGATGCGTCGCGGCGCGCGGGCGCCCGGCGGGTTGGCCGCCAGTTCGTCCGCATACCGGTTGAGTTCGACGCACGCCTGTTCCTGTGTCGAGTGCACTGCATCGACCGTCCGCTGGCTCGCCAATCCCCGTTGCGCCGCTTGCAGGTTGTGCAGCGCATCGCCCGCCAGCATGATCTCGCGTCCCTGTGCGAGAACCGTTTGCGCGCGCAGTGTCAGTTGCGCTTCCTCCGCTTCCTGCCAACTGGGTTCGAGTGCGACACGCGAGAGCGCCGCCTCGCAATCAGCCAGCACCGCCCACGCCTGCAACTGGCGCTGCGCATAGGTCAATTCATCGAGCTTCCCGGCGACGGGCTGGGTTGCGCGTAGTTGTGCGGCAATCGCGCGCAACAGGGTTACGAGCTTCTGGCGCAGCACGTCGCTCTCGCCTTCACGCCAGAACGACATCTGCACGAAGGTCGCCACGCAAACGCCCAGCAGGATGCCCACGATCCGGTCGCGGATTTCAGTGAGGTTCGTGGTTGGGCCGAACTGTGCGAGCAACGCGAGCGAGAACGTGAACATCACCTGAATGCCGGCATAGCCGATCCGCTCCGACCCGGCCGCTATCCATGCCCCTAACGCGACAACGGGTAGCGCCATCAGCAGCAGACCGACGACGTCGTCGAGATGCGGCACGACGAACACCACCATGAACAACGCCAGTCCACTGCCGATGCCGGCCCCCGCCAGCCGCAGCAACGCACGCTGCGTCGATGCGCCGAGGCTCGGCAGCGCGACGATCAGGCAGGTCAGCATGATCGTGTGGACGCCCTGCCAGTCGACCGCGTTGTAAAACACGTAGCAGACGAGAACCGCGAGCAGCGTCTTCAGCGAAAAGCGCAGGTACGCGGGATTGGTCCAGGCGTCGGCCACGACCATCGGCTCGCTCGCGGCCGGCTTGCCGGCCGCCGGGCCGCTTGCGACCAGATCGGCGAACGCGCGCAGCGCCCGCTGCAATTCGGCGGCAACCGGAGACGTGTCGGCGGCATGGCGCTCGTCACCGGTCGCCGTGCTCACGTAGCGATACGGCTGGCCGGTGCTGACCGATTCGTCGAGCGCGCGGCAGTTAGCGCGCAACTCGCGCAATATCGCCAGTTGCGCCGCCGACGCGCCAGGCCAGCTGGGCGGCAGGTCACTCGCTGCGCGATAAAGACGCGACACCGTCGCAATGCACGCAAGCTGCAACGCCTGATGCTCGCGATAGTCGGCGTCACGCATCGTCGTGAACCGCAGCAGCTTCTGCAGCACGAGCGCGCCTTGCTGGACGGCTGCCAGCGTGATCGGCCCGGCACGGGTGGTGCCGTCTATCAGCTCCGTCAGGCGTGTGTCCACCGCCGCCAGCTGCCGATGGATTTCCGCCTTGAGTTGCAATTGCGGTTCGGCGGGCAGCAGCAATGTGTTGACCAAGAGCGTCAGCGCGATCGGATAATTGACGGCGATCCACACCCACAACACGGCTCGGATCAGAAGATCTGCTTGATCGGTCTGGTCGACGAAGCTCTGCACGTAGATCACGACGATCGCAACGATGAAGAACACTACGCCGATCTTCAGCACCCGCATGAGGTACACGCTGCCGAAGAACAGCAGACTCGCGGTCACGATACGCAGTAATGGATAGTCGAACGTAAACTTCAACAGCAGGATAGACGTGCCGATGGCCAACGTCGATCCGACGATGAACATCACGCCGACCAGCCGCGTGAGCACCACGTTCGACTGCGTCACGTAGAACACCAGCAGCAGCGACAGCGCGAGCTCCGGCACTTCGAGCGCCATCGACACGACGATCACGATGGCGCTCGTCAGGGTGCAACGCAACATCACGTTCAGACGCCCGGGGAAAGGCGCCAGCTCGTGCCTCAGGAAAGTGCCTGCATCGCGCAGTGCGACGGGCAGGTAGTCGGCGGCGCTCATGGGCTCCTCACCGGCGCTCGCCGTGCTCGTCGCGCCCGGGCTCCAGCACGGCCACGGCCGACGTACCCACGCGAAACAGCTCCGGGTTCGGATTCGCGACGCGGATCTTCACCGGGAAACGCTGGGATACATGAACCCAGTTAAGCGTGCGTTGAATGCGCGGCAAGCCGCCGGGCAATGCCAGGCCGGCTTCATCGGGCGCGACACCATAACTGATCGAATCGACCGTGCCCTGGAAGCGCCGGCCGGTATCGCTCATCAGATAGACCGTGGCGGGCGTGCCCGTGCGGATGCCTTTGAGTTCGGTCTCGCGAAAGTTCGCGATCACGTACCAGTGGCGTGTGTCGATCAGCGTGAAGACCGGTTTGAGCGCGGTTGCAAACTGGCCCGTCGATGTCTTCAAGGACACAATGCGTCCGTCGAACGGCGCACGTACCGTCGCATACTCCAGGTTGAGTTCGGCAAGCGCGATCTCCGCCATGACGACGGCACGTTGCGCGACCAGCGCATCGACGCCGCTCACAGCCGCGGCCGCCTGTTGCGCCTGCAGTTGCGCGGCGCTGAGTTCGGCTTGCGTGGCGCGTTGCGCGGTGCGCGCATGGTCGACGTCTTCCGCCGACACATAACCGTGTGACAGCAACGGCTCCATGCGGTGCAGCGTATCGGATGCCTGACTGGCCGCGGCGCGCGCGCGCTCGACGGCCGCGCGCACCGACTGCGCGTTGTACTGCTGCGCATTGACCGTGCGCTGGGTCAACTCGATCTGGCGGTCGAGCGCGACGAGGGACGCGTTGCCTCGCGTCAGCGCATCCTGATACGGACGCGGATCGATACGGAACAGCAGATCGCCCTGCTTCACTGCCTGATTGTCGCGCACGGCCAGTTCAACGATGCGTCCGTTGACCTCGGGTACGACGTCGATCGTATCCGCATACACGTAGGCATCGTCGGTACGCGGCGCGCGGTCCAGCAGCCGGATGACATAGACAAGCAGCAACAGCGTCACAACGACCAGAACGAAGGCTGGCCACTTTCTCTTCGATGTTCTGCTGGCTATGTTCGCCATTTACCCACTCGACGGATTCAATGTTGAAAGAACATCAGCCAGATAGCGAGCGCAAGAAAAGTGACCAGCGTGGGATACATCACGGCTGCAGGCTCTATCAGATGGCTGGCCTGCGAACGCCTGAGAATCAGATGAATGACGACCGCGAGCACGACGCCCGCGACGATACAGAACAGCCAGTCGGGAAAGTACGCGCCGAGCACGCCAATCGACGGCGAGTTCACGCACCCCGACATCAGGGTCGCGGCAATCACGGCCACGCCGATTGATCGCTTTGAACATCTGCCGCTGGCAAGTGACATGTGTCGTTTCAAGGTTGTCCTGCTGGCTCGAACCAATGCCACACCATGATGATACGCCGATGTGCCCGCTCCGGATTTCGCTTGCAAGGGAGGCAAACAGCTTCGGGAGCACTGTTCCTGCCTGTCCGGTCAGCTGGAATGGAAAGATGGCGGGTGTAGCAGGTCGTCAAATTACTGCCAAAAGAGGCATTCCGCATCACATGAATATGCAATACCGCCGCGACGAGCAACGGCGTACACTTGCGTGCGTCGCTCGTGGTCGCCTGTGACCACGGCACTCGCCCATGGGTGCCCATTCAGGCGCCATGCTATCGGCTACCCCTTGTTGCGTTCGCACTCTCGATTGGAAGGCTGAAGCTGAACGTGACACCACGGATCTCATTGCGCACGGCCCAAATCCGACCGCCGTGTGCTTCGACGACCGTTCGGCAGATCGCCAGCCCGATGCCCATGCCGGTTTGTTTCGTAGTAAAGAATGGTTCAAATATCTTCTCGAAGTCGGCAAATCCCGTACCGCGATCCTCGACATCGATCACCACGCTTTCGCCATCGCGACGCGAGCGGATCAATAGCAGCTTCGGCCGTTCCGTCGTTACTGCCAACGCCTCGATTGCGTTGCGAACAAGATTGACGAGCACCTGCTGGATCTGCACCGCGTCGGCTGGGATTTTCGGCACGTCTTCGGCCAGCGTCGTTTCGAGCGAAATCGCGTTTCGCTGAATATCATCTGCCATCAGCGTGCATGCCTGAAGTATCAGTTTGTTGATGTCGAGATCGACCATTTCCGGAGCCGTATGCTTGAAAAGTGCTCGAATGCGGCTTACCACTTCCGCCGCGGCATTGCCGTCGCGCACAATGTGCTCGGCGGAGAGTCTGGCTTGTTCGATGTTTGGCGGCTCCGCGGAGAGCCATCGCACGCATGCGCGCCCATGCGCGACAACCGCCTGCAGCGGCTGATTGATCTCATGGGCGATTGAGGCGGACAATTCGGCGACCGCTGCGATCCGCGATGCCTGGGCAAGCTTCTCCTGGGCATCGCGCAACGCCTCGGCCAGTTTCGCGGCGTCGTCAATGTCGACTTCGAGGCCGAAGAACTGCATCACGCGCGCCTCGGCTGGTTCGCCGCGGTGTTGCTCGCGAGCGGGATCAACTTCAAATCTGGATAACAGATGGGGCTCGCTCGACAACTGGACGAGTAGATTGAGAAGTTCGCGCGAGCCGCCTTCAGACCGACGTGATCCTTCTTCGACCGTGATCGCCCAACGGGGCCGCCGGAGCTGCTGATCATGGTCGGCCAGATAAGTGCGGACAATGATCTGGGCGATGAGATCGAAGTAGTCGAAAAGGTAGAGCGAGACGTCGAACAGCAACTCTTTGGTCAGCCTTCCGTCCAGCTCCCCCAGTGCGATGTACGTGCTCCAGATTTCTCGCAAGCCGTAGCGCAACGCCTGCAGCAGACTGTTCAGCGGCACACGCTGATGCTCGCGTCTTTGTCCGATTTCGCGGAACACGGCCATATCCCGAGCCGATGGAGGCTCACCCGACAACAGCGTCTCGAACCACACTTTGGCCGACAGCGCGACCGAATCCTCGACGTCGCGCATTGCAGGGGGAGAAAGCAGCTTGTATCCATCGAGCGACTTCAATATCCCGAGTGCACGTTCGACAACAAGAGACAGATCTGCTGCGAGCGAAACGGTTTTTTCCCGTAAATCGCTGCTGATTCTTGGTACGTTGGCTAACACGGCAATAGGCCTGAAGGTTTCGGACGGACAGCTTCGATGAACGAACGCGCTGGCGCTTTGAGCGCGACTGCTGCTCATCGGTTGGAACCCGCACAAGTAGTGCAATGCGGGCCGATGCGGCTGTCGGGTCTCTGGGCGAGCGGGCGTATCCGGTTCCGGGGATGTGGCGGTTCCGGAGAAGACCCGGCGGCCGCCACGCAGGGATGGGCCAGCGCACTACCCGTTGCCGGGTGCGTGCTGCAAATCCCACCGTTGTCTGCATGGTCTGCCGGGACGGCTTGACGCAACATCCCCCCTTTGGGGGAGGCGCGCCCGCGGCAATGGGGGATGGGGCGCACTCCACATTCATGTAATGGCAGCCCGCAAGCCTGCTATCTATCATCAAGCCATGACCGAGCGTTGGCTCGAGCCCTGCATGTCACATAAGCCTGCGGGCAAGCCACTGGCGTCGCATTGCCAGCGTTTGTCCAACCACAATCGAGGAACCGCGCCATGCAAGCTCCCATCGAAGCAGACAGACTCTGGCGGCCAACGACGACGCGCCTCTCTAGCAAAGCCGAAATGCGGCTGCCCATTGGGTCCAATCTCACCCACCCGATGTATGGCGAAGGCAATTTTTCGACATGTTCCATCCGGGTTCTGGAGTGCAATGGACAGACCTCGGCAACTATCGCGTGGAGCGACCCGACCTCCTGCTGCTACGGTGCACAGATCTGGCGGCGCTGCATCGCGAAGAAAGCCGGAGTTTGCGCCCTGAGTGGGCAACGCATCGCCACAGGCGACGCCGTGTATCGACCCAGGCGTCTTAAACCTGCACCACGAAACATCGAAGCGATGATTCTGGCCACAGTCATGCAGGCTATCCCATTGGAGGAACCGGTCTGATTGCATGTTTATGTAATCGGGGCCGCGTCCATGTGCTTCGCCTCGCCGTTCGATAGGCGTCGAGCGCCAATAGCCTCGTCAGGCTGATTGCAGATTCATGTAATAGCCGTCCTTCATATCGCCCACTACCATTAAAAAGCATGGCATAGCGAAACGTTCAACTCAGTCACTACGGCTTGATGATCCGGACTGTCGTTTGTTTTCCAGGGAGAGGTGAAATGGCAACCATAGCTGCCGACTACATGGTGAGTGCACTAGTCAATGCGGGAGTCAAGCGCGTGTATGGTGTGGTGGGGGATTCGCTCAATGGATTCACGGACTCCCTGCGCCGCGATGCATCGATTGAATGGCTTCACATGCGGCATGAGGAAAGCGCGGCTTTCGCCGCAGGCGCCGAAGCTCATTTGACGGGGCAGCTCGCAGTCTGCTGTGGGAGCTGTGGCCCGGGGAATCTGCATCTGATCAACGGTCTGTTCGACTGCCATCGCAGCGGTGTTCCTGTTCTCGCCATCGCCGCGCATGTCCCCAGTACGGAAATCGGCATCGACTATTTTCAGGCTACTCACCCCGAAATGTTGTTCAAGGAATGTAGTCACTACGTCGAACTCGTCCACAGTGCCGACCAGCTACCGCAGATTCTGGGCCGTGCCATCCGCACGGCGGTTGCGCGCAAAGGCGTCGCTGTGGTCGTCATACCAGGGGATGTGGCACTCGGGACTCTCACCAAACCTGCGCCGCACTGGAGCGCGCCTGCCGCTCCGGTGATGCGCCCATCGGACGACGAAGTCGCGAAACTCGCACGCCTGTTGAACCAGTCGTCGCGAGTGACATTGCTGTGCGGGGCCGGATGCAAGGATTCCCACACGGAGGTCGTGGAACTTGCCCGCAAGCTGCAAGCGCCGATAGTGCACTCGCTGCGTGGCAAGGAGTACATCGAATACGATAACCCGTTCGATGTGGGCATGACGGGCCTTGTCGGGTTCGCCTCCGGCTATTCCGCGATGAAGAGTTGCGACATGCTCCTGATGTTGGGCACCGACTTCCCCTATCGACAGTTCTACCCGGAGAAAGTGACCATCGCGCAAGTCGATACGCGGGCGGAAGCACTCGGCAACCGGTGCCCGCTAGAGCTCGGCGTATTGGGAACGGTCAAGGATACGCTCGAGGCACTTCTTCCGATGATCCAGGAGAAAACGGACAGCAACTTCCTGAACCGCGCGATCGACGACTATCGCAAGGCTCGCCACAGTCTGAATGCGCTCGCGGAACCAGAAGCGGGCAGCAACACCATCCATCCGCAGTACGTGACCAGGCTCGTCAGCGAACTGGCGGACGACGATGCGATCTTCTCCTGCGACGTCGGCACCCCCATCGCGTGGACCGCCAGATACCTGAAAATGAACGGCAAACGACGGCTGGTCGGTTCATTCAATCACGGCTCGATGGCCAACTCACTGTTGCACTCGATTGGCGCGCAGGCCGCTTTCAGGGACCGTCAGGTGATCTCGATGTCGGGTGACGGCGGCTTCACCATGATGATGGGAGAGTTTTTGACGCTGGTTCAAACAGGCTTGCCCGTGAAGGTCGTCGTGCTCAACAACGGAACGCTGGGCTTCGTGGAAATGGAGATGAAGGCCAGCGGGTTCCTCGATACAGGATGCGACCTGAAAAATCCGAACTTCGCCGCGATGGCCAATGCGATCGGAATCAAAGGCGTGCGCGTCGAGCACCCAGCAGAGCTGGAACAAGCACTCAGCGAGGCATTCGCCCATCCGGGTCCGGCTCTCGTCGACGTAGTGAGCGCACGTCAGGAACTCGTGATGCCTCCTGCGACGACCGGTGACCAGGCTTATCACTTTGGACTCTTTATGCTGCGTGCCGTCATGGACGGTCGAGGCCAACAGCTCATCGACCTGGCAAAGGTCAATCTGTTCCGGTAGTGCGATCCGCAAGCGTGAATCCGGTCGGTATGTCGCGCCGGGATTCGGTCGAACGGGGGTTGACCGATTCCGGCTCTGGATAAGCTGATCTGTATCTCCGCCGCACGTTGGCCCGTACCCGGTTCATCGGCAATTCAAGGGAAATTGAATCATGTCCAGCAAGGTCTTGAGCACCGAGAATCTTCGATCGAACCGCGAGCCAATCCACATGGGCTTCGTCGTCGCGTGGCTTTTTTGTGCCGCGTTCTACTTCATGCAGTACATGCTGCGCTCCGCGCCGGGCGTCATGGTGCCCGAGTTGAGCACGGCGTTCGCCCGCGATGCGTTGGGCGTGGGCACGCTCGTCGGCCTGTACTACTACACCTATGCGCTGTTCTCGATCGTTTGCGGAGCGTTGCTCGACCGGCTCGGCGGCAAGGCCGTCATTCCGGCCGGCATCGTGCTGGTTGCCGTCGGGGCCGCACTGTTCGGCCTGGGCAGCGTCGAGGCCGCTCAGGTCGGCCGCCTGCTGCAAGGCGCGGGCTCGGCATGCGGGTTCATCGGCGCGGTGTATCTGGCCACGCACGGGTTTCCCCCGCGTTCTCTTGCGACTGCCGTAGGTTTCACTCAGTGCTTCGGCATGTTGGGCGGCTCCGCGGGCCAGTTCGCGGTTGCGCCGCTGATTCACGGCCTCATCACGTGGCAGCAGTTCTGGTGGCTATCCGGCCTCGTGATCTTTTTGATCGCCGTGCTGGTGCTGATCGCGACACCGGCGGCGCACGACGACAACTCAGCCAGCCAGGGCTCGTGGATGAAGATGTTCGCGCCGTACAAGCAAGTGCTGTCCAATCCGCAGTCGTATCTTTGCGGTTTCTGCGCCGGTCTGCTGTTCCTGCCGACTACGGTTGGCGACATGATCTGGGGCATCCCATTCCTGCGCAACGGTCTGGACGTCAGCTATGGGGAGGCCGTCAATCGCGCGAGCATGGTGCCGCTCGGCTGGGTGATCGGCTGCCCGCTGTTGGGCTACCTGTCTGACCGTCTGGGTCGCCGCAAGCCGGTGTTGATCGCAGGCGCACTGCTGATGCTGGCATCGGGTGCCGGCATTTTCTATCTGCCGGCCGGTGTGGCGCCGCCTTACGTGCTCGGCCTGGTGCTCGGCATCGGCTCCGGTGCGGCTATGCTGCCGTACACGGTGATCAAGGAAGTCAATCCGGACAACGTGAAGGGCAGCGCCAGCGGGGCGATCAACTTCCTCGTGTTCACGTTCAGCGCATTGCTTACGCCTGTGTATGGCAAGCTGCTCGCCCACCTCGCGAACGGCGGTGCAATGGATCTGCCGGTGTTCCGTGCAGCTGGCTCGTGCTTGCTCGGCGGCATCGTGCTCGCAATGGTGCTCGCGATGTTCATGCGCGAGACCGGACCACGCGGACGCGCGAATGCATGAGCCTGCCCATTGAGGCAAGCGGGTTCGCAAGAGATGTCAGCACACGTAGGTATCGTCAATTACGGCAACGGTTCGAAGGGGAGGCGCGTGCATCTCTTTCCCCGGGTCATGGAGTCCCATACAGCTTTAACGTTGGCGTCAGGCTTCGAACGTGAGCGTCGACGGGGCTTCCAGTTGCAGTTTGCTTGCCTGCCTGACGAGAGTGGCAAAAGAATCCGCCTGCATTTTCTTCATTATATGGCCGCGATGTATCTGCACGGTATATTCAGTGATGCCAAGGTTCGCCGCCACCTGCTTGTTGAGCAGACCGCTTACGAGCAAAGGCATCAGCTCCTGCTCACGGGGTGTCAGTGATTGATAGCGCGCCCGGAGGCTCGCCACATCCTCCGCCTCCTTGCGAAGAACGTGCGCCTTGGCAAGTGCCGCATCGACCGTGCGCATCAACGCGTCTTCGTCGACGGGCTTGGTGAGGAAATCCACAGCCCCGCCCTTCATCGCCTGAACCGCCGACGGTACATCTCCCCTTCCAGTAATGAAAATGACGGGAATCCGGGAGTCCGTACTGACCAGCTTCTGGACTTCCAGACCATTGATGCCGGGCATGCTCATATCCAGAATCAGACATGCAACGACATTCCGACGCCGTGTGTCCAGAAACTCAGCCCCGGAATCGAAGGCCTGAACGTCTTTCCCGTTTGCGCGCAGCAGCGTCGACAGAGCTTCTCGCACCCGTCTGTCGTCGTCGACCACATACACCAGCTCGTTTGCGCATTCCATGGAACCCCCTCCGTGGTTAGGTAAAAAAACTCTCCTAACGTCGATACAGTCGGTCTCCGATAGACCCGCTGAATGTGCCTCTTATGTGGGCGCGCCGAAGAGAAATTATAGCCATCTGGACCGTCGTCCGGAACCAAAGATAGCGTGTTGAGCATTACATGATTATGTAATGTCACCACCGTTTATGAAGTTGTAGGGTAATTGCTTCGCCTCATTGGCCTGACCGCAAATTGCTGGCGCGCGCTCGAAAAGCTTCACTCCTATCGGTTCGACCATGTTTTTCAAAGCTGCAACTTCAGGGAAGACCGATCCTGGAGCTGCCGGCAGTCATTCGCTATTGGTATGACAGATTCGCCCTTGGCCCCTGTATTCGATGCTGAAGCTCCACGGCTCGCACGAGCAGACCTCTTAAGTACTACACGAATTAACCACCAAACCCTCCCGATCCACTTGCGAACAAGGTTGCGCTCTAAAAATCCCACCATCGGGAGGGAATCCAGAGTCTTACTCTCTATGCGCCGACGAACTCCGGGGCTGACATGCTTACCGTGTTGATACCACGCTCGGCTCGGAACATTGCTCTCAGCGTCGCCATATCAGGTGCGTCAGGCGTGGCAGGGATACTTGAACCAGTTACAGGCTGCCTTAGCCTCCTCCTGGTTGTCCTCTTCACGCAGTTTTTTGGCCGGAGTTTCGGGCGTCTGGCCGCAGGGTTCGCCTCGCTCGGGATAGCCGGCGCGGCAGTGGCTTCCAATCAACCTGCTTTTGCCTCGAGTTCTATCGCCCGTTCCGCTGTCGCCATTGGCGCGGCCTGGCTGTGTGCGGAGCTTGTCTCCCGGCGCTCCCGGCTGCCGGACTCAATGGCCGGATTGAAGAATGCGATTGACGAGCAAATCCGCCAACGACCCCAGACACTTCAAAGTACCAGCAGTCTCGTTCCCGGCCATATGTGGACCGCTCTGCCCAATGGAGACGTTGAATACCTGAATCCCAGCCTATCCGACTACACAGGCATAAAAGAAGCAGTGTCCTGCGACTTTTTCCGAGCCGCAATCCACCCGGAAGACCCGTTGGCAAATGACCGATATTGGGACGCACTCAGGGACGGAAATGATCCGGGAGAGCTTGAGTGTCGGCTCAGGTGTGTCAACGGCGAGTATCGGTGGTTCCTCTGCCGTGTCAAAGCCATCAGAAACGACAACGGAAAGCTACTTCGATGGGTCGGGGTGAGCTGGGACATACACGACCGGAAGATTTCGGAATCTCTTCTTCGAACCGAAGAGGAAACGTACCGGCGCATTGTGGATAGCGTGCCAGCATGCGTATGTGTCGGCGGACCCACCGGTGAGATTCTCTATGTGAATCGAGTTGGTGTTGCCGCGCTAGGAAGACCGATGGAGCAAATAGTCGGCGACGGATGGATGGACTACATTCACCCCGACGACGTGCAGGCCGCGCGGCAGCAATGGAGCGCGCACATTGCCGCGCGTGAACCGGTCGATATGGCATTGAGGATGTTGCAGCACGACGGCGTATACCGATGGCAGCGTCTTCTAGCCGAGCCATCACGCGGCGCAAACGGGGACATCGTCAACTGGTATCTCATCGGAATTGAAACCGAAGAGACCATCAAGGCTCAACAGGCATTGACCGCAAGTGAGAGAGAAGCCAGAGAACTCCTCGACCGGTTACCGGGCCGCTTCGCCACCCGGACAGGGCAGGATTTCGACTTCATCAATCGGCAGATTCTCGAGGAAGCGGGAACCACCCTCGAGGGCATGCAGAACCTGGGCTTCTTGCAATTCATCCACCCCGATGACCGCTCCAGAGTGAAGGAGGGCTATCTGCGCTCCGTCCGGGAAAAGAGCCCGTACGATACGAGCTATCGATGGGCAGACCGGGACGGTGAATATCATTGGCGTCACTCGCGCTCCGTTCCTTACTTTAACGATGACGGTAGTGTCTACAAGTGGTATGCCGTGAATATGGACATCGATGATCTTTATAGATCCAAAGAGGTCATCCGCGAACGGGAAGTTCAACTGAACTGGCTGGCGGAGAGCGTTCCCAGCCTCCTCTTGCGTATGGACTCCCATGGCCGCCTGGAATATGTGAACAAGCGCGCTGAAGACTACACGGGACTACGGCTAGATGAATTGATATCGCACGGCTGGCTTCACCTGGTGCATCCCGACGACTTTGCGTCAACAATCGAAGCCTGGCAAGCTTCCCTCGAAAGCGGCAGGCCTTACGACTGGGTCTATCGATTACGCGCGGCCGACAATACGTACCGCTGGTTTCAATCCAAATGCATCCCCATGCGGGATGCCAACGGCGATACCGTGAATTGGTATGGTCTTTTGATAGATATCCACGAACGAAAGTTGGCGCAAGAAGCCCTTCGCACAGAAGAGCTCAATTTGCGAAGGCTCGTTGACGCATTGCCCGCGATGATCTGGAGGGCCACGCCACAAGGAGACGTCGACAGGTGGAATCGGCAAATGCTAACGTTCATGGGCAAGAGCGGCGAAGAATTCGACGGGGAAATGTTACTCAGGCTCATTCCGGAAGCCGACCGTCTTCGTGTCCGCTCGCGCTGGAGGCGAGCTGTCCAGGAAGGTGCGTCGTACCAGGACACGTATCCGGTGACCGGCGCCGATGGGAAACTGCGCTGGTACCTCGCTCGCGGCGAACCGTTTCGGGACGAAAACGGGCAGGTTCTGCACTGGTACGGCGTATGTACGGACATCAACGATCTCAAACAAACGGAAGCCGCGCTCGAACAGCGGGAGCATCAGCTACGCGAGCTTATCGAGACCATCCCCGCCATGCTCTGGTGCAATAATCCGCGAGGGGGACTCACTTATATCAATCGTAAAACCGCCGAATTTGTCGGCCTGAGTATCTCGCAGCTCACGGACCTCTGCTTTACGAAGACCATCCACTCCGACGACCTGGACAGCCTGCTTCAAGCGTGGAGACACTCGGTCGAGACTGGCGAACCCTACAGCCACGTTGCCAGGCTTCGCCGAAAGGACGGGGTTTATCGATGGCACCAGCACACGGCCGAAGCGATGAGAGACTCCAATGGCAACATTGTCCAATGGTACGGCCTTAGTCTTGATATAGACGAACCAAAGCGTGCAGAAGACCGGCTCAGGCAGACCCAGGCTGAACTCGCCCGTGCAACCCAGATTGCCACGGTCGCAGAACTCTCGGCGTCCATCGCACACGAACTTAATCAACCTCTCACGTCCGTTATCGCTAATGCGCAGGCATGCAAGCGGTGGCTCGCAGCGTATCCGCCAAACTTGCCGGAAGCCAGGGCTTCCGTGGAAAGCGTCGTTCGTGATGCCCGGTCCGCTGACGAGACGATGCAAAGCATCCGCGCACTGTTCAGGCGGCAGACATTCCAGAAGCTGCAACGGAATGTGAAAGACCTGGTCCTCGAAGCCGTAGGACTCCTACGGGAAGATGAAACCAGATATACCGCCGACATCGAGTTCGACTTGCCTGCTGGCCTGCCTCCGGTGTTCGTCGACCAGATACAGATTCAGCAGGTCCTTCTCAACCTCATTACGAACGGGATAGAGGCCACGGAAAACTCGGGCCGCACCCCCAGGATTCTCATTACCGCATGTTCCCTTGACGACGCGTCCGTGCTGCTCCGGGTCATCGATAACGGTTCGGGCATCGTCGGTGGCGACAGCATATTCGACTCGTTCGTCACGACCAAGAACAAAGGGATGGGCATCGGGCTGGCGGTGTCGCGCTCGATTATCGAAGCGCATGAGGGTCGTCTGACTGCCGCCAATAACGAGGGCTTCGGAGCAACCTTCAGCGTCGTCCTGCCAGTCCTGCCTGTGCAAATTGCCCAGCAGCAGGCGGGCGCTAAATAGTGCACCCATGGTGCGACGTTGCTCCTCAAACAATTCTATCCAACAGGTCCAGCAACGCGTCCCCGTCGACAGGCTTTCTGAAGAATCCTACTGCGCCTCGTTGCAGATAGTAGCTTTCAGTATGTTCGCCCGGCTTTCCTGTGATGATGATGACGGGCATTGTCGAATCAGACTGAACCGCCCTTTCGAGCACTTGCATGCCATCGATTGGCCGCATGCCCAGATCAGTAATAACGCATACCAGCCCCGCGTGGCCGTCGGAAAAAAAATCGAGTGCCGATTCGTAGACCCGTGTTCCAAACCCGCCAGAGGCAAGCAGGTTTGCCAGAGATGTCAGAACGCGTCGGTCATCGTCAATTACGGCAACGGTTCGAAGCGGAGGCGCGTGCATTTCTTTCCTCCGGATTATGGAGTCTCACACAGCTTTAACGTTGGCGTCAGGCTTCGAACATGAGCGTCGACGGGGTTTCCAGTTGCAGTTTGCTTGCCTGCCTGCCGAGAGTGGAAAATGAACTCGCGCGCATTTTCTTCATTATATGGCCGCGATGTATTTGCACAGTATATTCAGTGATGCCAAGGTTCTCCGCCACCTGCTTGTTGAGCAGACCGCTTGCGAGCAAAGGCATAAGCTCCTGCTTACGGGGTGTCAGCGATTGATAGCGCGCCTGGAGGCTCGACGCGTGACCCCGTGTGTCCAGAAACTCTGCCCCGGGATCGAAGGCCTGAACGTCTTTCCCGTTTGCGCGCAGCAGCGTGAACAGAGCCTCTCGCACCCGTCTGTCGTCGTCGACCACATACACCAGCTCGATTGCGGATTCCATGGAATCCCTCCGTGGTTAGGTAGAAAAACTCTCCTAACGTCGATACAGTCGGTCTCCGATAGACCCGCTGAATGTGCCTCTGATGCGTGCGCGCCGACAAGAAATTATAGCCGTCGGAACCGTAGTCCGGTATCACGGATAGCGTGTTGAGCATTACATGATTATGTAATGCGCCATGCGGTATGAAGTTGTAGGCGACGAACAGGAAGCTGTTGCAACGGCAGTTGAACACGTTGCGAACGGCGTCACGCCGTTCCTGATCATCCTGGCGATGACCGGGGGATTGATCCTGCCCCGCATGCTGTTTGAGCGGTTTGCGACCGCGCCCCAGGCGCGACGCTACCAGCCGTACTTCAGCTCCAGCCCAACATAGTCGGCGTTGCTTCCGCCCAGCTCGCGGACGGAATTCCCGACCTGGAAATGAACGGCCTCAACGGCTGCAATCAGGTTGGTCGCCACGGTCCAGTCAGCGCGTATTTGTGCATAGGCGCCCGTCCATCGCGTGCCGTGGCCAGCCGTACCCGGGACGACAGCACTTCCCTGCTGATAAATGGCGTCGTTCGTGCTCATCCGCCATTGCAATCCAATGGCGAACAACAAGGCCAGCTTGCTGGACGGCTTGAGGGTAATCGAGGGCTTCACATGGATGAGGTTGGCATACCCCGTATAGCCCGCCAACGTGAAGTAATAACCATTCGGGAACAGCGGATTGAAGGTCTCGACGCGGCCGTCGTTCAAATGACGGTCACCCGATGCCGCATCGACCTGCAAACCGAAGCGCGGCTTCCACGGAGAATCGAGCGTATAGCCGAGCAGCGAGCCAACCGCCCATGCAGCAATCGTTTTGTCGCCGACGTGGCCCGTTTGGTACATCGACTCCACGTCCCAATCGGTGGCAGCGATTTTCCCCGTATATCGCAGGTCAAACACGTTGCGGTGCTCATCGCCTTGCGCATCGAGGAACCGCGCACCGTCACGAGTGTAAAGCGAATAGTATCCAGACAGGTCTCCAGGCCCAACGCCCTGCCGTTCGAAGCGCACGCCGCTAAAGGTCAAATGGCTATTCGACGTGTCGTCGAATGGCGAGACGTCGCGGTACTGAACAGGCTGTGTCAGGTAACCGATGAAGCGCCATTTCTGATACTCGTAATCGGCCCAGATAGCGTCGTACGCCTGGCGTACGTTCGGACCGTCGCGAACGGAAATGAACCGTTGAAGGTCGAACGCCATTTCCTGGCGGCCGACGCGGAATTTCACCGTTCCGGGCCCAAGCGGGCTGACCCACGCAACAAATGCCTGTTCCAGATCGAGTGGATTCTTGTCGACAGGGGTCACCGTATCCTTGCCGAACGGCCTGGCATCTTCGAGTTGCGCAAAGAATTGAAGGTACGGGCCAATCCGCGCATCGGCACTGACCTGCGCGCGCTGGATCACGTAGGTATCCGGCTGTCCCGAGCCGATGCCGAATAGAGGCGCATTGTTGACTTCCAGGCGCTCGCGCAGATTGGCCCCGAGCGACAGATACGAATATGGGTCGGCTCCGAGCGGGATATATTTCAGGCTGTCCAGTGCCTTGCGGGGCACACAGGGGTTCCTGAGAACGGACCAATCTTCTTGCCAGCGATTGAACATCACGACCGGCCGCTTGGCGTCACACGTCTCAGTCGGCGTGTCGGTCTGCTGAGAGGGTTGCGCCTCGTTATCCGCCCGCGTGTCTTCACAGAACCCGAGCGCAAGCCCGGCAACGGCAATCCCTATATATGCCGCGAGTTGCATCCCCACCTGGCCTCCCGCCCTGTCAACATTGTTCTTCCTGTTTCTATGGAGTGAAGTGCTCTGTCACTGCACACCTCGCGCGCTCTTCGAATGCCGTCACACCACCGTCGATGCTCCCTCCATGTAGCACGCCAGCGAGTGCGCCCGCAGGAGAAGTATCAAGCGACAAGCTTACCTACCGCGTTGCGGTGCATCCAGGCGTGAATTGCCAGCCACGCAATCCCGATTACCGGCAACAGGAGAGCCCAGAAGCCAACGCTTCTGTAAGCGAGAGCACCGGCGACGGCGCCGAGCGCGAATGCCGCAATTGCTGGAAGCATTTTGGCAATTCGCGTTCGTGCAGCAGTCTTGATGTCCGCCGCAACGCGTGGCGAACACAGGTCTAGCGCGTCGAGAATGACCTGCGTCACATTGCCGGTCATGACGGTGTTCGGCACACCAGGGCGGGCAACAAGACGGCTGTGGGCGTTCTGGACACCCATCGCGGTCGCGCCGATCATCCCACACACGACCACCGCCCAATTTTCCGGATTGAACCCGGGTTCGAGCCTGACACCTGCAAAGCAGAACGCCAGCAGCAGAAGCGCCTGCACGGCGTAAAGCATGCACGCGCCGCGCATCGGCGTCTCGGGGTTTGCGCCGCGAATGATGAAGCTGCTCAGCGCCACCCCCAGGATAAAAGCAGGAAACGCCATCAATTTAAGGAACACGCCCTGCCCATACCCGGCGATGCCGCCCCCAATGAGCACGAAGTTCCCCGTCACGTGCGCGGTGAACAGCCCGAACAGCGCGACAAAGCTGAGAGTGTCGACATAACCAGCAGTCGCAGAGAGCAAATTATCGTCATTCATTGCTCACCCTACTGGGAAGCGTTAGCGAGGATTGGCCTCTCGGATATTGACACTCCTTGGGTCGTGACGCTGCTCTATTTCGCCGCCGCGTGAATTTCCGCGACGTATCCGCCTGGGAACTGGACGATTGCCGATTCTCTGCGCTCCGACGTGAAAGGCTGCACGAGAACCGAAACACCAGCGGCCTGAGCCTTCTTCATGGTGTCATCGAAGTCCTTCACTTCATACCCGGTCATCTCGTGCCCATACGGATACGGCAGATGGCCATCGGTCACGAAAACGGTCATATTCCCGAACCCCGACGTCAGTCGAACGCGCCGGAAGGTATCGTTCGCCCGACCGATTTCAACGCCGGGCGCGCTGTGATTGTCGGAGACGACCTTACCGTGCGAGAACGCGAGCCAGTTCCTGATGAGTGCGTCCGCACGTCCCGGCGAGACGTACACCCGGTTCTCCGGAACGGTCTCGAGCGCCTCGTAGTTCGGTGCCTGCGTATGCCAGTAGAGCTGCATGGGCACGCCGCCCGGCCACGAGATGACTGCATCACGCCCAATCGGGTCCGAAAAAGTATCGACCACGACATCAGCGCCATGAGCCTTCGCCGATTTCATTGCACCGTCCATGTCCGTGACGAGATAGCCGGTACGCTCGTCACCGAACGGATGCGGAATCGGTGTCTTGAAGCCGAACACCGAAATCGTACCCACCGGCGTGAAGACCAGTTGGGACATCGTCTGGCTCGGTGTCGGCGTCACCTGGAAGACGCCTTGCTGCGATTTGTGGCCGCCAAACGTGGCGACGACGCTGTCCGTGAACTTGTCGAAGTCCTCCGGCGCCACGTACACGTGAGTGGTGTCGTACTGCGGCCCGACCGAGAAAGACGCCGACTGCGGCGCCCCGATGTCGGCCTTTCCGAAAGAAGTCGACGGTGCACTTGCAACCAGACCGAGTGCAAGAGCAATGGCGACACCGAGGGATTGAAAGTTGCGCATGATAGTGAGTTTCCTGTCTTTCTTTTTAGACGCGGGGGCGTCGCTCACCGCTGGCGAGATAGGTGACCATCACGAAGGCGGCAACCAACCCCAGGTGCTCAAAAAAACTGTTCAACGCAATGAAGCGCGCCACACCTTCCAGACTCCAGAAGTTGTTCGCCACGAGCATCGCGACCACCGTCAATGCAGCCAGCGCTCCCGCTCCGAGCCAGGTGAACCTGTTGAAGATGACGCACAGGGAGCCGGCAATCTCCACGAGGATGGCCAAGGTCGCCCAGAGCCACCCGGGATGCAGACCGAAGTGCACCTGCTCGGCGACAGCGGCGTCGAAATGCATCAGCTTGGCGACGCCGCCAATGAGGTACGCTGAGACGAGACAGATGCGGACCAATGGCATGACCCAGGGTTGACGCAGTAGTACCGCTACCCAGGAGGGACTGTCCGCCACTGGCCCTCTCCCTAGACCGCCCAGCACGCGCATCCCAGCGCTCCCCAAAAGCCCTTGTAGTCCGATGCCGGCGCATTGCCGAGCCACGCGCGTTGATGGTCGTGACCGTGTACGCCGCACGAGCGCGCGCAGCCACACGCCGTGGACGCCACCTGCTGCAACGGCGCGCCGCCCGCGCCGCCCTGCTTCCACGCGGCAAACCCGCCATACTTTCGGACCGGTGACCAGTCGGGCATGGCGGGCGGCGGCGGACTGTCGTCCAGCGAGGCGAATTCGCCAGCCGCATACACCACCTTGCCACCCACGACCGTCAGCAAGGACGAGGCCGCAGCGATATCGTCCTCGGCGCAGGCAAAGTAGTCGCGGTCCGGAACGATGACGTCCGCAAACTGACCCACTGCAACCTGCCCTTTCTTGCCGACTTCATTCGAGAACCAGGTGACCTTCTCGGTCCACATGCGCAGGGCCGTCTCACGGTCCAGACAGTTGCGCTGCGGATAGATGCGCAGGCCGCCGACCGTCTTGCCGGTCACCAACCAGGCGAGGGAGACCCATGGGTTGTAGGACGCAACTCGAGTCGCGTCGGTCCCCGCCGAAGTGTGTATCCCCTTCTCGAGCATTCGCGCAACAGGAGGCGTGCCCTCAGCAGCTTTCTCACCATATCGCTCGACGAAATACTCGCCCTGGTACGCCATGCGATGCTGGACCGCAATGCCCCCGCCGAGAGCGGCGATGCGGTCCATCGACTTCTCCGTGATGGTTTCCGCGTGGTCGAAGAACCAGTTCAGGCCGGCAAGGGGTGTATCGCGATTCACCTTCTCGAACACGTCGAGCGCACGACTGATGGTCTCGTCGTATGTTGCATGCATGCGCCACGGCCAGCGATTCTCCACGAGCACGCGGATGACGCCTTCGAGTTCGCCCTCCATTTCCGGAGGCATGTCCGGACGCGCCACCCTGAAGTCCTCGAAGTCCGCCGCGGAGAACGTGAGCATCTCGCCTGCGCCGTTGTGCCGGAAGTAGTCGTTCCCGTCCTTATACTTCGACGTCTTCGTCCAGTTCAGAAAGTCTTCCTTCTCACCCTTGGGCTTTTGAGTGAACAGGTTGTAGGCTAGCCTGATGGTCAGCAGTCCCTCCGCGTCAAGCTTCTGGACGACCTCGTAGTCCTCGGGGAAGTTCTGGAAACCACCGCCGGCATCAATGGCTCCGGTGACGCCCAGTCTATTCAGCTCGCGCATGAAATGCCGCGTCGAGTTCAGCTGATATTCGAGCGGAAGCTTGGGCCCCTTCGCCAACGTCGCATAGAGGATGGCCGCGTTCGGCTTCGCGAGGAGCAACCCGGTCGGATTGCCCGCGCTATCGCGAACGATCTCGCCTCCAGGGGGCTCAGGCGTGTCCTTCGTGTAGCCCACCACGCGCAGCGCCGCGGCGTTCAGCAGCGCTCGGTCGTAAAGGTGCAGCATGAAAACCGGCGTATCTGGCGCGGCCGCGTTCAGTTCCTCGATGGTCGGCAAGCGACGCTCGTCGAACTGATGCTCGGTGAACCCGCCGACGACGCGAACCCATTGAGGCGGCGGAGTCATTGCAACCTGCGCCTTGAGCATCTCCATGGCAGTCGCCAGTGAGCGCACACCATCCCACCGAAGCTCCATGTTGAAATTCAACCCGCCACGGATGATGTGGAGATGGTTGTCGATCAACCCAGGAAGAGCCAAGCGTCCCTTCAGGTCGACCGTGCGCGTGCTATCGGACTTGAGCGGACTTATCTCGCTGTCGCTGCCGACGGCAATGAATTTACCGTCCTTGATGGCAACCGCAGTGACAGTCGGCTTCGATTTATCTAACGTGGTGAACCGGCCATTAAGAAGAATCAAGTCCGGCGCCTGTTGGTGAGATGTCATGACCGCTTCTCCTCAGACGATACGCCCGCCATGGGCCGAGGTGCTCCGGAGTTCCGGCCAGGCAAAGACCCAAATAGGTGTTGATTGCAATGCTCCTCCTTCCAGGCCACACGCAAGTTGGCTCCGGAAAGCATCTTTTTTGCAACCGGGAAAATCTGTTCGCCCGCGAGTATGCCTAAAAGGCCCACGAGAGCGACGATAGGAGGCGCCGGTGACGGCACGCCAATCAAGCTATAGACCACGCCTACCAAGATGCCAGCCAGCAGCGAAAGCACATACGCTTTCATCGACCAACCCTCCTCCAGTATGCCGTGCGCAATCACTCGCGACGACGATCACGAAGCCGAAAACAGGAAGCACCTCTTCACGTATTCGGCGAACCGGCTTCGAAAAGTGTCGCCCCACCTTGCAACGATTGATGACGTGGCATCAAAGGACGCGCTCCGGCACGATGTAGACAATCTTCCGAGCATTGCACAGGATGATAAAGACAAGACGAGAAACCCGCTATCGAAGAACGACGAGTCTTGCGCTTTCCTCGCAGCTTATGACTTTCCATCTCCAAAGAAAAGCATCCTGTCGGTATCGAACACATACATAAAACCCTGATATCGCCATCAACAGCTTCACATCCATGCAATGTGGACTATGCTTGTTTTGGACCACGAGACGGCATCGCTCATTTCTCACTAATGCAGCGAGAGGCGCGTCGTTATTGACTTCATTCGAGCAACGCAAGTGGCTCTTCTGGCGCTCAAATCTGGCGCGACGTTTTGTTAGAACCTGAACGGATGGCATCATGAGCAAACAGAAACTGGAAGTACTTACTCCGGCCAACAGCCAAATCATCTTCATCGACCAACAGCCTCAGATGGCCTTTGGCGTACAGTCAATCGACCGGCAAGTATTGAAGAACAATGTCGTCGGACTGGCGAAGGCGGCAAAGACCTTTAATATCCCGACGACGATCACCACGGTCGAGAGCGAAAGCTTCTCCGGCTTCACGTACCCTGAACTGCTCGACGTGTTCCCGGACCAGCCCACTCTCGAGCGAACCTCGATGAACTCGTGGGACGACCAGAAGGTCCGCGACGCGCTCAAGAAAAACGGCCGGAACAAGGTCGTCGTCGCCGGCCTGTGGACGGAGGTTTGCAACACGACGTTCGCGCTCTGCGCGATGCTCGAAGGCGGCTACGAAATTTACATGGTCGAAGACGCCTCGGGTGGCACGTCGCAGCACGGGCATGACTATGCGATGCAGCGTATGATCCAGGCCGGCGTCGTGCCCGTGACGTGGCAACAGGTGATGCTCGAATGGCAACGTGACTGGGCTCGCAAAGAAACCTATGACGACGTGATGAAAATCGTGAGGGAACATTCTGGCGGATACGGGATGGGCGTCGATTACGCCTACACCATGGTTCATAAGGCACCCCAGCGCACCAAAACGAAACACGAGTCTCTCGCCGCGGTCCCGGCGAAGACCTGACGGGGCGGCGCATCTTGAGCTGAAATGCGAGGCTCGCAGCCGGAATGATCATTCCGGCGCGGGCTGTTCAGCGCAAGGTCCGTGGCTACGAGCTGAATGCGAAATAGATCGCGATAGCCATCGAGCGCGCTGATACGCGAGTCCGAGGAATTCTATTCCGATGAAACCTTATATTCTCTCGCTCCTCGGTGGCATTCTCGCCGGCGCGATATACAGCCTGATTCGAGTACGCTCGCCGGCACCGCCATTGGTGGCCCTCGTGGGATTGCTGGGGATGGTTCTCGGGGCACAGATCATTCCGACCGGACGCCAGCTTCTAGCGAGCGCCGCGCTGCCGTTTGCAAAAACAGAGGTAATGCAGACGCACACTTCGCATTCGCCTTCTTCGAATAACGCTAGACTGATTTCGCGCACGCCCGCCAACGTCTCACCGAATTGAATCCAGCAGCCTTGCGTCGACGATGCGGGCAAGCCGGTGAAGCGTTGCGCATGTTTGGAAATCAGCATCGGCTTGAAACTGTCGTTGCGATCGCGCGGAATATCCACTCGTAGCGGACGATCAATCAGCTTGACGGCAAAAGCGGCAAGGCCGTGGCACGTTCAGGCTGTGGCCAATTCGCACCCGGCAGTGTCATCGACAAAACCGTGTTCGCGTCCCAGCCGCTCAAGCCGAGACGCCCAGTCACTTACTGCGCAACCGTCGTGAATATCCTCGAGTTCAATCAACAAGTCGATCAATGGCCTCGACCGGACATCGACCCCCGACGCTGCGAGGGCTTGAAGCAAAGGGCTGTCGGGATAGTTTTGAAAGTACGATATGCCTAGCTGATCCAGTGCCGGATGGTAGTACTCCTCCCGAATCAGGCAGCCAATCGCACACTTGCGTCCCTGGTACCCGCGCAAACAGCATGATCCGGCTTCATCTTCTGACACCGCCTGCTGCGCGAGCATATGGCAGCGTACGCGTTCGAATACTGCGCAATCGTCCAACATGGCACTCACCCTTCAATCAAGGCATCTCGCGTTGCAATATCGAACTCGCGCGCAATCGAGCGCAACCGGTCATTCCATTCCCACACGCCGAACGCGTCATGTACGTTTTGCAGGCAACTCAGCAGTCGCACTGTGCGGGCGTCGTCGATGTCGATGCGTGCCCGGCGAAGCGCCTTTCTAAGCGCCATAACTCCGGTACTCATCCATGCGGGAATCTCATCGCCTAGCTTGCCGATATAGCGCACCGGCACGCCTTCCATCGCCGTGGTGTAGTCCCGTAGCGAAATGAAGCCCCCAATCGGGCAACCACCGCATGCACCGCGATATGCCCCTCCACCGCCGGGGAGTAACGCCGAGCGACGTTGCGAATTCAGGTGAGCGACCGCGAAGTCGAAGATCTCCTGGTGTGAGCGAAACACTGCGCGTTTCATTTGAGGCTCCTTGAGAGCGGGGGATCGGCCACGTGCATCACGTGTACGGCGTTTCACCGTCGTGCGCCGTTTGCGCGCCTCGTGACACGTAAACAACCGAACCACGATTCCTATTCCAGACCGCTGCACCAGAATGCAGCCGGCGCCACGCATCGCGCATTTCACCAAGGGTGAGTGCCGATTTCTGGAATGTTTCCGGTTTCGCGGGACAGGCGGTACGCGGTGTCGCTTGCCTATCCGCAATCAGGGACGATTCCTGGTCCGGAGATCGTCGCGGGGCAGCGCAAGGGCTGGGGCCCAATCCTTACTCGCCGCGGGAAGCCGGTGCGGGCCGCCAGCATGGTCGGCGGGCGAACGTTCGTTGCATGAAGGGGGAGCGGATGGTCGAATGTCCATCCGATGCCGCAGGAAAATGCCGCGACTGGCCGCAGCCGGTAGGCCGCTCATCTTTCTCCGTCTGTGCCATGCGTCATGCCCCAGCCCGCAATACGGCGATGTTGCCGTGCGGACCGACCAATCTTCAACTAGCTAACTGAATGCAATGAGGTTCGTCGATCGTGCCGAGCAAGGTCAACCCCAGCCAGGCTCAAAGTGTTTGCAATAGTCGCTGCAAAGGCTTGCCTGCCGATGAGCTTCCGTGAGTGCCCCGGGCTACGAAATCAGCATTATTTTCCGATCCTTACTTTCTCCTACCACCCCTACACCAGGAGATACGCGTACGCGCTTCCCCCGTCTAACAACTGCCATTCCGCCAGTTCCACTGGTGAAATTCGACACGTGCCCACACTATAAGTCTCGCAAACGTTTGACCACTTTGCTTGCAATGGTCGCCGCGCCGATGAGCTTCAGTGAGACTGCCCCGGTCTACGAAGTCAGCATTATTTTCCGATCCTTGCTTTCGCTTCTCAGCCCACACCAGGATATACGCGTACGCCCTTCCCCCTTTTTTCAACTGGCAGTCCGGCAGCTCCACGGTGATATTCGACACCGTGCCCGACGCGACAAGCCTCGCAAACGTTTAACCACTTTTAACTACTTACTCCGAACTATCGGCAGCGGCAGGCCGCGCGTGATAGATCGAAAAGAAATTCGATGCGAATCGTTAAAGATTCTTTTTTGGTCGCCGTTAGAGCACTCACCGGCCCTCCCGCCTCGGAGTCCGAAGCGACCGCTGTTTCCTGGACGACAAAGGCATGGGATAGGGCTGGCCACACCGGGTCCCGGTCCTTCCCGGGCCAGTCCGCCTATCCGTTTTCGGGGAATTAAATGAGTAAATTTCTTAAAGCATTCGTTCGTGACGAGCGTGGCGTCAGCGCCATGGAATACGCCATTCTGGCGGGGATCATCGTCGTCGCATTGACGGCGGTTGGCACCACCTTCAAAGACAGCATGACCGGCATATTCGATAACTTGATCAACAAAATCAACGCAGCAGGCGGTAAGACCAGCTGATGGATCGTGCCGGAGGTCTGGGCCCTCGGGGTCCGGATCTCGTTCGACCTACGCTGTCTCCACACCGAGTCCATCGTGCACGTTCTATCTCTCGTCATTCGTCTCACCGTGCTAGGTGCACTACTCTGGCTCGCGATCGTCGACATTCGTTCACGGCGCCTGCCGACCCGCATCGTGCTGGCAATCGGTGTGCTGTTTTTCGTAGACGCGGCAATGATTCGCCTGACCCTCGACCAGGTGATCGTCCACCTCGCGTTGGCACTCGGCGTCTTCGCGGTTTGCGCGGCGTTGTTCGCAGCCAGGATGCTGGGCGGCGGTGACGCAAAACTTGCCTCGGTCATCTTCCTGTGGGTCGGCGCGAGTCTCGCGCTACCGGCCCTGACCTTGATTTCAATGATCGGGACGGTAGTGTCCCTGATCAGTCTTGCCACGCGAAACATGAATTCGGATCAGCGTTCGCGGCCGCTGCGGGCATTGGCGATGTTTTCGGGAGCGCGCGGCGTCCCTTACGGCGTAGCGCTCGCGTTTGGCGGCGGTGTGGCAATTGTGCTGCCCGCCGTGCTGCCTCTGATTCTGAAGTGATAGGACGTCGGCCCCATGTCAAGCGTCATTAAATTCGCCGTGCTCATCGCCGGGGCACTCATGATCGCCCTGATCGTGCGGGTGGTCATCGCGAGCGGTTCGCATCAGTCGAAACCGGTTGTCCAGACGCAAAAAGTGTTGGTCAGCGCCGCCGACCTGCCGCAAGGCCTGCTGCTGCGCGACGAGGACCTCGGCTGGAAGGCCGTGCCAGTCGCGAACGTGCCGCCCGGCGCCATCATCTCCGGCGCGCCCGACGCCCTCGAACTGAAGGGCGCACTGCTGCGCCATGCGGCCGCCAGCGGCACGGTACTCGTGGCCGAAGACGTGATCCTGCCAAGCGCACCCGGTTTTCTCGCGGCGACCCTCAAGCCCGAAATGCGCGCCGTCTCGGTGGCGGTCGACGACGTGTCCGGCAACGCCGGTCTGATCCAGCCGGGCGATTACGTGGATCTGCTGCTGACGCAGCAAATGGATCGCCGTACCGATTCCCCCGACCTCGCGGTGTCGAGCGAAACGGTCGTCGAACACGTGCGGGTCCTCGCCGTCGGGTCGGAAATCAAGCGGCCCAAGAACGGCGACGCGCCCGATGTCCTCGGCAACCGTGCCCGCACGGTCACGCTGGAAGTCACGCCCCGCATGGGTGAAGTCGTGTCCGTCGCGGCACGCCTGGGCAGCCTGTCGCTCGCGTTGCGCAGTTTCGCGACCGCCTCGCGCGACCCTGCGGCATCGACGCCGGCGTCCGCCGCGCAGCCCGCGCCGGTTTGGGCCGGCGACATCTCGCGTGCCGTGCGCGAACTGCCGCGCACGCGCGCGGTCCAGGTCGCCGCCGCTGCGCCAGCACCTGTGATGGCGCGGCCGGTCACGATCTATAGAGGCTCCGAAAAATCGGAAGCGACAGCCGGGACGACGACGGCAAGCGACGGCGCGCCGCCGCTGCCTTCGATGCCCCCGGCGCGCTAATGCCGTTCAAGCCGCTTGCCCGGTCCATACCCCTGGATAGAGAAAGTCAAATGCAGTTCAGTCCGATTCGCAAAGCAACATGGGTGATGACGTGGGCAGTGTTCTCCGCCGCACCGGCTCTCGCAACTTCCCCAAAGGCGATCGAGGCGCCCGTCGTTTCGTCGCCCCACGCGGTCATCAGGGCTGACTCGGTAACGACCGCGAGCCCGTCGGACGCGACATCGGCGCCCCTGAACATCGCCGCGGGCAAAGGCACGCTGATCCGCTTGAGCCAGAACGCCGGCTCGGTTTTCGTGGCCGACCCGACGGTCGCGGACGTGCACGTCCCCTCGCCGATGGCCGTGTTCGTGCTCGGCAAGAAGACCGGTACGACGACCCTCTACGTGCTGGGCGCGAACAACAAGACGCTGGTGCAGCGCACGGTGGTGGTCGGGCGAGACATGGACGGCCTGCGTAGCATGATCGCCGCTCGCTTTCCCAACATGAAAGTCCAGCTGAGCACGGGCCAAGGCTCGTTGCAGATTGCTGGCGACGCGCCCAATCCGACCGACGCCGATGCCGTGGTCCAGGCCGTCACGCCCTATCTGGCGGACAAGGAAGTGCTGATCAACCGCATGACGATCGATCGCCCGCTACAGGTTCAGTTGCGCGTGCGTATCACAGAGGTGGACCGCAACGTCACGCAGCAGCTTGGCATCAACTGGCAGGCGATGGGCAATGCGGTGGGCAATTTCTACGGCGGCATCTTCAGCGGGCGGCCGATTTACAACCTGTCCCAACCGATCGTGGGCGCCAATGGACAAACGACCTTTCCGGTCAATCTTCCGAGCAACAACGCGTTCTCGTTGTTCGGCCAATTCAAGACCAACAACGTCAACATCCAGGCGCTCGTCGATGCGTTGAACCAGGAGGGCCTGCTGACCGTTCTCGCGGAGCCGAATCTCGTGGCGTTGTCCGGGCAGACGGCCAGCTTCCTTGCCGGTGGCGAATTCCCGATTCCGGTGTCGCAAACCAATGGCGCCATCTCCGTCGAGTTCAAGCAGTTCGGCGTCAAGCTCGACTTCACGCCCACCGTGCTGAACGACCGCCGCATCAGTCTGAAGGTGCGCCCCGAGGTGAGCCAGATCGACACGTCGGTGAGCGTGACGACCGGCGGCATCACGGTGCCGGGCCTGAGCGTGCGCCGCGCGGATACCACCGTCGAACTGGGAAGCGGTCAGAGCTTCGCGATCGGCGGCCTGTTGCAAAGCAATACCACCGACATCATTTCGCAGGTACCAGGCGTGGGTTCGATTCCAATCCTCGGCAAGCTGTTCTCGTCGACGAACTATCAGAACAACAAAACCGAGCTGGTGATCATGGTGACGCCGTACCTGGTCGAGCCGACCGATCCGTCGAGACTACGCACGCCGCTGGAATCGCTGATGTCGCCGAGCAGCGACATCGAATACAGCTACGGCCAGCAGCCCGGCGACGCACCTTCCGCGTCCAGCCAACCGCGTCTTGTCGGCGCGGCCGGATACGTCTATTGAGCCGCTTATCGAGCCTGACATCATGAAAACGCTTCGTCTTCTCACGCTCCTGCTTGCCTGCGTCGTTGCGGCAAGTGTCAGCGGCTGCTTCAAGCCGCCGATCGGCATGCCCGATCAGTCGACGATCGGCTTCGACGGCCACACCGCGTTGCCGCCCGATTGCGCGAGCCTCGCGCGTCCCTCGCTATTGACGGACGCGGGCTGGCGTCGTCCGAGCATGGAATGGGGATGCGCGACCTACACCAATCTCGCGGCGCAGGTCGCCAATCCGCAAGACCTCGTCAAGCCGCAGCCGCTCGGCCCGGCCGATGCCGCGGTCGCGGCAAGCGGGGTGCATCGCTATGAGACCGGCCATGTGATTCCACTCGACAACGGCACGTCACGCAATTCCAAATGACGCGAGCCACACACACCGAAGAACGCCATGGGCACGATTGAGTTCAGTTTCACGAAAAGCAGCGCGGGCACCCGGCTCGCCGAGTTCATTGCGTTCGTCAACGACCGCAAGACCGAGCAGGTGCTCAAGAGTTTCGTGCTCGATCAGGCGATGCCTCACACGCACGTCGCGATTGGCGGCGTCAATGACGCGATCGCCTATCTGTCGAAGATCGAGCGCTCGCCGCAATTCCTGCTGATCGATCTGCACGACTCGGTGATGCCGCTTTCGGACCTCGGCCGGCTGGCGGAAGTGTGCGAGCCGTCGGTTCAGGTCATCGCGCTCGGCGAGCGCAACGATGTCGGCCTGTTCCGCAGCCTGCTGAAGATCGGCGTGCGTGACTATCTGGTCAAACCGCTCACGGTCGAATTGCTCAAGCGCACCGTGAACGTTGCCGAGGGCAAGGTCAGTCCCGTGATGCTGGCCCGCTCCGGCAAGACGATCGCGTTCGCGGGAACCCGCGGCGGCGTGGGCACGACCACGATCGCGCTCAACGTGGCCCGCCATCTGGCCGAGGACACCCACCGCCGGGTGGCCTACGTCGACCTGAACCTGAACGGCGGCGCGGCGAACAGCATGCTCGGCATCAAGAGCAACAACGGCTTGAGCGACGTGCTGCAAAACGTGCATCGGCTGGATCCGCAGTATGTGGAGCGCACGCTGGTCGCTAAAGGCGCGCGGCTCTTCGTGCTGTCCGCCGAACTCGACTATGGCAGCGCGCGGCCGTTCAAGAGCGGCGCGCTCGGGCGCGTGCTCGAATTGCTCTGCGACAGCTTCCACTATGTGATTCTCGACGTCGGCAGCATGACCGATCCGCTGGCGAGCGACGCGTTCGATTTCGCGTCACGCGTCTATCTGGTCTCCGAACGCTCGGTGCACTCGACCCGCGAGACGATCCGGCGGCTGCGTTTTATCGAGGACCGCGACAACAATCCGCCCACCTCGCTGCTGCTGAACAACGCCAACGCGGCGAGCGCCGGCAAGGTCGAGGCGGCCGATTTCACCTCGGCGGTCGGACGGCCGCCGTTGTACGAGATTCAATTCGAGTCCAAGGCGATCTCGATTGCGGAGAATCTTGGCGAGCCGCCGGTTGAAAAGGCGTCGAACGGCTTCAACCAGAGCATCACGCGAATCGGACATGACCTCACGGGTCAGCCCGCGGCCGCTGAACGCAACTTCTTGCGGAAGCTCAAGTTCAGGAGAAGCTGATGTTCGGGCAAAAGCAGGTTCGCGCGATAGCGACGACCGACGACGTCACCGTCGAGGACAACATCGCGGCGCCGGAACCGGAGCCGGCCCCCGCGGCTCCCGTGAACGGCCCGGAAGGCAACGAGACGCTGGTCCGCTCGGAACTGTTCAAGACCATCCGGACCGGCGTGTTCAGCCTGATGAACGCGTCCGCCGCGGTGGGCCGCACGCGTGAGCAGATGAAGGTCGGCGTCGAGCAGCTCGTGATGGAAATCGCCGAGCGCGAGCACCTGAACATCACGATTGCGGAGCAGGCGCAAATCGTCGGCGAATTGCTGAACGACATGTTCGGGCTCGGGCCGATCCAACCATTGCTGGCCGACGAGACCATTACCGACGTGCTCGTCAACGGACCCGACCAGGTCTACGTCGAACGCCACGGCCGGCTCGAACTCACGCCGTTCAAGTTCCGCGACAACGCGCACGTCATCAATGTGGCGCAGCGGATCGCGGCCGGCGTGGGCCGGCGCGTCGACGAAAGCAGCCCGATGGTCGATGCGCGCCTGGCCGACGGCAGCCGGGTCAACGTCGTGCTGCCGCCGCTCGCGATTCACGGCGCGACCATCTCGATCCGGAAGTTCTCGAAGCGCAACATCACGCTTCACAGAATGGCGCAGCAAGGCAACATGTCGCAGTCAATGGCGAATCTGCTCAAGCTCGCCAGCACCTGCCGACTCAACATCATCGTGTCGGGCGGCACGGGCTCCGGCAAGACCACGTTGCTCAACGCGCTGTCGCATTTCATCGGGCTCGGCGAGCGGACCATCACCATCGAGGACGCCGCCGAACTGCAACTCGTGCAGCCGCACGTCGTCAGCCTGGAGACGCGCCCCGAGAATGCTGAAGGACTGGGCGGCGTCGCGCAGCGCGATCTCGTGCGCAACGCGCTGCGGATGCGGCCCGACCGGATCATCCTCGGTGAAACGCGCGGCCCCGAAGCCTTCGATGTGTTGCAGGCGATGAACACGGGCCACGACGGATCGATGACCACGATCCACGCGAACACGCCGCGCGACGGCATCACGCGGCTCGAGAGCATGGTGATGATGGCGAACGGCAATCTGCCGTTGCTGTCGATTCGCCGGCAGATCGCGAGCGCGGTGCACCTGATCGTGCAGATCGAGCGGATGCGTGACGGCATGCGCCGGGTGACGCGGATCACCGAACTGGTCGGCATGGAAGGCGACGTCATCATCACCCAGGACCTGTTCACGTTTCGCTACGATCCTACGGCCTATAGCGAAGAGGTCAAGGGCGTCTACGAATCCGCGCAGGTGCGGCCGGCGTTCGCCGGGCGCGCGGCGTATTACGGGCTTGAAGAAGCGTTGCTCGAGGCGATGAGGCCATGAACCGCATCGACCTGCTCACCGCGTGCGCATTCCTCATCGTGCTGATGCTCGGCGTGATGTGGCTGACCGTGCAGGACATACGGAAAAAGCAACCGCACGCGCGGATCAGAGCGCGCATGGTGGATACGTTCTCCGCTGAGAAATTTCGCTCCAGGGACGCCAAGGCGCACACCACGGATCTGTTTGCCGTCAGCAAACGGGAGAACGTGTTCAGCCGCTGGTACGACCCGAAAGTGGCGCGCCTTCGTACCGTCGCCGGAAAGAAAGGCGTTCGCATCGCGTTCGCGGCGGGCGTGACGGGCGCGCTGCTCGCGCTTCTGATGACGCGCTTCATGCCGCTGCCCGACTTCTCCAAGCCCTTGCTCATTGTCGGCTTGCCGGTGTTCGCGGTGGTCCGCGCGTACGGCTTTCTGGTGCAGCGCTTTCGCCGCCGCTTTCTCGACGGCTTTCCTGATGTGATCGACCTGATCGTGCGCGCGGTGCGCGCGGGCGTTCCTGTGACGCAGGTCATCGGTACCGTATCGAGCGAGTGCAGCGAGCCGATCCGTGACGAGTTCAAGTTGATGAGCGACTCGCTGCAGATGGGTCTCGATCTCGAAGAAGTGCTGACCGTTGCCGTCAAGCGTATTGAAATCGCGGACTTCTCGTTCTTCTGCGTCTGTTTGCTGCTACAGCGCGAAACGGGCGGCCAGCTCGGCGAGACCCTCGAAGGACTCGCCACGATCGTGCGAACCCGCCGCGAAATTCGTCAGAAGACCAAAGCGCTGACCGGTGAAGCCCGTATCACGACCAAGATCATGGCCGCGATTCCGGCGGTGATCATGCTCTCGATGTACATGCTGAACCGAAACTATCTAATCATTCTGTTCGAGACGCCACCTGGCCAGAAGCTCCTGACGTTCGGCGCGATCTCCATGGCGTTCGGGCTGTTGGTGATCGGCAAGATGTCCAAACTGGATACGTCGAGATGAGTCCGGACAACGTCGAAACCCTCATCAATCTGCTGATGCTGTTCGCACTGTTCGCCGCGCTGGCGATCTGGTGGGCGACGAAGCACGGCGGCCGGCGCGGCCGGATTGCAGAACGTACCCGGCAGGCCGCGCTGATCCGGCGCGCGGACAGCGTGCACACGGAAGAACCCGAAAACGACAGCAGCTTCCGGCAGCGCCTGCTGCGCCGCCTCGCGATCCTCGGCGACCGCCTGCCGCTTTTCGATGCGAAATACCGGCTGAAGCTGCAAAAGGAAATGCTGCGCAGCGGCTACCGCAGCCGGGCCGCCGTCTCGATCCTGCTCGCGGTCAAATTCGCAGTCGGTCTGATTTGCGCCGCGCTGACGGTCATGCTTGGGACGCACATTCCGGTGATCGGCGCGTACCCGGCCGTGCGCGGCATGCTGATGCTGTTCGTGTTCATGGCCGGCATGATCATTCCCGAATACGTCGTGGCGTTCCGCGCATCGCAGCGTCGCAAGGCGATGGCGGCGTGTCTGCCCGACGCACTCGATCTGCTCGTGATCTGCACCAATGCCGGCAACAGTCTCGGCGTGGGCATCCGCCGCGTGGCCGACGAACTCGCGACGATCTGCCCACCGCTTGCAAGCGAATTCGCGCTGACCGCCGACGAACTGAAGCTGTCCGGCGACAGCACGCGCGCGCTTCGCGATCTGGCTGAACGCATCAACTTGCCGTCGATCCGCGCGCTCATCGCCACGCTGACTCAATCCATGCGTTACGGCACGCCGATCACGCAGGCACTGCGCACGCTGTCGCGCACGGAGCGTCTCGCGCACATCGTCTCGCTGGAAGAGAAGGCCGCCAAGCTGGCCCCGAAGATGGTCGTACCGATGATGCTGTTCATTCTTCCCGCCGTCGTCGCGATCGCGGCGGGGCCGGCTGTTATTCAACTGATGGACGCTATTGCCAAGCAATGAAAACCGCTCCCCACACCATCGCTCGATGCACCCTCTTTGCGCGGGGCACGAAGCTCCTGCGCGCCGCCCGGCACACAGGGCTGATGGCGTGCGGCATCTCGCTGCTGGCGCTCACCGCCGCCTGCACCACCACCGCGCGTGTCACCGAGGCGCGGCCGGTTATCAGGAACTCGTCGCCGAGCAACATGAGCGAGCTGCGCATCGCGGACACCGCGC
Organism: Paraburkholderia sediminicola; assembly: GCF_046026895.1. Taxonomy (GTDB): domain Bacteria; phylum Pseudomonadota; class Gammaproteobacteria; order Burkholderiales; family Burkholderiaceae; genus Paraburkholderia; species Paraburkholderia sediminicola_C. The sequence continues at coordinate 39,670 of NZ_JAQQEU010000024.1, forward strand.
TCGACTCGGGCAACCTCGAACTGGCGACCTCGCTGTACGACAAGATCGTCAAAGCCGACCCGCGTTCGGTCGAAGGCTTGACCGGTCTCGGCAATACGCTTTACGTGGTAGGCGACTTCACGCGCGCGGCGGTCTACTACGATCACGCGAGCAAGATCGACCCGGCTGCAGCCGCGCCGCTGATCGGCCTCGCACGCGTGGCCATTCATCAGCGCCGCTTCGACGACGCCATAGCCACGTATCGCCGCGTGCTCGCCGTGTCGCCGAACGACCCGCTGGCGTTGGCGGGCCTCGGCGCGGCGATCGACCTGACGGGCGATCACGCGGCCGCGCAGACCGTGCTGCGCGACGGCTTAAGAATGAATCCCGGCGATCCGATGCTCAGCGTGAATCTCGGCTTGTCGCTGATCCTCGGCGGCAATCCGCGCGAAGGGGCGAACGTGTTGCTCGACGTCACGCGTTACCCGGCCGCGCCCGCGCAAGCTCGCCAGGATCTGGCGCTCGCGTATGGCCTGCTCGGCAATACGGAAGCGGCCGCTGAAATTCTCGGGCGCGATCTGCCCAAGGCGTCGGTGCAAGACAACTTGCGCTTCTACGAAATTCAGCGCGAGCGTCTCGTGCCGCAGTCAGGGACGGCGAAAGTGGTTGCCGTGCCGGGCGTTTCGGTGCAGGCCGCGAGCCTCCGATGACGACGGCGGCCTGGCCGTGGAGGCGCGGCCCGACCGGCGCGCTGGCCGATGACAGCGGGGTTTCAGCGATCGAATTCGCGCTGCTGTCGCCGCTGGTGTTCTTCCTCGTGTTGGGCACCGTGGAACTCGCGCTCGACATGATCGTGGACGCGTCGGTGCAGATCGCGGCGCAGTCCGCTTCGCGCACGGGCTTGACCACGACGGCGCCGGCCACCGGCACGCGTGCGGCCCAGGCGCAGAGCATCGTGATGAACACGCTGGGAGGCTGGCAAAAAATCGGCGGCACGGTGACGATCACCACGGTGAATTACGGCACTTACAACAACGTGGGTACATCGAACTATCAGACCAACATGGGTGGCTTTGGCGATGTCGTCTCCTACCAGATCACGGTCACGCTGCCGAACGGCTTTACGGGTTTGCCGAGATATTTCGGCGTGCCCCTGCCGCTGACGTTCCAACGCAATTATCTGGTGCAGAACGAAAAATGACTCGCCTCCTACACAGCATGCCGCCGGTTATGCGCCGCCGTCCGCGCGCCCGCTGGCGCGCCCTTCTACGCTCCGATCGCGGCAGCGTCACGGTCGAATTCGTGATCATCGTGCCGCTGATGCTGCTGATCATGCTCGGCTTCAGCGAGATCTACATGTACATGCGCGCGGTGAGCCTCGTCGAGCATACGGCCTTCACGCTGGCTGACTCGCTGGGACAGATGTCGTCGGTCGTCAACGATCCCACCACGAGTTCGTCGAACAGTCTAGGTTCGATCTGGAGCGCCGCGAATCTGATCGCCGCACCGAACAGCTTGCAGACGAAGGGCGGCGTCTATATCACGTCGATCTGCGACCAGCAGATAGGCTGCGATCCGGCCAATCCGCCGAACCCGCCTTCGATGGCGGCGGGCACACCGCAGCAGTACTGGCAGCAGAGCGCCCCCTGGACCTTGTCGGGCATGAAGTCTAGGGAAACCGCCGGCAATCTGTTGCCGGCGACATGGCCGTTCCGCAATGGCGATTCGGCGATCGTGGTCGAGGTCTTCTACTCCTATACCCCCTTCTCGATGACCATGCCTTTCTGGACGAATGCGCCGGGCACCCAGCTCATCTATGAGCGCGTCTATGTGCGCCCCCGCATGGGCAAGCCCCTTCCACTGGTGGCCTCATGAAACGCGTTCGCGCCACGCCACGAACCGCCGCCGGCGCGGGCGCCGGCACGGTGCCGTCGCAGCCGCGCTCGCTCTCGACCTTGCTCAAGGGCGACGAAGGTGCCATTACCGTTATCTTCGCGTTGTGCGCGACCCTGATGATCGGCTCGATGTGTACCGCCATCGACACGATTCACTATGAGATGACGCAGACGCGCGTTCAGATGGCGCTCGACGTCGCCACGCTCTCATCGGGTGTCAACCTTTCGCATTACAACTCGACCACTGGCAACAATCTCACGCAATGGCAAGCCGACGCGCGCGCCTACTACAACGCGAACATGCCGTCGGGCTACATGGAATTCGCGATGCCGGACGCCCAGTTCTCGGCGAACATCAGCGGTGTGCCTTCCACTGGCCAGACCATCCAGCTCTCGGCCACGGGCTCCGCTCCGCTGCTCGCGCCGGTGATCTTTGGTACTGGCACGTCGAGCGGCGGCTCGGGGTCCGGCTCGGTCTCCGGTTCGAGCGGATCGTCGCCCGACACGGTGACGATCACGGCCAGCAACACCGCGCTGCGTTTGCCGCAAAGCCTGCTCGAATTGGTGCTGGTGCTCGACAATACCGGCTCGATGGCGGACTACGCGAGCAGCGACACAACCCAGGGCACGAAGATTCAGGGGCTGCGAACCGCGGCCACGGATCTGGTGAACGATATTCTCGGTGTGCAGAACAATAATTCCTACGTTGGACTCGTGCCGTTCACCACCATGGTGAACGTCAGCGGATCGCTGCTTGCGAGCGGCAGCTGGATGACGCCGAACTTTACTTACAACCCGAACAATGTTTCGATGACGGCGCAATCGGGTATCACCGGATCGGGATGGGGCGGTTGCGCAGTCGAGCCGCGCGACGCAGCGTCCAATCTCTATCCGAAAGCGTATGCGCCGAAAGACATACCCGGCTTCACGCCGTTCTTCTATAACGTCCCCAAGACGGGCTTCAAGGTTGTCACCTACAACAGCACCAGTGGCGGCAGCCAGAATTGCGTGGCCTCGACCCCCATCAACGTCAGCGGCGTTCCGCTGACCTTGCAGACCAACGGTTCCACGACAGCCTGCGGCATTGGAAGCGGGTCGGGCATTGCGGCTGCCTGGGGCCAGGCAACCACAAGGAAACCCAAAACGAACACCTACGATCAGAACGGCAACATCAACGGGAAAGGCAGCCCCTGCTCGATTGAGCCGGTGAAATTCCTCAGCAAGGATGCGAACGCGCTGACCACCGCGATCGGAAACATGCAGGCGGCGGGCTCCACGATCATCCCCACAGGTTTGTTGTGGGGCCGGCGCATGTTGTCGTCCGACTGGTCCAACAATGTGTCGAATGGCAATGGCTGGGTATCGACAGACAGAACGTTGCCACGCCCGGAGGCGACCCAGGGTTTGCAACGGGTTGCGATTGTCCTGACCGACGGCGAAAACGATCCGGGCAGCGCGAACGGCATCATGCCTCCCCCATCGTTCAACGGTTTGACCGGCGTCGGGAGCAGCGCGCTGCAAGCGCCGACCGTGACGCGCACGGACGGAACCGCTCTTTCCAATGGATCGACGACATCGGTTGCCGACATCAATGCATTCCAGCTCGGTGTCTGTACCGCCATGAAGAACAGCGGAATCATCATCTACGCGATCACGTTCGGCAGCGATGCGTCCAGCTCGGTCGCCCAGCAGACGATGCAAAGCTGCGCGTCGCCGGGGAACTACTACCATGCGCCGACCAACGCGACGCTCGACGCGATCTTCCAGCAGATTGCCGGCAACCTCGGAGTGCTTCGCCTGACCCAGTGACGAAGCTGGGCAGACGGTCGATCGGCTCCGGCGTGTTTGCGCGGGAAAGGGTCGGGCCGTTGCGCTCACCTGCCCGCGAGAGGGGGCGATGGCAGCTGATCAGCATTCCCTTCGTTCCCGGTCTATCCGAAACACGGGAGGCCCCAACACCGCGTCGACAGTGTCGGATTTCGCGGCATCGCTGGCGCGCGTCTGATCTCGGAGTAGTATCGCTACCAGGTGCAGGGCTAGAACGCCTGAACGCCACGCAGACGAACCTCATAGCGGTGCCGACAGTGACAAGAGCATTGATCATGTCAAGCGAATGGAAGCGCCGCGTCAGGCTGTTTATCCAGCGTTTCTGGCAGCCGACCAGCGCGTGCATGACCTGTATGCCGGGTAGTTGGGGCAACATCTTGAGCCTCGGCCACTGGGTCATCGCATTACAGACAGGTCTGCTCACCGGACTTCTGGCGGTATTTCTGACGTTCACGCCGGCGGCCAGATTCTACGGGCATCGATATGGCAATGCGCTGATTGTCGGTTTGCTGACAACGATAGGTGACGCTTACTCTCACCCTAGCCACTATCGCATCTCGTACGTGGAGCACTTCTTGACGGGTGCGATCTCCGGTCTTTTGACGTTGGCCGCGTCATATCTCTTCGAGGACCGGGCGCGACGCCTTCGCGCGGCATGGGCGCGGCTTTTCGGGTAGCAAATTGCGCCGGCGGGGGCGAACGAGCCGCTTCCATTGCGCTAACCATTCGTTGAGCCAAACCGCGCCACTGGTGGTGGCTATCGGAATTGAATCGGCGTGGCGCTGGCTGTGGCCGACCCAAGCTTATTACCTACGAATTACGCAATCTTCCTTTCCATTGCCCGACGATTGTCGGCTTGCCGATGGATGCGCAAGGCGTATTGGAATATGTTCGTTATCGCCTGGAAAGCTAGACGCACATCGCGATCGAATGTGTTTCGCCCGCGTGCCCTCTCGCGATCGCGATACTCGCCAATTTGCGACGCTTTCAACCGTAAGACGAATCGGGCAATCGCATTGCATGCAGTACGGCGAGCATTGTTTCGCCCTGTAGACCACTGCAGCACTACGCGCTTACTTTCGTAACACCCGGTGAGGATCGGCCGGATATCGTCCGCGAGAGGCCGCAAATAGCGGCGCAACGACTGGCGGCGTTCATGGCGGCAAATCAGACTTTGGAGCAGGCGAAAGAGCGGCACCTCGCGCTCGATTTTGCCGCCGCCCGCACGCTCTACGAATGCGTTCTCGCCAACCAACCCGGCGACACGAACGTGATGTTCCGCCTCGGTGTGCTCGAATACCAGCTAGGGGCCCATGATGCCTCGCTGGTCTGGCTCGACGCCGCGCTTGCTCACGCGCCGAACGACGCCCGCTGCCACCACCTGCGCGGCCTGGTACACGCCGCCGCCGGCCGTTTCTCCGGCGCAATCGCCGCATACCGCCGTGCGCTCGATCTCAACCCGCAATCGGCCGACGTGCTGTTCTCGCTGGCCACCGCATTGCAAGCGGTGACCGACCATGCCGGCGCGATCGAAGCCTACACATCCGTGCTCGCGCTCGAGCCATCGCGCGTGGATGCGTTGAGCAACCTCGGCAATTGTCATCGGCAGGTTGGGGCTATCGAGCTGGCCGAAGCCGCTTATCGACGCGCATTCGCCCTACGCGGCGACGACGAAACCGCGCTCACGAATCTGGGCACGCTGATGCAGACACGCGGTCAACTGGACGAAGCCATCGCGATGCTGCGCGACGCGGTCCATGTCGCGCCGATGTCGCCGTGCGCGTTGCTCAATCTCGGCGTCGCGCTACACCAGCGCGGCGATTTCGAGCACGCGGCGGCCTTGCTCATGCGCGTGATCGAACTCGACCCGAGCTTTCCCGAAGCCGCCTACAACCTCGCCAACGTATTCCAGTCGCTCGGCAGGCCGCGCGACGCCCTGCGCCACTATCGACGCGCGATCGAACAAGAGCCCGCTCACGCCGACGCGTACAACAATCTCGGCAACGTCTACAAGGAACTGGGCGAGACTGAAAACGCCGCGCGCTCGTTCGGGATCGCGATCCGGCTGCGGCCCGATTTCATCGCGGCCTACAACAACGCGGCCACGCTGATGCGCACGCTCGGCCGGCTCGACGACGCCGAAGCTCACTTGCGTATAGCGTTGTCGATCGACCCGCGCCACTCGGCGACCTGCAACAATCTGGGCACCGTGCTGAAGGATCAAGGATCGATCGACGAAGGCATCGACCTTTATCGGCGCGCGCTCGCACTCGATCCGTGCAACGTGGTCGCGCATAGCAACCTCGCCTACTCGTTGACGTTCCAGGCGCGAAGTCCCGCCGCGATGCTGGACGAATGCCGCCGCTGGTCCGCGCGCCACGAAGCGCCCTTGCGCAACACTCATTCGCCGCACGACAACGAGCCGTCGCCCACGCGCCGCTTGCGCATCGGCTATGTGTCGCCGGACTTCCGGGACCATTGTCAGGCGCTGTTCATGATGCCGCTTCTCGCGCACCACGATCACAGCGGCTTCGAAATCATCTGCTATGCGAGCGTCGAGCGGGAGGACGGCGTGACCCGGCGCGTTGCCAGTCATGCCGACAGTTGGCGCAACGTGCGCGAACTCAGCGACGAACGGCTCGCGCAACACATCCGCGAAGACCGGATCGACATTTTGATCGATCTGACGATGCACATGGCCGGTGGCCGGCCCCTGCTGTTCGCGCGCAAGCCCGCGCCGGTGCAGATTGCGTGGCTCGCGTATCCCGGCACGACCGGCATCGAAGCAACCGACTACCGGCTGACCGATCCGTGGCTGGACCCCCCCGGCAGCGACACGTTTTACAGCGAACGCTCTATTCGGCTGCCGGCTTCGTTCTGGTGCTACGACCCGCTGACCGATACGCCTGAGGTCAACGCATTGCCCGCGTTTTCGAACAACTACATTACGTTTGGATGCCTGAATAATCCTTGCAAGCTGAGCGATCGGACGCTGAGTCTGTGGGCACAGGTGCTGCGCATTGTCGACGATGCAAGGCTCCTGCTGATGGCGCCTGAAGGCTCGGCCCGCGCCCGACTCGAAGCGAGGCTCGAACAGCATGGCATCGCGGCGCGGCGCGTGCGCTTGGTACGGTTCCAGCCACGCGCCGATTATCTGCGCACCTATCATCAGATCGACCTCGGTCTCGACACGTTTCCGTATAACGGCCACACGACGAGTCTCGACTCGACCTGGATGGGCGTGCCCATCGTGACGCGGGTCGGCGAAACGGCGGTCGGCAGAGCCGGTCTCAGTCAGTCCATGAATTTGGGTCTCGGCGAACTGGTCACGCATAGCGACGCGGACTTTGTCGACACCGCAGTTCGACTCGCACGCGATCTGCCCCGCCTGAGCGGTTTGCGCGAGAGTTTGCGTGCGCGCCTCGTCGCGTCGCCGTTGATGGACGGCGCGCGCTTCGCCGCCGGCATCGAAGCGGTGTACCGGCAGCTATGGCGGCAATGGTGCGATACGGCGCAACGATTGGCTGTCGCGAGGTTCGGCGATGAACCTGGCGCGGTGGCGCGATCTGCCGGGGCTGAGGCTGATGCGGTCCGGTCACCAGCCGCGCCCGCGTTGCGCTGACGGAGGTCCCATGTCCATCGAAGATACCCACGCGCCGCGCGAACTCGATCCTGCGTTCTACCGTAAGCAGGCCGAAATCTGCCGCACGACGGGCGACGAACTCGCCGCGCTGGCGAATCTGATCGCCGCAAAAATGCTCGACGCTTTCGCCGCGCAACCGTCCGTCGCACAAACGCGCCATGTGTGCGACGTCGCCACCGGCTATTTCATGAAGGGCGACTACGAGGCCGCCGCGCATTGGTATCGTCTCGTGCTCGATATCGATCCCGAGACGGCCGTCGCATGGTTGAATCTGGCGGCGATCCACGCCGGGCAGGACGACGATCACGAGGCCGCGGCATGCCGCGAGCGCGCGTACAAGAACCAGCGCGTGTTCATCGAGCAGACCGGCGGCGAGACACGCCGCGTGCTGATTCTGTGTACCGGCAGCGGCACCGGCAACGTGCCGTTCGCGGCGTTGCTGTCAGGTACGGTCAATTGCCGCATCAAATACGCAATCGATCACGCCCTCGACGACGAGGACGCCAATCTTCCGCCATTCGACCTCGTGTTCAACGCGATCGGCGATCCGGACATCGCGGAGCCGATCGCCAGGCGCCTCGCCCAGTTCGAGTCGCGCACTTCGCGGCCGGTGCTCAACCGCTCGGCCGCGGTGGCGCGCACGCGGCGGCATCGGCTGCCTGAATTGCTGCATGGTGTGAGCGACGTGGTGAGCGCGCAGTGCGTGCCCGGCGTCGCGCCGATTGGCGCCGAAAAGCCGCTCGCGCAGCGCCTCGCCGATAACGGGTTGACGTTTCCGCTGTTGTTGCGGCCGCTTGCCTCGCATGGCGGCGATGGCCTCGTGCGCTGCGACGACCTCGACACACTTGACGCGCATTTACGCGTAATGGACCGCGCGCATTACCTGAGCGCGTTCCACGATACGCGTGACGCGGACGGTTTTTATCGCAAGTACCGGATGATCTTTATCGACGGCGAGCCGTTCGCGTATCATCTCGCGATCTCGCCACACTGGATGGTCCACTACTTCTCGGCGGAAATGGAGGCGCACGCGTGGAAGCTCGATGAAGAGCGCCGGTTTCTCGACGACCCGCGTGGCGCGATCGGCGAGCGCGCGTTACGTGCCATCGCGAAGATCGGCGAACGGCTCGCGCTGGATTACGCCGGCATCGACTTCACGATCTTGCCGGACGGCCGCGTGTTCGTCTTCGAAGCCAACGCGGCGATGCTGGTGCACTACGAACGCCACGACGGTCCGTTGATGCACAAGAACGGTCAGGTACAACGCATCGTGAACGCTTTCGAGCAGATGATGATTCGCCGAACTGTCTCTCATGCCGGGCCCGCGTGATTTACGTCGTCACGCAGAGCCGACGTGATCGGGCGCCGCGCTGCCCTGTCCGGTCTGCTCGCCGAACCACCCATCTATCAGTAGCGCAGCTCGCGTCGAAGGACTGCCTTGACGCGATCGTGAAGCGCGTGACGTAACTGGCCGAGATCAATACACCTCGAAGCTTTCGGCGCGTGCCATCCATGCCAGTCCGATAACGGCAATACCCCCGAAGAGCGCTGGCAGCAGGAAGACATAGGGAAGGCCCAACAATGCAACCCCGAAACCACCCGTGACGCCGCCTAACGCCGAGGCGAGAGCCGTCGAGCTCATGAAGATTGCTGACGCCGTCGCTACCGCGTTGGGTAGCAGGCGTTGAGCCACGATGATGCCCAGAACCATAAAGATGCCCCAGACACCCCCCATGAGGATCTGTCCAGCGAACATTCCCGCTGCGGACGACCACAGCGCAAAGCAAAGATTGGCCAATACCCCCATCGCGGCCGCGATACACATCAACCACACATTACCCAGCTTGCGGCCCAGCCCGATGCTGAAAGGCATGATAAGCAGCTCGATGAATGGCTGTATCCCGATGACCGCTCCCCGTACGGCCGGACTTAGCTTGAGCTGTTCCTGCATGTAGATCAGCAGGTATCCGTACTTCACCGGCTCTCCTGCGTAGACCAGGACGAAGAGTCCCGTGAAGCTCAGCAGTGGAAGCATGGCACGTAGGCTGGCGCGACGCGCGGGCTCACTCGCCGACTCCGGCCTGAGCTTGACGGTTGGGTTCAGCGTTCCGAGAGGTGCGATCTGTAGAAGCATGCAGATGGCGGTCATCCAAAGCATGGGGCGCAGGCCATAGGCAGCTGCCACCCACGCTCCCAGGACAGGCCCGACGATCCATCCGCCGGTAAGCGCCATACGGATGATGGCAACAACACTTTCATTTGCGTCGTCGGGCTTTTCACTGAGCTCATCGTGGACAGCCGCAAAAATTTGCGAGGCGGTAGCACCGGAAACGGCCAGCAACGCGACGGCGATGATGAAGGGCATCCAGACCGAAGTAGAGAGGGCCAACCCCGCCCAGCCCAGAAAGCCCGCCACAGCACACAGGCGAAAAAGACCGAGGCGATTCCCGGTGTGATCGGAGTAGCGGCCGACGAAATACCCCGCGACTGGTGCTGCGAGGCTGGTCAAGTAATAGAATCCCGCCAACGGCAGCGAGGCGCCGAGTTCCTTCACGAGGAATAGAACGATCTGTGGGGCAGCCGCTGACGTGCCGAGACCCGACAGAAACATTGCAATCGTTGCGCCGAGAAAAAACCGCGAAGCTCCAACCTGACGCAATGCAGATTGACCACCAGTTCGGTCAGGCATCGTCACAGATTGACTACCGCTTCGGTCAGACATCGTGAATCGAACCCCTTGGTTATATTCCTGAACCGGTTCGGCAGCGACGGTCGATCCGGCGAGCACGCTGAAGATTATCGCAACCGCTTCTCGATTGCTATGGTCACGTCCAAGTCGTCACTTCGGCATTGCTGAAACAAGGGGCCGCGGTTTGAAATTGAAAACGCTTGAGCAGTCCGCACGAATACGACCAGCAATGCGCCGCATGCCATCAGAGCTGCCATGACGTATGCGCGTAGCCCTCGTTGAAGGCCTCGAAAACAATCACCGCATCGCAGCGCTACCAATCAACGCTTCGTTGCCTGCTGACGCAACCAGCAGGCGTCTTTCAACGTGCCTTCGCAGCCGCGTAAATCACGGCGGGATCGTCGTTACCGCATGCGTACATCGCCTCGACTGAATCCGCTCGTTGTGCGAGCACCGCGCGTTGATTGATCGAGCCTTTGTCGGTGACCTCGCCCAGGTCCAGCGACGGCGGTACATCGAGCAAGCGCAAACGCGCGATGCTGCTCGCGCCCCCGGTCGCACCGCGATTCAATCGCGCCAGCATATCCGCGAAAAAGCCGCGTACACGCGAGGACTCCACGATCTCTTTTGCGCCCGCGGTCGCCGGCAGGTTGGCGAGCGCACGGCATTCGTCGAGGCGTGGAAACACGAGCAAACCGACGTCGTCGCGATTGATGCCCGTCACAACCACATCCTGCACATAGGGCGCCCCCTCCGATAGCACGCGCGCGCGCATCGGCCCGACGCTCACGAAGGTTCCCGAGCTCAGCTTGAAGTCTTCCGCAATGCGGCCGTCGAACATCAAGCCGATCTCGGGACGCTGTGCGTCGACAAAGGTGACGGCGTCGCCGCTACAGTAAAAGCCCTCTTCGTCGAACGTGCCCGCGCCGGCATGCGGATCCATGCGCCAGTACCCCGCCATCACGTGAGGACCGCGAAACCGCGCTTCGAGCTTGCCGTCAACCGGCGTGAGCTTGACCTCGCAGCCGGGCGCGGGCACGCCGATGTAGCCCGCGCGCATGACCGGTCCCGTCGTGAAAAGACAGGACGGCGACGTCTCGGTCATGCCGAGTCCCGCCATGATGCGGATCCGCTCGCCGCAGTATTGTTCGGTCACGCGTTCGAGCCGGGTCCACGCGGCCTGCGACAGTCCGGCGCCAGCGAAGAAATAAAGTTTGACGCGTGAAAAAAACCTCTCGCGCAACTCGGCGTCGCTTTCGAGCGCGATGGTCAGTTCTTCCCAGCCTTTTGGAACGTTGAAGTAAATCGTCGGCGCGATCTCTCGCAGATTTCGCGCGGTTTCGGCGAAATTCCTGCCGACCGGTTTTCCGTCATCGATATAGAGCGTGCCACCGTTGTAGAGCGCAATACCGACGTTATGGCTGCCGCCAAAGGTATGGTTCCATGGCAGCCAGTCCATCAGCACGGGTGGCTCGATGCCGAATTCCGGGAAGGTCTGTAGCAGCATCTGCTGATTGCTACACAACATGCGATGCGTAGTCGGCACGGCCTTCGGAAGCCGCGTCGAGCCCGACGTGAACAGGAACTTGGCAACCGAATCCGTATCGATCGCGTGGTGGACGGCGTCGACGGTAGTCGGCACGGTCCGCAGGAGTTCGGCGAGTCGTGTGCTGTCCCGGCCAACGGCGCCACTGTGCGTGATGATTTCGACATTGTCCGGCACGGCTGCCGCGATCGCGGCAGCGAACGCGTCACCGTCCGCTGCGAACACCGCACCCGGCGTAAGCAGTCCGATCGCATAGCGCAACCTGGCGTGATCGTCCGATACCAGCGAATACGCCGGTGAAATCGGCGCGTGGGGCACGCCGGCAAACATCGCGCCCAACGCGATCTGCAGGTGCTCGATACTGTTGCCCGAAAGGATCATGATCGGCCGATCGGCGCCCAGACCACGATCCAGGAGTGCCTGCCCGATCGCGCGGGCATCCGCCAGCATCTGCGCATAGCTGATGCCCCGCCACGCGCCGTCGGTGCCGCGCCGGGCAACCAGCCAGCGCTCGGGATGCGCTCCCGCCCCACTCACCAGACGCTCGGTCAGGCTGTGCGGATAGTCGCCAAGCCGCTCGGTCGATTGCAGATACCAATGCTCGCCGTCGCGGCGCACATGCGGCGGCGCGGAACTGACCCGCACGCCGCGATACGACAGCGCGGCGGCGACCGGCTCAGTCGCGACGCCCGTTTGACCCGCATCTGTTTTTTCCGTTTGAGTCGGCTCGAAACTCACCTTGTCTGTCTCCTCTGTCGGCGGTCGTGCGCCTCGCAATGCGCGCGAGCTCTGCGCTATCTGCCGGGTTGCCTTGCTTCGATACCTTGCATCTGCAGCGTACGTCTTAGATCGGATAGTGACGCGGCCCGGTTTGAATCGTGATCCAGCGCAGATCGGTGAACTCGGCAATCGAGGCCTTGCTGCCGAAGCGGCCATAACCACTGCTCTTGACTCCGCCGAATGGCATCTGGGCTTCGTCGTGCACGGTCGGGCCGTTGATATGGCAGATCCCCGATTCGATCCGCTTCGCCACCGCCATCGCACGCGCGATGTCGCGGCTAAATACCGCCGCCGAAAGACCGAACTCGCTATCGTTGGCAATACGCACGGCTTCGTCGTCGCTATCCACGCGCTGTACCGTCAGAACCGGCGCAAACGACTCCTCTGCATACAGCTTCATGTCCGGTTGAATACCGTCGACGATCGTTGGCTGCATGATCGCGCCCTCCACCGGCCCGCCCGCCAGAACCGTCGCGCCTTTGCTGCGCGCATCGTCGATCAACGCCGCGACGCGTTGCGCCGCCTGCGCGCTCACCATCGAGCCGAGCACGGCGCGGTCGTCGGTGGGTGCGCGTGCGACCAGGGTGCGAGCCTTCGCTGCGAGCCTTTCGACCAGCGCATCGCCGACACTGCGATGCACGATCACACGCTCCGTCGACATGCAGATTTGCCCCTGATTGAAGAAAGCGCCAAACGCGATCGCGTCGACGGCGGCATCGAGGTCGGCGTCGTCGAGCACGAGCAACGGTGCCTTGCCGCCGAGTTCGAGCAATGCGGGCTTCAGGTGCTTCGCCGCATGCATCGCGATGATCCGCCCCACGTGCGTCGAACCCGTGAAATTCACGCGGCGCACGGCCGGGTGCGCGATCAGCCGTTCGACAATCGTGGCCGCATCCTCCGGGGCATTGGTCACGACGTTCACCACGCCGTCGCCGAGCCCGGCTTCCTGCAGTACTGTGCCGATCAGTCGATGCACACCCGGACACGCCTCGGCCGCCTTCAGCACCACGGTATTGCCGCACGCCAGCGGCATGGCCAACGCGCGTGTCGCGAGAATCACCGGCGCGTTCCAGGGCGCGATACCGAGCACCACACCGCACGGCTGGCGCACGGCGAGTGCCATGCTGCCCGGCGTATCCGACGGAATCACACTGCCGTCGATCTGCGTGGTCATCGCGGCGGCTTCGCGCAGCATATTGGCGGCCAGATGCACGTTGAACCCGTACCAGTTCGCCATCGCTCCGGTTTCGGCGATACCGAGCGCAATGAACTCTCCAGTCCGCGCGTCCATCAAGTCAGCGGCTTTGAGCAGGCGTGCTCGACGTTCGGTCGGCAGCAGCGCGGACCAGGCGGGAAAGGCAGCGGCAGCGGCGACCACGGCGGCATCGGCGTCGGCCAGCGTCGCAGCGGGTGCGCGCGACGCCATTTCGCCACTCACCGGATTCAGGCGCACGAACGTCGCGCCACTGGAAGCGGCGCGATCCTGGCCGCCGATCAACATACTCACTTCGCTCACGATCAATGTCCCCTCGCATGTTTGTGTGATGTCCGGAGCGCACACTTTGGCGGCGTTCCGGCTGCCCGCGCGGCGCGCTTAGCGCTTATATGCCTGCAAGCCCGGCTTGATCGATTTGTCATCGAGGAACTGCTTGAGACCCTGTTCACGGCCGTGCTCCGGATCGCGCAATTGCGCCTGATCGAGCTTGGCGTACAGGTAGTCCTCGTTCTGTTCCCAGGTCAGCTCCCGCGAACGCTTGAAGCCGTGCTTCGCGGCGCGCAGCACCACCGGGTTCTTTTCCAGCAGCTTGGCGGCGAGCGCGAGCGTTTCCTCGCGCAGTTGCGCAAGCGGCACACTCTTGTTGACGAGGCCCATTTCAGCGGCTTCAGTACCGGTGAAGGTGTCGCCGGTCATGATGTAGTGCAGAGCCTTCCGGTGTCCGACCGTATCGGCCATAGCCTTGCTGACCAGATTGCCCGGCGGGATGCCCCAGTTGATTTCGGACAGGCCGAACACGGCTTCGTCCGCCGCCACGGCGAGATCGCATGCAACCAGCGGCGAGAAACCGCCGCCGAAGCACCAGCCGTTCACCATTGCGATGGTCGGCTTCGCATACATGCGCAAGCGGCGCCATTGCCATTCGGAGGCGTCGCGGCGAATCTTCTCCTGCAGAATCTCGGGGCCCGCGTCGACTTCGCGAAAATACTCCTTCAGATCCATCCCTGCCGTCCACGCCGCACCTGCGCCGGTCAACACCACGACGCGCGCGGCGTCGTCGAGTTCCAGCGCGTCGAGGACCTGCAGCATTTCGGAATTGAGCGTCGGGCTCATCGCGTTGCGCTTCTCGGGACGGTTGAACGTCACCCAGCCAATGCCACCCTCGACCTTCACGTCTACCGTTTTCCAGCGACCTTCGTAGCTAGCCATGCTCTTCACTCCTGCGTATAGGTGAGATTTCGCCCGGTGTCTAATATCAGGCATCCTGAGATAAAGTATAGTATCAGGTCACCTGACAAACAATCCTTCAATTCTTGGTAATTACCCCTGGTTCAGTATGGACCGAGGGGATGCGGGTGCGCGCAGATCCAGCAGATCGATCGCGTTCTCTTTCAAAATCAACGAATGCACTTCGGGCCGGAAACCCGCTGTTTCGAAGTCGCTCAACCAGCGATCCGGGCGAATCAGCGGGAAGTCGGACGCAAACAACCTCTTGTGCCGCAGCAGCGTGTTCGCGTACTGGATCAGCTGCGGCGCGAAATACTTCGGCGACCGGCCGGACAGATCGATATAGACATTGGGTTTATGCAGGCAGATCGACAGCGCCCGGTCTTGCCACGGCCAGGAAGGGTGTGCGATCACCACCTTCATGTCGGGAAAGTCGGCCGCGACTTCATCGAGGTGAATGGGCTCCGAGTACTTCAGGAGCAGGCCGCCACCGCCGCGCATGCCGCTCCCCATTCCGCAGTGGCCGCTGTGAAACACCGCGGGCATTTTGTATGGCCCTAGCAAACGACACGCGGACTTTCTCGGCTTGCATCCCGTTCAGTGTGCCGGCCGCATCGGCGCTCGTGCAACGAAGGGCAACTTAGCAGTCAAACGGGTGAACGGCTCCATCAAGGTTGCCATAGCATGGACAGGAGATCGTGCCCATAGCACATGACAAGATGCCGGTCCAAGAACCGGAACCTGTCATTCTCCGCGTAGATTTGCCGATCCGCATAAAAGATTGTCCTTGAATTGATACCGGCAACCGCGTTGGCCGGCAATTCGATAGCATCAGCGCGGCCGTCGAAGCGCCCGCGGATCGCCAGCCTCTTTGAAAGTGGGCAAAACACTGATGTACCGAGAAGTCCGAAGCTCGGCGGGTAAAATCCGCCCTCCATTTCCTTATCGTCCCAGCATAGCGTGACGGGACGGTCCGAAGTCGCGAACCCGCCGGAACCATGCGCAGCCCTCGCAACAATCCAGCTACGTCGATGCAGGAGGTTGTACACGGTGTTCAGGGACTTGAGATCCTGATCAACGTATTCGGTCGTGGGCACTGCAATGGTAAAGTCGCCTCGCTCGACTAACTCCACGACTTTCTCGTAGGTGAGGTCTGCTGCGCCCTCGACGCCGGCCTCCGCCGCCTTTCTTTTCTGCGACTCCCAACGCTGACGATTTTCAACAGCAAGTTCCAACTGCCTGCGGGTTTCCTGCACCTTCAGGTGGCGTGTGATCTCTTTGCGGCCCGGATTGCACACAGCCAGCATGGCAACCAGTCCGAGAATGATCGCGCGGTCTGCGTGATGCTGAAAGTCGCCCTTGGCATCGGTGCGGACCAATGCGGGGCCTAGTTTCGACTCGAACTCCGCGTAACTCGAACCGAAAAGCTTCGGGTTCTCAAGGGCAGCTACGAGGCGCCCGACGTCAGGGTCCACCGCGACGTTTTGCAGCTCTGTGAAAAAGCCTTGTGTCGCTGTCGAGTCCACTACATACAGCCGTGATCCTTCGCTGCGGTTGCGGGCGAATCCTGCGAGATAGCATTGAGGAGCGTAAAGATGGTCGCGGACTTGTCCGCCTTCGTTGCTTTCCATGGCATACGCGTGGGTTTGGCGTCTGACGCCAGAGTCGCCTGGCAATGACAACCCACTCCTGTGGAATCAATCGGATGTTGGCAGCGATGGATGGTCGGCCTCGATGCATCTACCTCGAAAGCAGCGCTATCGCCCGGATGGCGCGCCCCATAGAGGCAATTCACCTCATCGGAGGTTGCCATCAGTTCGAACGTCACCTAAACGTTTGGGCAGGGGCAACTATTCCATCGTTCGGGCAGATCTTGATGCAACAAACACATGGCCACATGGATACTGAAAAGGCGAACGGTTTGTGCCAGCGATGATTGCGCAGCCGCAACGGCAACCCTTCAGCCGCGCACGATCGGAATATCATCGCAGAGCAATCAGAGAGGTTCGAATCTCGGACAGTGCGCCCGTCTACAATTTAGGCGACGCTTAAAATACACGTCACAGGTCCGCGGTGCTGCGATCAACGCCGGCCTGGACAGCGATCATACGAGCCAGCGGCAGTCAGAGGATGGTAAGACAGGGCAAGCGTGCCCTGCTTTTGGGACGACCGTATTCTGTGGGTTTTCCCAGCGTTTTGTGGTGAAGCATAGCCTGCGAACCGTGGGTCAAATCCCCGACGGCATAGATTCGCTTACTCGTGTATTAGTGGCCGTGTAAGCCGTCGTATTGAGCGCTGCGCGGTATAAATCGTGCTAGCGCTGATGAGAACGTCCGTCTTAACCTAGAGAGATCAAGTCAACTCGCTCAACGGGCGTTCGCCTCTCCTCGCTGCGCCATTCCGCCGGAGGTATCAGGATGCAAAGATCCGACTCTTTTTCGATAGCACGTGTGCTGACCGTCGTCTTTGCGGCCCTGTCGGGGATATACCTGCTGGTCGGCGGTACCTGGCTGGCGGCGACCGGCGGGTCTCCGTACTACATCGTCGCCGGCATTCTGATGCTGATCACCGCCATTCTGGTCCAACGCCGCAGGCCCCTTGCACTCGCGCTCTATGCGTTGTTGCTGTTGGGCACGATTGGCTGGTCGCTCTGGGAGGTCGGCACCGACTTCTGGGCGCTGGCGCCGCGTCTGGACGTGCTGGTGCTCTTCGGTATCTGGCTGCTGCTACCGTTCGTCTATCGCCGCTTCGACGCGTCGCCGAAGACGCCGGCCATCGCGCTGGGCGTCACGGTGATCCTCAGCGTAGCGCTCATGGTTTATGCGGTATTCAACGATCCGCAGGAACTCCACGGCACGCTGAGCCGCGCGGGCGCACCGCCGGCTGCCGTCACCCCCGCAAGCGCCGCCGACGCCGACTGGCCCGCGTACGGCCGTACCCAGCATGGCACACGCTACTCGCCCCTCAAGCAGATCAACACGGGCAACGTGAAAGATCTTCGAGAGGCGTGGACATTCCGCACCGGCGACATGAAGCGTTCGACCGATCCCGGCGAGATTACCAGCGAGGTCACACCGATCAAGGTGGGCGACCTGCTGTATCTGTGCTCGCCGCACCAGATCCTGTTCGCACTGGATGCGGCGACCGGCAAGGAAAAATGGCGCTTCGATCCGAAGCTGAAGACCGATCCGAGCTTCCAGCACGTCACTTGTCGCGGGGTGTCTTACCACGACCTGACAGCTGCCGGTTCGAGCGACAACGCTCAGACGGCGGCGCCGGCGGGGTCTGCGATGTGTACGCGCCGGATCTACCTGCCGGTGAACAACGGCCATCTGTATGCGCTCGACGCACAGAGCGGCCAATTATGTCCGGACTTCGCGACCCACGGCGACCTCGATCTGCAGGTCGGACAGCCGGTGACGACAGCGGGTCAATACGAACCGACCTCGCCGCCGGTCATCACCGACAAGGTCATCGTGATCGCCGGCGCCGTCGAAGACAACTACTCGACGCGCGAGCCGTCCGGCGTGATTCGCGGTTTCGATGTCACCACGGGCAAGCTGCTGTGGGCATTCGATCCCGGTGCAAAAGATCCGAATACGATGCCCGGCCTCGCACAGCATTATTCGCTCAACTCGCCCAATTCATGGGCGCCGTCCGTCTACGACGCGAAGCTCGATCTCGTCTATCTGCCGATGGGCGTCACCACGCCGGACATCTGGGGTGGCAACCGCACGCCGGCGCAGGAACGCTTCGCGAGCGGACTGCTGGCGCTGAACGCGACCACGGGCAAGCTCGCATGGTTCTACCAGACCGTCCATCACGATCTCTGGGATATGGACTTGCCGGCGCAGCCGACGCTTGCCGACATCACCGATCACTCGGGCAATGTGGTACCGGTCGTCTATGCGCCGGCGAAGAGCGGCAACATCTTCGTACTCGACCGGCGCACCGGCAAGCCGGTCGTGCCGGCGCCCGAGCGGCCGGTCCCGCAAGGCGCCGCGACGGGCGATCATGTGTCGCCGACGCAGCCGTTCTCCGATCTGACGTTCCGTCCGGAAAGAAAGCTGACAGGCGCCGACATGTGGGGCGCGACGATGTTCGATCAACTGGTGTGCCGCGTGTTGTTTCAGCGACTCGACTATGACGGCACGTTCACGCCGCCCTCGGAGAGAGGCACGCTGGTTTTCCCCGGCAATCTCGGCATGTTCGAGTGGGGCGGCCTCGCCGTGGATACGGATCGGCAGATCGCGATTGCAAACCCGATCGCCCTGCCCTTCGTCTCGAAGCTGATACCGCGCGGTCCGGGCAATCCGATCGAACCGGCTAGCGACGCCGCTGGTGGCAGCGGTACGGAAACCGGCATCCAACCACAATACGGCACGCCGTTCGGAGTCGAGCTGAATCCGTTCTTCTCGCCGACCGGCTTGCCGTGCAAGCAACCCCCGTGGGGTTACGTGTCGGGCGTCGATCTGAAGACCAACCAGATTGTGTGGAAGAGGCGCATCGGCACGGTGCGCGACAGTGCGCCGCTACCGTTGCCGTTCAAGATGGGGATGCCCATGTTGGGTGGTCCAATGACGACGGCGGGTCACGTGTTCTTCATCGGCGCCACAGCGGACAACTTCATCCGCGCGTTCGACACCGAGACCGGCGACATGCTGTGGCAGGCCCGTCTTCCCGCGGGTGGCCAGGCGACCCCGATGACTTACGAAGAAAACGGCAAACAGTACGTGGTGATCGCGGCCGGCGGGCACGGCTCGTTTGGCACCAAACTGGGCGACTATGTGATGGCTTATGCGCTGCCCTGATTGTGGATGCGCGATGCCTCTGCGTTGCGGGTCCCGATAGTTGGGCCGTGACGCGAAGCGGCCGCTGGGCCGCTTTGCGTACGGGGTTCCAATCCGCCTCCTTGGAGGCATAGGGTTGCCGGTACACGCAGAAATCACTCTGTGGGCACGCGTACGTGGTCTATCGTATTGTGAGGCGACTGGCGCGTGACACAGGAGTGCCGCAAGCGTTCGAGCAGTTCGCTTGCCAAGGCCCTCGTTGTCGGGATACGCACGCCCGTGCCATTCGGCAATCTGCTGTGCACGGGCATCCCTCTTGCTACGCGTCTTTCGTCGCGCGCGAAGGCTTTGCACCGCTCATCGCCCGAAACTCCCACGTGGCGACCCTGTCACCAACGTAGCAAGTGCCTACTCCAGCCTGCCGCCTTGGGCGTGCCGATTGGCTTCGCTCTTCCCATGAGGAGAATGCATGATGCAACAGACCGCCTCAACCACCGACGCCTCGCAGCAGACCGCTGAGCCCGACGCAACGCGCCTTGGTCGCAACGCTTCCGCGACCATGGGGATTCCGGTCGAGTTGACTGTCAACGGTAATCCCTACACGCTTTCACTCGACCCGCGCACTACCCTGCTGGACGCGCTGCGCGAACATCTGCACCTGACCGGCACCAAGAAAGGTTGCGATCACGGCCAATGCGGGGCATGCACCGTACACATCAACGGACGCCGCGTGAATGCCTGCCTGTCGCTGGCCGCCACGCACGCGGGCGACAAAATCACCACCATCGAAGGGATCGGCCAGCCCGGCGCGCTGCATCCGATGCAGGCCGCGTTCGTGGCATGCGACGGCTATCAGTGCGGCTACTGTACGCCAGGCCAGATCATGTCCGCCGTCGCGTTGCTTGACGAAGCGGTCGGCCCCAATGACGCCGAAGTGCGCGAAGCGATGAGCGGCAATCTGTGCCGCTGCGGCGCCTATCAGAACATCGTCGCGGCGATCCAGCGCGTACGCGGCCAGTCCTGAGGAGCGCGATCATGGAGATGTTCCAGTTGTCGCGCGCCAATGACGTGCGTGATGCAATCACCGCAGGCGCGGCCTCGGCCACCGCGCAGCAAGGCGCCGCGGTGCGCTTCCTCGCGGGCGGCACGACCTTGCTCGATCTGATGAAGCTGAACGTCGAGCGTCCCAGTCGGGTGGTCGACATCAGCCGCCTACCGCTCGATCGCATCGAAGCGCTGCCCGATGGCGGCGTGAAAATCGGCGCGACGGCGCGAAACGCTGACCTCGCGCTGCATCCTCTGATCCGGGAGCCGTACGCGGTATTGTCGCAAGCGCTCCTTGCCGGCGCTTCGGCCCAGTTGCGAAACATGGCGACCACCGGCGGCAATCTGCTGCAGCGCACGCGCTGTGTGTACTTTCGCGACACCGCAATGCCCTGCAACAAGCGCGAGCCAGGTTCAGGCTGTCCGGCTATTCAGGGATTCAATCGCACGCTCGCGATTCTCGGCGCGAGCGATGCCTGCATCGCGACCAACCCATCGGACATGAACGTTGCGCTGACCGCGCTCGACGCGTCGATTCATATCGAAGGGACTCACGGCCCGCGCGGTGTCGCCATCGACGATTTCTTCCTGCTGCCGGGCACGACGCCGCAGCGTGAGAACGTGCTCGACGCGGGCGATCTCATCACCCACGTCACGCTGCCGCCGCTCCCGGCGGGCACACGCTCGTTCTATCTGAAACTGCGTGATCGCGCGTCGTATGAGTTTGCGCTGGCGTCGGCGGCCGTGGTCGTGACGCTGAATGGCGGACGCATCGACCACGTGCGCGTCGCGCTCGGCGGCGTCGGCACGCGGCCATGGCATGCGCTCGAAGCGGAACACGTGCTGCGTGGCGCCACGCCCGATGCCGCGACCTTTCGCAAGGCCGCAGACGCCGCGCTCGCCAACGCGAAACCGCAAAGCGAGAACGGCTTCAAGATCGAACTTGCGCGCCGCTGCATCGTCCATGCGCTGACCCAGTGCATCCAGGGAAACGAAGTCACGCCGACAACGGTTGCGAACTGAGCCGCCAATCGAAAGGAATGCACCATGTCCACCACTTCCGACGCCGTGCTGTCCGTGATCGGACGGCCGCAATCCCGCATCGATGGTCCGTTGAAGGTCAGCGGCCACGCAACCTACACGTCCGATGTGGAACTGCCCGGCCTGCTGGTCGCCGTGCCGGTTGGCAGCACGGTCGCGAGCGGCCGGCTCACCTCGCTCGACATCGCCGACGCCGAGGCGATGCCCGGCGTCCACGCGGTGCTGCATCGAGCCAATATCGGCCGCTTCTACCGGATTTCCGGCAATTCGATGGAGACGGGCTACGTCGATGAAGCGCGGCCGCCCTTCGAGGACGACATCATCCGGTATTACGGCCAGTACATCGCGCTCGTGATCGCGGATACATTCGAGAGCGCCAGCGCGGCGTCGGCGGCAATCAAGGCCCGCTACGAAATCACCCCGCACGACGTGCGCGCCGATCTCGAAGCCGATGACCCGCCCAAAGTCGAAAACAAACGCGGCGATCCCGATCGCGCGTTCGAGGCGGCATCGGCAAAAATCGACGCAACCTACGTGACGCCGACGGAAACGCATAATCCGATCGAACTGCACGCATCGACTGCTCAATGGGACGGCGAGACCTATACATTCTATGAAACCACCCAGTCTATTTCTATTCACGTCGGCACGCTCTCACAGATGCTTGGGGTGCCGAAGGAAAAGATCCGCGTGATTTCCCGCTACCTCGGCTCGGGCTTCGGCGGCAAGCTATGGGTGTGGCCGCACACCTTGCTCGCCGCCGCAGCGACGCGTCAGACCGGCCGCCCGGTAAAACTCGTCATCAGCCGCAAGATGATGTTTCAGAATGTCGGCCATCGTCCTGTCACGCAACAGCGTGTACGGGTCTCGGCGGAACGCGACGGCACCCTCACCTCGCTGCAGCACGATTACGTGAATCACACCGCAATCGCCGATGAGTACCAGGAAAGCTGCGGCGAAGTCACGCCGCTCATCTACAGCACGCCGAACGTGCGCGTGACTTCCGGTCTCGCGCGCCGGAACGTCGGCTCGCCTACGGCCATGCGCGGCCCCGGCGCCGTGCCCGGCCTGTACGCAATCGAATCCGCGATGAACGAACTTGCGCACGAACTCCAGCTCGACCCCGTCGAACTGAGGCTGCGCAACGAACCGCGCGTCGACGAAAGCACGGGTTTGCCGTTCTCGTCGCGGCATCTCGTCGAATGCCTGCGCACCGGCGCCGATCGGTTCGGCTGGTCGCAGCGCACGCCCGGCGTCGGATCGATGCAGCGCGACGGCCTGACGCTGGGCTGGGGCGTGGCCGCCTGTGTCTGGCCGGGAATACGCTTTTCGGCGACGGCGAACGTCGATCTTCGAGCGGACGGCAGCGCGCGCGTGGTGTGCGGCACGCAGGACATCGGCACCGGCACGTACACCGTGCTCGCGCAACTGGTTGCCGAAGAGACGGGCATCCCGCTCGATCGTATCGAAGTCGGACTCGGCGATTCGGTGTTGCCGCCGGGTCCGGTTTCGGGCGGCAGCGCGGCGACTGCGTCGGTGATTCCCGCGGTGTTCGAAGCGGTGCGCGCGGCGATCAAGCTATTGCTTTCGCGTGCGACAGCCGTCGACGGTTCGCCGTTCAAGGGCGCGGCCGACGACGAGCTCGCGTTCAGCGCCGCACGCGTGCATCGCAAAGACGACGCGCCCGAGCGAGGCGTGCCGTTCGGCGAGATTCTCGACGCCGCGAAGATGCGCGCGGCGTCGGGCACCGGCAGCGCGCAAGGCGGCTTCGACGATCCGCTAAAGAAACGCTACTCCATCTACTCGTACGGCGCGCATTTCGCCGAAGTCACATGGCAACCGGAGATGGCGCGGCTGCGCGTGAGCCGCGTGGTGACGGTGATCGATGGAGGACGCATCATCAATCCGCGCGCGGCGCGCAGTCAGATTGAAGGCGCGGTGGTGATGGGCGTCGGCATGGCACTCTTCGAGCACACGACGTACGACCGGCACACGGGCGCACCGGTCAATAGCAACCTGGCCGATTACATCATCGCGTCGAATGCGGATACGCCCGAACTGGACGTGACGTTTCTCGATCATCCGGACACATTGTTCAACGAACTCGGCGCTCGCGGGATTGCTGAAATCGGTCTTGCCGGCGTGGCAGCCGCGATCACCGGGGCGACGCACCATGCAACCGGTGTGCGCGTGCGCAAGTTGCCGATCATGATCGAAGATCTGCTGGCCGGGGGCCATGCTTGAGGAGTCCTGTTCGAAACGGGCGGAGCAGCTCGACATCGCGCTTCGCTCGCTTCGACAAGCGACCGGGGCGCCGGCCGGGTCGCCGCCAGCGATAGGCACGGCGGTTGCTGAGCCCAATCGTCGCCTCCTCGGAAGAACTCGAACAGAATGGAAAACAAATCACTCGCCCGGCGCATCTCGGTTGTCGTCCTGACCCACAATCGCGCCGACAAACTCATCGCCACGCTCGAACGTCTGCTCGCACTCCCTGAAAAGCCGCCCATCTTCGTCGCCGACAACGCTTCGGACGACAACACCGTTGCGCTCGTGAAGGCGCGATATCCCACCGTCTGCGTCATCGAGTGCCGCGAGAATCTCGGCGCGGCGGCCCGCAATCAGGCGGTTGCATGCGTGAGAACGGACTATGTGGCCTTCTGCGACGACGACGCCTGGTGGGAACCCGGCTCGCTCGAACGCGCGGTGCAACTGCTCGACGCATGGCCGAACGTCGGCGTGTTGAGCGCGCATGTCGTAGTGGGCGACGCAAAACTGACGGACCCCGCTTGCGCTCTCATGCGTGCGAGCCCGCTCGGCAGTGTGCTCCTCCCCGGCCCCGCGTTGACCGGCTACTTGGCGGGCGCATGCGTGTTCCGCACCGCGTTGTTCCGCGCGGTGGGGGGCTACGAAGCGCGCCTGTTCAGAGGCGGCGAAGCGGAACTCGTGGCGCTCGACGTGCTCACAGCCGGCCACGCGATCGTCTACTGCGACCAGTTGACCGTCCATCATCACCCCTCGTCCGTACGGGACGGCAGCTTGCGGCGGCGCATGCTTGCGCGCAACGCCGCCTGGATCGCGTGGCTACGTTTGCCATGGCGGCAGGCTTGCCGCGCGACGCTGAACGCACTGAAGTCACTCTCGCGCGAAGCCAGCTTCGCTCGCGACAGTGCGGCGCTGCTGCGCGGCCTCGCGTGGACATTACCTGAGCGCCGGGTCGTCCCGCTTCACGTGCTCGGCCCGTACATGCGCGTGCGTGCCGCCGAACAGCGTAGCGCCGCATCGACGGAGAACACCGGCGCCACAGCAGCCTCCGGGCAGATCGACGCTCGCACCTGCTGCAACGGCGCGCCTACGCGCAACCGGAAGGCTCGAGGCCGAAGACGACACCCGGGCTCGCGGTCACGGCGCAGCGTTCGCGCTGGGCGTCTTGCCGCCTCGCCGTCGTTGCGAGGCTTACATTTGCTGGCCGAGAAGCCGAGATAGAGCGACGGTTGCATGCTTAAGCGACTCTCCGAACGGCTCGACCCGCTGCTCGGTGACCCGGACGCTCGGACCCAAGATTCATAGCGAGCCTGTGACCTGATTCGCCCCGTTCAAGAAAGGTGCCGCGTTAATGCGTCTGGTGTGAGTCGCATCTTCGAAAGAATGGTGCGGCCGCTCGCGCCGCGCACAAGCTATTCGCGGTATGCGACACCGCGTCGAAAACCAAGCGGCTGATGACTCTCCAGTTCCGCGACGCAAAGTCATACGTATCGTCTGGGTTCGGCAGGACTTCGCGGGGTGCTCATTAAGGCCCGTGTTGCCGGCGCGGGTCCGCGTCTCGAGATAATGCACAGACGGCGCTTGCCGACGAATCGTTCGGCATCAACTATCGGGCGGAAGACCTCCGTTTGGTCCTCGCATGATACGCACTCTCCGAAACGGCGCGGGCCCGACGGGCGTGCAACTTCGATGAGATTTTGTGTGAACTTTGGTCAGCATCAGCCTGCCAAATATCGTGTGGCGGCTCGGACACTGGGTATGACAAGCGTATTGCTGGTAGACGATGATGAGGAGACTTTGGCTGCGTGGAGCGCCAGTTGTGCCGCGGATGGATTTGAGGTCAGAACTGCGTGCGACGGCCAGTCAGCACTGGCAATGTTCATCGAATTTCCTGTGGACATTGTGGTTGCCGACTGGCGTATGCCGGTGATGTCGGGAAGCGAACTCTGTCACCGACTGCGCACTCTCCCTGGACTAGCCGATGTTGTCTTCATACTGATTTCTGGCGAGCCCAGCCCGCCTGCCTTCGTCAGCTATGACGGGTTCCTTCGCAAGCCCGTAGACGGGAGAACTTTACTGGCTACAATGCGGCGACTGCTGACAGAGCACATAACGCATCGAGAGCATCGGCGCGGCGGGATGGCGTAATCATGACAGATGCGAGCGCCGGCCGACGCGCCGGTCTGGTCACACCGACCAAGTCTCTGAATCCAATTCAGCCAGCGAGCCATCTGCGCCTAGCTGCTGCCGCGCCTTTTCCCAATACTCTTGGGAACGCCCGTCGGGACTTCCTTCTTTCTCCCAAAGATAGAATGCAAGCGTACGAACTTGCTCCTCGCTAACAGGTACATCCATTTCCAAACTCCAAAAAAGACACCTTCAATTGTTCACAGTATCGTCGCTATGGTCAATCGACTCGGCAATTCGAAACGGAAGCACCGCGCGGTGTCCGCAGTCCGAATGCCCGACAATCCGTTCATGCATAGCCCACGACAACCGCTAACGTCTTGGTTGGTAACGGCTGCTTGCTGCAATGCGCGCGACTACTGGCACCAACCGAGGGTTCAACACAGGAATCGAGCCAGCACGACTTTCAGCTCGAACAACGATTGCATCGATGGTGACTCGTGCGACTGCGCGTTGTGCTCGCCTCGCGAAATGCTTCAGACGCCGGTCGCTGACCGGATGTCGCGCCCATATTAGCGCTGCGAACCAACCGATGACCGTCCATCCGAGCAGGATATTCACCATGGTCACCGCAAAGGCGTCTTCGCGTTCTCTGGCGTCCGCAATCATTGCCGGCACCAGATAGACCATCAGCGCACCCAGGACCATCGCAACTTCGATAATCTTCAACATTTCGTCACCTCGCTACAGCGTCGGTCAGCTGACGACCTTTACATTAGTGGCCCGCGTACAAACGACCGACAGACCGAGCAGGTTGCTGGCTGCCAGATTCCGAAGAGGACGCAACTACCCCACCGTACGAATCATTGACGGAGCCGACTGCATCGTTGCGTTCGGCTACAACGGTTTGCGCACTCTGGCCTCGCTGCGACGCCGGCGCGCCCACCGAAGGGCGGTAGGAAGGTGCTGGACCATAGCCGCTGGCAAACGCAGGCGCAGCGATAGCGGTCGTAGCTGCGATGAGAAGGGCTGCAACAAGTCTGCTTTTCATGATGAATCCCCAATGCAATTATTAAGAGCGCCGCAAGTCGAGTGAGACGCGCGCCGTTGACAGAAGTCAGTTTAGGCGGCATCTATCTTTTTTCTATACCGATAGGGTGAAATCACAATTGCTACAAAGCAAACAATGCGATTCCGCGATGCCCATTCGGGTTCGCGGGCATCGCTATGCTTGAAGAGGTTTGCGACGCGTAGTCTGTCCGCCATGCGCGCCAAAGACTGCAGAAGCGTATGCTGCTGTAAATCATCAGGAGACGACCATGAGCCTTGCTGGCAAGACACTGTTCATGTCGGGCGGCAGTCGCGGCATCGGACTCGCAATTGCACTTAGAGCTGCACGCGACGGCGCGAATGTCGTGATCTGTGCGAAGACTGCCGAGCCGGACCCGCGTCTCGAGGGTACGATTCATACGGCGGCTGCCGCTGTTCAAGCTGCTGGTGGCAACGCGCTCCCGCTTGTTGTGGATATTCGCGACGAAGAACGCGTGAAAACCGCGGTGGCCGAGACTGTCGCGTTGTTCGGAGGCATCGATATCCTCGTCAACAATGCCAGCGCCATTCGACTGACCGGCACGCTCGACACACCCGTCAAACGATACGACCTGATGCATGGGGTCAATGGCAGAGGCACCTTCGTGTGCGCGCAAGCGTGCCTGCCGCACCTTCTGAATTCGGCGAACCCGCACATCCTCACACTATCACCGCCACTGGTCAGCGACGCAAAATGGTTTAGCGATTTTCCGGCATACACCATTGCAAAATACACGATGAGCCTGTTCACACTGGCGCTTGCCGGAGAGTTCAAAGACCGGGGCGTCGCAGTCAATTCGCTATGGCCTCGAACAGCTATCGCGACTGCAGCTGTGAGAAACGAGATTGGCGGTGCGGAAATGATTGCAGCGTGTCGCAAGCCTGAGATCGTCGCCGACGCGGCCCACTACATCCTGACGCGCCCAGCCAGAGAGTGTTCGGGAAACTTCTTCCTCGACGACGAAGTTCTGCTGGCAGCCGGTGTGCGCGACTTTGCCCAGTACGACGTGCAGGCTGGCGCTGCGCTACAAGCCGATTTCTTTGTAGAGGCGTTGCCGGGAATGCTGCCGGCGGACAATATGACGAATCGTACCAAGGCCTCGTGAGATTAACTGACTACGCTGTACCGTTAGCGGCTGTCGTCCATCACCCTCTTGCCAATGCACGGCGGACTTCCACGCAGGTGAAACGGTTTGGCCTTCATGAACCAGGCGGCGACGCCGCCGTGACGGCTTTCGCCAGCGCTTTCACAACCCGTGCCGCCAATTGCGCGCCGGTGTCCGCGCCTTGCAACGCCAGCGCCTGCGCCACACTCACCACCTTGTCGGCTTCGTAGTGGCGGCCGCTGCCGACCAAGGACTCGAAGTCGTTCGCGCGCTGGTTGATTTCGAGCGGGTCGGCGTCGACCAGCAGCACCGCGTGGGCGAGTACCGCGTACCTCGGGTCGCCGGGAGAATCCGGCACGCGTCGCCAGTATTGCGCAGTGCCGGCGATCTTGCGCGCATCGTCGGCGGGGCCCCACGCCAGGTTGAATCGGCCGTCGCAGAAGGAACCTTCCACCGCCTGCCAGTGCGTCTCGACGCCTAGCTCGCGCAACGCGCCGGCCAGTATCGCGCACAGATGCAGGTAGACGGCGTCGGCCATCATGCCGATCGTGCTGGTCAGCGGAAACGCGAGGCTCAGGTTCAGGATGCCCGGGCCTTGTGGCACGAGGCCGCCTCCGGACAGCCGCAGGAACACGGGACACCCGCGCCGGGCGAACTCGGCGCGGGCGGCGTCGAGCGAGGGGTAGCGCTGGTAACTGCGCGGGACCACGAGCGACACCGGCGCTTCCCATAGATGAGCGACCGCGCGTCCTGCGGCTGCGTGGGCGAGCAGGGCCTGCTCGGCATCGAGGGGGTTTGCGGCTGGACCGGCGGCGTCGAAATCGATGAGGTCGAAGAGCATTGGGTCGGTGGGTTTGAGGTGGTGTGTGTTTAAACCGTTTAGTGCTCCCAGGCTTCTATGGAATTTGAATGCGTGTTGGGTTTCCCAGAGCTAATAACCCGACACCGATACAAGTTCCATAGAGGCGCAAAACATCTAACGGCCTAAGCACCAACCCATTCCCCGCCAGGCCGCAGCGCCATGCTCAGTGCGCACCGGCATCGCGCTGATTGGGCGAACGGATGCCATACCGCGCCATTCGCCGATACAGCGTCATCCGACTCACGCCGATCTGCCGCGCAACCGCGCTAAGGTTCCAACTCGCCGCGCGCAAATACTGCATCAGCAGCATGCCCTCCGGCGACAACAGGTGCGGATCGAATGCCTCGGCAAGGGCACTCGTGCGCTGCAACGCCGGCGCCGCCGCTTCGCCCTCGCGCGCACCGGCGCTCTCGGCGGCCGCAACATTCTCCGGCAGGTCCTCGACTTCAATATGCCCATCCGTGCAGACCGCCCGCGCGTAACGCAGCACATTGCATAGCTCACGCAAATTCCCCGGCCACCGATGCCGATGCAACCGCTCGCGCGCCGTCGGCGACAGTACGACCGCCCCGCCCGGCGCGCCGGCCAAAAGCTTCTGGATCAGCCAGTCGAGATCGGTGCGCTCGCGCAGCGGCGGCAGCGCAAAGCGCGCACCGTTCAGCCGGTAATACAAGTCCTCCCGAAAACGGCCGCTCTCGACAAGTTCGTCCAAAGAATGATGCGTCGCCGAGATCACCCGCAGATCGACCGACACCGGCCGCGACGCGCCAATCGACAGCACCTCGCCTTCGGCCAGCACGCGCAGGAGGCGCGATTGCAGTTCGCGCGGCATGTCGCCAATTTCATCGAGAAAGAGCGTGCCGCCGTCGGCTTCCTGGATCAGTCCGCGCTTCGCCTTCGGCCCCGCGCCCGAAAAGCTGTTCGGCAAATGGCCGAACAGTTCGCTTTCGATCAGCGTCTCGGGAATCGCCGCGCAATTGACCGCGACGAACGGTCCGCCGCGTCGCGCGCTCGCCTGATGCAGTGCTTTCGCGAAATATTCCTTGCCGGAGCCGGTCTCGCCGTTGATCAGCAGGTTGATCGGCGAATCGACGAGCTTGGCCGCGCGTTCGAGTTGCCGTTCGAGCGCGGCGTCGCCGCCGCACAGCGCGGCCAGCGCGGCGGGAATCTTCGTCGCGCGGCCGGCGTCACACTTGGCGCTCGCGCCCGGTTGCCACAGCGGCGCAGGCGGCATCACGCTCAAGTACAGCAACGCGCCGC
The DNA here is from genome assembly GCF_046026895.1 of Paraburkholderia sediminicola. GTDB lineage: Bacteria > Pseudomonadota > Gammaproteobacteria > Burkholderiales > Burkholderiaceae > Paraburkholderia > Paraburkholderia sediminicola_C. Next base: position 70,053 of record NZ_JAQQEU010000024.1, read on the forward strand.
TGCGTGCCAGCGACAGCGCCCGCAGTTCGCTCGGGCGCGAGTAAACGAAGCGGCCGAGGTCTTCGAGCCGGGCATCGAAAAGCGCCTCGAACTGTGTGCCGACCAGCGGCGGCAGTTCACCGCCCCGGCCCTGCTCCGCCGCCAGCATCTCGTGCGCGCGGCGGTTGTGTCCGACGATGCGCCCGCTCACGTCGAGCGCGACCAGATACTCGGGGTCGACATCGACGAATTCCGGCGATGCATTGAGCTTCAGAATCCAGTCCTTGCGGTGCGTGCGCAGGAAGTTGGCGTTTTCGATATGGCTCGCGTAGATGCGCACGAGTTGTAGCGCAAGGCTCTGGCTGTCCCGCGCCTGGGGCGACGTGAGCGCGGAAATATCGAGGATGGCGGTCAGGTCGCCGTGCGAATCGAACAGCGGCGCGGCGGTGCAGGTCAGCGGGATATGCGTGGCGTCGAAGTGATCGACCTGATGCACGGTGAGCGCCTGGCCGGTAGCGAGCGCCGTGCCCACCGCGCAGGTGCCGGCGCCGATCTCGCTCCACTGCGCGCCGAGATAGAGGCCGGCGCGGCGCAGGCTCGTGTCGCTGTTGGCGTCGCCGAGATAGTCGACGGTCACGCCTTGCGCGTCGGTCAGCAGAACGACGTAGCCGAGGCCCGCGACCTGGCTGTAAAGCGTCTGAAGGCCTTGGCGTGCGATGCGGGCGAAGTCGTCGATGCGCTGCTGGTGCTCGCGCAGCCGCGTCTGCGGCAAGATGCGCGCTTCCTGCATACGCGACGGGTCGAGGCCGTACTGATGCACGCAGCGCCGCCACGACGACTCGATGATCGCGTCGTGCGTGCGCGCAGCAATCATCGGCTGACCCGCTGGCAGAGTGCGCGTGGTCGCTTCGACTACTGCCTCGATGTGCTTGCGTTGCCGCATGTCCATCGTGCTCTCCTTGGTGTCTCCTGGCCCGGCTCGGCGCGGGCGCTTCTGCGGAGCGCCTCGGGTCGCCTGGGTATTTCGGGACCGGGCTCCTACTTTATCCGACTGCGCGGACATTGGGCAAACCGTGTCGGAGTGAACACTTAACTCATACGAAAACTCAGGCGCGCCGCGCTTGCGACACCTCCGGCAGGACGCATCGGCGGCGCTCTCGCTTTGCGTGCTGGAGGACAGGAGGCAACAACCGTTTGGACCCTGTCGCCGGCACCGCTATTGGCTTGGCGCATCGAAATAGGCGAGCGCCTTCGACGCGTACATCGCGCCCGGAGCGCCACCCATTTCGACGTTGACGGCAAGCACGTCGGCGAGTTGAGCGCGGGTCGCCTGGTGGCGCAACGCCTGCGACGTGTGAAACAGCACACAGTCGTCGCAGCCTTTATGCACGGCGAGCGCCACCGCAACGAGTTCCCTGAATGCGGCGGGCACGCTGCCTTCCTGCGTGGCCGCCTTCATCACGGACTGAAAGCCGCCCATGACGGCCGGCTGCGCCTGTCCAAGAGCTGCGAACTGCTGGTTGATGCGGGTGAGGCGGCTCTTGAGATCGGTCGAGGTTTCTGTACTCATATCGGATGGATTCATTCGAAGGGTAAATGGTGTGATGGCGGACATGGCGCGCGCCATGTCCGCTGATGCCAACAGCTCGACGAAAGCGGCCTCAGCCCGCCTTGGCGGCGAGGTGCTGCTTGAGCAGCGCGTTGACGTCGTTGGCCTTCTCCATCTGGCTCATGTGGCCGGCGTCGTCGAAGACCTTGACGGTCGCGCCCGCTGGCGCGTTCGCAGCATGTGCGGCCGGAATGATGCGATCCTGCGCGCCCCATATCACGAGCACCGGCTTGCCCGTCGCGCCAAGCCTGGCTCCGGGCAGTTCAGACTGCTTGCCCGCGGCGAACAAGCTGCCGCCGAGCGCCGCGAGCGCTTCGCTCACGCCGTCGAGCCGCTTGTACTTGAGCAGGTCGTCGAGCATCTGGCGGCTCACGAGCCCCGGGTCCGCGAAGAGCAACTCGACCACCGGCTTCAGATCGCGCCGCGACTGCGCGTTCACGAAACCCTCCGTATAGGCGTTGTTGACCTCGCCGCCCAGCCCCGCCGGCGATATCAACGCCACCGACAGCACCCGCCCCGGCGCATCGACGGCGAGTTGCGCCGCCACGCCGCCGCCCATCGAATGCCCGACCAGATGCGCCTCGCCGATCTCGAGCGCGTCCATGAAACGCAGCACGAATTGCGCGAGGTCTTCGAGCGTCGTGCCGGGGAGCTTCGGCGTCGATTGTCCGTGCGCGGGCAGATCGAGCGCGACGACCTTGTGCTTCTCGGCGATGGCATCGAGATTGAAGAGCCAGTTGTCGAGATCGCCGCCAAAGCCGTGGATGAAGAGCACGGTCTTGCCGTTCTCGCCGCGGCTCGCATAACGCACCCGGATTCCATCGAGTTCGACGAAGTGATACGCGGCGGCGGCTTCATCGTCGCCGCCTTCGTCGTCGGGGGGCGTTTCATAGGAGGCGATGTACGCGTCGATGTCGGCGTCGCTCACCTCGGCGGGCGCGAGCACGCCGAGCAGCGCCTTCACCGGCAGCACGTCGCCCTCGGCCGCCACCTTGCGGCGCAGCGTGCCCGCGTCGGGCGCCTCGACGGCGTTGGCGATCTTGTCGGTTTCCACATCCAGGATCGGCAGGCCGACGGAAATCTGCGCGCCTTCCTCGACGAGCCACGCGTTCACCGTGCCCTCCTTCATCGACAGGCCCCACTTTGGCATCACGATCGGAGTGATCTCGGACATCAGTGTGCCCCTCCCTTGCCGTTCATCGTCTTGCGCGCCGCTTCCACGATCTGCGCGGCGCTCGGGATGTACAGGTCCTCCAGCGTCGGCGAGAATGGCACTGGCGTATGCGGCGGCGCGACCATCTGGATGCCGGCCCTCAACGCCCCAAAAGCCTGCTGCGAGACTTGCGCGGAGATATCGGTGGCGATGTTGCAACGCGGGCTGGCTTCATCGACCACGACGAGCCGTCCGGTGTTCTCGACCGTTTCGAGCACCGTGTCGATATCGAGCGGCGACAGCGAACGCAAATCCACGACTTCCGCTTCGATGCCTTCCTTCGCGAGCGTCGCGGCCGCTTCGAGCGCGCGATGCACCATCAGGCCGTATGCCACGATCGACACGTCCTTGCCATCGCGCACGATGTTCGCCTCGCCGAACGGAATCGCGTAAGAGTTCTCCGGCACTTCGCCTTCGAAGCCATAGAGGTTCTTGTGCTCGCAGAAGATCACCGGATCGTTGTCGCGGATCGCCTGGATCAGGAGGCCCTTGGTGTCATAGGGCGTCGACGGGCACACCACCTTGAGGCCGGGAATGTGCGTGAAGATCGGCGTGAGCATCTGGCTGTGCTGGGCCGCCGCGCGAAAGCCCGCGCCGACCATCGCGCGAATCACGACGGGTGTCTCCGCCTTGCCGCCGAACATATAGCGGAACTTGGCGGCCTGGTTGAAGATCTGGTCGAAGCAGACGCCCATGAAGTCGATGAACATCAGTTCGGCCACCGGCCGCATGCCGCAGGCGGCAGCGCCGATCGCCGCGCCGACATACGCGGATTCCGATAGCGGCGTATCGAGCAGCCGGTCGCCGTGCTTCGCATACAGTCCCTTGGTGACGCCGAGCACGCCGCCCCATGCGTCCTTCTCGCCATCGGCGCCTGCTCCGCCGACGATGTCTTCTCCGAGCACGATCACGCTCGGGTCCCGGGTCATTTCCTGATCCAGTGCTTCATTGATTGCCATCTTCATGCTCAATTTGCGGGCCATGTTCGTCTCCAGGTTGTCCGTGAGTTAGTAGCTGACGTACACGTCGGTGAGCAGATCGGCGGCGCTGGGCTGTGGCGCGTCCTTCGCCTCCTGCACCGCGCGCTCGATCAGCGCGGCGACTTCGCGGTCAATCGCCTGGAGTTCCGCGCGCGTGATCACGTCCGCCTGCGTCACCGTATGCGCGAATTTCTTCAGACAGTCCTTGTTCGAGCGAATGTCGTCGAGCTCGCCGGGCGCACGGTAGGTCTGCGCGTCGCCTTCGAAATGGCCGTAGAAGCGAATCATCTTGCATTCGAGCAGCGCCGGTCCGCCGCCTTCGCGCGCGCGCCGGATCACTTCGCCCGCCGCTTCGTGGACCGCGAAGAAATCGGTGCCATCCACCGTCACGCCCGGAATGCCGAAGCCCGCGGCGCGATCGACGTAGCTGTCCACCGCCGTGCCGTATTCGCGCGAGGTCGATTCCGCATAGCCGTTGTTCTCGATGACGAAGATCACCGGCAGGTTCCACACGGCCGCGAGGTTCAGGCTTTCGAGGAAGGTGCCCTGGTTCGATGCGCCGTCGCCCGCGAAAGTGATGCCGACTTCGCCCTTGCCGCGGAACTTCGCCGCGAGCGCCGCGCCGCAGATGAGCGGCGCGCCCGCGCCGAGAATGCCGTTCGCGCCCATCATCCCCTTCGACAGGTCCGCGATGTGCATCGAGCCGCCCTTGCCGTTGCACGAGCCGCCTTTCTTGCCGTAGATCTCCTTCATCATCGCGACGGGATCGACGCCCTTCGCGATGCAGTGACCGTGTCCGCGATGCGTGCTCGCGATGCGGTCGCCGTCGGTGAGGTGATGCATGATGCCGACGCCGGCCGCTTCCTCGCCGGCGTAGAGATGCACGAAGCCGGGGATGTCGCCGCGGCCGAAGTCCACATGCAGGCGCTCCTCGAAATCGCGGATCGTGCGCATCTTGCGATAGACCGCCAGCAGTTCCTCCTTGCCGAGCGGCAGCGCGCCTGCGTCCTGCTGCGTTGAACGGACTGTCATGTGTGTCTCCTTCGTTTGAAGTGGTGGGGCGGAAAACGGTTTAAAGCTCCATGTGCGCCGCCCGGCGCATCAGGCCCGTGCGCGCCGCGTAACGCATGCACGCGGCCATGTCGATGCTGTTGAAGGCGCCTTCGCGCAAGGTGACGGTCACTTCGTCGCTGGCCGCGAAGGCCATTTCGCGCTCGCCATCCAGCGCGACGATGCCGGCGCGCTGGCGCACGCGCTGCGGGACGCCGTCGCGCAAACGCTGCCAGCCGGCGATCGGCACCGCGCGCATCAGACCCGGCGCGATCGGCGCGCACAGTTCGAACTCGCCTTCGCCCGGCGCGGCGAGTTCGACGGCGAGGCCACCCGGTTCGTGCCGGCCGACGGGTTCCAGAAGGCCCGCAATCGCGGAAAGCCCGATCGCCTGCGGATCGGCGTAGGAAACGTAGACGGCGGCGAGCGTATCGATCTTCCAGAGCGCTCGCGCGCCGATGTACTGCTCGTGCGAGATGACGGCATCGACGAGAGCGATATCGCTGCGCAGGTTGCCTTGGCTGTCGCGAATCGCGATGTCGAGGCGCTTGTTGCGCTGGAGCGCATCGGCGGCGGGGATGCGGCCCGCGGCGTACAGACCCGCGGCGAGCCCCGCGATGGTCGGCTCGCGCATCTCGGGGAACGCGTTGTTCGTGCCGGTGGAGAGGCCCGCGATCGGCACCGCGCCGCACTCGCGGACCACCGCGCGATGCGTACCGTCGCCGCCGAGCACGATGATCGCGGCGGCGCCCGCCTCGCGCATCAACTGCGCGGCGCGGAACGTATCGTCGACGCGGGCGGTGACCGGCATGTCGAGCCAGTCGACGGCGGCGAGCGCGGCATCCGGTCCCTGGCGCCGCGACAGGTGCCGCTCGAGCATCACCTTGAGGCCTTCGCGGTCAGGCATCATCGCGACGCGCCGGATCCCGCACGACGCGAGCGCCGACAGCAGCCGCAGCACGATGTTGACGCGATCAGCGAGTTGCAGGCTGCTGGCGTTCGCGATCACGCGACGGATGTCGCGCGCGGAAATCGGATTCGCGATGATGCCCACGAGCGGCGGCCGCACGGCTGCGGGGTTACGCATGCATTGTCTCCATGTGTCTTCGTTCTGCGGGAGTACGAGGCAAGCGCTATGCCAATTTGAAGGGCGGCCTAGAGCGTGCGAATGTCGAGGGATTACCCGGAGAAACAGGCTTGAAATACCGCTTTCGGGGGTGAGGCGAATCTGCCGCTGTGACAGATGTCACAGCGACAGTTGTCACGGGGGAGTACAGGTGCATCGGAAGGAAGCCGCGCGATAGGCTGCCATTGATCCGGCATTCGAAAGCCGATTGAGAAATACGGCGCCTTTTACTAAAGTGCGATCAATGCCCTGGAGTTCCTGCAGTCGTTACGTCTGATGAAACCCGCTGCCTTCGAAATCAAAACCGGCGGATCTTTCAACCTGAAGCAGGCTCGACGTTGGCGAGGTATGCGCGATGTCAACTCAGGAACGCCCATCAGTGATTCGCCAATTGCTGGACAAGGGATGGCATTACTGGGGCGAGGTCGTTGTTGTCGGCGCGCTCGGCATCTTTGCGAGTCATCTCGTCGGCGAACATAGCCCGGTGTGGCTTACCGAAGTGACACAAAGGATCTACCAGTTCGTTTCGAATCTCGCGCCACACGAGCCGTCGCCTGGCGACATCACCGTCGTTCTGATCGACGATTACGACTTCTGGAGTGGCCCGTTCGATCGCCGCCTTCCTTTGCGGCGCGACTACCTGGCTAATGCGATAGAGAAGGCATGCTCGGACCACCCGGCGGTGGTGGCCATCGACCTCGATCTGCGCTCTCCACTGACTGACGGCACGCTCAAGGACAACGACGTCTATCAGGCCGAAACGCAAACGCTCGCGGACGCCATTGCGATTCAAGCCGCGAAGGGTTGTTCAATCGTGCTGCCGGCAACCACTTACTGTCCGGAAGATCCAAAAGTCTTCTGCACGGTGGACTCCACGATTTTCAGCGAGCACCCCCTCGACGATCCGCATATCAGATGGGGATACGTCAATCTGCCGGAAGATCTTCGCAAGATACCTGCACAGGTGCACCTCGCGAATCACGGCAGGCTCGATTCGTTTGCGCAGGCCATCGTGCATGCGAAGGATCCCGAGCGGTATCAACGGTACTTGAAGACAGAAGGCAGCTTCTCGTACGGCATGTTCGTGTCGCCCCATGTGTACAAGGACTGGCATCGTCAAATGAGCTATGCCGACTTCATGGCGACATCGGATGAAGATCTCTCCGAGCGGTTCAAGGCGGCCGGCATTGTGATGATAGGCGGCGGATGGCATGTTCTCGCGGTCAATCGCGGTGTGCTCGTCGACCAGCATTTTTCTCCGGTCGGCGATATATCGGCTATCTATCTGCACGCGAACTACGTGGCCAGCATTCTCGGCGGGCGCACGGTGCATCGGTTGAGCAAGGTGGTCAATATTCTGGTGGACATCGTGGCGGTTGCCATCATCGCGATTGTGTTCGCGCTCAGATTCTCCGGACTAAAAAGGTTCATCACGATAGTCGCGACGATGCTGATCATGTTCGTCGTGCAGTATCTTCTCTGGCAAAACGCGGGCATTCTCTTCGAAGTATTGATTCCAGCGATTGCTCTCTTCCTGCATTGGGTATTCGATGAAGAGCGGGAAGTCCGCAAGCGGCTCGCCGAGTCCCGGGATGCCGGAGCACAGGCCGGCCAGCAGTTGGCCGACTGCCAGGCGGCCAGTGAAGATGTCAGAAAGCGGCTCGCCGAATGCGAAGCCGCTCGCACTCAAATGGGCGGCTGACCGCGATAGGGCGCGGCGTATGACTCGGAGCGCAAAATGTCCAGAAACCTCTTGAAATACAGGCTTGTTCTCTCTCTTGCCGCGATGCTAGTGGCTCTTCCAGCTGTGCTGGCCACTCACGCGGCCACGGCCTCCACGAAGACGAACGATCTGATAGCGGGCGACGAGGGCGACCGGCCCACGGAAGAAACCGGCGCGGCTCGCGCCGAGGCGACGCAGCGCAACCAGGTGACTGCGGACGCCACTGCTGCCGCCCCCGAATCGGCGTCCCAAACCACAAAGAAAAGCAAGTCGACGATGATGAAATCGAAACGGGCAAAGAAGAGCACATCGCCGGCGTCAGACGAGCATTAACCGGCATCGTCGATGACGGAGAGCCAGTTGCACGAGGCCGGATCTGGTGGCGGTGTTGCCTGGCCGATAGCCACTGTCGTACCCCTCTTTCACATCGCCCGTCGCTTGAGCACCGGGTTCTGCGCCCGGAACCTCTAACCCATGACTTCCATGTTTTAACTTTCAACTCTTATATAAGACATAAGACATTTGACGCTGCAGGGTATCGCGATTAGAATCCCGATCAAAGCAGTGCCCGGAACAGCCTCGAAGCCCTGAAAAGCCTCCCCCTGAAACGCATTACCAGCAGGTCTCCCATGCTTGAAAACTTTCGTGCTCACGCGGCCGCACGCGCCGCGCTCGGTATTCCTCCCCTGCCGCTGACGGCTCAGCAGACCGCCGAACTGGTCGAACTGCTGACGAATCCGCCCGCCGGCGAAGAGCAGACCCTGCTCGACCTGATCACCCACCGCGTGCCCGCCGGCGTGGACGAAGCCGCTCGCGTGAAGGCTGGCTTCCTGGCCGCCGTGGCCAAAGGCCAGACCGCCTGCGCGTTGATTTCGCGCGCCCGCGCCACCGAACTGCTCGGCACGATGCTGGGCGGCTACAACATCCAGCCGCTGATCGAGCTGCTGTCCGACGCCGAAGTGGCCACCGTGGCCGCCGACGCGTTGAAGAAGACCCTCCTGATGTTCGACCAGTTCCACGACGTCAAGGAACTGGCCGACAAGGGCAACGCCAACGCCCGGGCCGTGATGCAAAGCTGGGCCGACGCCGAATGGTTCACCAGCCGTCCGGAAGTGCCGCAAAGCCTGACCATCACGGTCTTCAAGGTGACGGGCGAAACCAACACCGACGACCTGTCGCCGGCCCCGGATGCCACCACCCGCCCGGACATCCCGCTGCACGCGCTGGCGATGCTGAAGAACGCCCGTTCCGGTATCACCCCGGAAGAGGACGGCAAGCGTGGCCCGGTCAAGTTCATCGAGTCGCTGAAGGAAAAGGGCCACCTGGTCGCGTACGTGGGCGACGTGATCGGCACCGGCTCCTCGCGCAAGTCGGCCACCAACTCGGTGCTGTGGTTCACGGGTGAAGACATCCCCTTCATCCCGAACAAGCGCTTCGGCGGCGTGTGCCTGGGCGGCAAGATCGCCCCGATCTTCTACAACACGATGGAAGATGCCGGCGCTCTGCCGATCGAACTCGACGTGTCGAAGATGGAAATGGGCGACGTGGTCGAACTGCGCCCATACGAAGGCCGTGCTCTGAAGAACGGCGAAGTGATCGCCGAGTTTCAGGTCAAGTCCGACGTGCTGTTCGATGAAGTGCGCGCCGGCGGCCGCATTCCCCTGATCATCGGCCGCGGACTGACCTCCAAGGCACGTGAAGCTCTGGGTCTGGCTCCGTCGACCCTGTTCCGCCTGCCGCAGCAGCCGGCCGACAGCGGCAAGGGCTTCTCGCTGGCCCAGAAGATGGTCGGCCGCGCCTGCGGCCTGCCGGAAGGCCACGGCGTCCGGCCGGGCACGTACTGCGAACCGACGATGACCTCGGTGGGCTCGCAGGACACCACGGGCCCGATGACCCGCGACGAACTCAAGGACCTGGCGTGCCTGGGCTTCTCGGCCGACCTCGTCATGCAGTCGTTCTGCCACACCGCCGCCTATCCGAAGCCGGTGGACGTGAAGACCCACCAGACCCTGCCGAACTTCATCAGCAACCGTGGCGGCATCGCGCTGCGCCCGGGCGACGGCGTGATCCACTCGTGGCTGAACCGCATGCTGCTGCCCGACACCGTGGGCACCGGCGGCGACTCGCACACCCGCTTCCCGATCGGCATCAGCTTCCCGGCCGGTTCGGGCCTGGTCGCCTTTGCGGCCGCCACCGGCACGATGCCGCTGGACATGCCGGAATCGGTGCTGGTCCGCTTCAAGGGCAAGATGCAGCCGGGCGTGACCCTGCGTGACCTGGTCAACGCGATTCCGCTGTACGCCATCAAGCAAGGCATGCTGACGGTTGCCAAGCAAGGCAAGAAGAACATCTTCTCGGGCCGCGTTCTCGAAATCGAAGGCCTGCCGGAGCTGAAGGTCGAGCAAGCGTTCGAATTGTCGGATGCTTCCGCCGAGCGCTCGGCCGCCGGTTGCACGGTCCACCTGAATAAAGAGCCCATCATCGAGTACCTCAACAGCAACGTCACGCTGCTGAAGTGGATGATCGCCGAGGGCTACCAGGACCCGCGCAGCCTGCAGCGCCGCATCAAGGCGATGGAGCAGTGGCTGGCCGACCCGCAACTGCTGTCGCCGGATGCCGACGCCGAGTACGCTGCCGTCATCGAGATCGATCTGGCCGACATCCACGAGCCGATCGTGGCCTGCCCGAATGATCCGGACGACGTGAAGACGCTGTCGGACGTGGCCGGTGCCAAGATCGACGAAGTGTTCATCGGCTCGTGCATGACCAACATCGGCCACTTCCGTGCCGCGTCGAAGCTGCTGGAAGGTAAGCGCGACATCCCGGTCAAACTGTGGGTGGCCCCGCCGACCAAGATGGACCAGAAGCAGCTGACCGAGGAGGGGCACTATGGCGTCTTCGGCACAGCCGGTGCCCGTACCGAAATGCCGGGCTGCTCGCTGTGCATGGGCAACCAGGCACAGGTGCGCGAAGGCGCGACGGTCATGTCAACGTCGACCCGTAACTTCCCTAATCGCCTGGGCAAGAACACGAACGTGTATCTCGGCTCGGCGGAACTGGCGGCGATCTGCTCGCGCCTGGGCAAGATTCCGACCAAAGACGAGTATATGGCCGACATGGGCGTGCTCCATGCCAACGGCGACAAGATCTACAAATACATGAACTTCGACCAGATTCAAGACTTCAAGGAAGTGGCCGACACCGTGACGATGTAAGTGTGCTGTCGGGCTACGGCGTGTGGTTCTCGTCGTAGCGCCACGCAATGGCGCCGCAGGCTCAACGCCTGTGGCGCCATTTTTTTTGCGTTGATTGCCATCCGCTATCAATCACGGGCGCAGTTGGCGTCTACACGCGGCACGCACCTTGCTGCATGAACATTGTCGGCCTTGGTCTTCGAAGCCATCGACTCGCGTTCTATTGCGAAACGCTGCGCACCTGCAGTGTCCCGGCGTCAGGAATAGGCACTGACCGGCGCGTTTAGCACGGGGCCTGGATGGAGACGACCATGACGATGTTGACAAAATGGAAGCTGACGGTTGGCTTCGTTTGCGCGTGCTGCGTGCCTGGCACCGGCCATGCGGAGCAGAGCAACAAGGGGCCTTTAAAACTGCTGCAATTGCAAACCTTGAATCGTATGGCACCGACTCCCGCGCCGGCGAGGAAACGCGCCTCGAGCGATAATAGTGTGCCTCAGAATCGGGGGGCAGACGATCGTGGTTCCCAGCCACGGCCTGACAATCGTAGCCCTCCCGGCAACGCGCCGGCGCGAACGCCATAGCGTCCGTTGGTGTGAGAACGGCCAGGCGCGACACGCTCGCCGCAACCGCTGCGTGCGGGTATTGATTGCGGCACCGTAAGCGGACCCGGCGATTCCCCAGCAGGTTCCGTTTCAATAGCGGAGGCTGATGCACTGCTGAGCCTTAAAGATGTACGCTATAGCCGCTTGATCATGACTTTCAGGAGGCGCCATGAACGCGAAGGCGGTGTGCCCGCTGCACGGACCAACGACCATCATCCGCACGAATTCATACGGGTTTCCGGTCTATGCGTGCTGCTGCGACGACGTGACCTCTGTGACGCCCCCAGATGCGTGCACGAGGGCGCCGACTCAACGCGGCCGAGACCCGCAGCCCGAACAACCGAAGACGAGGAAAGAATGACGCTGGCGATACAGCCTGCTGCCTGCGTCATCACGGCAGTCCGCCGTATGTGGGTCGGCTGCGGCGCCAGGTCGGACAGATTCTTCAGCTTGCCGTAATCGGACTACGTGCTGCGAGCTATCCTGACCGCTCGACACTATTCAAACACCACCACCTGGCGTATCGCGTTGCCTTCGTGAAGCAGATCAAAACCATGATTGATCTCTTCAAGCGTCGGATGGCCCGTGAGAGCTTGTTCACCGGCAGCCTGCCCTGCAGGTAAAGAGCGATGTATTGGGGAATGTCGCGCGCCGGCACGCACGTGCCGATATAGCCGCCTTTCAATGTGCGCTCTTCGGCAACCAGACGCACTGCCGGCAGTGGCCAAAGCGAAGTCGCAGGAGGCAGCCCAGCCGTAACGGTCGTTCCGCCGCGACGGGCAATGCGATAAGCGAGGTAAAGCCCCGATTTCCAAACATCTCGAAGTACTGAATATGGTGCGGGCCCTTTGCCTTCGAATCGTTGAAGCCTTCCCTCAGGTCAATTCGTGCGGGTAACGCCAACAGTTATCGCGTGTCTGTTGGGCCGCGGGCGTCACGGAGCGTTTGCAGCCCCCTGTCCGTCAAGACAATTTCGTTTTTAATCAATGACGTAGATCGATACGATGAATTGGCACGTCGCATGCAATGTTGGTTTCAAGCCAGCGTTGCCTTGCGCCGAACGGCGTAGAACGGCATCGGAGGCTTCGAAACACCGGGCGCATCGGCGCGCGGTGTGGCTTCCGGGGGTTTACATATGCCGCTCGCTCGACTGCTCCTCTGCTTTCTCCAGTGCGCGTTCGCGGCCGCGGTGCTTTTGCCCGTCGTCGCGGGCGCCGCCAACCTGCCGGCCGCCTCGGAACGCTACGCATCCGGCACGCGCGACGCGGATCCCGGCGATTCGGCCACGCCTCATGCACTGAAAGCTGGTATCGAGCGCCTGCGCACCGGGACGTGGTGGGAAGCCAACCGCAAGATCCGCCCGGAACTCGCGCAAGTCGGTGACCTGATGTTCCTCCTGCCGCTTGCCGACAGGAAGCTCGAACCATCGTCGGATGCGATCGGCCGCGTGCAGCGCCTGCGCGAAGCGCTGCGCAGCCACCTGACGCGCGAACCCGCCGGCTGGACCCGCCTCGTTGCGCAGGTGCGGGCAGAGCGCGTGAAGGCCGGCGATGCGTCAGCCGTGCTGCTCGTCGACGCGCTCGTCAACGAGGTCCGCTACCGCGACGGAACCGACGGCAGCTACTACGCGCCGGCACGGTTCTTTGCCGAAAGCGGCGTGTGCAAGGATTTCGCCGTCGCCAAATACCTGCTGCTGCGCGACGCGGGTTTCGACATCGCGCGGCTGCGTCTCGTGTCGCTCGCGCCGCGCTACAACAACACACCGGACGACTGGCACGTCATCCTCGTCGTGCAGATCGACGGCGCAAGCGAACCGCTCGCACTCGATTCACCGAGCGCGCCGACCGCGAAGCGCGCCGGCGATTCGGCCAACGAAGCATTGGCTTCGAGCGGTCCGTCCGCGCTGCTCGGCGCGATCCTCGCCGGCCGCGAGCCCGCCGACGCGGTGCTGCGCACGCCCGCGGGACCGCTTACGACGCCCCTCAGCCGGTCGGGCCAGGCGCGGCGGCCGCTTGCGACAGTGTTCAACGAACAGGGCAGCCGGTCGTTCGAACGCGCGGCGCCGGGCGCGCTGCGGCGCGCGTCGGCGGCTGGGCGAAGCGCGAACGCGATCTATGTCGACGAAATAGGCGAGCAGTGGAAAGTCGACGGCTCCGGGAAGTTTCCGAAGTGGCGCGTCGCCGTTGACCAGGGAGGTGCGCCGGCGAAGCCGGGTCCGGCGGCAGGGTTGATACGCGTGGCGGCACGCTGACTGAGGCGTGCATGGCGCGCGCCCGACACCGCTGCGACGAAAAAGCACCACCACGCGATCGACCTGCGGAACACGCCGAGGTGGTTCTATATTGCCTTGTGCGCTGACTCTTTTCCGCAATCGTGTCTCGTCAAGAAAATTTCGCTGCGCATGCGCAGGAGTATGCCGAAACTGGATTTCGGTCAGGATGGGAAGCTCGAACGTGAGCCAGGTTCTCAACCGTGTCGAATAGATATCCGGTTCAAGATTGCGAAATTAGGCATGTGAAACCCTGCGTGAAGCGTCGACAAGCATTAGAGGTCCTGCCGGCGAATGCGGTCGTGTGCAAGCCACTCGGCCTTCGCCTGCGTTCGTTGCGTGACAACGGATGTCAGGCCAGCGATTGACGCACGAACAGTGCCGCCATTGTTGATACGAGCGTTCCGTTCATCAATTTGCCTCGGCGAGCTCTATCGGCCTACTGAGCTTGATGCGGCCAGGCTTTCTGCCAAACCCAGCCTTGCGCGATGACAGCGCCACGAACAAGCCTCGTCGATGAGCGGCCCTTGACGAACAGCCCCCGGCGGAACGCGTTCTTCGGCTTGATCTGCAGCTCCTCGAATTGCGCGCGTAGGCGCGGCACCAGTCTCGACAGACGCATCAACCCGTGAGTCAACAAGGCGACAACAACACTTCGGGGCATGACGAGCTTGCCTATGAACTTCGCGAGGTTGATCATCGCCTTCGCGTGGGGGCGCCGCTCCTCGTCATAGGTATCTCTGGATCGGCGCGTCCTTTCACCACTCATGCGAGCTTCCAGGAAAGGTTGGCGGCGTCCCGAAGTCCTGCGACCAACCCCTGCCCGACGAATGGGGGCGTGATGTGGGCCGCGTCGCCCGCCAGGAACACCCGGCCCTTGCTGAATGCATCGACAGCGCGCGCATGGAAGCGATACACGGCCCTGCGCTCGATGAGCATGTCTTGCAGATTGCCCCACGGGGAAAGCAACTCCCGGATACGCGGCTCGGATTCCATGTCCTCGCGACGCTCGCCAGGCCGGAGCATGAATTCCCAGCGTTCACGGCCGCCAGGCGCGACCATATGCGGGATCGGTCGACGGTGATCGCAGATGAACTCGATGTGATCGATTGGACGCGGTACGTGGCGGGCATCGACGATCAGCCAGTCCTCGGCGAACGTCTTGCCCTTGAATTCCTGCCCAATGAGCTGGCGTACCAATGAACTCGCCCCGTCCGCGCCGATCAGATAGCAGGCCCGGACCGCATGAGTGCGCCCCTGGCCAAGATCTAAAGATGCGAGCACGTGATCCCGTTCTTCTGTGAAGCTCTTGAGCTCGACCCCCAACGCGATATGCGCACAGTCGTATGTCTCGAGCCGGGCGCGCAGACACCGCTCCAGGTCTGGCTGGTAGAAGGTGACGAGCTTCGGGTGGCCATCCATACTGCCCAGCGAATTCACCCTGCCGAACAGGCCCAGCATGGGCGACCGCATGCGGACGTACGGTATGGCAATCGTCTCGAAATCGCTCTCCGCAACGCCGGCAAGCTGAAGGATGCGCAGCGCTTCGTTATCGAGCGCGATCGCACCGGGCGCCATGAATACCTCAGTCGACCTGTCGACAACCATCACGTTCACGCCGTGTCGTGCCAACAGATTCGCAATCTGTGGCACCCACCGGTCCGCAGCCCACCAATAAAACATCTACGGCCGACGGCAATGCCTCGATTGACGCACGACCCTCCCATCCCGGCTGCACGGCGCGGAACCATCTTTTGCTGCTGTCTCCACAGTCACTCCGTCTGTTGTTTGTTAGACCGGCGCTAGGTGCACCGTTAATGCCACTAAAGTCATAGTTGAGTGTTTTGTCAATATAGACGACAGCATCTATACTTTGGTGTGGCCAAAACTGGACCGATCATGCCTAACACTCCAAATCGCCCGACAGCAAAACGTCCTACCCGTGCGGCACCAGTCTCCCCCGTTGCCGTTCCCGAAGAACGCGAGCCGCGTGGCGCGCGCCGCAAGCGCGAAACGCGCACCCGGCTGCTCGATGCTGCCCTCAGGCTGATGGCCGAAAAGGGCATGGAAGGCGTAGCCATCAACGAAATTACCGAGGCCGCCGACGTCGGCTTCGGCTCGTTCTACAACCACTTCGAGTCGAAGGAAGCCATCTACGCGACGCTTGTGGACAATGTGTTCGAGGAGTTCGCCGACATGCTCGATCGCCTCGCGGGGGGCCTGTCCGACCCCGCAGAAGTGATCGCCGTCTCGGTGCGTCATACCCTGATGCGTGCGCGGCGCGATCCCGTATGGGGACGCTTCCTGATACGCGAAGGGTTTTCGGCGGGCATGCTGAGCCGCGGGCTGGGTCAGCGGCTGCTGCGGGATATCGGAAATGGCATCGCCGCCAAGCGCTTTACGGTTGCCGACCCCTTCATCGGCTTTCTTTCGGTGGGCGGCACGGTGCTCGCTGCAACCGCGGCCGAGCTGAATTTCGTCGCGCCGGGCGCGCCGGCGGCGCAGTTGCTCGACGAACTTGGCTTCAGCGGAGAGCACTTCGCCGAGCGTACGGCAGCAGCGCTTCTGCAAACACTCGGACTCAAGCGCGCGGAGGCGGAGAAGATTGCAGCACGTCCGCTGCCACTCGTCGAGGCGCAAGTCGATGGGGAATGAGGCGGCGACGATAAGGTACGTCACGGGGTTGGGGTCATCGACACGGCACGATGGACAAAGATTCGCGCCAAGCAACGTACAAAGGTCATCAGTACAGCATTGGTTGTGAACGAACGAGGCCAGCGAATGCTGCTCGACACTCTCCCGCGCCGGTTCCGGGTCGCGCGGCGCGAGGCCGGAATTGCCGACGGCGACTTTCAATTCCGCGATCTGCGCGCGAAGGCCGGCACGGACAAGACCGACAGCACGGGCGACATTCGGCAGGCGCAGAAGGAGCTCGGACACACATCAGTTGCGATGACCGAGCATTACGTGCGCAATCGTCGAGGCGACAGGGTAAAGCCAACGAAATAAAAATTGCGGAAAAGATCTGCGTTTGCGGAAAAACAATAGAGAAAAAAGCAGTGTAGAGTTCATCAATTGATGTCGCGGTTTAACAACCAATTCTCGTCGTTTTCAGCCGCGAAATCGGCCGCTCGAAAGACTCAAAGCTGGCAAAGACACTCAATTCCTGTCGCTTTGATACACCGGCGCTTAAAAAACGACGGACCGCCCCTTTTATGCACCTACAGGGCTTCGCAGATTCGGCGGCTGCGCCCCATACTGACTCGCAGCTACGCCTCGAGTGGTGGCGAGCCGCAATCCTCTCACCGCAGAAACCCGGCTCTCGCAATTTTTTTCTCATGAGCCATCCGTCTGGCCTTCAACAACGTTCAAGCCAAGCGTCCCGAAATCGGCGGCGAGCGTTCGTTCGCGAATCGTAAGCGAACGGTCGCTTCTGGCCTGAAGAACCCTACGAGTACTTTTCGGCCATTGCTGCCGTTGGGATTGGCTGACCTCTACGTCCGCAATGTGACCGACTGCTGCCGGCGGTTTGGTTTGGCAGCCGAATGAGAGCTTTCTCGATCGGCGAACTCACCCTCTCGACCCTGAACGGACGGCCTCTTGCATATGTCGAATGTCCCTTCATTCGCCCATGACGGACCATCAACTGAAGCCACATCACAGATTGGACCGCTGACCCGTCTGCCCCGACAGGCAGCGCAGAGGAACGTGGCGGTGATGCCGCGTTTCATCCAGCTGCATTGATAACATCTGAACATCAATGCTTCGAAAAAATGCACTTATCGCGTAACTCCATTTGCGTGAGTATCTGTACTCAAGATTCCAGCGAGATTGGAACGAAAGTAAAACGCATCGGAGACAAGGCTATGTACAACGCAAGGCACACCTGGAGCGCCTAACGATCGCCCCTTGGGCGGGTAGTCTCGAACCCCAGCCGGTTCGAGCACCGGACAACTCAACACACATCAGCCACGCATTCCGAACGCCATCGGCGTCACGGCCGCTTGTCACGCCTGGCGCTTTCGCCTAACGACCAATCCGAACACCCGTTTCTTTTTATATCGCTATGCCCTTCAGGAGACAACTTCATGCAAATCACCGGTATGTTGCACGGCGCGCGCCTACTGCAATTCGTCGGATTCCCGGCGAGTGAGATCCTCGGCCCGAGCGCCAGCGAGGAGGAGATCAAGACTTTGATTGATCGTCATCGCCAGATATTCATCAAACCCGTCTTCAAGGGTGGAGTGGGAAAGAAGGGGAAGGCGGGTTTACTCGGCCGCGCGACCGATCTCAAGACGGCGTTGATCGAAAAAGAGCGGTTGTACTTCGCCGAGCATTCCGTCGGCCACCTGAAAGCAAAGTCGAATGGCGTGACGTTCGAAGCCGGCGTTCCGGCCCAGCATGAGGTCTATTTCTCGATCACCGACTCCACGCGTTTTCGTGCGCCGACCATGACGCTCTCGCATAAGGGCGGCATGGATATCGAAGAGGTCGACCCGAAGCATGTGGCGATGGTGCCCTTCGACGCGTTGACGGGTCTAAAGGCGTTTGTCGTGGCGAACGCACTGAGCGAGATTGGTGCGCCGAAGGAGATCATCTCGCCGCTCGTGCAGCAGTTGCCGAAACTCTGGGAGCTCTTTCACGATTTCGGCATGACGACACTGGAATTGAATCCGATCCGCATGCGCGAGGACAAGAAGGGGCGCCTCACACCGGTCGCCTGCGACTTCAAGTGCGGTTTCGATCGCGACGATCCGCGATGGACGCGCCTTGGGCTGCCGCAACACCTGTTCGCGGCGGACTACTCCGACTTCGAGCAGGAGATCAATCAGTTGCGCACGCACCAGGGCAGAGCGACGTATATGTGATCAACGAGGAAGGCACGATTCTCGCGCCGACGTTCGGCGGCGGCGCCAACTCGCTCGTGACCGAAATGCTCGGTGACGCCGCGATCATCTCGTCGGATTTCGGCGGCAATCCCCCGTACGCGAAGATGAAGGAAGTGGCCCGTATCTGCTTCAAACACTGGCTCAAGCAGTCGAATGTGCTCTTCATCATCGGCGGCAAGTCGAACAACACCGACATCTTCGAGACGCTGCGAGCGATGGCCGACGCTCTTCGCGAACACTTCAGCGAGCATGGGCCGACGCCGCTTTACGTGGTGCTGGGCCGGGGAGGCCCGAACCTCGTGCGTGGGATGGCCGCGCTGAGGGACACATGCGACTCGCTCGGTCTGCCCTATCGGCTCTTCGGATTCGACTCCGACATCAGCGAGGTCATCCAGTACGCGCGTCAGGCGGACGCCTGGATGCGCGCCGGTGGCCGGGCCGAGATCGCAGCACGGATCGGCGCACCCGCGACGGAAACCGAAACGGCTCAAGCCTGAGGAGAGCAACGTGTACAAGCAAAACAGCAGCCAGTTCAAGTATTTCGTCGGCGTCAACTCGCTGGCGCAGATCGCCACGCGTGACGATCGCGTGTGCGTGCTCAATATCCTGGGCGGTGAGTCCTCGGACGTGACGCCCGTCAGTCATGCGTTCTCAGGCGGGAATATTGTCTTCGGCACGGCGCCGGGCAAAGGCGGACAAGTGCTCACCACATCGATCGGAGATATCCCGGTCTACAACAACGTCCGCGAGGGTCTGGAAGCGGGGCATCGGTTCAACTGCGGCGTGGTCTATCTACCGCCATCGGCGGCCCGCGACGGCGTCGCCGAACTGATCCGCGTCAATCCCGATCTGAAGAAGATTTTCATCATCACCGAAAAGATCGCCGTACACGACGCCCGCGAGATTCGCGCGATGGGTCAGCAAGCGGGCATCGACATCTTCGGTGCGAACGGGCTCGGCGTCGCTGACTCGTGGAATCGCGTAAGAATCGGCGGAGCACTCGGCGGCGATAGTCCGGACGATTCATTGCGCAAGGGATCGATCGCCATCTTCTCGAACTCCGGCGGCTTCAGTACGACGATCGCGCAGTACCTGCGCATGAGCGGCTGGGGCACATCGACCGTCATCTCGAGCGGCAAGGACGTCTACATCCACTATGCCGCGCCGGAATTTGCCTTCGCACTCGCCAACGATGCTCGAAGCAAGGCCGCTGTGCTCTATTGCGAACCGGGTGGCTACTACGAAGCCGATGCGGCCTTCACGAAACCGGTGGTCGCCTGTGTGGTGGGCCGGTGGAAGAGCCGCCTCACGCGTGCGGTCGGGCATGCGGGCGCGATGGCCGGCGGCTCCGACGACGCGCAAGCCAAGGAGCGCTGGTTCATGGAAATGTTCGGCGTAGACCGCCTCTTTACGCCAGACGATCCGTGCTGCTCCGCCAAGGGCGCGGTCGTCACGAACATCGCGCATATCCCGGCGGCGCTGACCGCCGTCATGCGCGCCAACGCGACGATGCCTGACTTCGAGCCCGAAGGCAGCCTTGCGCTCAAGCCGTGGTTCGGCTCCGACCAGGGAATTCAGCTTCCGTCCGACCTTGCGATCCCCGTAGTGGGAGCAGTCGCGCCCTACGACGAGCAAGTCTTGCAGGTCAATCGACAAGTCGGTGCGATTGCGCCACGTCAGGCGTTGAAGGATGCGTCGGGAGCATCGCAGATGGATGCGAAAACGCAAGTGAGCAGCCTGTATGGCGCCTCGATGCTCGACGCGGCGACGCATTCGCTCGAAGCGAACGTCAGCCTTGCCCTGCTTCACGAGTTCGGCGGAGAAAACGACGAGAAGCTCATCGATGTCGCCATCGCTGCATCCGTCAATCTGCACGGAACGCCGGAACTCGCGGCAGCGCAAGCCGCACGCGAGGCCGGCAATGCACCCAACGCCATCTTGGCCGCCGCGACCTCGATCATCGGGCCGAATCGTCAGCGCGCGGCGCGGGATGCCGCGAAATGGATGATCGAACGCTTCTCGGCAGCCGGCCTTAGGAGTGCGTTCGACGAGAACTTTGACATCGCCCGGATCGACGTCAGCGGCTGCGAGCCGCTCTTTGCCGACACGCGCGATGTGCGCGCCGAAGCGATGCTTGCGGGACTCGCCGAGCGCGGAGTCAGATCGGTCCTCGTGCGCTGGCTCACGTCTCAGCCCGCTCACCCGACGGCGGACGCGGTGCTGGCCGCGATCTCCGTGACGCTCGCGTGGGGACCGCTGATGCGCAAGCGCATCTCGCGCGTCACGGCCGAGAGCCTGCCCTGGTGGATCATGTTGTTCGGGACGCTGATCGGCGCATCGGCGGACGCCTCGCGACACCGTCCCGACGGCTTTTGCGGCTTTACCACGCAAGCGCTGCTGAACGAACGCAGCCTGACCGAAATCTGTTTTGCCGCGTTGCTCAACCTCGCGCCGGGGCCCAACGATCTGTTCGCCTTCAAGACGCTCGTCGGTCTGCTGCTCACCAACGGTCCGGGAGCCATCTCGGCGCAGGGAGCAAAGGGCGCAGTATCCGCTGACGGCCCGGAAAGCCCCGAGCGCGTACAACTCAACAAGGCACTGGTCGGCTTTCTCACCCATACAGGTTATACGCATGGCGGCAATGGCTATGAAGGCATCGCGTTCCTGATCGAAGCGTTCAGGGACAGCGGGCTTGCCGATCCGTCCGACCCCGCGCACGGCGTCGACCTGCGCTCGCTGGCCGAGCGCTCGGTCGAGCGCTATGCGAAGTACAAGGCCCGACAGAAGCATGCCGGCAGCCTCGATATCGCGAAGCTGCCGGGCGTGAACCATCCGGTCTTCAAGGACAGGCCGGTCAACTATGACCCGCGCGAAGTGTTCATCGCGCAACTGTGCGAGAAGCGTGGGGAATATAACGTGTTCCATGCTTTCTATCGCGAACTGGTGCAGGCGTTGTTTGATGCCGGCGTCTCCCGCAACGTGTACTGCGTAAACGTCGATGCCGTGATCGCGGCGCTGCTGCTGAAGATGCTGTGGCAGCCGCTGCAACGTGGTGAATTGACTGAGTCCGATCTGGAAACCGCCGCATTCACGATCTTCCTTTATCCCCGCATGCTCGGATGCGCGGCGGAAATCGACGATCACCTGAACCGGGGGCGCAACATGGACACTCGAACGCCCGCGTCGCAGTGCCGCTTCGTAGCTTGAGCACTTTGCCGACATTGATAACCAGCGGACATCAATCGTTTCGAAAATAGCACTTATCGTTTCGTGGGGTTCGGGCGAATATTCGACAAACAATAAACCGCCCGAACACTGCAAGTTCAAAATTTCTGGAGACACCTCGATGCATCCCTCCTCACCCCCGCTGGCCCCCGGGCAATCGAAGGCATTTGCCGTGCTACGCGTGACGGCCGGCAACTTCCTGGAGCAGTTCGACTTCTTCCTCTTCGGCTTCTATGCCACGCAGATTGCCGCGGTCTTTTTCCCGGCGGGGAGCGAGTTCGCTTCGCTGATGATGACCTTCGCAGTGTTCGGCGCGGGCTTCCTGATGCGGCCGCTCGGCGCGATCATCCTCGGCGCGTATATCGACGATGTCGGTCGCCGCAAGGGCCTGATCGTCACGCTGTCGATCATGGCGAGCGGCACCATCCTCATCGCGTTCGTGCCCGGATACGCGACGATCGGACTCTTCGCCCCGGCCCTGGTTCTCGTTGGCCGTCTGCTGCAAGGCTTCTCCGCGGGTGCGGAACTGGGCGGCGTTTCGGTTTATCTCGCCGAGATGGCGACGCCGGGCCGCAAGGGTTTCTTCACGAGCTGGCAGTCGGCGAGCCAGCAAGTGGCGATCGTCATCGCTGCGGCGCTTGGCTTCGCGCTCAATCAGTGGCTCGACACGGCGGCGATCGCTGCGTGGGGATGGCGCGTGCCGTTTTTCGTCGGCTGCATGATCGTGCCTTTCATCTTCATCTTGCGGCGCAATCTCGAGGAAACGCAGGAATTCAAACAGCGCCAGCATCGCCCCAGCATGAAAGAAGTCTTTACGACTCTCCTGCAGAACTGGAACGTCGTGGTCGCGGGCATGCTGCTGGTCGCAATGACCACCACGAGCTTCTATCTGATCACGGTGTATGCGCCGACCTTCGGCAAGACGGTCCTGCATCTGAGCACCGCCGATAGCCTGCTTGTCACGCTGTGCGTGGGGATCTCCAACTTCATCTGGCTGCCGATTGGTGGCGCGCTATCGGACCGTATCGGACGCCGTCCGCTCCTTCTCGGAATGACGATCCTGGCGATTGCGACCGCCTACCCCGCGCTATCGCTGCTGGCTCACGCGCCGAGCTTCGTCAACATGCTGCTTGTGCTGCTCTGGCTCTCGTTCATGTACGGGATGTACAACGGCGCGATGGTCGTCGCGCTCACCGAAGTGATGCCGGTCGAAGTGCGTGTCGCTGGATTCTCGCTGGCCTACAGCCTCGCGACGGCGGTCTTTGGCGGTTTCACACCCGTGGTCTCGACCGCGCTCATTCACATGACGGGCGATAAAGCCGCGCCGGGCTACTGGATGAGCTTCGCCGCGGTGTGCGGGCTCGGTGCCACGCTCGCACTGTATTGGCGCCGTCGCGTTCCGCTGCATGCGGCTTCCTGAAGCATCGCTTCGCTCCTCGAACTTCAGCCTGACGTTCTTTCAACCATGAAATCCATCCTTCTGAAACTCTGTACCGCGGCGCTCCTCGGCAGCGCCGCTGCTGCGGCGAATGTGCAGGCCGCCGATCTGCACGTGATGAGCTCCGGCGGCTTCACCGCCGCCTACAAGCTGCTCGGCCCGAAGTTCGCGGCGTCCACGGGCAACACGCTCGATACCGCGCTCGGACCGTCGATGGGCAAGTCGCCGGAGGCCATTCCGAACCGGCTTCAGCGCGGCGAGCCTGCCGACGTGGTGATCATGGTCGGCTATGCACTCGACGACCTCATCAAGCAGGGCAAGGTGATCCCCAATTCGCGCGTCGAGCTCGCGGATTCGCGTATCGGCATGGTCGTGCGCGATGGCGCGCCGAAGCCCGACATCGGGTCTGAGGCCGCGCTCAAGGAAACCTTGCTGCATGCCCGGTCGATCGCTTACTCGGATAGCGCGAGCGGTGTCTATATCGAGCGCGAGTTGTTCAAGCGGCTCGGCATCGAGGAACAGGTGCAGACCAGGGCGAAGATGATCCCGAAGATCCCGGTGGCGTCGATGGTTGCAACCGGCGACTACGAAGTGGGATTTCAGCAGGTGAGCGAGTTGCTCCCGGTGAAGGGCGCAGCGTACGTCGGCAAGATTCCGGAGTCGATGCAGTCCGTCACGCGCTTTGCGGCCGGCATCCCGGTCGGCGCGCAGCATCCGAAGGAGGCTAAAGCGCTGCTCGACTATCTCGCGTCGCCCGCCGTGCAGCCGGAGGTGATATCGACCGGGCTCGATTCCGTCGCCACGCATTGAGACGGCGGCAACGATTCAGCCCGGCAGGTCGGCGGGCTGATCGAAAGCTTCTTCGGGCTCATGCGCCAGGCTCAATGCATCCTTCAGACGCGTGCGGTCGCAGGCGCGCTCCCACATCGATACGAAGATCACCGCGCAGGCGTTGCTGATCACGCTCGTCAGGGCGCGCGCCTCCGACATGAAGCGATCAATGCCGACCAGTAGCGCGACGCCCGCAACCGGCAGATCGGGAATGACGGCGAGCGTCGCGACGAGCGCAACCAGTCCGCTGCCCGACACGCCCGCCGCCCCCTTAGACGTGACCAGCATGACCACGAGCATCGTCGTGATCTGGCCGCCCGAGAGGTGTACATCGCAGGCTTGCGCGATGAACATCGAGGCGAGCGTCAGGTAGATCGCCGTGCCGTCGAGATTGAACGAATAGCCGGCGGGCAGCACAAGACCTACGATGCCCTTGTCGCAGCCAAGCGCTTCGAGCTTGACGATGAGGCGCGGCAGCACTGGTTCGGTCGACGACGTCGCGAGCACGATGATAAGTTCCTCGCGAAGGTAGCGCAGCAAACGCCAGAGGGAGAAGCGATGCAGGCGTGCGAGCGGACCGAGCACGCAGACGACGAACAGCAGGCACGCCGCATACAACGACACCATCAGCATGCCGAGCGAGCCAAGCGAACGGATGCCGAAACGGCCCACCGTGAACGCCATCGCGCCGAATGCCCCGACGGGTGCAAGCCGCATGATCAGCGCGAGGATGCGGAACAGCACGTGCGCGATGCCGTCGATGAATTCCTGCACTAGCCGTCCGGCGCTTCCGCTGGCGTTCAATGCGAAGCCAAACAGAAGCGCAAGCAGCAGGACTGGCAGAACCTCGCCTTTCTCGAAGGCGCCGACGAACGTCTCCGGAATCAGATGCAGTGCGAACTCGGGGAGCCCGTGCGACTGCGTGCGAGTCGAATACTGCGCGAGGATGGTGGTGTCAAGATGATGCGCGTCGATGTGCAGTCCCGCGCCCGGATGCAGCGCGAACGCGGTCGCGAGGCCCAGAACGAGCGCAACGATGGTGAGAAGGTAAAACAACGCGAGCGCCTTCAGGATGGTGCGGCCGATCTTCGAGCCGCTCGCAAGCGAGGTGATGCCGATGACGATCGTGCAGAAGACGATTGGCGCGATCATCATGCGCACCAGAGCGACGAATGCATCGCTGAGCGGTTTGAGCGATGCGCCGACCTGTGGCCAGAAGTGGCCCACGGCCATGCCGAGTCCCATTCCAAGCAGGACCTGGACGTAAAGCAGCCTAAAGGGCCTTGGTAGTGTCATTTCGGGGTCTTCTTCGCCGCACCGACCATGCCGCTGCGCTTCGTGTCGAGGATCGTCTGGTAGAACTGCTGCGCGGCCGGCGCGAGGGGGCGTCCCCGGCGTCTGACAATGCCGACTCGCCTCGTCACGACCGGATCGACGAGCGGCACGCTGGTCAAAATCGGATGGTCGCGCATGGGCATTGCCATTGAAGGCACCGCTGCCACACCGAGTCCCGCTTCAATCAGGCCGAGCATGGTGGTGACATGGCGAGTCTCGCAGACGCTCGGCACTGCCGGCGCCACGTTGGTCAACGCCTGATCGAGCAGCAGGCGGTTGCCGGAAGTCTTGTCGACGGAAACGTATTCGTGTTCATACAGCTCGCTCCAGGTCACCTGCTTTTTCCGGGCAAGGGGATGATCGCGACGACACGCGGCGACGAACCGTTCCTGCAGCAGGACCTTGAATTCGACCTCGGTTTCCTGGCTGCCCATGAAGCTGACGCCAAAATCGGCTTCACCGCTGATGACCGAGCCGAGCACTTCGTTGGCGCTCGAGTCCAGCAGCTTGACCCGGATCCGCGGATAGCGGCTGTGATAGGCGGCAACGACGCTCGGCAGGAAATAGTAGGCGACCGACGGCACACATGCGATGGTCACATGACCTAGGCGGCTGCTGGAGACGTCGCGGATGCCGAGCAACGCGACATCGAGATCGTCGAGAAGTTGTTCCGCGCTTGGGGCGAACACGCGACCTATGGTGGTGAGCGTCACGCTGCGGGTGGTCCGCTCGAAGAGCCGCACGCCGAGCGCCGCTTCGAGCTTCTCGATGCGCCGGCTCAGCGCTGGCTGCGAAATATTAACCGCCTCCGCTGCTTTGCGGAAGCTGCCCAACTCCGCGACGGCTCGAAACGCCTGCAAATCGTTCAGGTCGAAGTTGACGCCCACGGGCCATCCTCCGCATTTTAGATGCGACTATTTTGCATGATACGCACGCTGACACCGCATCTCACGGGGGGCAATCGGCCATCTGCGGTCATAGACCCATGCATTCGCGCGGACATTCGAACGTCGGCTGCGCTCAGGTGTAACGGTCGTTCGTACAGTCAGGTCGATGGACAAGTGCTCGACCATTGCAGTCATGCGTGGCCCATCGGGTTCCGCACTCAATGAATGGCTGCTGACGGGCGAAGCCCCAACGCAATGTGCCCTTCGAGATGCCAACTTCAACCAGCGACGTTTGCCAACCGGCATTCGACTCGCATGAAGGTGCGGGTCTACGATGGCTCTTCGCGGCGAGCGGGCTTTCTTTTTTTGCGGTCCGGTGACGCACGCGGCACACCTTGAGCGTGTTACTGGCTGTCGGTATCGGGCACCTTGCTCCAGCCCGGACCCGGATCAAACGACTTCGTGGCCTCCGCTTTGGCCGCGCTCCCCGGTCCGAGGTCCCGCTCGTAAACCTGCCCGGCATGGCTCACCATGAAACTCTTGATCCCGGTGTCTCCATACTTCACTGGCCAGGCGATCACGGCAAAACCGCCGAAGAGCTTGCCTCGCACGACGTAATCGTAGGCGCCACCTGGGGCGTGTGGCCCCTGTGACTCGAGAAGCTTGAAGTGGTACCCGTAGTAGCCGGCGTTCTGCACATTGCGCGAAGTCGCATCAACGAACGCCTCGCCGAGCGGACTCGGGTTATCATCCGGTCCGGTGGGCCAGTACAGGCCGTCGTGTTTGCCCGGCGAGCTCACCATTCTCGCTGCATAGGCAAGCACACCCTCTCCGTCGTGATTGGTCTGCGCGTACTCGCGCTGGGCATCGTAGATCACGAGCATCGTCTGAATGACCGCGAGTTCGTTGCGACCGATGCGCCGCGCGCGCATGACTTCCGCGCCCGCGTGCGTGTCAAAGTGCCATCCCTGGTCGGTCTTAACGAGTGGAATCGGAAACGTCCAGCCGTCGTCTCCCACGGCAATGCGGGCATGTCGGGTGTCCGTCGGCTCGATCGCATGGGACTTGGCCCACTGCGCGACGAACGTATCTCGCACCTGAGCGCCGATCGGTGGAATCAGTTCACGAAAGTCATCGCCGAAGATCGCGCGCAACGCGTCCTCCCGGTCTTTCAGGACGGCGTCGCCGAAGGCGTCCATAGCCGCCTCCGGTGAGCTGAAGTTCTTTTGCGCATAAACAGTAGTCATCATTGCAACGGACAGGACGGCAACGGCGGTGAGGTTCGCGAGTGTGGGCCTTGCCCACTTCCTGAAAACGCATGACTGGAAGTCCATAGTTCTTTCTCCTCAACGCCTGCCGCCGCCGCGTCCACCGCCGCCGCGCATGCCACCGCCGGAAGGCCGGTTAAAGCCTGAGCCCTGCATACTTGATCTACCGCGATCGTAGCTGCGCTGCGTCCCGCCGCCGCCCGCCCCTACGCCAGAGAACGAGCTGTCGCGCCCTCCGCCACCGTAACCACCTCGGTTGCCGCTACTGACACGGCTCATGTCGCTAGGGCCACGATTCGCCGCAGCGGAGCGATCTGCCGTCGCTGCCGGATTACCGCCAGCGGATCGGTCATTGATAGATGCGCGATTGCTCGCGCCACCCCGGTCGCTTGCGCCGAACCCCGTACCCGAATCGGTACCGCGCCCACGATACTGGGATCGCCTGTCGGCACCCGCCGAACCGGCAAATTTATCGCGCATCGCATTGTCCCGGTAGGCGACGCCCTGCCGATGACTTCCGTCATGCTGCCAGCGACCGCCCTGCCCCTGGACTTTGCTGCGATCGAAGTTGCGATCGACGTTCCGGGCTTTGTCGACGTTGATGTTGACGTCCCCGCCACCCCAGTTGCAGTCGCTGAAGATCGCACCGGCAGCAGCGAGCCCAACGCCAAAGGCGATTCCTGTCGCGAGGGCCGCGCCGGGGTAGTAACCGGGGTAGTAAGCGGGGTAGTAAGCGGGGTACGGAGGCCAATAGGTTGGCGGATAGGCCGGATAGCTCCATCCACCGTAGACAACCGTCGGGTTGTAGGCTGGCACATAGATCACCTCCGGGTCTGCCGGCTCGATGCGCACAATGGTGGTCTGGCCGCCCGCCGGTGCCGGCTCGACTATGACCTTCTGCTGCTCGTTCGATTTCAGGTTGCCCGATTCCTGTGCCCGTGCCCGCAACCGCTGCACAGCAGCAAAGACCTCTTTTTGCTGAGCAAGAAAGCATCGCCGAGCTTCTGCGTCCAGTCGAGCTTGTCACCCATCGGCTCAAGTATCTGTGGGAACGCCACCAGCGATTTCACACTGGTGTCCCAAGGCTGATTCTCCACCGCCTTCACGGCCGCGTCGCCCTTCACGTTAGGATTCGCTTTTACCCAGCGCGCCGCGTGCACGATCTCCAGCGGATAGGTCGACGCCATCAATACCTGAGACAGCACGGAGTCCGGGTAGAGCGCGATCGGCGCGACCAGGGCCTCAAGCTCCTCTGGTGAGAACGGCGCAGGATTCGGTGCAAGGCCCTGTGCGGGATTCTGTGCGGGGCCCTGTGCAGGGGTCTGCGGTTGAGTCTGCGCAGAGATTTGTGGAGGCGTCGGTGCCGGGCCCGGCACAGAACTCTGGGGGCCATGATCTACACAAGCTTGATTGATCACTGGCAAAACCAGCCACAGAAAAACGGCTTTTGCCCATCGGTCGTTCCACTTGGTCATGGCCCCTCCTTGCGGCAGGTTTTTGACGCGGACAACGATGCGTTTGTGACAGTCACGTGCGTCGGACGCGCGTTCGACTTCCCGGATGGCTGTGGCGTCGTCGATTCGGGTAGCAGAGAGTCCGAAGAAAATTAAATCGTGGGCATTTTCTGCTCTACTACCTTGACCCAGCCGTCACCCCCAGGGTTTTTGCCGCGGATAAGGTACCCCACCAACACTAAAGCAATGACGATGTATAGCCAGAACGCAGCCTGCTCGAGCCCAGCGAAGTCTTGTCTCATACCGACGCTCCAACTGTAGCCCTGAATTCTTTGCCAGGCCGACCGACTTTTCAGCTGTCCTATCGTAGTACCTGCTGCTTACAAAATGTCCACTAGCGGCGCGGAACCCGCAATCAGGTCACCCGGCCTCGCGTGCCGCATAGGTCTGGATTGTCGCGGCCCAGCGCGCCAGCATGCGATCGGGCACGCTGTAGGCAACCGCCATGTACCAGTCATGAGGGGTAGCAATGTCGAGCGGGCAGCCCTGCAGGCAGACGAGATTGTCGGGCACGCCGCGCTCAAGCGCCCTGGCATGCAGCCCGGTACGCGCGGGGGCGCGGGCAGCGGTCGCGCTCGGGGCGGCAACCATGATCGTTGCCCGCGGCTATTGGGGCGGCGCTCAGTCTGGCCACACCCAGTCGGTGATCTCCGCGCGATCGATGCCATGCGTGTGCGCGTAGCTCAGGTTGCTGATGATCGCGTTTTTCATGTCTTCCCTGAGATACGCCGTTCTCGCTTGTAATCGAGGCACGCGGTCGAGGACATCGATTACCAGATTGAAACGATCGACCTGGTTGAGGATCGCCAGTTCGAGCGGCGTGTTGATGTTGCCCTTCTCCTTGTAACCGCGCACGTGCAGATGTTCGTGGTTGCGGAAGCGATAGGCCAGCTTGTGGATTAACCACGGATAGCCGTGGAAGTTGAAGATCACCGGCTTGTCCACTGTGAACAGGCTGTCGAACTCGCGTTCGGTCGAGCCGTGCGGATGCTCGCTCGCGGGCTGCATCCGGAAGAGGTCCACCACGTTCACGAAGCGCAGTTTGAGCTCGGGCAGCCGCTCGCGCAGAATTGCCGTCGCCGCCAGTGCTTCCTGAGTGGCGACGTCGCCACACGATGCCATCACCACGTCCGGTTCCTCGCCCTCGTCGTTGCTCGCGCGCCGCCACACGCCCAGCCCTTTCGCGCAGTGCACGACCGCTTCGTCGATGGTGGTGAACTGCAGGTGCTTCTGCTTGTCCGCCACGATGATGTTGATGCAGTCGGTCGAGCGCAGACATTCGTCGGCCACCACAAGCAGCGTATTCGCGTCCGGCGGAAGGTAGACGCGCGTGACAGACGGGCTCTTGTTGGTGACGAGGTCGATGAAGCCCGGGTCCTGATGCGAGAAGCCGTTGTGATCCTGCCGCCACACGGTCGACGACAACAGGATGTTTTGCGACGACACCGACGCGCGCCACGGCACATGGTTCTTGCAGATGTCCAGCCATTTCGCGTGCTGGTTGAACATCGAATCCACTACATGCGCGAATGCCTCGTAGGTGTGGAAGAAACCATGCCGCCCCGAAAGGAGATAGCCCTCGAGCCATCCCACCAGCGTATGCTCCGAGAGCATTTCCATCACCCGGCCGTCGCGCGACAGTTCTCCGCCGTCCTCGTCCTCGGGTAGCAGATCGCCCATCCAGACTTTTTTGCTGACCTCGTAGATCGCTTGCAGACGATTGGAAGCCGTTTCGTCCGGGCCGAACACGCGGAAAGTGCTCATGTTGGCGCGCATGGTGTCGCGTAGAAATTCGCCTAGTGGCCGCGTATTCTCCTGGAGCACCTGGCCCGCGTGAGAGACCTCGAGTGCATAGGCGCGGAAATCCGGCAGCTTCAACTCCCTGCGTAACACTCCGCCATTCGCGTGCGGATTCGCGCTGATGCGTCTTGACCCGGTTGGCGCGAGCGCCCGCAGTTCCGGCATCAGCCGCCCGTCGGCATCGAAAAGCTCCTCGGGCTTGTAGCTGTGCAACCAGCTTTCCAGCAGCGCGAGGCTATCGGGATTGTCGCGTACATCGCCGAACGGCACCTGATGTGAACGCCACGAGCCTTCGGCTTTGTGGCCTTTGACCTCCTTGGGTCCAGACCAGCCTTTGGGCGTTCGCAGCACGATCATCGGCCAGCGCGGCCGCTCGGGCTCGCCGCCCGCGCGCGCTTTCTCGTGAATCGCGCGAATCTCCGCGATGACGGTGTCGAGCGTGGCGGCCATTTTTTCATGCATCTCAGCATGGTCTGATCCCTCGACAAAAAATGGCTTATAGCCATAGCCCTCGAACAGCGCCTCGAGTTCCCGGTGGCTGATGCGCGCGAGAATCGTCGGATTGGCAATCTTGTAGCCGTTCAGGTTGAGAATCGGCAGTACGGTGCCGTCGCGAGCGGGATTGACGAATTTGTTCGAATGCCAGGCGGTGGCGAGCGGTCCCGTTTCCGCCTCGCCGTCGCCGACCACGCAGGCGACGATGAGGTCCGGGTTGTCGAGCGCGGCGCCATAGGCGTGGGACAGGCTGTAACCCAGTTCGCCGCCTTCGTGAATCGAGCCAGGCGTCTCCGGTGTGACATGCGAACCGATATGGCCGGGAAACGAGAACTGCTTGAAGAACTTCTGCATGCCCTCGGCGTCTTCGCTCTTATCCGGATACACCTCCGAATAGGTGCCTTCCAGATAGGCGGGACCGAGCACGCCAGGAGCACCATGGCCCGGGCCCGCCATGAAGATCACGTCGAGGTCGTCGCGCTTGATGACACGGTTCAGATGCGCCCAGACAAACGAAAGCGCTGGGCTTGCACCCCAATGCCCAAGCAGACGCTGCTTCACGTGATCGACCTTCAACGGCTCCTTCAACAACGGATTGTCGATCAGATAGATCATGCCGACCGAGAGGTAGTTGCACGCGCGCCACCAGGCATCGATCAGTCGAAGTTCGTCGGAGTCTAAAGTACCTTGCTGTGCAGCACCTGAAGTGGAACGCTGGCCCATCGCGACGTCTCCTGAACATGCAGCCTTATCTCGAGCGCGAGGATTGCGTCGGGTGGCTGCGCGGGCGCAATTCCAGATTTGTCGGGCCGCGTCGCGCCTGACGGCGGGACCCTCTGTATCCAAACTCTCGTCACAATGCCCATGGACGTAGTCAACGCAGACTACGTTGCCAAGCGCAGATTGCAAGTGCGATTCCGGTCGCACTCGCGCAACAGCAGAGCCTGGCGGTACCGCGACACGCAGCACTTCTATCGCATCTGTTCATCCTGTGCGATAGGGATGCTCACTATGCGAAGTGCAACTTCTATTGGCCCGCTGCGTCGTGCGCGACCTTGATAGCAGCGTCGCGCTCTTTTTTGGCTTCCGCCTTCTTATGGTCGTAGACCTTTTTCGCAGCAGCAACCTTCTGGTCGTATACGCGATTAGCCGCGGCGACCTGATGGTGCATTTTCACTATCGGATCAGGATGTTCGGCGGCCGGTGAACTACTTGCGGTATTGCCCTGCGCCCAAGCTACGGGAGCAATCAACACGGCAAGCAAACCGCTCAGCACTGCAGCACCAATGTGATTCATCATGTTCTCCTTGCCGACGTCGACAATTCAAATTCCCGGGAGCGTTTTTCCGCACCCTGCTGTTCGTTACGGTGAATCATGTGATGGATGCCGGACAGGCGCGCAACCCGACCGAAAATTCCTCGCCCTCGGTTTGGGCGGTGACCAAGTTATAGGTTAACTTAAGCCGTCGTGGCAAGTCTGTGAGCCGTAGGTTCGATTGGTCCATGCTCACGCAGAGTGAGCGAGCGGCAACTGCGCCCCGGTCAGGACGCGACAATGTCAAACCCAGAGGTTGCGTCGGCAGTCAGCTTGGCATGATTTCTATGCCGGTCGTCCACGATGGTCGACACCGCTAAACAACGCTAAGTCTGTAGTCGTTGACCTGCGTCAACCAACCCATACGCCCAACGTCCTATTGTTACGGGGCATCAGCATAACTACATTTTAGTCTGCACAGGGCCGCATTCAGCGCGAGTGCTACGCCCCGGGGCCCGCTATTCGAGACGATAAGCGTGAGTCCGGGAACGGCATCCACCTACGTAAAGAAAAATGCCGCCGGTTTGCAGAGGGCTGCTTGCCCCGCCCGAAACCTGCAAGGGGCCTTCTCACCGTCGCAATTCAGGAGACGCATGATGAGCACGGAGACACGCAATCTCGGGGTTCACTCCGAGGCGGGTAAGTTGCGCAAGGTAATGGTGTGTTCGCCGGGACTGGCGCACCAGCGTCTGACGCCCGGCAACTGCGACGAACTGCTTTTTGACGACGTGATCTGGGTCAGTCAGGCCAAACGCGATCACTTCGATTTTGTGACGAAGATGCGCGAACGCGGCGTTGAAGTCGTCGAGATGCACAATCTACTCACCGAAACCGTCCATGACCCCGAGGCGCGAGACTGGATCCTCGAGCGAAAGATCCGTCCGAACACAACAGGCGTGGGCCTCGCCAGCGAGGTGCGAAGCTGGCTCGACGGTCTTGAACCGCGCCGGCTCGCCGAGTTCCTGATCGGTGGGGTGCTCGTGGAAGACATTCCAGATTCGGAACAAAGCAATACGCTGAAGATGTACCGCGAGTACCTGGGGTACTCCAGCTTCGTGGTGCCGCCCCTTCCCAATAGCATGTTTACGCGCGACACGACGTGCTGGATCTACGGCGGCGTCTCGCTGAATCCGATGTACTGGCCGGCCCGCCGTCAGGAGACGCTGCTCGCCGCCGCGATCTACCGCTTCCATCCGGGCTTCGCTGGCGCGAAGTTCGAGACCTGGTATGGCGACCCCGACGTCGACCACGGATTCTCCACCCTCGAAGGTGGTGATGTGATGCCCATCGGAAATGGCGTGCTACTGATTGGCATGGGTGAGCGGACGAGCCGGCAGGCAATCGGCGAACTCGCCCAGTCGCTGTTCGCCAAAGGCGCGGTTGAACGGATCATCGTGGCGGGCCTGCCGAAATCGCGCGCGGCGATGCATCTGGATACGGTGTTCACCTTCTGTGATCGCGACCTGGTCACGGTCTATCCGGAAGTCGTGAACGAAATCGTTGCCTTCTCGGTGCGGCCGGACGACGCAAGTCCATCGCGGCTCAGTGTGAGTCACGAGGAAAAGCCCTTCATGGACGTGGTGGCCGAAGCACTAGGTCTGGCGAAGCTGCGGGTCGTACAAACCGGGGGGAACCGTTTCGCCGCCGAGCGCGAGCAATGGGACGACGGCAACAACGTCGTGTGCGTCGAGCCCGGCGTCGTGATCGGATACGACCGCAATACGTACACCAACACTTTGCTGCGCAAGGCAGGTGTTGAAGTCATCACGATCTCGGCGAGCGAGTTGGGGCGCGGTCGCGGAGGCGGCCATTGCATGACCTGTCCGATCATCCGGGATCCAGTCGACTGACGAACTGGCGATGGTTCGCCCAGCTACCGCAGCGCAACATCGAGTCTACATTCGAGGACCATCATGGCATTCAATCTGCACAACCGGAATCTCCTGAGTCTCATGCATCACACCCCCCGCGAGTTGCGCTATCTGCTCGACCTCTCGCGTGACCTGAAACGAGCGAAATATACAGGTACCGAACAGCAACACCTGAAGGGCGTCAATATTGCACTCATCTTCGAAAAGACCTCGACGCGCACCCGCTGCGCATTCGAAGTCGCGGCCTACGACCAGGGCGCCAACGTCACGTACATCGATCCGAATTCTTCGCAGATCGGACACAAGGAGAGCATGAAAGATACAGCGCGCGTACTCGGCCGCATGTACGACGCAATCGAATACCGGGGGTACAGCCAGGAAATTGTCGAGGAACTGGCCCAATACGCGGGTGTGCCTGTCTTCAACGGTCTGACCGACGAATACCATCCGACCCAGATGCTCGCCGACGTGTTGACGATGCGCGAGCACAGCGACAAACCGCTGCACGACATCAGCTACGCGTATCTCGGCGACGCGCGCAACAACATGGGCAATTCACTTCTCCTGATCGGCGCGAAGCTCGGCATGGACGTGCACATAGGGGCACCCAAGGCGCTGTGGCCGCATGAAGACCACGTCGCGATATGCAAAAAGTTCGCCGAAGAGAGCGGCGCGCGCATCACGGTGACGGAGGACGCCAAAGCCGCCGTCAAAGGGGTGGATTTCGTGCACACCGATGTCTGGGTGTCGATGGGTGAGCCTGTCGAGGCGTGGGGCGAGCGAATCGGAGAACTGCTGCCGTACCAGGTGAACATGGAGCTCATGAAGGCGACAGGGAATGCGCGGGCGAGGTTCATGCATTGCCTGCCTGCCTTTCACAATTGCGAAACCGCGGTCGGCAAAAAGATTGCTGCCCAGTATCCGGATCTGGCCAATGGCATCGAGGTTACGGAAGAGGTATTCGAGTCGCCGATGAACATCGCATTCGAACAGGCGGAAAACCGCATGCACACCATCAAGGCGATTCTGGTGTCGACACTCGCCGAGATCTGACGATCCGTCGCGCGGCGCGCGTGGGCGCGCCCGGCAGGGACTACATCGAACGAGGTGGATCATGCGAATCGTGATTGCATTGGGCGGCAATGCGTTATTACGGCGCGGCGAGCCGTTGACGGCGGAGAACCAACGCGAGAACGTGCGGACCGCCGCCGAGCAGATCGCGCGGATTTCGGCCGGCAATGAACTGGTTATCGCACATGGCAACGGCCCGCAGGTGGGTCTGCTGGCGCTCCAGGGCGCGGCCTACAAGGAGGTTGCTTCTTATCCGCTCGACGTGCTGGGTGCCCAGACGGAAGGCATGATCGGCTACCTGATCGAGCAGGAACTGGGCAACCTGCTGCCCTACGAAGTGCCGTTCGCGACGATTCTGACTCAGGTCGAAGTCGATCCTGACGACCCGGCTTTTCAGGAGCCGACCAAGCCGATTGGACCTGTCTACAGCAAGGAAGAAGCCGAGCGGCTCGCGAAGGAAAAAGGCTGGAGTATTGCGCCGGATGGCGACCGCTTTCGCCGCGTCGTCGCGAGCCCACGCCCGAAACACATCTTCGAGATCCGGCCGGTCAAGTGGTTACTGGAACACGGCACCATCGTGATCTGCGCGGGCGGCGGCGGGATTCCGACAATGTACGACGCCAGTCACAACCTCGTGGGCGTGGAAGCGGTCATCGACAAGGACCTGTGCTCGGCGCTTCTCGCCGAGGAACTCGGTGCGGACATGCTGATCATCGCCACGGATGTCAACGCGGTCTACGTGGACTGGGACAAGCCTACGCGCAAGGCAGTGCTCGAAGCACATCCGGATGAACTGGAGAAGCTGGGCTTCGCCGCTGGTTCCATGGGACCGAAAGTGGCGGCCGCGATCGGCTTCGCCCGCAACACAGGGAAGAGTGCCGCGATCGGTTCGCTGTCGGACATCGTGGCGATTACGGAGCATCGGGCCGGCACACGCGTGAGCACCGAGGTTCAAGGTCTGCGGCACCAGGAGTGACGCGGCTTGACGCGTCTCGCGAAGATCGGATTCCCACGGCATGCGCCGCTACTGAACGTCGTCTGACTGGGCCGTGTCCATCGCGGCGGCCCACCAAAGGCGATCACGGACGACATGCCGACCGTGGGGTTCACACGTGAAGGAGAGGTGACATGTCCGTTCCAAAGTCTTCGCCCGCGTCCGGATCGGCGCCTACATCGGCATCTTCATCCGCGTCGTCGAACAAGCTCAGGCTGGGTGCGCTGGTTGCGCTGGTCGTCGGGTCGATGGTGGGGGGCGGCATCTTCTCCCTGCCACAGAACATGGCGGTCAGTGCCGATGTCGGCGCCATTCTAATCGGCTGGGCCATTACCGCTGTCGGCATGCTCACGCTCGCGTTCGTATTCCAGACGCTCGCCAACCGAAAGCCCGAACTCGACGGCGGCGTCTATGCCTACGCAAAAGCGGGTTTCGGCGACTACATGGGCTTCGGATCCGCATGGGGCTACTGGATCAGCGCCTGGCTCGGCAACGTGGGATATTTCGTGCTGCTCTTCAGCACCGCCGGCTATTTCTTTCCCGCGTTCGGCCAGGGCAACACACCCGTCGCCATCGTCTGCTCATCGGTCCTGCTCTGGAGTGTGCATTTCCTCGTTTTGCGCGGCATCAAGGAAGCCGCATTCATCAATCTGATCACCACCATTGCGAAGATGGTGCCGCTTTTCTTATTTGTCGTGCTTTGCCTGTTCGCGTTCAGGTATGAAACGTTTTCGGCGGACTTCTGGGGCCTGCATAACCCCAAGCTCGGCAGCGTCGCCAACCAGGTACGCAGCATGATGCTGGTGACGGTGTGGGTGTTCATCGGGATCGAAGGCGCGAGCATCTTCTCGGCACGGGCCGAGCATCGCGCAGACGTGGGCAGGGCGACAGTGATCGGCTTCATCGGCGTGCTCCTGCTGCTGGTGGCCGTGAACGTCCTGTCGCTCGGCGTCATGACACAACCGGCGCTGGCGGGGCTGCAAAATCCGTCGATGGCGGGCGTGCTCGAGCGCGTCGTCGGCCCTTGGGGCGCCATTCTCATCAGCGTCGGGCTGGTCATCTCGCTGGCAGGCGCGCTGTTGTCGTGGGTTCTTCTGTGCGCGGAGATTATCTTTTCGGCGGCACGCGACCACACGATGCCGGGTTTCCTGCATAAGGAGAACGCGAAGAAAGTACCCGCGAACGCGCTTTGGCTCACCAACGGGATGATTCAGCTGTTTCTCGTGATTACGCTGTTCTCGAAAGGCACCTACCTGTCGCTGATTTATCTGGCGACGTCGATGATTTTGCTTCCGTACTTCTGGTCTGCTGCTTACGCATTGCTGCTCGCGGTGCGCGGCGAGACATATGAGCCCGCAAGCCCGCAGCGCCGCAAGGACATGGTTGTAGCCGCTATCGCTGTGATCTACGCTGTATGGCTCATCTACGCCGGCGGCCTCAAATACGTGTTGCTGTCGGCGCTTCTCTATGCGCCCGGCGTGCTGCTGTTCGCCAAGGCGAAACGCGAGGTTGAGCAGCCTGTATTCACCCATGTCGAGAAGGGCATATTCGCGGCAGTGGTGATCGGTGCGGTCATTGCCGCATTTGGCTTGTACAAGGGCTTTCTTGCTCTCTGATTTATGGAGACCCAGGATAAGTATGAAAACCGCCAGAGTCGGCGCTCATTCCAAAGCCGGCAAATCGCGTGAGGTCTTGATCCGCCCGCCCGTGTTCGCTCACTAGCGTCTCACGGTTCCCGCTACCGATCATAGACGCGTGCGTTTCAGCCACGACAACTCACGTGGCATCGACCGATATGCTTCGCGAGTTAATCCGCAAGCTGAGAGCGCGTGGCATCGAGTTGCACTTCGCCGAGCTTAAGGATCCTGTGCGCGACAAGCTCAGGCGCTTCGAAATGACGGACCTTCTCGGGGACGCGCAATTCTAACGGATGCTCGCTTTTATCGGAGGCGGCTTCCTTGGGTCTGGCTCTCTACGAGCATGCGAAGGCGGCTTGGCGCGACAGCTGACCGCCGTTTCAATCAAGCACGGAGGAGCGTGAAAATGATCGATTCAAGAAAAGGACTTTGGAGGCGGACGGGCGGAATCCTGGCCGCAGCCGGACTCCTGGCCTTGTCGGGCGCAGCTCTCGCCACCAACCAGTCGCAACAGCGCCAGGAAGGCAGGAACGCAAACCAGAGTGCAAAACACGAGGCGCGCTCGAACAAAGTAGACTGCCGGGCCGCAAACCAGAAGAGCAACTCGCAGTGTCGGCAGGACAAGCGCGACACGAAGCAGGGTGGCCGCCAGGACAAGCGGGACATCAAGTACTGACGAAGAGTGCCGGTCGAATGCCGTGCCCGCCAGCAGCGGAGCATGCATCGGCCGCCCGGCGACCCTTGTAGTGGGCGTGCCTGTTTCGACCGGTGCAACGCCGCGATGCGCTGTCTCTCTTTTCAGGCAGACCGTGTTGCAAAATCGAGTCGCCTGCCACCGGCGTCTTGCGATTTGAACGGCCGCCAAAACGCGATCAGAACTTGAAGGTCACATTCAAGCTTGGGCCGCTAAAGCGCAGCGTTTGTACGAGTTGATTACCTGAGCCGTAAAATGCGAGGTACCGATAGAGCAGGCCGACATCGACCCGCTTTGCCGCGTAGGCCAGCCGTGTCAGCGCCTGCCATGTGAACTTCGAGGTCCCCGTCCCCACGTCGAGATAGAACGGGATGTACCAGGCGCCGTCCCGAGTGATAGTTGCACGTCCGCGCACGCCCGCAAATCCGTCGAAGATGGTCTGCATCTGTTGAAGATCGCTAATTCTGCTAGCGGTGCCCATAAGGGTGCTAATGCTGTCCGTTAATTCTGCTAGCGCGGCTTTTCCACCGGACCACGAACTCACTGCCCGGAACGGCTCAATAAGCGCAGCACGACACGGCGCTTACCGAAATCCACCCAAAGAATGTTGAAGGCCGCCGAAGTAACACCTAAAGTGCCATACCGTAGGGAGTTTTTGACCAGCGTACGGATATCCACGCAAAACAACCAATTCGTGACGTTTACGACATCAATTGATGAACTCTACAAACAGGATGCGGAATTGCCGCAAAGCCTTATGGCGGAAGGCAGCCGACTCCAACAA
Organism: Paraburkholderia sediminicola; assembly: GCF_046026895.1. Lineage (GTDB taxonomy): Bacteria > Pseudomonadota > Gammaproteobacteria > Burkholderiales > Burkholderiaceae > Paraburkholderia > Paraburkholderia sediminicola_C. Next base: position 109,849 of record NZ_JAQQEU010000024.1, read on the forward strand.
CCGCCCGGGCAACCGCGCCAGTTTTGACTCCCACACTGCGTGATCACCGCCTACCCATCATCCTACCCATACTTCGTGGCGACACACGGAGACCAGCATCTAAC